>JAWOCD010000003.1:0-37728 GCA_046483985.1 Promethearchaeia archaeon
CCCCTAATGAATAGTGCCTTAATAATTTGTTGTGCTATTTTGGGATTCTCTTTTAACCTGCGGGTAGAGTAATTAAACCACTGCTTCCCAAACGGAACGTAAACCCGCATCCGGTGTCCTTTGTCGATAATGGATTGCCGCATCCTCTTTGAAGGAGGAATCCTTTCTAAAGCAATGGAACGGATTTTCTACGACACACAGCCCTAAGATATGCCCACCAGCTAACGCTTAGTGGACTCGTAGGAATCCCCGTCCTTTAGGGCGGGGAGACTTCAACCTTCTAAGAGTCTTAATTACTCAAAATATTTGAAATTCATAGTGGGACGGGCTTTTATTTCAAAAAATCTATTGTTGTGACAGGGAACTAGACTCTTCTTTGGTTATTACAATAATTAACTTTAAATCTTAACTCGAATATAAAAATATGTAAATCTCAATTTTTCAAATAAATATTCAATTCTAAAATTATGATAAATTCATTTCTTTCAATTTTCGTTATAATCTGCTTTCTTGGGGTAGTTATAGTTCTCTTCTATGAAGATAAGGATTACATCTACTATACCTTTTTTTTTATTATCTTAGCGGGGATAACTACTTCTATATTCCTCCCAGAAGCCCGTAATATAGAGTTTTATATCGAGCAGATTGAATGGGAAGTAGTCTTTTTTCTGATTTCGATGTTTACCATTGTGGAAGTGCTTAAAGAAAATAAAATATTTGATGAGATCGCCCGCGGAATAGTTATTAAATATCAAAATAATTTAAGAAAAATGCTTTATGTTATTTGTATCGTTTCTACTTTAATGGCATCCATTGTGGAAGATGTCTCAATTGCAATGATATTTGCACCGATTATTATTGTTGCATGTCGAAAATTAAATATTAGACCCGCCGCATACCTATTAGGGATGACGGTATCTATAAATCTTGCGGCAGCATTAACACCATTTGGGTCTGCACAAAATGTATTGATAGCTACTGAGTTTGGATTGGATCTCTTATGGTTTCTAACAAGATTGGGTCCATATTTTGTGATATCTTTGTTTTCAACACTTATGCTATTAGATAGATTTATACTGAAAAAGGATTTGGAGTATTGTTCTACTCACTTATGTGGTCCAGATAGAGTTAACGCTGATGATAAATTTTCTAAATCCATTATTGAAAAAAACAAGTTGTACAAAAATTTAATTGCATTGGTATTACTAATTATATTCTTTATTATTATCCCTCAACTTTACTTGGCTGGAGTATTGGGTGTTTTAATATTTGTATTTATTAATCCAGTCAAAAATAAAAAGGGTAAAGAATCCATTTCGTTATCACATTACCTTTCCAATGTTGATTATAAAATAATCTATTTCTTTATGTGTCTTTTTGTATTTGTAGGGTTGATGGACTTAAATGGAACAATTGCTTTCTTGGAGGGAGTAATTCAGAGTTTAGCTGCAGAGAATGAATTTGTTCTTGCATTAATCATTCTCATTAGCACATCCATATTGAGTGGCTTATTGGATAATACCCCTGTGACTATTATGTTTATTCCAATTGTTAGATTATTATTTAATTTACCTCAATACGTTCTTGGCTCTTTGGTTATTGCGTTCATTTTAGGGATAAATCTCGGCGGAAATTTCCTCCCCCAAGGTTCTGCCGCGGATATGATGACGCTTGAAATCAGCAGTGAATATGAAGTTGAAGATATGTCGTATAAGCGATTGTTTAAGGTGGGAGGCTTTTTTGCTTTCTTCCATGTATTGTTGGGTATAGGATACCTCGCAATTATTATCTTTTTATTTTAAATCTATGATTTAGCTATTGAGCCAGAACCTTTCCTGCACTTAATTATTTTATTTAATTTTAACTTATAGCGAATTCGGCATTTTAAAGAGTAGTTCAATGATAGAATACAAAGTAATTCTTAAATGAGTGTATTTTAGAATTTAAATAATGAATCGAAAATTAAAAATCTATCAACTAAGGGCGACAAAATTTTCATCTATATCACCTTGAGATTTGTCGGAAAAAAAGAGGGTTCAAGAATGATCAAAACCTGCAATTTTCTCATCGAAAATGGACAAAAAAGACGATTTTCCTTCAAAAAACATCACTCTATCTCTTCCGACATTAAAAGAATTGGTATAGCCAGAAATATTGTCGGCTCTAAATCAGTGATTTTTAAATTTCAGGTAAAAAGAAAAAACCAAAAATATATTCAAATATAAAAATAAAAATAGAGATATTAAGTGATTTCTCCTTTATCCCTTAACTTCTTTAAATATTCTCGCCGTTTTTTCTGGTGTGTTTCATGAATTTCCTGTTTCTTTTTTTGCCATTCCTCTCCATCTAAGGGGAAATAATACAAAGAGATTAACCCAATAATTAGACAAACTGTGGGAATTAAAGTAAAAGCTATAATTACTCCCGTCCCTACTGTTGAAGGTTGGTTAAAAGGCTTAGAGATAGACTCTTGATAACCGAAAAGGGCAATTATAAAGAGAAATATGGATCTCCCAATTGAAACTGCTGGTTTCGTTACGAGGGCATTTACACCAGCATATGTCGTTTCTCTCCTCTTTCCAGTTAATATTTCATCATAATCTATACAGTCGGCCATGAGAGGTTGGCTAAGTAGCATAAAACCTACAAAACCAAATATTACGGCAGCTAAAGGTCCAAAAAAAAGCAAGAAGGCCATTTTATTATGCTGATTTATTCCCAAACCTAATCCCATAACTAAAAGAGTAATAAACCCTATAATCGAAACGATAGCTCCTAAAAACATCAATCTTTTCAACCCATATTTATCAATCTTCGAAGTTAGCCACCAAACAGAGAACCCTAATATTGCTATTAATATGATTAATAAAATAATATTTAAAAGATTAAACTCAAAGCTCACCACATAATCAAAAAGAAAGATAAAATATCCTTGGATTACTTGCGTCATTATCACACTGGCGAAAATGGCAACCTCGATAATTAGAAAAGGTTTATTTTTAAACGTCTCTCTAATACTCTCAAAGAATCCCAAACTTTCTTCCATTACTGTATATTGGTTTTCTTGAATACGGTAACTCGCAAGAAAAATTATAAGACCTGCTGCTATGCCAGTAATTATCGCTACTATCCGAAATCCCTCGGGGTCTGGAACCTCCCCTAAGAAGATCAATGGCACTAGAATACTCCCAATAATACCAATAGATCCTAATGCGGTGGAATAGACCATAATTTTACCCCTCTCCTTTTGACTTACAGCCATTTCTGCGGGCATAGAATAAAAGATGAGCCCCATCATACTGAACAAGGTATCGAAAACGAATAACATTAAAAGATGGTTCCAAAAAAGCAGAGATTGTTTATCAACGATTGGAAACCACACCCAGATAAATGTTAAAATATATATAATGGCTCCATAACGAAGATAAGGGATACGTCTTCCTATATCCGTTTTCGTTTTATCTTGGAGGATTCCAATTAATGGGTCGTTCACCATGTTCCACACAATAAAGAGAAGCCATGAAATACCTAATAAAGTAGGATCTGCGTTTAATACTTTAAGATAAAAAACATCAATTGCTCCAAATACAACTCCAGAAAGATATGTATTAGCGGAATTGGCAGCTCCATATGCTAATTTCGCGCTAACTGGTAGTTCTTCGTCTATTATTAGTTCTTCATTTTTTGTATCCATATCTATCATGGTATATAATTGAAATTGAATAATTCTAATTAAATCTTGAGAAGGTCTAAAAAAGTATTACATATATATATGGTTCATTCTCTCATTAATGATGGATTGCAAAAAATCTTTAAAATTTATAAAACCTTTGACTTTACTCAGAGAAGAATATTTGGTCATTTATTTATCGGTTTTTAAGAACTGGTTTTCATTCTTGGACTCGTGATTGACTCTCTTCATTACCTCTTGAATTCCATCGCCTCAAAGTTTAAAATAATAAGATTATTGAAAGAGGTGACTAAAATGAAAAATAAATATAAATGTCCTAATTGTGGGAATGCCGAGAAACCAAAAACAATCTGTTTTTTTCACCCCAGAATAGTTCGCTGCACTAATTGTGGGGAGAAGTTTTTATATAAAGAGTTTATTGATACTGACGATTATCATTTATCTCCAATGCCAAAGATGTGAGCACATAATTTTAAACCTTTTTCTTTTTCTCTTCGAAGAGCTCCGCATTAGTCAACAAGAGCCCTTTAATGTAATTTTCTCTTCTAATTTCGTTCTTTAAGATTTCTTTATTAATTAGCAATTCTGCGGTATAGTTCTTGGATTGAAGATATTTCTTCAATTGTACTCCAATTTTTAGTAATCTTTCCAATTTCATTTCAATTTTATCCATTTTTTTTAGGGGTAATGTGAAATAAATAATACACTTAAGTTGATTTTTTTCTACTGTCTCTGGCAACGACTCTTTGATGCTTTCATTGGTTATCTTTTCAATAGATACCGAATCTGCTCCGAGGGCGGCTCCGATTTTTTTGATCTCTTGTTCTAAAGATCCAAATGTGAAGAATTCATTTTCTTTATTTTCAATTTTTTGGGTTAATATCTCTTCCAATTGAGACCGTGCGTTTTTATTATAAAATACGGCTAACTCTTGCTGGCAGATCTGTTTATATTTTCCTTCTATCAATTCATTCTTCTCGTTAATGAACTTTATTAACTCCTCGTAATAATTATCATCAATTTTCTGGAAATTGTCAATATTGCGGATAAGATCTGTCAGTTTATCTATAAGGTCATAATAAAATTTCAATTTTGATTTAATACGGAGTTTATCTTTTAAATCCTTTACTTCAGGGTAATATTTTTTTAGAATTTTATTGATTTCCTTATTGAATTTTGAACATAATTTTGAAATTTCCTCATCATTCTTAAGAGTTTTTTGATTCAACAACTCTTTTAACTGTTTTTCCGATTCCGGCAAAATTTCAAATGTTTCTTTAATCTTTTTAAGGTATTTTTTTTCAATATAACTCATTCTAATCAGAATATAAGGAATATAAAAGGAAACTTGTATAAAAGCTTAACGGATTAGGATTTAAACCGAGCTTAATAAAAGAAAAGATAAACGAGTTAAAGTGCAGAAAAAATAAAAAGAGAAAAAAAAATTAATTCTAAAAATATTCATTTTTTAGAACTACTTTATTCTCGATTCGGCAAACAAGAAAGATTTAAGAATTTAAATTCACCCACTTTAACTAGGGTTTAAAAAATAGGCCATAAAAATAAAAAATTAATAAATATTAATTTTGATTAATTTTCGGTTACGATCCAGATTTGGATCCCGTTTTCGGTCAATCTTGTCCATCCTAAGCGTTAAAGCTTTTTCTTTATCTGCTTTGACCTAGATCGAAGTGTAACTTCCGTGACTTTTGCGACTGCACTTACTTCTGCTTGCGTTTTCCTACATTTTGTGGACTTTGCCGCCATATAAATTACAGAGGCTGCGAGTCCTTTTGGATCCTTACCTGTTCGCATGAGACCATTTCGTGAGGCATTTACTAACATTCTAATGGCTTGTTTTTGGGTCTCCATGGGAAGCCCTAAATCATTTCCAAAGCGGAAAACCAGCTGCTCTGCAGTGATTGGCTTGTACTTCAAATTGAGTTCTGGGAGGACCTCCTTTACAATCATGCCCAAGGAGCGGTGTACCGTTCGCCGTGGGGTCATGGACGATTCGCATACTTCTTCTAATAACCGTGGAAATTCATGAACTCGGATCGCAGCGTACAGCGATGCTGCAATAAATCCATCAATTGAACGACCCATGGTTAATTTCTTTCGTGCTACCACGGAATAAATTTTCCATGCAGTTTCTTTAATATGCTCTGGGATGTTCATTTTAGAAGTGAGCATTTTAAGTTTGGGTTTGGCTTCCCAGAAATTTCGTTCAATACTAGAAATAAGAGAGTTTTGAATTTTTGATAAACGAGAAAATAAGGTTTTTCCTTTTGCACCAATTAATCGACCTTTTGAGTCAACCTTACTGTTGGGAAGCATGGTTCTGGGTCCAAATTCTCGCCATCTTGGCTCGGTCCTCCGCCTTTTATTTACTTCCTCAGCAGTATAAGCCCGTCTTTCATTACCTACCAAATTCCGTCCTACTACACAGCCACAATTTAAACATACATGGTCACCGTCTTTCTTTTCAATACAAGGGTTGTCACAGCATTGTTTTATTTCTTCTTTCGCAGTTTTTCTCTTAGAATGTAAGCGATTTTTGTAGTTCTTATTCATATTATTTCACTCTGGTTGTCATATAAATCTTTTGTGATTAGGTACCAACATACCAACTTGCTATATTGTTCCGTTTGGATAAATCACTTTTTTTGTTTTTCGAAAAATCTATGTGAAAAATATCCGAAAACTTGTGCTATTTCACTAGTAATAAAATATTAATTGATGTTGGTTTATATAAATTTTTTCTTCAGACATATTCTGTTATAATATCTGTAACATATTTTTCCCATATTTTTCCCATATTTAGAATCAACTAACTTCTGGTTAAATAATAAAAGAATTTGAATATAAACTTATTTCTTTCTTTTTGAAAGGTTATTATCAATTCATTTTTATCACTAGAGTTCTCGATGAATTACGAATCTCACGTCTTTAGGCGTGAGTAGTTCAAGACTTTATATCCTCAAGGAGGGCAAGATTAAGGGACCATGAGGGAGGAATAATATTCGGGCTTCTTTTCCGTGTCGATGTAGACTTTCTTTAATTGCTTCTTCAGCTGTGGGAGCATATTTTAATCCTATATTCCCGATATCGTCTTTAGTTAATTGGGAGACCACATAGACTTGTGATTTCATCAAAATTCGGGCCAATATTTGGATTTCCCACTGATCCGGTAAAGTAATCTCTCCATCCATTATTTTTCTATAGATCTCCTTAGGTTGTAGACCAGAAAACAAAAGGTCTTTAAAGTTGTTTTGCCCCACACCTATACCATCGGAGAGTTGATTAACGGAGATTATTGTTCCGTTCTCTTTCGCCGCCATTTCTCCGATTGCCATACTTTTTATAGCTTGATAAAGATTTAAATCTAGGGGATATCCTCCATTACCACAGACCACGATATCATATGGCTGCATGAGTTCTTTAAAAACATGTTGAGACTGATATTCTACCAAAGATTTATGAACTTTTTCCCAATCTCCGCATTGTACATAGGTGATCTGATGCTTTTCATTGATACAGACATTTATCGTAAAATCAACGCCCACCTCGCGAGCAATTTCCGCTGCATTTTGATGAATAGGATTTTTTTCATAATGTCCGAATCGTGCATGAGGGGAATCAATATTTTTTGCAGAATGGTTGGCGAGAATGGTCTCTTTTCCCGCGATCCCTGGGACTATAGATTTTCTCCCTCCTGAAAATCCTGCAAAAAAATGCGGCTCTACATAGCCCGTTATTATCCTAACATCACTTTCGTAATAGAATTTGTTTATTTGGATTGGTGAATTATCCGAGGTGGTGCCCAAATTAATTAGCGTTGAAGTATCAGTGGCAATATGATCCATAACTTTTACTTTTTTTAATAATTCCTTTCCAATGATACGGTTTAGTTCCTCCTCCCGAGTGGGGCGATGGAGTCCTGTCGCGATTAAGATGAGTATCTGTTCATAATTGATTCCATATTCTAATAATTCAGAAATGACCCCCTTAAGAATCACTTTCGATGGAACCGGACGAGTTGCATCACTTACTACAATACAGATTTTCTGAGCTTTCTTTTTTTTCCTTCCATCGTGTATAATGTTTTCTAACGTTCTTGATTCTAACGGATTTTGAATGGCATGTCTAATGGTTTTCTCTGGATTTTTCAGCCGTTCTTGCGTCTTTGGTCGTAATATCTCATAATGCCATTGGGGATCGAGTTCTATCTCTAATCCCTTTTTCCCATAATCGAAGTTTAACTTTTTCATTTGTACATGTCTCTTTTTCCTTTTATGTATTTAATTTAAATAAAGTTTCATCAAGTGAACATAAATATCCTTGAGGTTCTTATACTTTTTGGAGATTTCATTAAAGAAGATTAAATGGGGATTTACAAACGCCTCCCCGATCTTAATTGCTTTGGAGAGACTTTCCCGAGAGAGCGGTTCCAACCATATCTCAAAGGGTCCGGGACTGTGTTCTGCTTTCTGCTTGATGTGATATTCGCTCTTTAAATGATGTATCAGTTCATAGAGTGTTTTTGCAATCAATTCCATATGCTTTTCTTTACTTTCCTTGTAAAAATACCGTACAGGAACTGGTAATCGTGCATGCAGTAAAAGACCTTCCCCTTTTCTAAAATTTATATGACCGTAGCCGTACATAATTGGTTTAAAACCGTGTTTTTGAAATATAAGATTCATTGATCGGATGATCTGGGGTAAATCTTTCGGTTTTGCCAAGATATCTTCACAGCCAGGAACTTTAAGATAATCCTTCGTTTCTTTCCCAGAAAATGATAACAGCGCCATTTTGGCTCTTTCGTCTAAATATACTTTAAATTGTGCTTCATTTAATCTAACTGTTCCCAATTCTGTTCTCTCTTCCATAAGCCGAATGAATTCATTAACTTTCTCGTCCTTTCCTTGTATTAAGGCAGACCATTTTACTTTTTGTACTAAATCACTTGATTTGGCAAGAGCGTTGAATTTTTCTGTTAAAATATTCGGTGACATGACAAATTCACTCACTTGTAAAGATAATTGATTATCTAATATACTTTGCAAGCCACTAAAAGCGCTATTTATATTTTCACCGAACAAAACTGCTTGGGTCAACCGTTCTGGGGGTTTATATAACTGGAAAACAGCGCTTAAGATGATACCGTAATATCCATTTCCTCCCACGATTTTATGAAATAACGGATCGTCTTGAGAGATCTCTATAATCTTTCCTTTGGGAGTCATCACTCTCATTTGCTTGATCCATTCTTTTACCGCTCCCAATTTTCCGGAAGTCACACCACTTGCATTGGAGGCAATCATTCCCCCCACTCGTACCGGTAAAGTTAGTGCGCTGGCGGGTTGGATTGGAAAGATTAAAGTCTTTTCGCTTTGGTACAAAACCCCTTTAATAAGGTCCGAAATTAGAGCGCTCTGTTCAGCTATTAGCTCTTTCTTCTCCACATTTATGGTAAATGGTTCGGGAAACGAGTGAAGATCCTCAAGATCTACGACGATACCAAAATTTACATAGCCACCCGATAATCCAGTTTTTCCAGAACAGAAAGTTAAGGGGATTTTTAGTGCTTGAGAATGAACCACTATCTCTTTTAATTGATCTTCTGTGAGGGGTCGAAAAAGGATATAAGGGGATATATGTAGATGCGAAGGGTCTCGTATTGCTCCACCGTGTAATTTTTCGCCTATGAGCAATATATTTCCCTTATTTTTGGGCTGCTGGGAGGCACTTAAGGATGAAAATTCCCTGAATCCTTTGCTTTTCATAACTGAAATGAATTCTTTCCATTTAAATCTGCTTTTCATTTGGTTAATCATATGAGGTTTCAGTTTACCAACAATAGTGAAATTTACTTCTAAGTTAAATAGAAAAAGAATGTAAATAATTTTATTTATTTTCAAAAACCATAGAGAGAATTAGAAATAATAAAAAATACTTAGAAATGAGAAATGGTTATTTTAGATTATTTGCTTGCTTTATCCAATCTTTAATATCATCTAAAATAGGTAATCGTCGTATTACATCGGGGTTTTTCTTATCTAATTCTTTAATTCTTTCTAAGGTGTTTTGTGGATTTCTTTGAGCAAATTCCTTTACGGAATCTATTCCAATCTGATTAATAGCATCTGCATATTGAGGACCTATTCCTTTAATTCTCATTAAATCGGCATGTTCTTGCCATTTATCTAAGAGTTTTAAAGAGACTCCTGATTTTTTGCTCAATTCTTCAAGCTCTTTCTTGCTTAACCCAATAATGTCCTCGAGTTCATCAATACCACTTTCTTTTAAATCTTTACCATATTTGTCTCCTATCCCTTCAATTTCAATAATGTCCAATTTTATTTACATCTCTTTTTTTTTAATTTCGGTACTGAACATACACGAAACAACACATTTAATAGTTTCTTTAATAAATAATAAATAATAAATAACAAATACTCAAATTCCCCGATAAGTTCAATTTAAAAATAAAATATAAATACAAATAATTTTATTTGTTTTTCTTCATAATTTTACCATAATGAGATTATCGGAAGCTTCTCACTTTTATCGAAATTCCGCTTATATTTCCATTTCGCTAGGTTTTATCTTAATTATTCGTGCTCTTTTTTCGTTTAAGTTTTCATTTCTATCCTTGATAAAAGCGTTCTTTCTCCCACTTATCTGTATATATATCGCTGTAAAATTTTATAATCGAGATGGATACCGATACTCATTTTCTGAAGCGTTATTCTCTCTATTAACGGTATTAATCCCCCTTCTCTTTATTATCAACTTAATTCAAGCGTTAATCATCTTCGCCGTTTTAGAGATCATATTTGATATCCTGTTAATTCTCGTGGGAATAGTTGGCTTAGTATATTATGTTTTTTACTAATATTGAAGAGATGAAATTATTTTAACATAAAAGATAATATTTTATCAATATGCCTCAAGGATCTCGTTACCGATATCAATATCATATTCTTTTGGGAATAATTGTCTTGACCAACAGCATTTTGTTGCTTTTCAAAATATTTTTGAATATATTTTTGTGGGGCATCTCTTTTTCTGACATTTTTATAGAGGGTTTAGCACTGCTCTGGCCAGCTTTTGGTATTAGCTGTGCAATAGAACTTTTTAGGAAAGATAAATGGGGCTGGGGCGGGATATTTTTCCACATTTTTATCTTATATTGTGGGATTTATTATTCAATCCTCTCAATTATGAATATTCTCAGTTTTACTATAAGTTTCCATTGGGGGATTACCTTTTCAATTCATTTTAGTATTGCCTTTTTAGGATGGTTGGGTTATATTTTATATTATGATTAATTCATTTAAGGATAAAACGAGGTTAAAAGATTGAGCAAAGAAAAGAAGGCTAAGGTGTTTATTACACCTCATTTTCATTATGACTATTTATGGACTGATACGGCAGATGGAATGGGGTCTCGCACGGCTAAGATTATTCAAAAAGCACTTCTCATCATGAGAAAACATCCTAATTTCAAATATGTGATAGATTCCGTTATGCCCTTGAAATATTTTAGGCTTCATTTTCCAGAAATGTGGGATGAACTTAAACAAAGAGTAGAAGAAAAAAGAATCGAACTGGTAGGTGGGATGGTAGTTGCGCCCGACACATTGATGGCACGGGGAGAAACTCTTATTCGACAATTCTTATACGGAAAAAAATACCTTAAGAAAGAGTTCGATACAGATGCTAAAATAGGATATTTATTGGACTCCTTTGGGCAAACGCCTCAGTTACCCCAAATTCTGAAAAAGGCGGGTTTTGAATTCTTTATATTTGTTCGAGGTGCCCGAAACTTGAATTTACCTCAAGAATTCCTTTGGAAAGCCTTTGATGGTTCGAAAATATTAACGCATTGGATGTATGCAACTTATACATGGGTAACTCCCCCATTTGCGCAAACAATATTACCTCCTCTGTTTCCATTTTTCCCTGTTCCCTTTACTCTCAATTTTTTACCTCAAGCCTTTGGATTGTACGAATTTTTGAAAAAAATTTTCCCTCCCTTCAAATATCTGTTTCAAAAAATCGGTTCAATAAATGCTGGAGTTTCAATTTTGGGTGCCGATATGGGAGGTTTAAAATTTACCATAAAAAATAGATTAAAGCGAGCCACAACCAATAATATTTTCATCTTAAACGGGACCGATAATATTCCTCCCAGTACCAATATCCTTGATGTTACTAACTATACTGAAAAACACACAAAAAAATACGATCTCAAAATATCAACTCCCACGGAATTTAAGGATGCGTTAGTGAAAAGTAATCATAAATTCGGTGTTTTTGGACCACATGAATTTAATGGATTTCCCGATAAATTTCCGGGAACTTTCAGCACACGAGTAAAGTTAAAACAAACATTAAGAGGCGTAGAGAATCTTCAATATAAAACCGAATGTATTGCGGCGTTTGCCTCGTTTTTCTCAAACTTTCATTATCCGCAAAAAGCTATTGAAAAGGCGTTGTGGAAGGTTCTACAATCGTGTTTTCATGACGCCTTACCAGGATGTCACATTGATGCCGCATATGAGAATATTATGGAGAGACTGAATCAAGCCTCTTCTATGCTCGGAAAGATTCATGAAAACGCTCTGAACTCACTTATTAATATCATCAAGATTAATAAAATCAAAAAGAATCTCTTACCCTTGATTATTTTTAATCCTAGTTCAGCCCATTCCGATGAGATTGTCCGATTTTCATTACCAAAATCTCTGAAGAATTTTCAACTTTTAAATACAGACGGCGAAATCATGAAGTTTCAGCTAGATACAATGAAGGATCAAGATATTTACCTATTTGATCCATCCCCAGTTCCACCTCTTTCCTTTAAAGTCTTTTATATAAAAGATCTTGAACCGGGCGAAAAATCAGAAAGAATTATGGAACAATCTCTGGAAAAAGATTCTTCCTTGGGATTTGAATACAGTTCCTCAAATCATTTACGGGAAATACATAACTCCCGATTTACTCTAACCTTTGAGAATGACAAGTTAAGAACTATACGGGACAAAAAAACTGACAATCTTATCAAATCGGACAAATATTTTATTAATGAACTCAGAATCTTTAATGACAGGGGAGATAGCTATTTACATGGAAAAATGCCTTCAAAAACTTATGAGACGTACGACAATAAAGCTGAACTTATTGAAAACGGACCCGTGCGAATGGTCGTAAAAGTAGCTTCAAAACTGAAGTGTAAAAATAAATGGCTTGTAAAGCCCACGAATGAGATAATTCAATATATAATCCTCCATAATACCGATATTCCACGTATCGATTTTATTACCCGATTTCGGAATAAGATCAAGAATGTTAGAATTCAAGCTTGCTTCCCCCTAAATATGAAAAACCCCATCTTTCATTCAGAAGTTCCGGATGGATTTATTGAAAGAGATACAATGCCAAGGAAAGGATCATCATGGGCAGAACAAAGCAAACATTTTTCTCATTATGACCGAATTTTTCCGGTTTTAAATTGGATGGATGCGACCGACAAACATATTAATAAGGGCTTCAGTATAATTAACCAAGGATTGCCAGAATATGAGATTGGTCCCAATAAAAACCATATTTTCCTTACTCTAATGCGTAGCACGGGTTATCTTGCAAACATATTCCCTTTTGCGGTTCCCATGGTCTTAGCTCCTTTTTATAGTATCCCGAAAGCATATGAATTAACTCATCATGAATTTCGATATTCAATTTTTTTCCACGAAGGTCAAGAAGCCACTAATTTAATTGCTCAAAGGGCTATGAACTTTAATATAGGTTTAATCTGCAAGTTGCAAGAGGAAAGAAAAAACGGAAAACCATCAATAAATGGGGAAATACCATTAGTTGAAGTTACTCCTGACAACTTCCTTATTAAGTCTGTGAAAATGGCCGAGAACTCTGAGGGAATTGTGATACGAATTCTGGAGACGGCAGACAAAAAATCAAAAGGAATGTTAAAACTATATAAAACCCCCGAAGCCGTTTACCTCATAAATCTTCTTGAGGATCCGATTAAATTAATATCTCCAAACAATAAAAATATGTATCCCTTTCATGCAAATCCCCAAGAGATTATTACACTTTTATTAAAATATAAGTAAGGTCTCTTTGATTTGTTAGGCAAATTCAAATATCAATTCAATTCCTTATAAGTTTGTTTCTTGAGATTTTTAAAAAAGAAGTGAGATAAGATAAATAGTAGAAGTTTTAACTTACTCTAACTCTTTATCTCTATGGGTTTTCTTCATATCTTCCTCGGTAATATTGTTTCGTTTTGCAATTAATGCTAAAAGAGAATCAAGTGTGACATAAGTGTTAAGTTCAAATTGAGGAAAGAAAGGTGAAGCGATTTCGAAAATAGACCTATTATAATAACTAATCATCTCAGGTCTTCCTTCGATTATAAGATTGCCAGCATGCCGCTTGTACCACTGACAAGTATTAACTAAATTACTTTGTTCAAAGCTCGTAATAGGAAAGATTTTCATTCCTACGTCTCCAGCTTGCCGCGCATCTTTTATGATCTGGTCGGTTTGTCCGCTTCCGCTTAATAATATCGCTAAGTCCTTATTTCGGCGACATCTCCAGTGACTCTCATATACAACATGTAAATCCTTTGAGTTTTCTTTATGCAAGTGACCATACCGAATTGCAATAACTCGTATAATTATCTCATTTATACCAGTTCCTTTGAAATAAACAACACCATCGTTTTCGATATCTAAATAATCCTCAATCAAAAAAACAAAGTTCTTAACGGACTCCTCTTGGGTTCTGAGTCGTTTTAAATTCTTTTTAAATCCCTTAATAACATCTTTAGATACCTTTTTAAACTCAGCAATTGGGTCTTCTTTATCGTAGGAATATGCAAGGCATGCACACAAGGTCGCACTGGCCTGTTCAAATTCGGTTCCTAACGGAGCATACTTTTCCTCATGTCCATTTTTTTTAAGAAAAATTACATTTTCAAATTTCTCTTTAAGATTTTTATTGGCGGTAATAAATATAACCTTAAGCCCTTTTTTTTTGGCAAATGTCGCATCATCTATGATTTTGCCGGACCCCGAACGGGAATTTGCCAAAAAAATATCACCACTTCTCAATGGACGTAAATTTGCATTATTTACGCAATTTATCCGGATTCCATAGGTACTTTCCAATTCTCTTGCCAGTAATAATGCACTTTGGAGAGAGCGCCCCGCGCCAGCAACCGTTACTCTTTTATCATCGGCGCCTTCCTTAAGTATATCTAAACAGTTTTCTACCGTTTCTAGATTGACATTCTTGAGGGCAGTTTCAATTCTTTCAATTAAATATTGATAAGTTTCTGTTAAGAATGATATCATTAAATAAAAATAAGTTAAAATTTCTTTAAAATCTTAATGAAGAAAATCTTTTGCTATGTTTCCGACTCTTTAAAGTAGTTTTTAGCATCGATATGATTTATTTCTTCTTTATTTTATGGATAATGGTAATTATTACCAAGGCTGCCACAATAATTACTGCCATTAGAGCCATAAACGCAACTTGAAAATTATTATTAATTTGCTTCGCAAAGATGCCATAAGAGGCCCAAATTACAACTGCTGCATAAGCGATATCTTTTCTTGTGTATAAGATTAAGGCAGTTAATATAATGGAAATAATTATCACAAGATCAGTCCAAAACACCTCAGAGAGTCCAAATCCATCCCAATTTATATCCACCAAGAAGGCAGTTACATTTGCGATGGTTGCGATAGTAATCCAACCTAAATATACGCTAAAGGGGACATGAACGAATAGTTTCTCTCTGCGCGGTACATATTCTTGTCCGATCCGTAACCGAAGATATATTGCTAATAAAGCGATTAGTAAAATTAACATGATTATCAAAGAGAGTCCTACTAGTTGATAATGCCATGCAAAGATCCAGAGTATATTGGCTACACTGGCCAATATAAAGAATATTCCTATTTCATCGAGATATGGTGTGTCGAATTCTTCACTTTTTAATAATCCTCGTGCTTGAAAAATCACGAAAATAGCCAGAAGAAGATAAATTACACCCCATATCGAAAAGATAAATCCAGCAGGTACAAATAGATTGGGATACGCATCAGATAATTCTCCAGTTGTCTTATTATTAATAGGAAGTGCATTGGCGAGTATATTTACAATAATTGTACCAATCAGACCCAAAATATTTCCAATTTGATATATTCGCTTTTTTCTATTACTTTCCATCAAAAATCATCTTTCGAATATTCATTTTGAATTTTTTTAATTATTATTTGAAATGAGATAACTATTGTTAAAATTAATGTCTTTATTTTATTAATTTATAAATTCTCTATGTTTTTATATAAATTTTAATCGAAATCCTTTTTAGTCAATTTCAATATTAATTAATTAATTAACTAATATAAAAGATTTCAGAAAATAATCACCATCAAAGGCTCGAGGCAAACAATGACCGATAAGGATTTTAAGGAGACCCAAAAAGACGAAGAGGAACTCGCTAAAGATAGTGAAAAAAGGGGTTCCAATTTTTATATGTTTAATACAGTTTCCCGCGAGAATCTTGATAACTTCATCGATAATCTCTATAATCCTAACTTTTTGGGGTCCATCCATATGAAAAAAGGAACCAAGCAACCATCGGCGACTCCCAAGACGGAAATCACAGACGAAGTTCTTAAAAATGAACTAAATCTCAAAATGGACGATAATATGAAAAATACTATCTTTAATCCGATTACGAAATTATTACTCGTTGCTATGATTATTTTTAATATAGGATTACTAATTTTTAGCCTTCTTTAATCTAATCTCTTTACTTTAAATTTTTTGGGTTATTAAGAAAGAGCAATAATCTTACCATAAATATTAATAATTATAAAATAACTCTAAATATTAATAATTATAATATAAAATATTATTTTATAACAAAGATTATTTTTTTGGAGGTATTTTAACCATTTCAGAGAAAGAAAAAGATGAGTTCTTCTTAAAAAAAGAAGAACTGAAAGAAAAAGGTGAGCAGTTTCTTTCAAAAATAGAGAAAAATTATGAATTCTTCTCTCAAACCTTAAAAAAAGACGATGAGATTATTCCAGAGAGAAAAGGCCAAGTACCTAAGCTTGCAGTTTTACTTGGGCTTCTTGACCCCTTCTTTTATGATCTCTATAATTTATGTGACGGAAAACGGGATTTGGAAACATTATCAGAAATCCTCGGACTGGATGTAAAAGATCTCAAAATCTTAATTGATAAATTGGTAAAAAATGGATTGATAGAAGAGAAGCCCTCAGATTTAAAAAAATGAACGAGTTAACTCTAGGATTTGAGATCTTCCAAAGTTCTAAAAAACTTTTCTTTCATATTTTCTTTAGGATATTTTAATACAATTTTCACTATATTTTTTTAAAACAATTCACTATTCTACTTACTACTATTTATGATAATTCTTATTTAATAATAGAAAGGTAATGAAGGTTGAAGTATGACGTTTTAATTATTGGAGGCGGTGTAACGGGGTGTACTATTGCAAGAACGCTTTCTAAATATGATTTAAAAATTGCATTATTGGAAAAAGAGGCAGATGTGGCATCTGGGACGACTAAGGCAAACTCTGGCGTAATACATGCGGGTTATGCGTCTCCCCGAAAATATATAAAACGGAATTTATGTATCCGCGGTAATGAGTTGTATACGCAAGCCCAACAAGAGTTAAATTTCCCATTTGAAAGGATTGGATCGTTTGTCTGTGCGGTTCGAGATGATCAAATTGAAATGTTAGCAGAGGAAAGAGAAAAAGGTATCGAAGATGGCATAACTGACTTGGAACTGATTTTAGATAAAGAGAAGATTCTTGAAATGGAACCCAATCTGACTGAGGATGTGGTGGGGGTGCTTCATGCTCCATCTGCAGGGATTGTAAGCCCCTATGAAATGACTATCGCTCTTGCAGAAAATGCAGCAATGAATGGTGTTAAATTCTTCCGAAATCAAGAAGTCATAAATATACGCCATCATGATTATACTTTTATTGTGGAAACAAATAAAAGAGAATTTAAATCAGCCAATTTAATCAATGCTGCTGGTTTGTACGCAGCGAAAATATCCAAAATGTTGGGATTAGATTACTTTTCAATAATCCCAAGGAAAGGAGAATATATTTTATTTGACAAAAATGAAATCACAATAAGTAAAATTCTCTTCCCTATCCCTACTAAAGTATCAAAAGGTATTTTAGTATGTCCCACCGTCCATAATAATGTATTTGCGGGTCCAAATGCACAAAATATTGTTGATAAAGAAGATACTGCCACCACCACCGCTGGCTTAAAAGAAGTATTGGAGGGGTCAAAGGAACTGATACCAAATTTACCGGTGAGAAGTTCTATTCGAAATTTTGCGGGTCTTCGGGCTGTCCCTCGTGATCATCGGTATGACTTCATTATTGATAATACCGATATCTACGGATTCATTAATGTAGCTGGAATTCACTCGCCGGGATTAACCTCATGCTATGCGATAGCAGAAAAAGTGGAAGAGTATCTCAAATTATTGGGCGTCAATATGGAAGAAAAGGAGGATTATAACCCATATCGCCCGAAGCCCGAGCGATTGGAAGATTTTACTAAACAAGAATTGGACCAGAAAATTAAAGAAGATGCCCGATGGGGGAGAATCATCTGCAGATGCGAAACCGTCCCCGAAAAAGAAATTGTAGATGCTATTAATCGACCTGTAGGTGCTCGTACCGTAGACGGTGTGAAGTTTCGATGCCGTGCTGGAATGGGAAGATGTCAAGGAGGATTCTGTAGACCCCGTGTAATTGAAATTCTTTCAAGAGAATTGGAGATCCCTCCAGAAGAAGTAACAAAAAAGGGCGATAAAACGAACTATTTGGTATGCCATACCAAAGATTTCTTATTGGAAAAATGTCAAGGAGGCGAGGAGAAAGAATGAAGAAATACGAAACCGAAGTCGTGGTAATCGGCGGCGGTGCAGCTGGATTAGCTTCGGCAATTGAAGCTAAAAAAGGGGGCTTAGATGTTCTCATAGTTGAACGGGGAATAGAATTAGGGGGGATTTTAATGCAATGTATTCATAACGGATTCGGCTTAAAGGAATTTAATGAGGAATTAACTGGTCCCGAATATGCGCAGCGTTTTATTGATGAGGTAAATGACTTAGAAATCCCTTATTTATTAGACACGATGGTAATTGAATTAAGGAAAGATAAGAAAATATACGCTGTGAATAAAAATGAAGGATTGATTGAAATTCAATCCAAAGCTATTATTTTAGCCATGGGATGTCGAGAACGAACGAGAGGTGCTATAAATCTTCCTGGTTTTCGACCTGCCGGTGTATATACTGCTGGACAAGCCCAGAGATTTGTTAATATTGAGGGATATCTCCCAGGGAAAACATTTGTTATTTTAGGTAGTGGAGATATTGGAATGATTATGGCACGGAGATTGACGTGGGAAGGTTGTAAAGTACAAGCAGTTGTTGAAATCTTACCCTACGTGAGTGGATTAATTCGGAACCAAGTTCAGTGTTTGGATGATTATGATATTCCGCTAATTACAAGCCATACCGTGACCAAGATCCATGGAAAGTATAATCTAAAAGGCGTCACTATCTCAAAAGTAGACCGTAATTTTGATAGGATTGTTGGTTCTGATCGATTTATTGAATGTGATGCCTTGCTTTTATCAGTTGGATTAATCCCCGAAAATGAACTTACCTTGCAAGCAGGGGCTGAACTATCTGACAACAATGGCCCAATTGTGGATAATAATTTGGAAACTCAAATTGAAGGGGTTTTTGCATGCGGAAATGTCCTCCAAGTTCACGATCTTGTGGATCTTGTCACAGAAGAGGCAAAGCGGGCAGGAAATAATGCCGTTGACTATATAAATGAGCGATTAGGAAAAAGAATCGAAAGAGAGCGACAGATTCAAGTAGAGCCAGGCGAGAATGTCAATTATGTGAAGCCTGACTTAGTAAATCGTTCGGACCTTTCCCAAGATATAATCTTTACTTTACGCGTAAAGGAACCAGACCGACGTATGATTGTTCAATTTAAGGACGACGCTAATCACGTATTTTACGAACGCAAAAAACGATATGTCATTCCAAGTGAAATGATTAAGATAAAGTTAAATTTAGAAAGCAAAGATTTTGATTCGACGTGTAAAAATATAAAAATTGAAGTGGTTCCACGGCCAGAACCACTGATTGAAGAGGATTAAAGGAGGTTATGGATTGAAAATGGAGGAAAGTTGTGAGAAAGGAGAAGTATTAAGAACTATACGCTGTATTGTTTGTCCTACTGGCTGTGAAATTCAAGTAAAAGAAACACCCGATGGAGAAATTGAATTTGAAGACTACACATGTAAGCGAGGGTTGGAATATGCAAAACAAGAATTTTACGATCCCAAACGAGTTCTCACCACCACCATCAGAGTTAAAAATGGATTTCTCCCTTTAGTTCCCGTGCGAACTGATAAAGCTATCTCGAAGGACAAACTTAACGATGCACTAAAGGTTATTGCGAAAACTGAAATTGAAGCACCAGTACACTGTGGACAGGTACTCATTAAAAATATAGTTAATGAAGATGCGGATCTTATAGCAAGCCGAGATTTACCCATTAATAAATAAATATATATTTTTCCTTTTTCTAATTTCTTATTTTTGAGAGAATTCAAGAATGGATAATATTTATAAAATTCAAGAGAATTTATATATTGGAGCTTATTGGCCTCGCCTCAATTTTAAAAAGATTAAAAAAGCTGGAATCACCGCAATAGTTAACCTTATGGAGGAAAATCTTTATACGCCTCCAGATTGTTATTTATATTTATACAAAGGATTTCCAGATAAGACATATGTGCCCCATCACTATCTCAAGAAAATTTTCACTTTTATGGATAAACATATAATAGAAAAAAAGGGGAAAGTTCTTGTTCATTGTGCAATGGGAATTTCTCGGAGCGGAGGAATAGTTGTGGGCTGGCTTCTAAAAGAGAATTTAGAATGGAAATGGGAGGATGCAATGGAATTTGTTTCTCAATCACGCAAGATTTATCCCGTAGTGGAGATAAAAAACTCGATTTTGGATTATTTGAATAATAAGAATCGATAAAATTTTTGACCAAACCTTATTATTCTCTTTTTCCAATATTCTAGATGTGTCTAAAAATAATAGATTTATTTATTTAATTCCTTACAAATGAGAGTCGTAAGATAATGAGCGATTATTGGGATTTTAAAGCGGATAAGGTGAAGCGAGGTGATAATCTTCGGGATGTGTCGCCAGAGGCTGGCAGAACGTGGACCGATGAAGATGGATTTACCCATTACATCTTCAAGAAAAAGATGTTCCATAATCCTTATTATGATATTCCCGATACGGATCAAGAATTATTTGATAAGTTTTTGAAGGGAGGCTCTCGAAGTTATCCATCAGATGGAAATATCCCGACTGATATAGCTGCACGGGAAGCGCGCAAAATTATAAGTTACATCGAGAAGATAGCCAAAGATAGAGATCATCAATATTACAGCGAAGCCCGGGCGGTGCTTAAAGGGGGAAGATTCAGTATGGTACGAGGGACTGTAAAGCTATATCTGGGAAAATATACGACCAGTGATTGGCGTCGAAAAAGATTTACGGATGATATTGACTTTTGGGTAAATAAAGTTCACCTCTTTAGACATGTCATGAAAAAATTGGGCTGGAGTAGGAATAAAGACACAAAAGAATGGGAAAAATCCATTCGTTGGAAAAATCCTTTTACGCATAAAGAAAGAACTGAGACTTTAATTGCTGCCAATAACCTCAATCTTTCAATGGATTTTGGGGGAGGGAGTTATCTTGAGAGCTCATCCGTACAAAGCATTATCGCAAAGAAGATTAAAAGAGGCCATAACGTTGACCTCAGCGATATTGTAAACGTTGCAATGGTCCATAATAAAGCCGCAAAATACTGCACAGAAACGTGGGAACGGTGCTGGCAATCCATCGATGAAGCTGCAAATTCTAGAAGCACGCGGGTGATCTCGAATTTGATTAGTTTATCCCTCTATTCCTACGCAATTGCGAGCTATATTCAAAGAGTGGGAAGAGTCTTGGTTGAAAGGCATAATCTGATATTCAATACTTCTCATTATCCAGATTCGGAACTTGAAGTGTTCTGCAGAGTTTCAATGGAATGGCAAGATTATCTAAAAACGCATGGTCCTGATCTAACTCGTGAACTTATCCATGAATATATCTTTGAGCAAGGATACCTTAAAAAATATTATGCCAAAAATTTAAAGGATTTCGCAGAGAAAATAATTACGTTAGTTAATGAAAAACTGAAAATGTTTAATGTGATTATTGAAATTGATTAATTCACTTCCACTTCTTCTCTAATTTTTCCAGAAAACGCAATTTTTAGATAATGTCTTTCATTTATTTCCTTAGATATGAAAAAGGAACCGAGAATATTGAACATTATTGTTGCTGGACACGCCCAACACGGTAAGTCTTCTCTTATAGAGAAGATCGTGGGCACATTTCCCGACAACTTGGATTATGAACTCATGCACGGCACCACAGTAAGTCTTAAAGTTATCCAATTTCATTTTGATGATAAAAATTTACTCATCAACTTCCTGGATAGTCCGGGACATGCGGACTTCAAAGGCGGGATCGCGTTGGGTTTAGAGTTTGCCGATCTTCTTTTACTGGTTATTTCCGGAAAGGAGGGGTTTCAAGCCCGTACCTATTGGTTATATGATATTGCCCATGAAAAAGACATACCTATTGTAATTGCAGCAACTAAGATGGACCTCAATAATGCTGATACAAAAAAAATTCAAGATGTGCTTACTCAACTTGGAGAGAAGAAATATTCCATTATTGAAACATCTGCAAAGGAAGAATTCGGTATCAAAGAATTATTAGATAAACTTGCCATATATGTGCCTGAACGTAAGAATGTGAATGCTGAATTAGAGTTTATCGTACTGGGATTTTCCCAAAGAAAGGGAATCGGGGACTTGGTCAATATTGGCATCCTTTCGGGAACAATCCAATCCAATAAATATATCACCGAAAAAATTCGCATTCGACAGATCTTTTCATTAGAGGGAAAAGCCTTACAAACAGCGAGTGAGGGCTCAATTGTACAAATTTCTATGAATATCTCTCCCGACTTTTCCTTAGGGTCTAAATTTTATAA
Source organism: Promethearchaeia archaeon (assembly GCA_046483985.1). GTDB lineage: Archaea > Asgardarchaeota > Lokiarchaeia > Sigyniarchaeales > SOKP01 > JAWOCD01. The sequence goes on from JAWOCD010000003.1 coordinate 22,966, forward strand.
AGGCAAGATATTATCCCCGAAAATTGAAAGTTTACTGACCGAGATTAACCCCCGAAAAGAATTTCATTTAAAAATTGAGGATCCCGTCAAGTTTCGAATTGCGGAAGAGACCTTGGAAAACCTAAAAAAAACAGTTCCCTCTTTTGATTATTTTGTCGAAAAAGATACAATTAATGTATTGGTTCTCGGCGATGTACAATTTGATTTCATAAAAGAAAATCTCGAGCAATTAATTGAATTTAAAATCCTAGACTCAAAGGTTAAGGGAATTATTACGATCGATAAGATGAGCAAAGGACGATATAAGTCAGCACGGGTCAAGGTAATTCCCCGATTTCGCAAGAAGATGTCCGTCACTCGAAACGGTAAAAAAGCAACGGAACTTTATGATATCATCGGTGCCTCAGCCGCCTATGACGCCTTTCACCTTGATGCCATCCATATTGACATTCTCTCTGGAAAAAATGAAGATGATATCGCCCAAGCAATTGCAAAAGCAATTGAAAAGACTAAATTGGTCAAGATTTTTCCTCATCAAGATATCATCATTAAAGTTGAAAATTACCACGAGATTTATGGCTTAATTGAAAAATATAATGCAGATATTCTTTATCAATCTCAATCGAATACATTCTTTTTACAAGTTAAAAACCACCATTTTGAGAATTTCTTTAATTCGTTGATGAAGATAAGTGACGGACAAGCCGAGATTAATCTGTTTAAATTTGATCAATCGGAAAAGATACTTTCAGTAGATCCTGGGACCCGACATATTGGATTTTGTATCTTGGAAAAAGGGGAATTACCCTCCTTGTGGTATGTAAATTTAAAAAGAAGCCTCAACGAGGATCGCGCTCATAGTGCAGCAAAGGCAAAATTGACCAAAGAACTAGATATGTTCTTAGAAAATGACCAAGAATTGATTACCCAGATTTTTATTGGCCATGGTCCCGGCTCTGAGTTTATGATTGAGTTTCTCATAGAATACTTTGGTATCTCTTGTGAAGATAATATCTGTATCAGTTCGGATCCTAAGGACATTTCAACCGAAAACGATTTTGAAGAATTGTCTGGTAAGACAGATTTTGGTGCACCCGACATTTATTTGGTGGATGAATTTAAAACCACTAAGGAGGCGCTCTATCACCTGCAGCAAGGCAAATTGGTGAACGAAGTGAAGTCAAAAGGATTTGTGGACCACGCGATCGCTTCACTACTTATCGCAAAGCGGGGGATTAAGGGAGAGACTATTGAGATCAAGAAAAAACCATTACGCCAACTACAAGATTATGTAATTGAGAATTATTCGGGCACGCATTCTTTCAAGACCATTCATAATATTGACGATTTAATTGATATAGAACCGGGCATGTACTTGCGCGTGAATGATTCCTCAAAATTGGATTCAAACTTGAATAACGGGGATATTATCCAGTTTAAAGGATTTGGCAAGGCTTTTCAATCATTTCAAGCGATTAATTTCGTGGGAAATAAAATCATTGTAAAATTTCAAGGGGATGTTAAAGTGAAGAGAGAATTCTTTGATGTTTTTTCGCCCGTAAGAGAGCGATTTTGAATAATTATCTGAAACCTTTTAAAGACAAATCATAAAGAATTTAATTTCTCTTCAATTTTTCAAATCAAAATTATAAATAAAGTTAAAATTATAAAAGGTTTGAAAAATGGGATTATCAAAAAAGGTGGCGCTTGTCGGTGCTGGGATGTCGAAATTTGGGAGACATTTTCCTGAAAAACGTAATCCTGATCTATGGGTTGATGCTTGGCTTAACGCTGTTGACCACGTTGATAACGGAATAGAACCGGAAGAGGTTGATGCGTGTTACGTGGGGAATTTCACCGCCGACTTATTTAACCATCAAGGTCATTTAGGACCTCAGATGGCTAATTTAGTGGGATTGACTCCCAAACCCGCACCACGGTTTGAAGGAGCATGTGCAAGTAGTGGTATTGCACTAAGGCAAGCGATCTTAGCTATTGCTTCAGGAGTGCACGATGTTATCGCGGTTTCTGGTATTGAAACAATGACTGAAGTCCCGACTACTATAGTCACCGATGCACTTGCAGCTGCTGCGGATACGACCTTTGAATATCCAGCGGGTGCAACATTTCCGGGGTTATACGGCGCAATTGCAACCGCACATATGGATAAATATGGCACAACTGCAGGAGATTTGATGAAAGTAGCGATAAAGAATCATAAGAACGGAAAACAAAATCCGTTTGCTCAGATGCAACAAACGATTTCAGATATCATGAAGAGCAAGCAAAGAAAGTACGAAAGCCAAGGGAAGAATGTACCAGACTGGGAGGATGAATTAGATTTCTTAAAAAGTTCAGCAAACCCGTATATTGCTTATCCACTTCGGTTGTTTGACTGTTCACTTATCACTGATGGAGGCGCGTGTCTCTTTTTAACATCTGAGGAGGTCGCGGAAAACTATACGGACGACCCCATCTGGATTGCAGGAACGGGGCAAGGAAGTGCTTCATTATCATTACATGATCGAAAACACTTAACCAGTTTTCTCGCTACGAGAGAAGCTTCCAGACAAGCATATGAAATGGCAGGAGCTGCCCCACAAGATATACAAATTGCCGAAGTACATGATTGTTTTACGATTGCAGAAATCTTGGCTATGGAAGACCTGGGATTTTATAAGAAGGGTGAGGCAGTTCAAGCTGTCCGAGCGGGTGAAACCGCACGCGATGGTGCTCTACCAATAAACACTTCTGGAGGTCTAAAAAGCAAAGGACACCCAGTAGGTGCTACAGGAGCTGGCCAAGCCGTTGAGATATTTAAACAAATGCGCGGAATAGCAGAAAGAGATCGACAAGTTGATTTCAATGTCGAGCGTGCGATGACGCATAACCTTGGAGGCTCTGGAGGTACATGTGTGGTAACCATATATGAAAAATGAGGTGAAAGAAAAAATGTCAGAAAAAGAAATAACCGTTTACAATTACTTACAAGGCATAAATAATAAGAAGATTTTGGGTTCAAAGTGTAAGGAATGCGGAGCTCAATTTGTTCCCCCTCGAAAACTCTGTACCGAGTGTAATTCAACTGATTTGGAATGGATGGAGATGTCGGGGAGAGGAAAAGTTGTGGCATTTTCCGCAATTGGGGTTGGAACAAAATTCTTTGTCGATAAAGGCTATTCCATGAAAAATCCGTATTGTTTTTCGGTAATTGAATTAGAAGAAGGTCCAATGATTTCGGGGCAGTTAGTAGGAGTAGATGAGAAGCATGCTGATACTATAAATGTTGGTATGCCGGTAAAAGCCAAATTTTTAGAAACCGAAGTAGAAGGGGAAGAGCCGCGGATTGATTTAGGATTTGAACCAGAGTAAGCAGAACTAATCACTAATCTTTCTTTCTTTTCTATCCATTTTTATTTATTCCCCAAAGTTTTTATTACCGTAATATATGTTTTATCAAAGAATATTATAATTATCTAAAACTGGGTTTTATAAGTATATGTCTGATTTTGAAGAAAAAGTATTGGAAAGACTCGACAGTATCGTGGAGAAACTTGACCAATTGCTCAATGGCGAAACATCAAGTGAATTTAAAGAGTCTGCTGAGAGTTCAAGCGGTGACGAAGCAGAAACAGTAAAACCGTCTGAGGTAGTAAACAAGATGGAACAAGAAGAGCGAGAAAAAGAAGCCCCTCCAGTAAAAGGAAGAAGAATATGTCCAGAATGTGGGGAAACTGATTTTAAAACGATTGAGAACAAGGATCGTGTACTACATCAACAAGGAGGCATGAAAATTTACGCTAAGAAGTATATTTGCAAAAAATGCGGACATACAATGAAAAAATAAGCGTTTTTTCTCCTCTTTTCTACATTTTTTATTTATTTTTTCTTTTATCATGGACGGCAAAAGAAAACATCGTCCTTTAGGACGGTGATGAATCTTGCCTTAATATTACGCCAACAACTACATTACCTGAAAGATTTAAATAACCGAAACGTAATTAGATAATTAAGCAATATCTTCTTCGAATGGGTCCTTGAATTGCATTTCATAAAGGTGTTTATAGAATTCTCCTTTTTTGATTAGTTCTTTATGGTTCCCTTCCTCAACTATTTGCCCGTTATCCATGACAACAATTCTGTCCGAATTAATAATGGTTGATAACCGGTGAGCAATGGAAATACTTGTCCTTCCCTCCAATAAGCTTTCTAATGCTTCCTGTATCAATAGTTCGCTATAGGGATCTATAGAACTTGTTGCTTCATCTAAAATAAGGATGGGAGGATCTGCGATAAGGGTTCTGGCAAATGAAACTAATTGCCGTTGCCCTTCTGAAAGATTTCTTCCTCTTTCTCCCACTTCGGTATCATATCCTTTTTCTAAGTTCATGATCATCCCATGAGCGCTTACTTTTTTTGCCGCATTGATAATCTCATCATCGGTTGCAGTTAATTTTCCGTATCTAATATTCTCTTTTACCGTACCGGAAAAAAGAAAGTTTTCTTGGAGAACGATGCCAAGTTTTTTCCGTAAATTTTGCAATTGAATCTCCCGAAGATCGATATTGTCTAATGTGATTCTCCCTTCCGTTGGATCATAGAATCTGCATAATAATTTGATGAACGTACTTTTTCCCGCCCCAGTATAACCAACTAATGCCAATCGCTCCTTTCCTTTAATGGTTAAATTAATATCTTTGAGCACTGGTACTCCTTCTTCATATTCAAAGGAAACACCATCATATTCAATTTTTCCCTTTATTTTATCAGGAGGCGTAATTGCATTCTCTTTGTTTTGAATTGATGGTTCTTCATCCAATAATTTTACCATTCGATTCCCCGCAGCAATTGAATTCTGGAGTAATGTAAAAAATCCGACTAAATTTATAAGTGGTTGAAAGAACATAAAGATATAGAAAATGAAGGCTACCAGTGTACCTTGAGTTATTGTACCCTCTCGGATGAGGATTCCCGCCGTGAAAAATAATGCTGCAAGTCCAAAAGTTATTATATATATGACTATAGGCGGAACCAATGCCATAAGCTTTCCAGCTTTCATCGTGGTTTTTCTTTCATTCTCGGTTGCTTCAATAAATTCTTCTGCGTTTTCTCGCTCAACCGCAAAAGACTGGATAATGCGCATTCCCAAAATCGATTCATTTAATTCACTTGTCACCGTGGAAACTCTTTCTCGCAATTCTTTGAAATAAGTTCGTGCTTTTCTAAAGATAAACCCACCAATCAGCAAAATCAAGGGAATTATCATGAAACTTACCAAGGTCAAAAGAGGAGAGAGAAAAAGCATAAAGATTACAGCACCAAAAATCAAAAAGAAATTTCCCACGACCATGAGCAAACCTGATTGGATTAATTCTTGGATAGTATTCACGTCATTTGTTAAATAAGATATCTTTTTTCCCGCGGTTTTGTCGGGAGAATCGTGATAATCCAATCCCAACCTCTGAAATTTTTCGAATAACTCTCTTCTGAGATGATACATGGTAAGTGTTGCGAGCTTGGAAATAATATAGTTCTGGACAATTCTTGCCAAGACCCCACCGATGGTAAAGAAAAAGAAGAGGGTCCCTAAAAACATAACAACGTTAATATCACCTGTGGTGGCACCAATCCCTCCGCCTAAACCTTCATCTACTAAATCCCGAAAAATAAGAGGGGTGAGCCAACTGAAAATTACATTCATTGCCACGAATATTATGAGTGGATAGAGTAATCTTTTGTCTCGCTTAGCTGTATAATTTAAAAGACGTTTCACGATGTACCAGGATCGTTTGAAGTCAATGTCACGTTTTTCCTTCTCATCATCTGAATGGTACGGTTGGGAACTCATTATGCTCGTTCCTCCACCTTTAAGGTTTTATATAATTTTCTATACATTCCTTCTTGGTTAAGCAATTCTTCATGCGTCCCAAGCTGAGCAATCTCCCCATTGTCGAGAATCAGAATCCTGTCTGCGTGTCGCACTGAACTTAATCGATGCGTAATTAAAAATGTGGTAGTATTTTCAAACATCTCCTCGAAGTTTTTTTGTATCTCGTACTCCGTATCTACATCTACACTTGCAGTTGCGTCATCAAGGATAAGGATTTTCGGCTTAATAGCAAAAGCCCGGGCAATTGCTATCCGTTGTTTTTGCCCGCCAGATAACGTTGTTCCACGTTCACCTACCTTTGTCTGATATTCTTTTGGAAGTTCTTGTTCGATAAATTCATCAATATTAGACACCCATGCTGCATGCCTTACATCTTCAAATGCAATACAGCGGTTACCGAATGCAATATTATCTCGAATGGAACGTGAAAAAAGATGTCGTTCTTGGGAGACAAACCCGATTTGTTTTCGAAGGGAATTAAAGGTAACATTCTTAATATCGATTCCGTCAATTAAGATTTCTCCCTCGTCCACATCATAAAATCGCGGTATTAATTGGACTAAGGCAGATTTACCAGACCCTGTTGCTCCCAAGATAGCAATCGTTTCTCCAGGTTTTACTGTAAGATTAATATCTTTAAGGACATGGTATTCACTATCTGAAGTAAAAGAAAAGTATACATGCTTAAATTCAATTTTTCCCTTAATAGGGGGCATTTCCATAGCGTCCTCCTTTTCTTTCACAATAATTTCAGAGTTTAAAATATTTGTTAATCTCTTGGCGGTTTCTGTAATTTGAGGCATATTTCCTAAAAATCGACTTATAAAATAAAGAGGCTCAATGCTAAAGTTCATAACCAAGACGAATGCGAACAATTGTCCGAAGGTCATGTTTCCATCAATAACAAATAAACCTCCCACTAAAAGAACGACCAAAAATGCAATATTATCAAGTAAATATATAATTGGATCGAATGTGGCTTGTAATTTGATTATATCCATACTATCTTCATAATATTCGTCGTTCACGTACTTAAACAAGTCGATTTCGTGGTCTTCTCTGGCAAATGATTTGACCACTTTTATCCCTTGAACATTTTCTTGGATTCGGTTGGTAACGTCAGCATAGGTTTCCCTTGATTTCTTATATATTGGCCTCATTTTTTTCCGAAATGTTAATAGTGTATAGAAAAGAAAGGGAGAAATTAAAACAACATAAAATGCCAATTGCGCATTAATAATAAATAAAATAATATAACTAAATACAAAAGTGGCAGATTGGCGTATAAAAAATTGCAGATCATTTGCAAGAAATTGTTTTAAATTATTTAGATCTGAGGTGGTTCGACTAATCAGTTCTCCAGATTTATTTTCATCAAGCCATTTAAAACTCATTAACTGTATTGTAAGAAATAAATCATTTCGCAGATTATAAATAACTTTACTGCCAACCCATCGATTAAGATAAATCCGTAAGGTAAATAAGGCGGCAACAACACTTTGAATGGTTATAATTAATAGAAAAATAGGAAATACTTCGTTAATGTTTCGATTTGGATTGACCAATATATCTAACGCGGGACTAAGAAATAAGGGTAAGGTTAAGAATAAAATTGATTGTACAATCCCGAACACTATTATAAAAGTGAAGAGTTTCCGGTAATCCCAGATATAAGAAAGGATTTGTTTTAAACTAGATCTATATTCTTTATGCAAGAACTTTTCTCTTCTTTTGAGAAATTTTTCTCGATACTCTAAACTCATTGAGAAATAAAATTTTTGACTGAAAAAATATTTTTTTATCTTCAAAAATAAGTAATTAGGCTCTGAGCTTAGAAAAAGTTTCCTTTGAAAAAATTTAGAACAAATTTTGTTGCTAACAACTTTAAGTTGGACGTTAAGCTCGCAGCCACGCTGCAGCCCAATCTACAGTGATTGCAAAAACTATACTGATCTTGATTGTGTATAATTTCTCTGACTTCTCGGGTGTTATAAATCATATTTAAGGGATATTTAAAAGCATCAATTTCTAATAAGGGATGTAATTTACATGGCAATTTAATTTGTCCATCATGACTTATAAACAATAATGTCTTCGCAGAGTTACACCGTAGGATATCTTGATAAAAGTCCGGGTATCCTCCTAATCCGCCTTGTTCCACTAACTTTACACTATAAGGATCGGTGATAATATTATCAAACTTTTTCCTTAATTCTGTTATTTTTAAAGCCCATAAATGTAAATCTGGTACCCTCTCTTTCAAACTTGTAATTTGACATATCGTGTCGTTGATTTCACGGATGACATTCTCGCAAGGAAATAGTTCTATTGAACAATCTAACCGTTCTGCTAACTCACAGATCTCATCCAATTGATCAATGTTATCCTTCATAACTACTGTGGAAATGATTACTTTAATATCCCGCTGGTTAGCAATTTGGATCATTTCAATTACTTTCTCAAATACATCTATCCCCCTGATCTTATTATGTTGTTCTGCTGTGGGATAATCTAACGATGTTAAAATATAATCTAATCCGTCAAAACTATATTTTTTAAAGAGTTCCGGCATTAAGTATCCGTTTGTCGCAATTCCATTGATAAAATTATGGGTAATCCCCGTATGATAGATGATTTCAGGGAGATCTTCCCGTAATGTGGGTTCGCCCCCAGTAAACGTTAATGTATTTACCCCGAGTTCTGCTAGTTGGTCGATTATAAATTTTACTTGTTTTGTACTCATATCTTCCCCTAGTAAATTATTCGGGATTGATTGAATGGAACAGAAGGGACATTTTGCATTACATTGAAGGGTTAATTCAATTTGGGAGGTATAGGGAATATTTCTAGGGGTAAAAGTATTTAATGCGAAATTCTTAAAGTAACGTAAATAATTTTTTATTCTGAATTGAGGAATTTACTTGACCTCATAATGATTTATTCTGAGTCTAAAATAATGAAATCTAAATAGTTAAATCTAAAAATAAATAAAAGCTTTAACTCCTAACCCAAATTTCCTCTATTTATATGTTCAATAAATCTCAAAACTTTTTACGGTGGAAATAGATAAATGTTCCTTATTCGGGAATAGATGCCACTGCCCTAATCCATCCTGCACTTGCTTTCTTAATTTTAATCGGAAAACAATACATGGTTGCTCCCGTTGCTGGAACTTTGTCAAGGTTTGTTAGTTTTTCTATTTGAAAATAGCCGAGTTCTCTTCCCGCAAAATGCCCTTCCCAAATTATAGACGGGTCGGGATTACCACTTTTTATTCCTTTTTTCCACTTTTCCGCAGTTATAGAGAAAGGAGCATCCCAAGACCACGCATCAGTTCCTACAATATGAACCCCCTTTTTTAAGATATGAAGGGTGGCATCTCTTCCGACTCCGACACCGTGATTTATGTATTCCTTAGTGCCGAAGAACTTTTCCTTGATAGTATGGATGCAAACAATATCTCCCTTCGTTAGGTTATAGTCAATTTCTTCTAATTTTGAATCAATATCTTCGGCTCTTAAAACATATCCATCATCCAAGTTGGTATAATCTAACACGACAAGGGGTCCAACACACCATTCCAAGGGAATCTCATCGATTGTTAGAGCCTCTCTCTCACCAATCTCTTTATCTTGGACGGGACCAAAATGATATGGTGCGTCCATATGCGTACCGCTATGCGTACTTAACGTGATCTTTTCGGTAGCCCATCCTTTACCATCGGGCAAATGCTCTTCTGGCTCTAGTTTCCAGAAAATAAATTGCATTTGCTCGGCTCCCTCTTCGTGGGAGGTATACTCAATTTTGGGCTGCGTTAAGGGCGGATCAAAGACCAATTCATTGGGATCAATTATCGGGATACTTAAATCTATAAATTTCATAATATAAAATATCCCATCAGAATATTTAAGCTTAACAAAAGAAAATCCTAAAAAATAAAATAGATATGAAAAAAATTTAGACAGGTATATCTCTTTTATTGAATATAATAATTGAGATAACTAAAATTATAAGAGAATAACCTGCCAATACCAACATATTCCACCATACATCCTCCCAAATATGATCCACTAACAAATCACTGGTTTGAAAATAATAAAACGGACTGAAATATTTTAAAAAATCCACCTCATCTCCGAATGATTCGTAATAGGTTCCTATTGCATAGAAAAAAACGAATACCCCCATACTCAAAGCTAACGCTCTTTTTGTTTCAGAGAAGGAAGCGAATAACATACTTGTGCTGATTAAAGACACTAAGAATAAAAACAACCAGAAGAAAGCCAGTATTAATTCATCGTAATATACATCTGCAGGATCAATATTGGGTAACCAGAAGGTATTTAAAATGACAGTAACCGCTACTATTACAGTAATATACCCAGCAGCAAAGACTTGATATAAATATTTTCCAATAAAAAATTCCCAACGTTTAATGGGTTTTGATAAGGTTACATCTATAGTCTTCTGTTCGATTTCTCGAGGTATATCTTGGGAAGAACGAATAATAATATATATTCCAAAATATAACCACGATAGAGTAAAAACGTAGATATTCATAAATCCTCCAAATTCCGTAAGGATAAGTTGTCCACCGACCATTTGCTGTAAGCCTTCTGGGTAATTCTCAAGGATGTCTGAAAATTCACCGAACAAGTCGGGATCGAAAATAGTTTCATACCAAAACATAAGTAAGGCAATCAATACCGCGGTAAGCGTTAATCGTTTGAATGAATATTTAAGTTCTTTCCAAGCGATTTTCAAAAATTTTAATTTTTCTCCGAGAAAACTTACAATTCCCATTCTCATTTCCCTCCTTGAGAGTTTTTATAAAATTCCATAAAAACATTTTCTAAACTGGAATGCTTTATGCTAAAGTCCCGGATGGGCTTTCCAGCCCATTTTTCTTCACTGAGGTCCTTCATAAGTTCCCTCGTCTTCTCAGATTCTAAAAGAAATATCATCTGGGTACCGAATCTTTGTTTAATTTGAGCATTTGGATAGGCGTTTTTCAAAAACGTATCAAATTCATGGGCGCCGCTTTTATTATGAAATATCAATTCAATATGTTTCAAACTCTTTGCTTTTAGATTATGTACGCTTGAGATTTCAGCAATTTTTCCCTTGCGGATAATGGCAACTTGGTCACAGAACTTTTCCACTTCTGGTAACACATGGCTGGAGACAAATACAGTGCAGTTTGATGTTCTCTGACGCTCTGCAACGATTTTATAGAATTCCGATTGCATCAACGGGTCCAAGCCCGAAGTGGGCTCATCCATAATTAATATTTTAAATTTTCCCATTAATGCGGTTAATACACCGACCTTTTGCTTGTTGCCTTTACTCAGATTTCCAATTTTTCTTTCCATTGCAATTTCTAATCGTTCTGCTACCTCATAGACAAAATCCCAGTCAATATCAATGTCATAGAGTTTAGCAAAATATCTGACTAATTTATTCGGGCTCATATATTTATAGAGCCCCAGTTCGCCGGGCAAATATCCAATTTGATTTCTAATTGAAACATCTTTCGTCGGTATTATTTTATTTCCAAAAAATTTTATTTCTCCCGCATCTGGATGGAGAAGGCCTAGAAGGCAACGAATTGTTGTGGTCTTCCCTGCTCCATTTGGTCCAAGGAATCCGAATCGAGCGCCTTCTGGGACCTTAAATGAAATCCCATTAACCGCCTTCACTTTTCCTCTATCATAATACTTTTTGAGATTATTAACTTCAATAGCAATCATCTTAAACTTCTCCTTTTATTTCAAATAAAAATGAAAAATCCCTACATGATACATAAGCATTCTAAATTTAAATTTGAACTGAAATTGCAGAATTATGACTCAAAGATTTGCAAAAATTTCAAACCGCAAATATATTTTTTCTTTTCGATTAAAATTAAAATTCTTAGAAATCTATATAATTATTATAATGAAAAAATATGGAGCTTATTGGCATAACTATGTCTTTGATATGGATCCTGAAAGCATAGAAGAAACAATAACAGAACGGGACATCTATTCAAACAACACAAGAATTCACCTAAACATATTTGATAATGAACATAAAAATTATTTAGATACTGTCCTTTTCATTCACGGAACAGCGGTCTATAGTCGCTTTTATGCAGAATTCCTTTATCATCTTTACGAGAAAGGCTATCGAATTGTGGCTCCCGATATGGTGGGTCATGGCTTAAGTGCGGGTGAACGTGGTCATTTTACGATGAAAGAATATCTTCGTGTTGTTACTGATGTAATAGATTTCATTCAAGAGCATTATGAGGGAAAAATCGTAATTATGGGCTCATCCTTAGGGGGAATAACTAGTCTCTATGCTATAGCTAAGGAGGATGCTCGATTAAGTGGCGCCATTTGTCACAATGCAGCTCTATTAAATGAAAAGGCTTATAAAAAAATAGTGAAGGTAAAGGGTGTATTGAAGCTTTTCAAACCCTTGGTCCCATTTTTTGCAAAAATTGCGCCCAAACTCAAAATTAGCGTGTGGACTTATTTAGATCCTTACGAGTTGGCCAGCTCGGATAAATTTTTAAACACTATTGATAAATTTCTAGAAGATCCTTTATTGGCTGATAAGTATACCCTTACGGCAATTAGAACTCAGATGAGATCCCCACTTCCAAAACCTCTCGAAGATATTACCAGTCCCGTCATGATTATTGATGGAGAAGAAGACGTTTTATTCTCAGTAAACTATATGTCGGAGATCTATGAACGTTTGACATGCTCAAAAAAAAGGTTGGAAATTATCCCAAAAGCTTCTCATCTCATCCTTCAAGAGCACATTAATGAAACCTTAGGACGAGTTACTCCGTTTTTGGAAGGCATCTTTTCGTGAAGACATTTTATTGATAATCTCTGGTGTCGTATGTTAGGAATTTTATTGACAAAATATTTTATTAACAAAATACTAAAAATTATTATGGAATTAGAGATAATTATTCAATTAATTTTTATCGCCTTAGGAATGGTAGTCCTAAGCAGAATTTTTAACAGAATATTCGGTTTAAGCCCGGACAAAATGAAAGGTATGCGAGAAAAGGCTCAAAATTTGCAGGAGCGGATCCGTAATGCTCAAACAATGGGAGATCCCCAGATGATGCACGATTTACAAGTTGAATCTCAAGAATTGATGAAAGACATGGCAAAAAGGCAGTTTCTCCCAATGTGTATTCGCTGTATTATCTTTTTGGGAATTTTCTCAGTTATTGGTTTGATTTATGGACAATATGATGGATGGTTCTGGGTTTATTTTATCTCTTCATTAGTATTTTCGTTTTCAGCAATGGGCTTACGGTATGCATATAGGAAAATTACTGGAAAAGAGAAAAAATCGAGAGGAATCGGCGAATTAATGAATATGATGTCACCCACCCAACAAGATTTCTCACAAGGAATTCAAATTCCTACACAGAATACGCGCCAAAAAGATGGAACTGCTCAACCCTCTTGGAAGGAGCGCCTTAATTCAAACAGAGTAATTGATATAACGGATCATTTGCCCGAAGAAGAACAAGTTTCTCAAGACGAAGCGGATGAAGACCAGGAGCAAAAGGAATAAGTACCAACAAATAAATAACATTTATTAATTTTAACCACATCTCAGAAATTATGAAAAGAAAAAAATATCTTCTTTTAAACATACTCTTTATTGCGATCTCAATTGCTTTTCTTATCCTTTCTTTTATGTTCAAAACCTTCTTTTTTCTTCCCATTTTATGTTGTCTTCCGTTTACGTGTTCATCTGGATATTTCGCTGATACAGAACAAAAGAAACCCGGTTTTATCCGAACGGAATATCCAAAACAACAAGTTTGTCCGTATTGTAAGGAAATTATTGAACAACCCGATGCGAAATACTGTTATCACTGTGGAGCCAAATTGAAGGCAAAGGGGGAAGAAAAGTAATGAAAAAAGAGGAGAAAACAAGAGACATTAAGAAAGAGCCTAGACCAATAGAGCGAGAACAAGGTAAAAGCCTCGAAAAGCAAGTAATTTTATACTTTACTTTTGCGGCATGTATGATCTTGTTGAATTATGCAATTCAAAAAACAAATGAAATCTTTATATCTATTTGGGTATGTCAAAACCTAGGGGATATAACCGTAATCCAAGAGTTTTATTGCGCAACTCAGCCGTATGATATGACAGAGTTAGTCGGCTCGATTGGTGCAGTTGCAATTACCTATATTGTTAAATTTACGTTGGATAAATTTATCGTTTTTGAGAAAAAAACAATAGAATTGAAGGAAACATCCCAAGAATTTTTCAAATACTTTGGATTCGCGATTCTCACCACTATTGAAAATATAGGGATTCAGTTCATTTTAACTAACTTTTTGAACACTCCCATAGAAATAAGTATTTTTGTGGCGCTTTCCATCGGATATTCCACCAAATTTTTATTAGATCGAAAATATGTTTTTTCTTAATCGCTTTTCTCTGACCGTCTCTGAATAGTTCTTGCTTTCACCTTTACGATTTTCTAATAACTTTTTACTTAATTAAAACTGAATTAAAAACGAAGTTTTTAATAACTATTTTTTCATCATATCATCATAGTTCGGCAAGGAAACCACCGCTTTGTTAGAGCAAAAAAACGTGAAAGAAAAAACTTTTTAACGATCTGCGAAAGAAGTCCCCATCCCTTTAGGGAGGGGATGAATTTCGTATATTATACAAACATTTTTATATTTGGTTTTTGGTATTATCTTAGTAACCAAGTGAATAGAATGGGATACGAACTTGATAAAGGTGCTCATTCGGTGTATTCATTAAACTACCATTACATCTGTTGTGTAAAATATCGAAGAAAGATATTCGATACCAATGAAATAATCAATAGAT
>JAWOCD010000011.1:0-73201 GCA_046483985.1 Promethearchaeia archaeon
CTTTAGATAAACATATATGGATATCTCCTTTTGATAATAATCCATGGAGATATATCAATCATTCTTGTGACCCGAATACCGGTTTAAAAGGGAAAACTACGGTTGTAGCAATGAAAGACATAAAAAAGGATGATCATATAACCATAGATTATTCTATAACAGAAGCTTCTCCGTATTGGAAAATGAAATGCGAATGCGGACAAAAAAACTGTAGGAAAATAATACGAAGTATAAGGTTTCTTCCTCCAAAATTGTTTAAAAAATACAAAGAATATATTCCAAAATTTTTAAAAGAACAATATATGAAGGCAAACAAGTCCTTCAAATTACCTTCTTAGATTCAGCAGGATTTTGGATGGGGAAAATGTGAAATTCACAAGAGTTTTAATTTTTGGAGAAGTGCCGTTATTAAAATAGGAAGTGCTATTGTCGCATCACACCACACGCTTACATATTTCGAAGCTAAACTATACTTTCCCCAAGACTTTGATTCCGAAATGGTACACCCCGAAAGGCCTCCATCAAGTTCGGTGGCTGTATGAATTCTCACTGAATAATCATATCCACGATTTTCAACATTTTTTAAATGCTCTAACAATGGAAATATCTGTTGAGCCCAATTTCGGGGTACTCCACCACCTATAATAAAGGTTCCGCATTCCTCTGAATTGTTAATAATTTGTGCGAATTTTTTGAGATCCTCAAACATATCGAATTTAAAGGAATATCCTTTATATTCTGAATAAATAGCCAAGTTTAATGCAAATTCAGAATCGGTAAAAGCTGGGACAAAAATGGGGGTATTTCTCTCAGCAGCAACGGATAAAATGCATCGTTCCTTAATTTGAGTACCAATAATGGATAAAAACTCCGAGACGCACATTTCAATTTTCTTTTGATCGAAAGAATCTTGTATAATTTTAAGCAATACATCTTCGGTTAGATCATAATTATCTTCAGGTAAAAAAACATCGTAAATTCGATTAATTCGATAGTTAAATAAATCTTCATCATCTACTTCCGCACTTCCTTGATAATGACCACCGTCGGCAACAGCATCGATTAAATCGTGGGAAATATTTGCTCCAGTAGAAATTATTACATCGATTAAACCATGTTCCATTAAGACACATATAATTTCCCCCATTCCAGCAGGAACCATTGCTCCCGACAATGTTAATACAGTCAATATTTTTTCATCAGAAACCATTTTATACAAAACATCCAAAGCCTTCCCTAAGTTCCCCCCTTGAAATCCGCAATTTTGTAAAGATTTTAATACATCAGCAACGTTTTTTACCTTTTCCACATCAAATGGATCTATTTTTTTGCGCAAATATTTATGGTCATTTATCTTTTCTTTATTCATTTTTTTAAGGATTAAAATTAATTTTTTTTTATTTAATAAAGATATAGTCTCGGTCCATATTATGTGTAATCATTATAGGTCTCCTTTTAATTAATCCAATAACTCTTGAAAACAAATAGTCAAGTGTTTAAACATCCAAATAATATTAAATTATCTTTTATTTTTATTGTTAATATGTCATTAGTCCCCAAAAAAGTTTTTTTTGTAAAAGGGAAGGGATTTCATAAGTCAAAATTAGGATCTTTTGAAGATGCTTTAAGGGATGCTGGTATTGAGCGGTTTAACTTAGTAAAAGTCTCTTCTATACTTCCCCCGCATTGTATTGAAATAGATAAGGAGGGGGGTTTACAAGAATTAAAGACTGGACAAATTGTCTATACTGTCTTAAGTAAGGCTAGTTCTAATGAGTTTAGTCGATTAGTGACCGCTTCGATAGGAGTTGCAAAACCCTCAGATAAAGAAAATCATGGATATCTAAGCGAGCATCATTCTTTTGGGAGGAAACCAAAAGATGTGGGAGAATTTGCTGAAGATTTAGCTGCCGAAATGTTGGCAACTACTTTAGGGGTACCATTTGACCCAGAAGCAAATTATGACTATAATAAAGAAATCTTTAAAATGAATGGAAAGATTGTGGAGACTAAAAGCATCACAGAATCTGCAACAGTACGCAAGGATAAGGAATGGTTAACAATTCTCGCTGCGGCCATATTTGTTCTCTAACTTTAACCTCAAATATAAATTTACCACTCTTCAATTAGTTAAATTATTCATTATATTCTGTAATAAGCGGCTTATCTTGAAAATAGTTTTCGATAAATGTTTGAAAATTGTGCACTATCATATTTGGGTCTTCTATTTTTTCAATCTCCCATGGAATTTTTCGATAATCAGACATCATATTGTAATATTCTTCGCCCCTCAACCGAAACACCGAAAATCCATACTCTTCGGGTTCAAGATATTGTGGAGGGCTGAAAATTAATCCGATGAATTTGGAATTAAAGTTTTGAAATTGGATATGGTTTTTAATATCTCTGGCACTAAAGCGTATCTTGTCATTCGTAGAGCGATACCAGCCGATGACCTCATTTATGGAATTGATCTCTAACTGCTGCTTGTTGATTTGTCCTATTTTAGCCATAAATTCGTCATCCATCTCAATGTTCCGGTTTTGGGTGTGCGTAAAGGGTATGGCATCTTCCACATGGCGTGTATCCTCTTCTAAGTACCCCAATAAGAGTCCGATGACCATCTCATTGTCCGAAGAGTTGTTAGAGACCCAAAATCGAAATGTATGCAAGGCAATTTTCATGAAAGCTGACGGCTTTATTTTGATCAGTCCTTCTTCAGGCATTTACTCATCCTCCTGATCTTCTTCTATCCCTTCTATTAGGGGTTCATCATGATCTCTTTTATCTTCCATTTCAATGCCGAGATTAATAATATCTTCAATATATATGTTTTTTGAAAATGTAAAGGGGAGTTCCGTTAATTCTGTAGTGACATTTACGGATTTATAATCTTCTTGAAATTCATGGATCTTTATGCCATAGTCGATGGTGAGATCACCAAAATTAAAAATCCAGAAAAAGGAATTTTTATGTATTGCTTGAAAGAAGATATGATTCTTCTTATCAATAAGGGTGGTTTCTCTGGTATCATCAATCGAATTACGTGCCCATCCCACTATATAGGAGGGAAATTCCTCATCATCGTATTTCAGATTCAATTTTTTAATTTTTTTAATTAGTCGGTGTTTCTCTTTAAAGATAATATGTTGCTTCTTAAATTGCTTATAGGGGATAAAATCTTCAATTACCGTTATTCCATCTATGTCCGTGTAGCCTAACAGTAGACCATAGGCCATCTTAAATTGATTTTCATCGATAAATTTGGATGAAAAGCGCTGAAAATACATAAGACTCTTAATATAGGCAAGTGGAGACAGAGAAAGGGTCGATTGAGGGGTTTCTTCCATCATATTTTACAATTTTCCCAAAATTACCTTTAACATCTATGTAATAAAAAAATGAATTAAAATAAGAATAAATTATTTCTCTTCTCCAGCATGGGGCAGTTTCTCACCGCAATATGGACAGTAATTCCAGCCTAAGTCTTTTCCACAATAGGGACAAAAGACAGATGTTCCCGCAGGTGTTAAAGCAGCTTTTTCCCCTTCTTCTGCTTTAGCTTCGGGTTTTTTCTCCTCTTCTGTCTTAGGTTTGGATTCTTTCGGTTGTTTTTTCGGTCCAGGTTTTTCCGTTTCTTTACCCGAGGGTATAGATGGTAATTCTCTTGAAGTCTTCGCGGTAGGGGTTTTTTCGGCTTCTTCAGCCTTTGGGGGTTTTTCGGTCTTTTCCCCTCCTTCTTCCGCTTCCCCCGCTTTTGCTTTTTTAGCTTTCATCCTTTCACGGAATGCTTGTCTCTTCTCTTCTTCACTTTTTACCGATTCGGGCGCCTCTTTGTCCTTAACCCATCCTTGTGCTTTAGGTCTTTTCAATTCTTTTTCTGGAACTTTTTCGAGTTCAACGTCCTTTGTTTCAGAAAGTGGCGCTTTTACTTTACGCTCCTCTTTATTCCTTTTTGCTTGCTTTACTAAAGCAGAAGTTGTTTTCATTATCTGATGCGGATTAATGTTGGGAATTGCAACGGTTTTAATTACCCAGCCAACAATCCTATTTTGATTTGGGAATTCTCCTTCTACGTCTTTATAGACATAACTATCAATCACATTTTTTCCTTTTAAAATTCGAGATGCCCATTGATCATTAATAAGCCCTACTTGAAGTCTGTATGACGTCCCAGCAATGCCAAGTTGACTTGTTAATGGTTCAAATCCTTTTTCAGTCACATTTTTTCACTTATACATTATTTTCTTAAATTTAATGGAAAGCTTTAAAATCCTTAATATTAATTAGATTTTCCACTTAATTAAGTTTTTCTTAAGCATAATATGGCAATTGAAGATCGTTAAATTAAAATTAAATTAAAATTAAAAACTATTATTTTAATTATTTATTAAACAGAATTAAATAGAATTAAAGTTTTTAGGAATACATAATAAGATGACCTTTTATGACTGTTATTATACCAAATAAAGTATATAAGACTATTATCGCTGCGGCAACTCGATTTGCTAATCAGAGATTTCCCAAAGCCGATTGGCTGGAGGTAAGCGGAATCTTTATCGGAAAAAACGAAGATGAAAATGTAAAGATTTCTGCTGCCCATCCAATTATGCATCAAGAGTATGAAGAAGAGGCTGTTATTGATAAATACATGTGGGATGATCAAGATATGATTATCACCTCGGAGCTTGAAGCAAAAGCCTACGAAAATGGGGAATTTATCGTTGGATGGTGGCACAGTCATCCGGGATTTAAGGTCATGATGAGTCACATAGACATTCGCACCACCTTATCGTATCAACAAAATAATCCACAGGCAATTTCGCTTGTATTTAATCCGGAACGCTTGATAAGACAAGTGGAACTTCCCTCCCGAAAAGGTGACCCCGAAAAGCAACTAAAGAATGACCCTGGATTTAAAATATTTCGCTTGGATGATGTAGAAAGAGGGATCGAGGCATCCTATCATACAGTGGAGTATGAAATCTTGGGATATGACACTCTAGAGCAAGCGGTTACCCAAGCTCAGAAATTCGTGGTAGAGGTAACGAACTTTTTTCCCCAGAATGACATATTTACCACTTATAAAAATTTCGTTGATAAACGGGTTAAGGAATTAAATTCAAAATTGGTGGGCACAAAAGAATATCTCAAAACCTTAAAGAGAAAGGGCGAGGCGGATAGAATGTCCGAGGTACTGCAGACTCAAAAAAAAGAGATTCAGAAATATGTAGCCGAGACCTATATTAAAATCGAGAACATAAAGGAATTTATGAATTATTTGGAATATAAGGAAAAACAGACTGTTATCCCAAAGGTAAAGGAAATTTTATCCAAATGGGATGAATCCATTACTGATTTAAATAATCGGCTGCAAAAATTGGAAAAAATTAAATGATTTTGTTTTGTTTTTGATAACACTGGTTCTGCTTTCATAAATTTAAACATAATTATAACAAGATTATAAATCGAGTTAGGTTTTTATTGTATAAATTGTTATTTGAACAAAAATAATGTGAAAAAGGAGCAAAGTTTAGAAACTTAAGGAAAATGAAAAAAATTAACTTTCCGTTCACGGCAATTATGGGACAGCCCAAGATGAAATTAGCTTTAATTTTAAATGTGATAGACCCTCAAATTGGAGGGGTATTACTGACCGGGCATCAAGGCACCGGTAAATCAACGGCGGTGCGTTCCTTAGTGGATGTCATGCCCGAAATTGAAGTGGTAAAAGGATGTGAATTTTCATGCGACCCGAATTCTGATATGGAAGATCTGTGTCAGAGTTGTCAGAAAAAGAGGGAAAAAGGGCAGATGGAAACCTTTACTCGGAAAATGAGAATAATCAACTTGCCCTTGGGAGTCACTGAAGATATGGTATGTGGAAGTCTGTCAATCGATAAAGTTCTTTCTGAAGGAATCAGAGATTTACATCCCGGACTGTTGGCAAAAGCAAATCGAGGAATTTTATATGTAGATGAGATTAACTTGTTACAAGACCATATCGTCGATGTTTTATTAGATGCTGCTGCATCGGGTGTAAATATTATCGAAAGAGAAGGGATCTCTGTAATGCATCCGTCCAAATTTATTCTGGTTGGCTCTATGAACCCCGAAGAGGGTGAACTACGACCACAAATTGCCGATAGATTGGGGTTAGAGGTGAAGATCAAGGCGCCCACCAATCCAAAAACACGCGCAGAAATCACCAGACGCGTAATAGAATTTGATGATAATCCCAAGGAATTTATCAAACAGTATGAGGAAAAGCAAAAGGAGTTACAGGGGAAAATTTTAAACGCTCGAAACAATGTAAAGGATGTCAAAATTCCGGCACATATTTATCAATTAGTTTCAAAAATTGTAAATGATTTAGAGATTTTCTCTCAACGAGCGGATATCACTTATGTTCGTTGTGCGCGAGCAAATGCAGCATTTAATGACAGAAAAGTGGTAAATAAAGATGATCTTAATATCGCAATGGGTTTAGTCTTTGAACACCGGATTCAATCACTTCACTATGAAATGACGCCGAAGGAAATCGAAGCAAAAATTAAGGATGTGTTCGGGAAAATCAAAGAAGCATATGAAGATACAGATATCTATAAACCGAATAAGGAAAATGAAGGCCCCTTAAAACACTCTGATGAACCCCAATCAGAATTTAAAAGGCAGCCCATTGATCCCGAAAAGGTTGAAATCCCAGAATCTAAAGAGCAAAAATTACCGCCACCTTTAGAAAAGGACGAAAAAAAACGTAAGGCCACCCCCGCTGGAGGATGGAAAGTAAAAGACATTCCTATAGACGATGATTTGGAGTTAGAAAATTATGAATATGATGAAAGTGAAATGATGCCGTTCATCTATGAAATGGAAAAAAAGATGACAAAAATCCTAGATAATATCAGATCTCAAAGGAAAATTTCGAATTACGGTGGGCGAGGAATTGGTAGAAGGATTAAATTAGCGTCCACTCAGAAGGGAAGATATATCTCTTATCGAAAACCAATGCGAAATCCGAAGAGCATTGCATTGGACGCAACTTTGAGAACATATCTCAAAAACTTGACCTATAACAAGACGGATTTAGAGTTTCCGATTCGATTTAACAAGTATGATATCCAAGAAAAGATCTATCAATACCGCGCTCCGCTTTCCCTTTTTTTTGTCTTGGATAGTTCCGCATCGATGTACTATGTAATAAAACAGATGACCGATGTAATTTTGGCACTGCAAAAGGAAGGATATCGAAAACGGGATAAAATTTCGCTTATTGTATTCCGAGGGAAAAAAGCAGTTGTACTTCAGAAGCCCACCGTTTATTATAAACAAGCGATCTCTAAATTACAAGATCTAGAGGGAAAGTCATATACGCCTATGGCAGCAGCACTGAATAAATGTCATCGGCTGATTAAAACGGAACGGTTAAAAGATCGTAATATTGTCCCCGTTATTTTTATTCTTTCTGATTGCGGGGCGAATATTTCAGTGAAACATCCTGATCTGATCGCTCAGATAGAATCAGATTATACTTTAATAGTGAATGAACTGGAAGAAATTACAAAAAAACTAATGAAACAAGATATAAATCTGATAGTACTGGAGCCGAAAAAATCTTTTGCAACTCAAGCCTTGGGAGTACATCCATACTCGGCTAATAAGATCAAAGAAAACTTCCAAAAGCACGGAGGAAAAGTATACAAGTTTGATAAATATAGTACCTCCGATTTGCTTTTGAAGTTAAGAAAGATCTTATAATGAAAGAGTTTTTATTCCCCGATTATTTCTTAATCTCTAAATAGTTGTCCTTCTTTTTGTATATATATGCATTCTGTATTAGTTGTAGGATTTAATGTTCGTCCTTTGGCATATTCTTTACATACAGCAGGGTATAAAGTATATGCAGTGGATTTTTTTGGAGATCTGGACCTATTTCCCTATGTGGAAGAAGCAAAAATTATTTTGGATGAATTAGGGACACAATATAAACTAATGAAAGACATTTATCCAGAATATCTTGCACATTTTGCAATTGATATGCTTAACAAATATGATAATATTGACTATCTGCTTATAGGGAGCGGACTTGATGATGCCTTTGAAGAGCGTCAAATGATCCAAGACTATATAACTGAAAGTGGTTATAACCTACGGTCTTTAAATAATGAAATAAATCTTTTAAAGAAAGCAAGGGATATCTTCTATGTTTATAACATTTTATCGGAAAAAGGCTTTAAATTTCCTAAAACTTTTATCTTTGATGAAAATTTGGTCCATTCCTCAATCGATTTTCCTTTTATTCTTAAACGGGCTGAAAGCTCGGGCGGAATAAGTATATTGAAATGTGAAAACAAGGATGACCTAGATACCTTTCTTAAAATGCAGCATGCAAAAAACATAAGTCCTAACGATTATTTAATTCAAGAATATATTGAAGGGATTGATGTAAGTTGTACCACAATTTCGGATGGCAAACAAAATCATGTTATTTCCATTAATAAACAAATTTTGGGAGAGAAGTTTCTTAACGCCCCTAAAGATTTTATCTATTGCGGAAATGTCGTCCCAGCCAATATATTACAAAAAGATCGTGATAAAATAAGGCGGATTTCTCAATTTTTAACTTCCGAGTTAGGTTTAAAGGGGATCATCGGATTTGATTATGTTTTACATAAACACGAGGCTTTTCTGATGGAGATCAATCCCCGCATCCCTGGTTCCATATGGGCCTCCGAAAAGGCTCTAGATCTCAATTTATTAGATCTCCATGTCAAATGTTATGCAAAAAAAAGTCATTGGCCTTTCATCCGTAAAAAATTAAAGAAAAAATCTACTAATTGTTTTGCTACTAAACTAATCTTCTTTGCCCCCCAAACTATTAAACCAAAAATCATAAGAAGTGTTAATGACCTCCCATATGTGCACGATAAAACGCCTCCTAAAAATAAAATTCTGAAAGGAGACCCTATATGCACCATCATGCATACGGGCAATAAATTTGCGGAGTCTTATTTTGCTGCTTTAAAAAAAGCCGAGAACATAAACAGGATTATAAAAGAAAAGTATAACCTTAGCGATTGATAATCGATTTAATCTTCACAAGATAAGAACCTAATTTCGACTCATCTGCCTCTGGAACCGCTACACATAAGATCCTGTTTTCATCAAGCTCATGAATGATTATCGAGCCTATTTCTCCGGCAATAATTGAATATTCAAAATCTTTAATTAATACATTTGATAAATCAAAGACTGCAGATATCATCGCCGAAATTGTCGGTTCTGGCATGGTGGCTTGTATCTTTATGGGCAAGCCCTCTTTGGTAATGATGGCTATAAGAAGTGCATTGGGGATGGAACGCTTTATGCCGACAAAGAGTTCTTCTTTTGCAAGTTCGGAGGTTTCAATAATGGCGGAAATATGAAGCGCCAAGTCTCTAAGTTTTTTAATTGATTCATTCAATCCCTCCAGATCCGCTAATTCACGATCGAGGTAGGCAACCATGGTGATATCCTCAGTCAAAATGGATATCAGAATGTATTTTTTCCCAGTCACTAAATTATAGGACACCTCTTGATTTAATGTCCCTTTAAGCATTTTCGATGCAAGGAAAATTAAACTACTGGTTGCCGATGCTATTTTAACTTCTGAAAGGAATTCATCCTTTTTCTTAAAGGCACTCGTCACCGGCGTGCCCGTCAAGCTTCCAACATTAATTCCAATAAGCGAAGGATTCTTTTCCAGTTGATCTTCTATCAATTGCGTTATATCTGACTCTAAATCTTCCATATTCTTTTGTTTTGACATAGAGAATTACTCTCCAAAATTTTTTTCTTTGTATAAATACCTTTACAGCTATATGAATTACAAATTAATTAAATTTTAGTCCGTTAATATAAAAAAGTAGAGCATTCCACAATTTATAATTTTATTAATTATGAGACATAATATAATTCTAAGCATAAGCAAAATAAGAAAATCAAATTTGCTTTAAAATAAATTTAAGGAAGTATTATTAGTTGAGATTTTTATGGAAGATTTAAAAGACCAAATCGAGATGCTTAAGGATTCTGTGCGACTTAAGGATGATCAAATTCAAACCATTAAAGATTCAATGAAATTGAAGAACGAACAAATTCAAACCCTTGAAAAGTCCATGAAGTTAAAGGAAGATAAAATTCAAACATTGGAAAAAACCATAGAACTAAAAGAGCAGCAAATAAAGGATGCTGAAGGAAGTTCCGGAAAGACTCAAGAATTAGAAGAAAAAGAGGAGGAAATTACCGAATTGAAGCAACAAGTCGATATCTTAAATGAAGAACTATTAAAAGCAGATAAAGATATAGAAAATCTTGAGTTAGAAATTGAAGAATTACGAAGTGGCGCTCAATCCACGGGAGATTCGAAAATCCCGGATTTCACTGACATCGAAATTTCAAGGGAAGAAATCTTAAATAAAATGCGCGATATTCTCGGTAGAGCGCTTTCTAAAGTTACCTTAGTAGTTCCAACTATCACCGATTTAATGGACCTTCAGTTATACGATGTAAGGTCCTCGGTAAATCTAAAAATTTCTTGTCTAATAAATCCGGGTATTGAAGAACATTCTGCTTTGTTAGAAGAATTTGAAGTGTTAGATAACATATCATTACGCGCCTATGAAGAAAAAGATAGATATGTCATCATTCGGGATGGTGAAGAACTAATGATGGCTATAATTGGAAATAAACCCAATAATCACCTCGCATTTCATACTAAAGACGCGGCCCATATTAAATTTTTTAATTCCCTAGTTCTCGAGGCGTGGTTACGCAGCCGAAAAATATGAAAACGTTAAAATTCAATTAATTTTTTCTTTTTCTTTCACAAATAGATCAAAGAAATGATGATCGTTTATAATTTATTTTATGACAGGGAATTTTAAATTAACCCCTCAAGTCATATTCCCAGTTATCAATTTTATTGAGCAAAGCAAATTTACTATCCTCATCAACTGGTTCATTTGGCCCCTTTCTTCGAAATGCTGAGGCTTTATTTAAGAGTTTAAACAAGACCTTATGAAATTTTACAAAATTCTTTAACTTTTTACTTGCCGTATTCAATGATAAAGCAATATCCTCATTTGTTTCCGAGAGTTTTATATCAATTTCAAGATTATGCCATACATCAGAAATTCCTTTTATGTTTTGGATCTTTTGAGCGGCCAACTGCTGTTTTTTTGTACTTTTATCGGGTGACGGTTCTTTTTTCTGCTCTTTTATTTTTGGAGCAGACGTATCCTTTTGTGGAGGAGGTGTTATTTCTGAGGCTTGTTCGGATGCCTGTGGGCTTGGTTGTACTTCTGATTCAGAAGTAGTAGGAATTTCTTCTTGTCCTTCTTGAGTTTCTGGTGGGGCTTGTTCTTGGGAAGTGACGGGTTTTTTTGTTGGTTGGGGTTGTGGGATCTCTGGTTGCTCTGCTGACGCTGATAACGCTGGTTCTGGTTGGTTTTTTGCTTGCAATTCTGGTTCTGGGGATGACGCCGGAGTGGAATGTGGTTGTGGGATCTCTGGTTGCTCTGCTGACGCTGAAGTAGATTTTGGACTTAAATCCTTGGTTCCAGTTGGTGTTTCCTGTTGTGAGACCTCCGCTGTAATCTCGCTCGCTCCAATACTTTCAGGAGGAGTTCCCTCTTCCACTTCAGTTTCCTTTAACGATTGGGAAGCAGGTTCTGGTTCTGGTATAGCCTCTGCTGCCTTTTCTTCACTTAATTTCTTTTCCGTTTTTGGAACAGTTTTTTGAGCTGGTTCAAGTGTTGGTTCGGCGAGTTTTTCTGTTGATTTCGCTTTGATCTCTTTTTCCTTCTTCTTTTCTTTCTCTTCTTTTTCCTTTTCTACTACTTCTTTCTCTTTCTCTTTGTCTTCCTCCTCTTCTTCGGTTAAAATCTCATCCAATGAGGGCAATTCATCTGCGGATCCAAATTCATCAAGACTGTCCTTTATTTCTTCCTTACTTTTTCCTTCGAACTTAGCTCCTAATACTTCAGCAATTTCATCCGTAGATGCTTTCTTTTTCTTGCCTTTTTCTTCGCCTTCCCCAGCAGCTGGAATTTGAAAACCGCCTACACTCATTTCTCTCAAACGTCTTTCCAAATTTTTGAATGATTGTTCCATTTTTGAATATAACTGTTTATTTTCGATAGTTTGCATACGAATTTTGCCGAGGAAATCCAAACCGTCCTTTACCCGGTTGAATGCGTCTTTAATTTCATTGAATTTTGAGATTAGGGTAAACATTTTTTCTTGGAACCGTTCTTGGAAATCCTCAATAATTTTTTTTACTTCTTCTTCCGACATTTTTAACAACTCTCTTCGTTATGCTCTCCTTTGGGTGATTATAATCTATTAAGCCTATCCATTAGTTCATTCATGGTTTCTTCAATAGTTTTAAGGCGTTTACTCTGTTTATCATAATTCTTTTTCATTTTTTTCAGAAAATCGGTGTTTTCCGCCATCTCCACTGCTTCTTTACTTAAATCCGTCAATTTTTGGAGTAAATCTCCGGTGATATTATCCAAACTTTTCTCAAACATCGTTAAATTTGACTCAAACTCTTTAAGAATTTGTTCATCCATTTTACAGCAACTCAATTAGGTGTTTTTTAAAATATCTTACTTACTAATCTTACAAAAATATTCTTCCAAATAAAATTTAATCTTTTACCTAAATAAAATTTCGTATTCTCTCGCAAAAAATAAAATAAAAAAGTAATTTATGTTTTTGGAAAAAACCGTTTAAACCCTAAACTAAAGATGGAATTACCACTAATCAGTAGGAGGGGAGCCAGTATTCTGATAACAACTTCGGGATTTTCTTGTTCCAGACTCCACATAAAATATGCCGTTTCGGGTAAATCTATCATGACTGCGATAACAAAAATCAACATCCCTACCGAGATCATAATACAGCCATTCCTTACCGGTCCAGAAGGTGTTTTCCGCGCTAAATTTAAGAATAGTAGCGGCATAAAAAAGCCAGCAATAAAGAACAGTATAACAGCAGTCCAATATGTGATCTCGTTAAAAAAGAAATAATTAACAATCGAAACCGTTCCCTCAAGGATGGAGACAATGGTAAGAATATATCGATTTTTCTTAAAAATAAATTTCTCTATATTAAAATACATTACCGCGATGCCGATCCAAGCTATAAAATAGTAGAAAAACCTGAGCCAGAAGTTTAGGCCTGTGATTTGATCTCCATTTACCCAAGCATCAAACACATCACCATAATACCCAATAAAATAACGTCTGATATTTTCTATCAGACGGGCTACACCGTACGAGGCCATAAAAATTGCAAGACCTAAAAAGAATGGTCTTGAAAGTGTTTTTCTCCGTTTATATTGAACAAGAAACATAATCATCAAAGAAAAACAAAGTATTACGGCAAAATACCATAGGACTAATTCTATTAATTCGAACATTTTAAAGAAACCATAATTTTTCAAAATAATTTCGATGTTTAATAAAAAAATTGGTTCTTAATTAGGGTTTTGACTATTTTTTGATTTCATTGAGAAGTGATAAGGCCGAATCATAATTTGGGTCAAGGACTAACGCCTGTTCAAGACATTGTTTCGCTTTCTCATTATTCCCTTTCTTGAGATAGGTTTTTCCAAGATGCAACCAAATAGATTTTTTATCTCCTTTAATTTCTATTGCTTTTTTCAGAAATTTTACTGATTGATCGAAGCGTCCCTTATCGTAAAATGCTGAGGCGATGGTTACATATGTATCGACATAATTGGGATTTAATTTTAATGCCTTTTTCCCATATTGAATTGCTTGATCATAGGACTCTGTTTCAATCAAACACGTTGCTAAATTCGTCAATATTCTAGGGTTTTTTGGATTTTGAGCCAAAGCGCGTTGATACTGTTCTATTGCTTTTTGATAATTGTTTTGTTTTTGAAAAGCTTGTCCTTTATTAAACAATGCGAATTCATACTGGGGATCAATTTGGAGTGCGTGATCATAAGCATTTAAAGCGTTCATGTACTCTTTCTTGAGAAAATAACAATAACCAAGCCCATTCCAAGCATTTTTGAAATTTTCATCAAGTTCCAATGCGTTTCGAAAATGGTCAATCGCTTTTTCATAATCCTTTTTTTCTTGATATGCATAAGCAATATTCACGTGGGCTTGTATATAGTCTTTATCTAATTCCAAAGCCTTTATAAAGTATTCTATTGCTGAATCAAAGTGTCCCATCTGGAAATAAGACAACCCTGCGTTGTACCAGACGATCTTATCCTTTTTATCAAATGCTAAAATCTTCTCATATGTCTTTAGGGCTTTTGAAAATTTTCTTGCTTTATTATAGATTATCCCTAAATTCAGCAAAGTCCGCTTATGTTGCGGGTAAATATCTATAATTTTTTGATAAATTTGAACTGCCTTTTGAAATTTTCCTTGTCTATGGAAAACTTGGGCCTTGAAAAACAAGGCGTCTTTTTGTTCTGGTTCTTTTTCTAAAATTTCATTACATTGCTTCACGACCTTTTTCAAGTTTCTTTTTTTAAGGTTTTCTTTTATCTTGTTGAACTTTAGTCGGAAGGTTAGATTTTTTATTCGTTTTAAATATTGATTAATTTTTGTTCTACATTGCTCAGTTAAATCTTGATTGGTGGATTTTTTTACAAAATGTGAAAGTAGATCTGAAGCCTCTTGATATTTGTCTATTGCATCTCTAATTTTTCCACTGGCATCAAGCTCAGTCGCATTTTGAGCAATTTTTACTGCTTTTTTAAAAACATCATTATCCGGAGTTCTCATTATTGTTTACCCTCTTTTTAAATCGTATAATAAAAAGAAAGAGTTGAATCGTTAAATTTTTAATTATTGCTGTAGATAAAGAAATCGCTCAAGATAGAACATCCACACTTGGGCGAAATTATTATTCACTAGGAAATCGCTCGCGTGCGTTGCAAAAGGAAATTCAATCCGGATACAATTGACTCCCTTATCTTCTAAAGCAATTTCTATGTCCTTACTTTCTTGGGGATCAACTAAGCCATCTTGTAAACCGTGATAGATTAGTGCAGCGCTGTCATTTTGGTCTGCGAGATTACTGGGGGTAAATTTCTCAAAAGCAAGCGGATTTGATTGGGGTGTACCAGGAATTAACTCCTTTCTGTCACCCGAACTAATCCTTTCTGCGTCATTTGCCGGATAAATAGGGACGGTTCCTTTAATCGTAATGGCATTACTGAAATTACCACTAAAATAGGGATCGTTATACCCTAGTCCTGAAATTGCAGTTAAATGGCCCCCCGCTGAACCGCCCATAATAAATACAGAATCCAAACGGGATTGATATTCATCGGCTAAATTCTCTTCCAATTGGTGGGTAAAGTATCCAATGTGGGATACCATATCGTGTAGGGTAAAATTACCCCGTACATGCTCCGGAGTGGGCAGAGTTGGATCTTCCCCATGATCATATAATCCATATTGAATATCAAATACGATATATCCTTGTGAAGCCAGGTATTTATTCACGGGGATCATATTTGCTAATCCTTTATCTCCTTCCGTCCAGCCGCCGCCATGTATCTTTATGATGGTGCTATTGCCTCCCGGGAGCTCTCGCTCGGTGGCTTTTGGATAATAGACATCGAACATAAGATAGATATTCTCATCTCTGTAATACTCTCTATCTGTTTGTAGATTACATTCTTTTTGAGGGATTCCTAAATAATAATTCAAAAGGTTAAATTGAGTTCCCATAAATGATCTCTGGATGTTCTGAGGGATCGTTGAGTCCCACTTCGGTCCATATGCTTCCTCAAATTCTCGTTCGGCATTTTGGACTGACAGCGGAGTTGTTGCAAGGGGGAATGCATTAACAATAGCTAAAATTAAGCCAAACACTAAAATTACCTTCTTTATCATTTCTATTTGATTTGTATGCGGTTTTTCTCTTTCTCTATCCGAAAATTCTGAATAGACAGAGGGAAAAACTTTGATTATAAGAAGAGCTGCGAGAAGGTAAATAAAGATTAAAAATCCGGAAATTTGACTCGCTCCAGTAGAAATTGTATTTGAAATTCCCCCAAAAGAGATAAACAAACACAGACTAGCATAGACGCCAAATCCAAGAGTGATAAATCCCAGTATCAGCAAGATAAATTTAAGGTAAAATCGAAATCCCCGCCCGTTTCCTTGCGATTTATATTTAAACTTCTTTCCTTTTGATTTTTTCGCTTTTTTCGATGGAGTCTTTGAATCCTCCTGTTTTCCCTCGGTTGTTTCTTCACTCAAAGTTAAACACCTCTCGTTTATCGATTGTTAATAATGTCAAGATAGAAAAGAAGATGCCGAGCACGGCAACTCCTATAAGTCCGACGGAGATATTCACATGGTATAAAATTGTCCCGATCATATAGAATTCTCCCTTTAAAATAATGCTCTGAAAGACTACCCCCATAAAGATGAGGAATACCGCCGCGATGAAAAATACAATAAAATAATAGGAATATCTGTTTATTATTTTACCAATTTTATTCGTTTTAACGAGGGTTTTATCTAATTCATAAATTAAATACAGATTCATAAGCCAACTAAGAATTAACAAAATTCCAGCAAAATCAAAGAAAGGATTATAGGTTGAAATTACTTGAAACGCAATACCAAAACACAAGGTTAACAGATTCAAAGCAACCAAACTTTTACAGAACCGTATGAACCACGTTTTTTTAGAATTTCTCAATGAGACCATTTTAATCAGTAATTGATTTTTTTAAATGTATAAATATATTAATATTACGTCTTCATGTTATTTTAAATTTCAAATTTTAATTTTACCTTCATTTTTAAATCATTAGTTGGCAGTTTATATCAATGCATGAAATAGTCTCTAACGTAATACAAATATTAAAAAGAAGGTTTTTACTATTATTATTAATTTTAAGAATTAATCTCTTTACAATATAAAATATTTTAATAATGACGGAAAAAGAAACAAACAACTCATTTTCTGAAAAAGTTAAAAATTATATTATAAATCTCTTTGATTTTTCGGAATTTGATCGAAAAACCATCGTGTATATAATAATTTTTATTATATTATTCGTAGTCTCAGTTTCCTTATTATATTATATGTATTTTATTGACGAAACTCTACTATATCGGCTTGTAATCAACCTATTTGTTAACCCAATTTTTCATATAGGGTTTTGGGGAATATTTCTATTTCTTGCGGTTATGTCTTTACAAGGAATATTAGTCCCAATTCCATCAGCGATTGTAACATTAGCCGCGGGGATATTATGGGGTTTTTGGTGGGGTGGCGTATTGGGTGTTATTGGATCTATGTGCGCAGCTACATTATGCTACTACATCTCAAAGAAAGGAGGTCGCCCTTTAGCTGAAAAGTTTGTGGGAAAGTCAACCATTGATATGACCGATAAATTGATAGAAAAATATGGGACAGGAGCTATATTAATAACAAGATTAATCCCTTTTATCTCCTTTGACGCTATTAGCTATACTGCTGGTATTGTAGATTTGAACATTAAAAAATATATCATTGCTACTTTTATAGGGTCAATTCCCAGAGTCTTTTTTTATACATGGTTAGGATCCATAATGAATATTGAACCCCCCGTAAATCTCTTAGAACTTCCTTTGAGTGAAATTGAAGCCCGTGCGAGGGAATTCAATCTTATATTATCTATTGTTGTGGTCGTTATTTCTGTACTGTTCATTGCCTACATATTATACTCAAAAATTCAAGAAAAAAGGATGGGTAAAAGGGTTAAGGAACCAGCTATGGAGAATGAAGGAAAAACAAAAACCACCAACATTAATGGTAAAAGTAATAAAACGGATCAAGAAGAAGGTTCAAGAGCGCCACCCGATATTTGAACAGCGGTCGACAGAACGTAAGGAGAGCGCAACCGTGAATGCTCGATCGACGCTATCAGATATTGCGGATCTTGCCCGACCGGCTCGCCGCGGTCTGGCAGGTCAACACCGCTTCCTTTTCATTGGCTTGTCTGGTGCAGGCAAAATAATAGCTTCTTCGGCCTTGGCGGAGCAACTGAAGATGGAAATGACTCGCCCGTATGTTTGATCGCACCGAAAACCAGTGCTTTCTTGCACTTTAGTGATAAAATAAATAGAAAAAAAATATAAAAGATCTTTATTTTAAGTAGTATTTTTTGTATAAAAGAATCATCACAAGTGAAGGAATAGCCGTAGAAAATAATACATCAGAGGCAAAATGGGCAGTCACGACCACTCTAGATGCTCCCACAAGCAATCCCCAGAAAATGACTCCAATCCACGTCATAATTTTAACTGGATCCTTCCACTCTCGGTCTTTCACCAGCAGGAGAATCGGTAGTAACATCCATCCCATTGATGTGTGGCCACTTGGAAAAGATTTGTTTCCGGTCACACCATTTATAACGAACCACGGTGTAAATAATTCTTCATTTCCTCCTAATACATGCCGAGGTCGAACTCTCCCCCATAAGAGTTTCATGGTTTGCACGGTTATTAACGGGTAGATGATGGCTAACAACACCACCACAATAGCAAAAGTTCGATAATTATTCCAGTCCTTATTCATGGTGATAAGAGAAAATAAGACTATGGAAACGCCTATTGCTCCTCCCACATGGATTGAAGAATCATCACCTATAATAAGACCTATAATCATGATAATAAACCCGATTACTGCCAATACAAGCGGGGCCTTTTTTTGAGACTTTATATCGTCCGTGTTTTTAGAGGTTTTAATTCCAAGTAAGATAGCAATGCCAATGGCAATTAAACCGTATCCTGGTATTTCACCATAGTCTGCACCAAAATTCCCCCACACAGATTCAGTATTCATAACTGCTTTGGTTATTGCTAAATCCGTAAACCCGAAAATAATTGCTAAAATAATCCACGGAATAATGACAATCAAGAGCATCTTGGCTATGACAGATTCTTTTATTTTATCGCTTAGACTCATATTTATACCTTTTTATTGATTATGTAATAATAATATTCTGTATTTTACTTTAATGTTATTAGGATTTAAAATTTATTATTATATTACTTACTTCAATGCTGACCAAAAATAATAAATCTCAATTCATTCAATTAATTGTTAAAAACTTTTTTCTCAGAGAAAACTAAGCATGAAAACAAAATCTAATACGGATATAGAGCAATTTTTCGAAGATAAACCTTACATCTTCGCGCATCGGGGTGCAATGGGATATGAAGTGGAAAACACCATGGAGTCCTTTAAAAAGGCTTTGGATATGCGAGTGGGGATTGAAACAGATGTACGCCTTACTAAGGATAAGAAACTCGTCTGTTTTCATGATAAGAGTTTTAAGATTAATGAGAGATGGCATTCCGTCAAAAGAAGTACCTTAAAGGAGCTTCGTGGATATAATTTTAAAGATGACCGTTATATTCCCACCATTAAAGAAGTGTTTGAAGAATTTCAATATTGTTCCATTTTGCGATATAGTATAGATATAAGTAATAGTCGGGCAGGAAAAAGGCTCATTGATATAGCCAAGGAATTTAATATCTTGAATCGGATTGAGATCACCGATACTCGATTGCGAGTTTTAGAAAAGTTAAGAAACTATGATAATAAGGTAAAATTAGTACATACAGTTCCACCTATAGTACAGAAGGTTAAAGATGATAATGTAGAATTCCAAAAATTAAAAGATTTAAGTATTGACACACTTAATATTCAATATATCCGTGCGGACGAAGAGAATTTTGAGTTAATCGTTGATCATGGGTTCCACTGTTATGTCTGGGGCGTAAATCGATCGGTATGGATGAAGCGAATACTAAAACTCAGACATCACGGTGAGTTTGTTAGAGCTCTCTACAGTAATTACCCAGACAAGCTGAAACGGTTAAGAAAAGAATGTTTTGGCTAACTCATTCTCGACATATTGCGCTATGTTTAGATTGCATAGTATCCCAGTTTTTCACTTTTTTTCAAAAAAGGACTAATTACTCACTTATAGGATAAACTTGATATGGAATGCAGTCTAAATTAAATATGAATGGATATCAATTACTAAGTGAAGGAGAAAATCGATGAAAGAGATTGTGAAAGATGTGTATCATGTCGGTGATTGGGGATGTTCTGTTTTTCTTGTTGACACAAAAAGTGAGGGTGGATATGTCCTAATTGATTGCGGGTTAAATATTCAATTGCTCGATAAGATTGAGCAATATGGATTAGACCCCCATAATATTAAGCACTGTATTATTACTCATGCGCATATTGATCATATCGGCGCTTGTACTGAGCTACGCGATTTCAACCCCCGAATAAAATTTTACGCTCACAAAAAGGATGCAGCGGCTATTGAAGAAAAAGGTCACGACAGGAAAACCGCCGCCTCGTGGTACGGCATAGATTATCAGCCTATTCCCTTATTTAAAAAATTCGAGAAAGACAAAGAAACTCTTCAAATTGGCGGGTACACATTTCAATGCATCCATACCCCTGGACATACCCCAGGGTCTATCTCTGTCTTTGTTAAAATCGACGAAAAAAAGGTACTTTTTGGACAAGATGTCCATGGCCCCTTCCGAAATAGTTTTGGATCTGATTTGAACGAATATCAAAAATCAATGGAGAGACTTCTCGATCTTGATGCAGATATTTTATGTGAAGGTCATTTTGGAGTGTTTCGCCCTGCAAAAAAAGTAGAACAATATATTAAAAAACATATAGCTCAGAATGAACCCTAAAAGTTTGAAATGATTTTTTGAAAAAGCAAATTAAATGCTTTATCCACGTTCTTGTTTAATTTCGCCGAAGTTTCTATGTAAGGAGCTCCCAATATTGTACATTTTTTTTCAATCGCTGTTTCGGGAACTTCCCGATTTTCCCCATCAAATAAATCTATTTTGTTTCCCACAATCACATAAGGGATATCACCGCATTTTTCGTGTATCTTTTCTACCCAGAAGTCCAAGTGGTTAAAGGTTTCATAGTTATTAAGATTAAACACGACCATTGCTCCGTGCGCATCTTCAAAATAATAATTAGTGACAAATAGGGTATTTTTTTGTCCGCCTATATCCCAGAAATAAATTTTAAATCCTTTTTGTCTCATTTTCTTTCGAGACTTGAAATCTTTAAACTCGATTTTATCAAGAATTTCGGTTAAATTAATTTCGTTAACTATAAAATTAGCGCCCACGGTCTGATTATATTCATCCCTGAAGATTCCTTCGGAATAACGCAAAAGAAGACTCGTTTTGCCCACCATCGAATCTCCGCACATCACGACCTTCCCTGTATAGCTCATGGTTATTTTTGATTCATATCTGTTTATTGACTGATTTTTGGTCTATATCTTTTTATATTCATAACTAATATATAAATCTTTCACTCATTACTCACTCTTAGGTGAAAAGACAAACATCAAATATTAAAAATAAGGAATCACAGACAAATTTAAGGAGTATAAAATAAAAAAACAAAAAAGCAATAAGATGCACAGATGATACATAGTCACATGGTACATTTATTGCATGCGTTAATTATTTCGAATGGTGCGATAATCATTAGAAATGGGTTAGTTCTCTATTTCTAAGTACTTATTGCATTAAAAGATAGAACGTTCTTTGGTATTTTAATATCTTTGGCTTCTTCGTGGGGCTTCTTCGGTAACTTCCACATTCTCTGCTTGAGGACCTTTCTCTCCTTCAACTATCTCAAATTCAACTTTATCTCCTTCATACATTGTCTTGAAGGAATCTTCTGGCCCTTCAATTGCCGAATAATGGACGAATACATCTTCCTCTTCGCCCTCTTCAGTAGTGTAAGTTATGAACCCATAGCCCTTACGCGAGTTAAACCATTTAACGGTACCCTCGGTCAATTAAATCACTCAATTGTTACTTATTGTTTGTTAATTTAATTATATTTAATTTAGATATAACTATATTTAAGTAATAAACCATAATATAAAAAAATTATTAGGAATTAAGAGAACTATGCATACGACACCAGAACGTGTAATATTCACAAAATTATCTCAAAATTTTAGAGAAAATCTTTTTTTTGGTATCGCTAAGAAATAAAAAAATTGAAATTAATAATAATTATTAATGAAATAGGTCGAAAATT
This sequence comes from Promethearchaeia archaeon, assembly GCA_046483985.1. Taxonomy (GTDB): domain Archaea; phylum Asgardarchaeota; class Lokiarchaeia; order Sigyniarchaeales; family SOKP01; genus JAWOCD01. Next base: position 22,162 of record JAWOCD010000011.1, read on the forward strand.
TTTAGTCAGGATGCTCGATATGTTTGTCCCATATCGCCAGGTTTTTCTTACCGCCCATGCTAAAGGAATCATAGAGATCGGTAAAAAGATTCTCTTCTTCCATTTGCTCGTCGATAAACCAATTTAATAGGTCATATGCATAGTACTCCTCTTTCTGTTTAGCCAAATCCATAAGATTTTCAATTGTACTGGAAATGTGCTCTTCGTGACTGATGGCTTCTTTTAATACTTGTTCCACATTTTCATAATCGGTAGAGACCTTTTCAATTGTTCCATACTCTACTTTTCCACCAGCTTCTACGATATAGTCAACAAATTTCATTGCATGTTCATATTCTTCTTTTTCCGCATGGATTCGTAAAAATCTCGCTAATCCTTTAAGCCCTTGGGATTCTGCCCACGCCGCCATTCCTAAATAAATATATCCTGACCTAAGTTCTTCTACAATTTGATTATTCATTAAGTCATTCATTTCCTTGGAAATAAAATTAACCATTTTTATCCACCTACTATCTTTTTGATTTATCGAATTAAAAAGACTTTATATTATAATTTATAAAAATCAATGGGAGATATGGTAGATAAAAAATTTGGAGATCAGACTATTATATCTATGGGAATCTTATCGGTATGAATATATTAATTTGTTCTTTCGCAGATCGTTAATAACTAAAAAACTTTTTAATCTCCCTATTGCGGTGTTTTATATCACTTTCCCTGACAAATTCGTGGTCCATATCTTCAATTAAATAGGTAGAGGGTTGCTTATTGGATTGCTGAAAAATCTCATCAATCTCTTCAGGCGGAGTGAGCTTGTCCTCCTTACCAGCAATTATCTTTAGTTCATTCAATTTAAGCTTACTCACGATGATGCGAATTTGATATTTCTCGTTTTCAAGCTCTTCCCTCGTCATTTCAATAAATTGCTCCTCATCATCTATCCCCTTTACATTACCAGGCACAAATTTATTTAAATACCGTAGTCCTGCTTCAAAATCTTTATGGTTTATATGTCTTTTTAAATCCAAGATAGGAGAAATTAGGAGGACCTTGTTAAAAAATTCAATTTGAGAGCATACAATCAATCCAATAAAGGCTCCGAAATCGTGCGCGATGAGATGAATCTCGGATAGGTCAAATATTCCTTTTTCCGCCATTTTTTCGATAAATTCTCTGATTTTCATAGCATCCTTCACTTGGGAAGTAATGGAAACAGATCCTTCACTGATTCTATAGCCACGAAAGTCAAACACTAAAAATGCATATCCCATATCCAGTAAGGGCTGATGTTTCTTTACAATTTCTTGTAATGGATCTAGTTGAGGAAATCCATGAAAAAATGTTACCAAAGGATAGGGTTTGTTGACGTATTGTGGTGGGAAATATAATACTCCCCTTAGAAGCTCTCCGTCAATCTTAATCTGGATCTCGGAAACTTCATAAGGTCCATCAAATTGTCTCTCTCTATCTTCAAATTCCATATCACAGCACCTTTATTAAATAATCAAAAGTTTTTTCTTAGTTTAATTATTTGGTTTATTAAAATTAAAGTCTTGTTATATTTTATATGAAAGTTTTAGAAGATTGGCACACCCATCATAAACGTTGCCGGCACGCAGAAGGGATGATCGAAGATTATATCAAATCTGCTCTTGATTCTGGAGTCACCTCTATCGGAGTGAGCGACCACTTTCCGTACGAGTTTTTGAATGATCTCGACCGTATCCCTCATGAGGAATATGGAATGAGTTTAACGGAGATAACTAGTTATTTAGATGATATTAATACCCTGCAAAAAAAATATGGCGAGAAAATTACCATTCGTGCCGGATTTGAAATTGATTTCCTCCTCAATCAAGAACATTTATTAAATAAGCAACTCGACAAATTTAAAGAAAAATTAGATTATATTCTTGGATCCGTCCACATTTTAGAAGGAGACCGGGGTAAATGGAGTTTCGATGATTCTCGATTTCTCCAAGAATATAAAGATATCGGAGTCGACCAAGTCTATTTAGCCTACTATGAAACCCTCCAAAAAATGATTTTGTCTGATTCCTTTGATTTTGATATAGTTAGCCATTTTGATTTACCCAAAAAGTTTAACCTCTTTCCCAAGCAAAAAGAGACTGTCCAGAATGAAGCTTTCGAAACCTTGGAACTTATTAAAGAGAATGAAAAAGTAATGGAGATCAATACAGGGGGATTGCGAAAAGAAGTCAAGCAACAATATCCCAGCAAAAGAATTATTGAGGAAATGTTTAGTTTGGGCATTCCCGTTCTATTAGGATCCGATGCCCATCATCCCTCCGAGGTTGCCTTCGAATTTGGTCAAATGAAATCTATGTTAAAAGAGATTGGTTATAATCGATTGGCTCATTTCGAAAACCGGACGATGCATTTCGTCGATTTATGAAAGACTAAAAGTTTAAACTTTTCTCCATTTCAAAGTTTATGGGCGTTTTCCTTAACTTCTTAATTCTTTACTCCAGAACATCATCTAAAACTCGGCCGTCAACCATTTTCCCATCAAATTCGACCCCCAAGGCTGCTAATAGGGTGGGAAGAACGTCAATATTTCTTCCGTAGGGAATTTCGTAATTCTTTTTAATTCCCGGACCTGAAATCGTTAGCGGAACAATGCTCTCAACTGCATAAACCCCTCCATGGGATTGAACGTTTTGAATTGCCTTTTCCTTTTTATTCACAATTTGGTTCACATTGACAAACCGATAATCATAGTCGGAGGTAACTACAAAATTGGGCGCATGAATGCAATCAAAGAAACCAAAAAGTCTGTGGATTATATCTGGTAAAGGGTGATCAATGGTTGCCTGAAGCCATTCTTGTTTTGAATAATATTTCTTATATTCTAAATCAATATCAGCGTATTTTAAGGGATCCCTTCCCTCTGTACATTTATAAGCATATTCAATTGCCCCCGCGTGATATCTTCGCATGATTTTTCCAGTTCCTTCCCCGTCAAATAGATCAATAGAATAAGGACGGGGGATTGGTTCTTCCATACGCTCTTTAGAATTACTTATCGGTATCGGAAGGCTCACATCTTCCCGGGGGATAATAACGAATTGGGTATACTCCTTATCGGTATAATACTCAATTAAATTAAGAGGGTTTCCCTTTTTCGTTTTCCTGTTGTAATTTCGAAAATAAGGCGCCCCGTAAAATCTACGAAAATCCTCCGAACAGCTCCCTTTTGGTCCACCAAACCAACAATGCCATTGTTCAGAAGCACAAACTGTAAATACATCTATCCTTGATAAATCGCCGTCCAAATTATCCAGTTCATCTAATTTCTCCTCATTTTCGTTTTCGATCACGTTAAGTTTTAATCGTTTGTCGGTAATGGTATCAATAAATACATATTTACTCGGATCGATTTTTCGGCCGGCATGATCCGTGCAGATATTCCAAATAATATGGTCATAGAGTCCTAACTCCTTTAACCCAGGGATATGGTTTCCCTTCTTATCTTCTAAACCCTCTACAAGGCATTTTATGAAATAATCCAAGAGCTCGATTGATGCTTCATATTCTTTCGAATCAAAACCATAATGATGGGCATTTCCGTCTGATAAGAGAAAGACAATAAAGGTGGCTTGAGGAAAATCTTCTGGCTTTTTTATTTTCTTTAGGAATCTAATGATGTTTTTATGGAAAAATCTTTTCCAGAATTCAGGGGATTCAATAGGACTCTGTTCGGTGTGACTTTTCCGTTTTATTTTCCATAGCAAGGGCAAAAACCGAAACAAAATTGTGGTTAAGTTGAGAAGTTTTATGTCTGCACCGCGATGTATGGCATGAAATGAAGCAGACTTGTCGGTATGTTCAAATATTGTTTTGCATACGGGATAAATTCGGTCTTTATTCATTGCCCTTAAGGCAGAAATGGATATATCCTCAACGTTTATATATTCGGGGGAGTTCTTCTGGAAATCCCAGAATTGCGAATGCAAGAGATCATTCTTTCCCGCCCAACATCCCGTCATTAAACTGGTATGGGCATTAGCGGAAGTTGACGGATAACCTGTCACCAAATTCCTTGAGATTGAAGCTTTTTCATAGGTCCCCTTATCTGATTTTTCCCCTAAGATATATTTCGTCAAATGCGGGGTTAAACCTCTATCCACGATATTAAAAAACACGTCTGGGTTTGCATGGTCCACTAAGAACTGGATCAAATATTTTCTTGCCATATAAAATCAAATAATTCCAAAATTAAAAGTTTATTTTTAATTTTTAATTTTTAATCCAAAAAGAGTATAAGAACAGAAGGTAAATATTGATGAATAAAAAGATACCAGTAGTTATTGGTGCTGCTCAATTTACGCAGTCAAAAGATTTGAAAAAACGCTTGGATCCCTTAGGTTTGATGGAAAAAACCGCAAATATGGCCATAGAAGATACGGAATCCTCTAAAATTAGAGAAATGATAGATTCGATATTCATGTCTAATATAGTCAGTTGGACTTACAGTGATGCGCCCGGAAAACTCGGAAAACGGTTAAATTTAGACCTCAAGGAAAAGCACTATATGCCAATTGGTGGAAATACCCCACAATATATGTTAAATAAGGCGGCCGAATCGATTGAGAACGGTGAAATACAAGGGGCTCTTTTAGTCGGAGGGGAAGCTAATTACTCTACATACAAGGCAAAAAAAGGAAAATATGAATTAGATTGGCCAAAGCGTGAGAAGCCCTCCTATGTTGATGAAACGCAACCGTTAGGATTTAATCATTTGATAAAAAGATACAATCTCCTCACATTTCCGACCGGATACGCCCTCTTCGAGACCGCATTACGAGCTGCTCAAGGGCTTTCCATTCAAGGGTATAAAAATCAAATCGGAGAGCTATTCGCTGAGTTTTCTTCCGTAGCGGCTAAAAATCCCCATGCATGGAGCCAAAAAAATTATACAAAGGAAGATATCATCACGCCGGGACCAAAAAATCGGTTAATCTCACATCCCTATACCAAGCGAATGGTCTCTAATCTTTATGTCGATATGTCGGCCGCTGTTTTAATTACGTCCGCAGATATCGCTTCACAATTACATATTCCTTCCGATAAGTGGGTCTATCCCATGGGAGGAGCAAATTTAATGAATGTGAAATATATGTTACAAAAGCCAAAACTCTATACTTCTCCCGCTATAAAGTATGCAAGTCAACTGGCGTTAAAACAAGCGGGTCTTTCTCTGAATGATATTCATGCGTTTGATTTATATAGCTGTTTTCCGTGTATGGTACAGATTGCCCGAAGGGAGATAGGTATTCCAAAAGAAGATCCCCGACCTCTAACCCTAACTGGCGGACTTCCCTATTTTGGCGGACCATTTAATAATTATTCCATGCATGGGATTGTCGAAGCCATTAATTATGTTCGGGATAATCCAGAGAAAAAAGCGTTGGTTCACGCTAATGGGGGGTATAATACCAAACAATCCATCGGAATCTATGGAAGCAAACCAGGAAAAAAGGCTTGGAATGACAAAACTGAAGGTGAAGAGAAACAGACCCTGATCGACAAAACCGCATTGCCAAAACCCATTAAAAAAGCAAACGGCATCTATGAGATTAAAGGGTATACGATCATCTATAATCGAGATGGAACTCCAAAAAAAGGGTTAATAGTTGCAGAAAAAACCACGTCAAATCAAAGAACCTATGCGTTTGTAAAACCAAAAGCATTAACGCTTAATAAATTCGTAACCGAAGAACATGTGGGAAAACATTGCAAGCTGAAATTCGATGAAAATAAATCTGCAAATTATTGTATAGAATTGGATTACTAAAATGGAGAAAAAAAAGGATTGGTTAATTTTTTAATTATAATTCTTCCCTTATTTCTTCATAGAAATCTAAAGAATCTGGATTACTTAAAGCTCCACGATTACCAACGGACATACCTCGTAAGATCTTCGTGACAGCTATTTCTACTTTCTTTCCACTGAAGGTATAAGGAATACAATTTTCAGGGACTTTCATGATTTGAGAAGGTACATGTCTGGGGGATGCATCATTTCTTAGGGTAGTTTTTATTTTGTCCTTTAGATCATCGGTCAACTCTACGCCTTCAGCAAGATTAACGAACAAGATAACTTCTACATCCCCTCTTTCTCCTTTATGACCGATCGCTAAACTGTCTTCTACTTCTGGGAGCTGTTCAACCACATTGTAGATTTCTGCTGTGCCAATTCTAACGCCAGATGGTTTCAGAGTAGCATCGGATCTTCCCAAAAAGGTTATTCCGCCCGTGTCACTATGGATGATTATCCAGTCTCCGTGCCGCCAGACATTTTTATCTTCGTAAAAGTTAAAGTAGGCATCCTTGTATTTGGTCATATTCTCATCATCTCCCCAGAAATATATGGGCATCGAGGGAGATGGAGCTTCACAGACAAGTTCTCCTTGCTGATCCAGGACAGGCTTTCCTTCTGGATCGTATGCCTTAATTTTCATTGCTAATGCTGGAGCTTGTAATTCTCCCGAATATACCGGTTCGATTGGGAATGCTCCCGCAAAACATCCGTTAATATCGGTACCTCCCGAAATTGAATTTAGAAAAAGATCCTCCTTAATTTCATTATAGCAATATTCAAATCCTTCCGGACTCAAAGCACTCGCGGTTTGGGAGATCTCTCGTAAGCTCGATAAGTCATATTTCTCCTTCGGCTTTAGTCCTTTTCCCATTAATGTGTGAATATATGTCGCAGACGTTCCAAAAATGGAAATATTATATTTTTCTATGAGTTCAAACATCCGTAAAGGTTCCGGATACAAGGGATTGCCATCATAGAGAAAAATAGTTGCGCCAACACCTAAGGAACTAATTAACCAATTCCACATCATCCATGATGGCGCCGTGATATAATTGATAATATCATTTCTTGTCAGATCAGTAGATAGGATCAGTTCTTTAAGATGATTAATTAATACGCCTCCAGCACTTTGAACCATACATTTGGGTTTCCCCGTCGTTCCAGATGAAAACATAACATAAACGGGGTGTCCAAACGGGAGTTGCTCAAATTGGAGTTTCGGATTCTCTTCTTTTGAGAGAAACTCATCCCAGTGAACTGCATTCGAAAGGCCGCTGATATCTGGTTTATCATCTGAAATATAAGAGACGACTACGATTTTTTCAATTGAGGGGATAGCATCAACTACTTCTTTTACATTAGAAAGAATGTTAAACTTCTTATCTTTATAAAAATAACCATCCACTGTAAAGAGAACTTTCGGTTCAATTTGACCAAATCGGTCGATTACGGCACTTGCTTGTAACTCCGCGCCACAAGATGCCCAAGTAGCCCCAATTGCCGTTGTGGCGAGCATAGCAACAGGGGCTTCAATCAAGTTGGGGATATAAGATACTACTCTATCTTTAGGTTTAATTCCTTCCTCTTTCAAAGATTTTGCGACTCTGGCAACAAGTGAATTCAGTTCTTTATAGGTAATTTTCTGTGTTTTTTTTGTTTCTCCTTGGAAGATAAAGGCTAATTGGTCATCATCAAATTTCAGTAAATTTTCTGCAAAATTTAACCGAGCTCCCTTAAACCATTTACACCCCGGAAACTTATTGAGATCATCAACTATTTCAGTATACGGTTCAGACGCTTTGATATCTCCAAAATCCCACATCGCCTCCCAAAAGTTCGGTATTTCTTGGATCGACCATTCATACAAATCGTCATAAGTTTCAATATTTTGGTTATATTCTTCATTTACATAATTAATAAACCTAGTAACTTCAGCCTTCTCAATCCAATCCTTGGCAGGTGTCCATAATTTTTTTCTTTTTACCATTTTTTTCGCCATTAATTAGTCAAACTTTTAAGTAAATAATAATAGATGTTTTCTATAATTTAAATCTTCACAAATTTTCAATTTTTAACATATAGATGAAATTAATGAAACATTTGAAAAAAAAAGTGAATAACTCTTTAAAAAAAATAAAAAGAAGTTATATGGATTTTTAAGAATTGGGAATTTAGAGCTCAACTTCATCCTTGAGGCAATTAAAAATTTTAAGGGCCTCCTCACCTTGAGCAATCTCTCTACCAGCATCTTTTGCAACCTTTACTGCCCATTCAACTTGTTCCCAAGAACCTTTAGCCAAGTCACCTTCGATGTTACGGATATTATCCTCTAATCCAACTCTTATATGCCCACCTAAAGCCGCTGCGCACATTCCCGCTTGAAATTGCTGTTTAGCCACTCCGCACACACTCCAAGTAGCTTCTGGAGGCTTAAGTTGAAGCAGATGGGCAAGATTTAAAGGAGAAAAAGGAATACCACCAAGCACACCAAATACAAATTGAAAATGAAGAGGTTGTTCAAAAAGACCCTCTTGCTTATTTAAAAAGAGCATATTATGTAATCCGCCCATATCATAAATTTCCATTTCTGGCTTGGTTTTCGCCTTTTTCATCTTTTTCGCGAACTTTTGGATGGTCTTAAACGAGTTTTCGAAAATATTCCCAGCAGCCATAATCACTTCTCCCGTTTTAAAATCGCCAATGCTAAAATTCATGGAATTAGTATTTAAAGACGCAATGGGTGGTTTAAAAGTCTTTACCGGTTTTATCCGTTGTCTCTCAGATGCAACTGCACTAATAGCAGTGCTTAAATTAATGATCACATCAGGAGCTTTTGATTTTATATTTTCTAAGGCATCTCTGATTAAATCCAAGTCCCATGTTGGAATACCCTTCTCTGGATCTCGAATGTGAAGGTGTACAATTGCCGCTCCAGCGTCATAGCATTTCTTTGCTGCGTCACCGAATTCCTCTGCTGTATAAGGGACTGCTTCATTTTGAGACTTTCGAGTTGCCGCTCCAGTCAAAGCTGCAGTAATTATCAACTTATTATCCGGATTTGATTTTGATGAATACATTTTTTAATTAAACTTTTGTTTTTAATTGGAAATTCTATATATAGAATTTTTTTTAGAAAAGATATATTGAATAATAACTTATATCTCTTTCTTTATAAATCTTAAAAAATCATAAAAATTAAATTAAAAATTACCGATTTTCGTATTTCTTAAGGAATTTAGTCATTATAAAGTATAAAAATGCAGAAATTAGTTTGCTTTCTATTATCATCTTTTGGATTCTGAAAATATGAAAAAATAATGATGTCTCACAATTCCTTTAAGAAATTGCTTTAAAAATGGAAATTAAAAAAAAAGTTTAAAAAATGATGGTTTTATTCCTCGTTATCCTCCTCTTCGTTAATTTCCTTTGCTGGGTCGGGTATTACATCATAATGATCAATATCCATCCATTGTCCCTTTCTTTCATCCGCCCATGCTACTTTTAATGGCATCCCCACATACACATCATGAAAATCCACTTGCTCTTCATTTAAGTTTTGAATAAATACTGTATCTGCTCCATCTTGTTGCACAGCAACAACAGGAAAAGGTACTTTTTCTCCCTCCTCATTTTCTTCGTAAGTTGCTGAAAACGTTGAGACTTTTGCCGTCTTTGGGAGTGTTACCCATTGATCGGGCTTTTTAAGGCATCTTCCACAGATCAAACGAGGTGGAAACGAAACTGTATTACAGGATCTACATTTTAATCCGAGTAAATTGCCTTCTTTTAATCCTTGCAAGAAAACTTTAATTCGGGAGAGGTTAAATTTATAATTATAACTGCTTAAATACCAATGTCCCTTTGTGGTTTTTGTCTTCTTATATTCCTTTTTCTCATAATCTGGTAAAGGCATTAGTCAACATTTCACCTCCTATGTAAATTTTCTCCTTGGCTTATCGGCCAATACAATATGTGTAATAAAATTTATCGCGCCACCCCAACCATGCCCTAAAGCGGTATGTACTGTTTTAGGAACCCGGTTTCCAGCTTTGCCCATAATTTGTAGCGCCGCTTCAGCTGGTCGTTCCATCGCAGATGCACCAATAGCATTAGTTGAATTTACTCCACCCGAACAATTCACGGGTAACTCCCCATCACGAGCAGTGACTCCATTTTTATAGGCTTCGGGTGCAGAATTAGGCTCAAATAAACCCGTTCTTTCTACCCACATTAATTCTTGATTTGGAAAGGGAGAATACACTTCAGCATAATCAATTTCTTTTTGTGGAAAAGCAATTCCTGCTTGACCGTAAGCAATTTCTGCGGATTTAACAGCGCCTAACTGTTCTGTGGGGTCTACTTGACCAGCACCAGAAACATCAACCCCTATAATCGCGGGCTCATTAGCTATACTGGCTACCCCATTAACGTAGACTGGAATATCTGCAATTTCTTTTGCTTTCTCTTCTGTGGTGAATAGAACCGCGCAAGCTCCATCCGATGCCGGACACACCATCCCAAACCTTAGGGGATAGGAAATATAAGGGGTATCGAGCACATCATCAATGGTTAAATTGGGCATTTTTAAATGGGTCCACCAATTTTTAGCAGCGTTTCTGCGATTTTGAACAACAACACGGGCTAAATCTTCTTCGGTTGCTTTAGTCCGTTTCATATAATTCATAGCTTGATATGACGCAACTCCTATAGCTGCTCCCGCCCCCATATTTCTCCTCAATCTATCAATATCATAGCCAAGTTGGGGAAAGATTGATACCTCCCCTAAAGCTACAGAAGATAATCCCACAGTAGTATCACCACATGATTGCTGTTCAAACGCAATAGCCAAAACCGTATCATATAGTCCCGATGCAACTGCATAATACCCAGAAATAAAAACTGATCCTCCAGTTGTTCCGCCAGTAGTTACCCTTAAAAGAGGTTTATCTTTTGCGGCAATATGATCGGTCATCCATAATTCGGGCATATTAGCTCCCTCAAATGCGGGCATATTTCCATTAATAACACAATCGATATCTTTCCACTCCACAGAATCGGCTTTCTCTAAACAATCTTCGACTGCTTCGTTTACCATCTCGGCCATATTCACATCAGAGCGTTTCGATGCATGCTCACAAAACCCACAGCTAATTACAGCAGGTTGAATTTTTTCCATTTTTAGGCAGCACCTCCTTCTAATACAAATATTATATTATTCTGCGCACAGAATCCAACTTGCCCAGACGCGATTGCTCTTTTTGCCCCCGAAACTTGATGGCCTTCCGCTTCCCCACGAATTTGTTTCGCTGCCTCAATAATTCTCGTTAGCCCGTTTGCACATGGAGTATATCCCGCCATTGTTCCGCCGGAAGGATTCAAAATCTCCTTATCCACCAATTCGACACCTTTTCCTTTTTCAGCTAATTTTGCGGCTTCTGATAAAATTAAATCCTCACATGCCGTATGTCCGAATATCTCGGCAACATCGATTTCCTTTTTTGGATCCCGAATATTAGCCATTTCATACGCTTTCTTAGAAGCTCGTTCCATTGATTTGCTTGTACTAAGGTCCCGATCTCCTATATAATAGGTATCATTATTATGCCCTACACCTGTAATCCATACGGGGTTGTCAGTGATTTTTAACGCTAATCTTTCTGGGGCGATAATCACTACTGAGCAAGAATCACATAGTATAGGATACATCAACTCTCTTAAAGGAGAACTTAAATAGTCAGATTCAAGCACATCTTCAACTGTGATACCCGATTTCTGAGCTTCGGAAAGCGCTAAGGGATTTTTAGCCGCATTTTTATAATTGGATACCGCCATTTTCGCTATAACTTCCTTAGATACCCCAAAATTATGCATATATGCCCTCATTTGCATTGCACCTGTCGTATAACTGTTGAGTAAATTAATCTGTCTATCAAAAGTGGGATCATTCTCTAAAACTCGGGTAGATTCATATGGGAAACATGAAGGCATGCTCGTTCCGTATATTACTGCAAGATTGTGATTGCCTGATAATATTCTCCATAGACCGTACATCAACCCATGTGCACCATCCATTTCTACCTTAGTTTCATCCTTCATATAGGCTCCCCCAGACTCAACCTTAAAACAGTTTGATATCGTCTTTCCATCATAATAATCATTATTGACACCCACTACAGTTGTGATATCATCTCGTTTTAAATTTGCATAGTCCAAAGCCCCTCTGACTGCCGTGAAGTCCATTTCATATTGGCTCATTTTCATATCTAAATCGGGTTTCACTTGGTAATATCCTACTATTCCAACTTTATGCACCTCATTCACCTCCCAAGGGTTCAAACCCTTCTATATCTGATGGATCTCCTTCACGCTTTTCACTCCAGACAATTTGCATTTTCATATTCATTTTTAAATCTCCCAGTTCGGTATTAATAATTGGGAGAACCATGGCTGTATCAGCTCCATCTATTTTTATTAACCCAACCGTATTTTCTGAACGACTCTTTCTTTTTCTTCGTTCTGAAATTTTATAGGGTGTCACAGTAAAATTCTTCAATGTTCCCGTATCGGGCAATACGATATATTCTTCTGCTTTGGTGAAACAATCTCCGCATCTCTTTCTTGGGGGGATAAATATTTTACCACATTTATTGCATTTGTTACCGATTAATTGCTGATTCTCTAATCCCTCGAAAAATTTATCCATAGGTTCGCCAACCCAAAAATCAAATTCTGCACGTACCATTCCACGAGTTACGTAAATGTCTTGGTCTTCTTCTAAATCAATAGGCATTTCATTCACTTATCTTTTTTGAATTTTTTATTTAATTACGTTTTATTTTTTAAAAATTGGATATAAATATTTTTCTTTTCCCTAAATATATATTTTTAATTTTTCTGTTTTGATAATTTGTTTTTATATTATTTTCATAGATTCCACATTTTATGAATTTTTAATCATTGAACCTCTCTTTTTCTATTAAAATTATAATTATGGAGGAATTACTACCTCTTATGGAGAATTTCTGTTAAATTTCATAAAAGTTTTAACTTTTTATAAATGAAAAGTATTAAATTATAAAAAAACCCATAAATATTAATATGGAATTTAATAATGAGATCAAAAGATCGGACTACAAATCACGTTTTTGGAAAAACAACTGGGATGAAGGATTAGAAGACCTAGATCCCAATAAATGGAAAAAATTGGGATCTTTTGATAATGCCTTACGGCACGCATTTGAAACATATCCAAATAGAAATGCTTTATCATTTTTGGGTGTTGAAATCACCTTTCGAGAGCTTGATAAATATTCCAATCAATTCGCAAATATGCTCCTCGACAAAGGGTTTCAAAAGGGAGATATTGTTGCTATAGCTATGCCTAACATTCCTGAATATATCATTGCAATAGTAGGGGGCTTAAAAGCAGGTTGTACGGTCTCAGGTGTGAGTCCCTTGTTTTCAGATGTTCAAATGGAATATCAATTAAATGATTTAGGAAGCTCTGGTAGGAAGATATGTTTAGTAACCTTAGATGCAATATTTGAAGAGCGAGTAACTAAAATCCATCATTTGATAAAACAGATCAAATTGGTGGTGGCAGGAAACCTAGGAGATTTTTTACCAGCTTACAAACGCTTTTTGGGAAAATTATTGAACAAAATTCCCAAAGGGAAGGTAACTCCTTTACCAGAGAAGGAAGTTTTGGACTTTCATAATGATATATTGAACACTTATCCCCATACTGCAGTGAACGTAGAAGTAGATAATGAAGATATAGCCTTTATTCAATATACTGGAGGAACCACTGGAACGCCGAAAGGCGCGAAGTTAACACATAAGAATATTCTTTCCGATTTACTTATTGTGCAAGAGTGGTTGGGGTGGGAAGAAGGAAAAGGAACTGCTCTATCGGGGTTCCCATTTTTTCACATTGCCGGTTTGTTCTTCTGTGAAAATTGTCTATATCTTGGCTGGCAACAATGCTTAATTCCAGATCCCCGGGATGCTTCCCATATTTGCGATGAAATAGAAAAATATAAGCCAACGGCCTTAGTCAATGTCCCCTCCTTATTTCAGATTCTATTAAAAGAACCAGAATTTAAAGAACTTGATCATTCTAATTTAGAGTTTTGTATATCCGCAGCCTCCCCGTTTCCTGTAGAATCGCAAGAGAAATTAGAAGCAATTATAGGAGAAGGAAAATTATTGGAGGTTTATGGGATGACTGAAACTTCTCCGCTCACTACTATGAATCCTGCCCACGGTGAAAAAAAACTCGGGTCTATCGGATTGCCTTTACTAAATACTGAATTAAAATTGGTTGCACCCGATACCGGTGAAGAAGTCCCAATCGGAGAGCCAGGCGAAATATGCGTCAAGGGACCTCAAGTAATGAAAGGGTATTTAAATAAGCCAGAAGAAACTGAAAAAGCAATTGACTCAGAGGGTTATATGCATACTGGCGATGTCGCCATAATGGATGAGGAAGGATATTTAAGAATTGTAGATCGCACGAAAGATATGATAAATGTCTCGGGTTATAAGGTATTTTCTACCAAAGTTGAAGACACTTTATCAAAACACCCGGCAATAGACATGATTGCGTTGGTAGGAGTTGATAACCCCGAAAGACCCGGTTCTGAAATAGTAAAAGCATATATTAAATTAACTGCTGAGTATGAAGAGACCCCCGCCGAAGAAGTTAAAGCAGATATCATTGAGTATGCGAAGGAACACTGCGCGCCCTATGAAGTCCCAAAAATCATTGATATTTCAAAGGAAATGCCTATGACAGGAGTGGGTAAGATAGATAAGAAAATCCTAAGAGATTGAACTACCACGCCATAAATGTCGGTGGATTCGTGCTCTCCGCTACGGCGGATAACACTTGCTGGTTCTCCAGCGGCTCTCGCATGGTTTCTATTCATTGCGAACTGTTTTCTCGGAATTCTTATATATATCCTTTCCGTTATTTAAATGGTTGGATTGGTGCGATTCATCGCACACCTAAAGGAGTATGTTTTCTCGCACATTTTGGATAAAAATAAAAATTGGGATCAGTAAAAAACAGTCACAAAATCAGTAATAATTCTGACAAATTATTATTACTACTCGTATAATCAGTAATTAAAAATAGCACGAAATTTTCTAAATGTGAAAAAAACATGAATTTTAAAAAAAAAAAAATAGCAAAAAAAAATAAAGAAAATTATTATAAATCCTTTGAATCGTCTTCTATAGGCTCGTAATGATCAATCGCGGAAATATTAGCTACTGGCTCTTCAGACCATACCACTTTAACTGGCATTCCGACATACACATCTTCAAAATCTATATCCTTTCTCAATGATGCTAACATTGTCGTATCACAGCCATCATGACGGACTGCAACAACCGGTTTTTCAGCAACTTCTCCAGTTTCGGGATCTTTTTCATAGGTTATACTATATGTGGCAATTTGAGCCGTTTCACGAATATCTACCCATCTGTCGGGTTTAATAAAGCACTTTCCACAGACCAGTTTTGGAGGAAAAAACACCGCATTACAACTCCGACATTGATTTCCAACTAACTTTCTCTCCTTTAATTTCTCAAAGAATGGTTGAAAATGAGTGAAGTCAAATCGGAATTTATACTTGGATAAATACCAATTAGCGCCAATTGTTCTTGTCTCTTCATATTCTTTTCTTTCATACTCCAATTTTTTTGACATTTTATTAACCTCCTATTTCGTTTTTCTTTTTGGCTCATCTGACATGACCATCATCGTGATAAGATTGATAATACCGCCCCATCCATGCCCTAATGCCGTGTGCACCGTCTTATCAACTTGATTCCCTGCTTTTCCCATGATTTGTAATGCCGCTTCCGCGGGACGTTCCATCGCTGATGCTCCAATTGCATTGGTTGAATTTACACCTCCAGAAGCACATACAGGGAGTTCCCCATCGGGAGCTGTGACTCCAGTCTCATACATTTCCGGTGCCGTATTAGTCTCAAATAATCCCAGTTTTTCAACCCACATAAGTTCTTGATTAGGAAATGGTGCATAGACTTCTGCGTAATCAATTTCTTTATTGGGGAAAGAAATCCCAGCTTGACTATAAGCTAATTCGGCACTTTTTTGAGCGCCCAATTGCTCCGACGGATCCAACTGACCTGAACCCGAGGCAGCATATCCCATAATTCCCGTCTCATTGGCAACACTAGCTACTCCATTCACATACACAGGCACATCTACCAATTCTTTAGCCTTTTCTTCGGTTGTAAAAATCATAGCACAGCACCCATCAGATGCCGGACACACCATCCCAAATCTTAATGGATATGAGATATAGGGAGTATCTAACACTTTATCAATAGTAAGATCAGGCATCTTAAGATGCGTATACCAATTTTTGGCAGCATTCCTTCGATTTTGGACCACCACACGGGCTAAATCTTCTTCGGTTATCTTCGATTTTCTCATATAATTGGTCGCTTGATAGGACGCAATCCCGATTGCAGCCCCGGCAGATACCAATCTCTTCAACTTTTGTAAAGGAATCCCTAAGGATTGAGTTGCAGTTAGTTCGCCCAATGCAACACTCGACAATCCCACGGTTGTATCCCCAATTGATTGATGTTCAAATGCAATAGCCATCACCGTATCGACACCAGGGATTTCCGCAGCCACGGAATAATATCCTGAGATAGCCACAGACCCTCCTGTTGTACCTCCGGTGGTAACACGCATTAAGGGTTTATTTCTCGCTCCCATCCAATCAGTCATCCATAATTCTGGGATACTGGCCCCCTCGAACGCGGGCATATTTCCATTTACAAACATATCAATATCTTCAATTCCCATTCCTGGTACATTTTCTAAGCAGTTTTCCACAGCTTCACTCACCATTTCAGGCATACTCACATCAGAACGACTCTTAGCATGTTCACAAAATCCTGCTGAAGCTATAGCAACTTGTCTACCCATTTTAATTTGCACCTCCTTCTAAAATAAAAGCAATATTGTTTTGTGCACAGAAACCTATTTGACCCGTTGCGATTGCCCGTTGTGGGTCTTCCACTTGGTGATTACCAGCCTTTCCTTGAAGCTGTTTAACGGCTTCAATAATTCTTATTATACCCGTTGCAAACGGGGCATTTCCCGCAATCCCTCCACCCGACGGATTAATTGGTAAGTCCCCGTCTATCTCAGAATTGATCTCGGGGGCTTTTCCTTTTTCAGCTAAACCGATTGCTTCAGCCAGAATTAATTCTTCGTGGGCAGAATGTTCAAATATTTCAGCAACATCAATATCCTCCGCTGAGAGATCAGCAGATTTCAAAGCCAATCTTGCTGCTTTTTCCATTGCTTTATTTTCATATAAGTTTCTATCTCCCAAATAATAGGTATCTTGGTTATATCCCACTCCAGTAATCCAAATGGGGTTATCAGTTATTTTAAGAGCTTGTTTTTCTGGTGCTAGTAATAAAGCTGCCATCCCGTCACACGGATGTGCATACATTGATTCCGTTACTGGAGAACTCATGATTTCGGATTCCATTACATCATCCACCGTAATCTCTGCGTCTTGAGCATCGGGACAAGCCTTTTCATTCTTGGCAGCATTCTTTCGATTTTTCACTGCAACTTCAGCGATTTCCTCAGCACTTACACCGAACTTCTCCATGTAGGCTCTCATCTGGAAACCACCGGCTGTGATATCATTTACCAGCATAGTAGGGCGTTCCCAAGTAGGATCAGATGTATACAAGCGTGCAGCATGATACGGATATGTACTGGGAGTTGAGCCGCCGTAAACCACTGCCAATTTATGATTTCCGGATAGAATGCGCATCAAGCCATAAAGAACCGCAAACGCGCCGTCCATCTCAACCTTACTTTCGTCTTCCAAATACGCACCAGCAGGCTCCACGACATATGCATTTGAGATGGTTCTTCCGTCATAATAGTCATTCGTAGCGGAGATCACCGTAGTAATATCCTTTTTCTTGAGATCGGCATTATCTAATGCGCCCCGGACAGTTTCAAAAATGAGATCATAACGTCCATATTTTAATTTACTCGCTAAAGGACTCTGTTTATATCCGACTATGCCAACTTTTTGCATCTTTACTCCTCACCTCCAGCTTTAATAAACCCTTCAATATCTTCTGGGCTTCCCTTGGGTTTTTCTGCCCATTTTACTTTCACTTTCAGTCCCGTTTCTAATTCTTCTGGTTCCATATCTAATAATTCATAGATGATTGAGGTGGAGCATCCATCTATCTGTACCATTCCAATCATTCGTTTAGAGCTCACGGTTCTTGCCCCTCTTTCATTAACTTTATAGGGGGTCAGAGTATAATTCACCAAGGTTCCTGTGTCTGGAAGGTCTACCCAATTCTCTTCTAAGGGGATAGTAACATGGCATTTTCCGCAGATTTTTCTCGGGGGGAGAAACACATCATTGCATTCCGGACATTGATTCCCAATCAATTCTTTATTCTCAAATTCGTCAAACATTTTATCCATGTATTTTCCCACATAAAAGTCGAAATTGGCTCGGACCATTCCACGATTTGTTACGATTACTTTGTCATTTGACATTTTTTTTCCTTCTTCTAAATTTGGATTAAATAAATTTTCTAATAAACTATTTGTTTTCAATCAATTTAAAGGTTTTAATTAAAAATTATCATAATCCCAAATTTGTTAAACTTTAATTATGAAAAATAGAAAATCTGATCACTAAATATAAAAAAAAATTAAAATTTATTGAGATTTTAATGCAGCAGTTATGGCTCTGGTTAATCGAATAACTTCCATTACTTTTCCTTGTTCGACGGTGATTTCCTCTCTAGAAATCGCGTGGGTGAAATCTCCTTGTCCATTGCAAATCTTAACAATGGCTTCCGAATCTCCAGACATAATGATATCGGGGTTTTCTGCCTTTCCTTCATACAGTTCTCCTTTTGTGTCTTCGATCTGAAGATAAAACGGTTTTTGATCGTCCAAATTAAATTGAAATACCATGTCCCAGTTGACATCGGTACCGGCTTTATTGGTCACAAAGACTTGACGGGCTTTTCGCGTATCATTCACTTTCTTGATAATTTCTTCTAAATTCTTTTTTGGCTCGCTCATTCTTTCTCGCCTCCTTCAAATTCTGGTTTTTGTATCCAATTTTCATATTCTCCTTCGGGAACAAAGAAAAAATCCGTAATTTTTCCTTCCCGATCTTCTTCCTTCTTAAAGACTGCGCGAACTATTTCTCCTTTTTTGATTTTGGAAGGGACTAAGTTTTCCGAAAAGATTCCTTGTAGCATAGCCGTATCTGCCTCATCCAATCGGATAAACGCAATCCCATATGGAACATTTTGGATAAAGTCAGATGTGGTATACCAGACGATTGTGCTGACCTCAATAGTTCCCGTATGGGGAAGTTCAATCCACTCGGTATCTTCGTAGCAATCAGAACATGCAATTCTGGGCGGCATCCAGACTTTCCCGCACTTCTTACACTGAGTTCCCAGCAATTTTTTCTCATTCATCAAGTCTATAAAGAACTTTGATTGACCACCCAGTGTATATTTGTAGGATATCTTGATTTGATCTCTTATCTGATGTTCTTGAAAATCTTTCTCACTCATTCTTTTATCAACCCCTCCTTATTTGCCATTGTAATTACGGCAGCATATGCTGCCCCCGGTCCACCAATTGAATGAGAAAGTGCACGTCCATGTTTTATGGAAACTTGATGCTTTCCAGCATCTTCTCGTAATTGAAGTGCAGCTTCACCCGTTGACATAATCCCCGTGGCGCCTACGGCATGACCACATCCAATTAATCCACCTGACGGGCAGCAAGGTAATTCACCGTCAATCCATGGTCCCTCTCCGGTATTAGGTCCGGATTCAATCCATTTTCCTCCTTGTCCGAAGTCAACAAATCCGAGTTCCTCATAACTGATTACCTCTTGGCCGGAAAAGGCATCATGTAACTCCGCCACATCAATTTGATCCTTAATGTTATCATAATCCAATCCCGCCATCTCATAGGCTTTTTTTGCTGCATTAATATTCGAATATAACCTCCCCAAATCCTCTCTATTTCCAATAAAGCAATCGGTATTGGCAGCTCCAACACCCGTGATCCAAATTGGCTTTTCAATTCCCAACTCCTTTACCTTATCTTCATTGGCTAATATTAAGGCGGCAGACGCTTCTGAATAAAGACAACAATCTAACATCTTGAATGGATAACAAATGATCCTTGAATTCATAACATCTTGAACGTTTATGTCCATTGGAGATTGCGCTTTGGGATTTAACATTGCATTTTTATGATTTTTTACAGAGACCAGTGCCATTTGTTCTTCAGTCGGATTTCCAAACTCTTCTTTATGTGCGTTGACCATGGATACATACGAACTTGCCGCCATCATACCTAATGGATATTCATAAGTCATATCAGCACTGTAGGCGATAGCATTAAGAACTTCTGGAGTGGTTGTCCCTGTCTGTTCGTCATAACAATCATTGCATTTTTCTACTCCTAGACATAAAGATAAGTCGGAAAGACCCGAAGCAACTTCCGCATATGCCATTCGTACAGTGTATCCTCCTGTAGCCCCACCGGAGGCAATTCTTGTCCCCGGTTTATCATTCATTCCAATATAGCTATTTGTGAAAATATCTGGCATAAACTGTCGTTCAAATAATTCATTATAAATCCCGTAGACAGTCGATTCGAGATTCTTGTGGGTAATATTGGCACCATTCCGGTTTGCATCTTCAAGTGCTAATTTTGTAGCATCGTAGGCTAATTCAAAATAAGTCTTATCCAAATAGCGAGCTTTAAATGGTGTAATTCCAACCCCTATTATAGCTACTTTCTTCATTTTTATACTCCTTTTTGTAAAAATTTTTATATTTTTTATTGAATTCTTAATTTATTTTTGATTTCTTTATTAGATAATTAATTTTAAACGAAATACTATTTATAATTAAACATTTTTAAGTTAATAAAACAAAATTATCTTAAATTATTTCAAAAAGTAATAAAATATATGTGATTCCTCTTGTTAAAAACTAAAATAACAGAAAAATTTGGAATTAAGTACCCGATTATGAGTGCTCCAATGGGTCCTTTTTATACAACAGAATTGACTATTGCGACTTCCGAGGCGGGAGGTCTGGGTGTATTATCTCATGCAACTCTCATGGGGAAGAATTCTATTGAAGATATGAAGGATCAAATTGATTACGTTGTTGAACATACAGATAAACCCTTCGGAGTAAATATTCGAACTGCTCGAGTACAAACCGACCATAAAATTCTGTTAAGAAAAATAAGAGAATGGAGAAATAAGAACCCAAAGATTAGGGAACAATTAATCTACGGATTAACAAGCGCTGGGGGACCCCATTATGCGAGAAAAATATGGGGGGAAAAATCGCCAGGATTAAATCATTATCATGTAGCGCCTGCAATGTGGCTCATTGATAAAGTTGTAGAACAAGGGTGTGATGGAATTGTTGCAACCGGAACAGAAGGAGGAGGGCATCAATCTTATGAAAAGATTACAAGCTTGGTGCTTTTACAAGAAGTTGCCCGAAAATATCCTGATATGCCATTAGTTGCATGTGGCGGTATTGCTTCTCCGGAAGGAATTGCAGCTTCAATTGCCTTAGGTGCCGATGCGGTTACTATGGGGACCCGATTTATTGCTTCTGAACAAAGTGAATTTCATCCGAAATATAAGAATCTTATCCCCCCCGCGGAAGACCGAGATACCCTCTTAACAACCGGAGGATTTGGCCCTATTAGACTTATTAAGAATAAATACGCCTTAGAACATGGAAAAGTCATCTCTAAAGAAGAGAAAATTGCTCAAGAATTATCATATGATATTGATGAATATATCAAAGATTTGAAAAAATATGAGATAGTCTATACCAAAGGCGATGTGGAGAATGGTGCAATCCCCGTAGGACAATCTTGTGGAATTATTAAGGAAATAAAAGACGTTGATGACATTATTACCACGTTTACTAAAAAAACTGAAGAAATTCTACAAGAAGCGTGTTCTAAAATATCTTAATTATTTCTTTTTACCCTATTTTTTTTAATATTTTATTTAAACTAAAAACTATGAAATCAGCAACAAAAAGATTAGAACAGAAATTTAAGGAACTTTCTAGTTTCATCTATAAGGCAATTACAGTTGGAGAATGTGTGGGCTGTGGTACTTGTGTTAAGTTCTGTCCTCTAAAGATACGGGTATTTGATGTACATAAAAAGGCGAAAACAATAAACACTTATAAAACTTGTCATGGTTGTTCTGTTTGTGTGAAACGTTGCCCTCTAAATGCGATACAACTCATTAACACGAAAAAACTTTAGGAGAAATATTAAGAGTTCATAACTTTTCCTTGATGTTAGGGTATCCAATTCTGTTTTTTATACCAAATTACATTTTTAATGATTCCTTCCCGAAATTTAGGGTATTTATATTTGAATCCAAGTTTCTGAAGCTTTTTAGTGTCCCAGATGTAGTTTGATTGGAAATAGGTAAACCATTCCTTAGAAATATTGACCGGGATTTTGGTGAATTCATAGTCCATGTATAATCCATATAACTTAAATAGGAATGAAAGAATCATCGCAACCAACTTTGAAATATATTTATTAAAAATCTTGTCGAAGCGCTGGATTAAAAACTTAGATAAAGGTATGACCCCCCAATTGAAGGACATTTTCTCAGAAGCCATCATTAAATTAAAAAAATCGATGCTATTGATCGGATCCAAATCGGCAATATTGTATGCTTCTCCAATAGCTTCGTCTTTTTCTAATATCAGCGCACATGCCCTGATAATATCTTCCACGTGAACAAAATGTAAGTATGTAGCTCCTCGGCATGGAATGGCTAAAAGGGAAAGGAGAAGATACTTTAAAAATCCAGAAAAGAGGTTTCTGCAGATGGATGCAATTTGGAAAAAAATTGCCAATCCATATCGGTTTTTGGGTCCATAGATAAGCGTTGGTCTGAAAACTGTGACCGGAAGCCCCTTTTTATAATATTTCCAAGCAAAATTTTCGCCCATAAATTTTGTAATTCCGTATGGACTATTTGGCTTTTGAGGTTCACTTTCTTTATAAGGTTTTAAATCTGTGTAAGGATTCGACCCTCTGTTTTCATACGGCGTTCCGTAGATTGAAACGGTGGAAATATGAATGATATGTCTCCAATTATTTACTTGATAGGCTGCAGCCATTACATTCTTTGTTAATGCAACATTGATAAGAAATAGCTTTTCGGGAGAAGCACTAAATTTAAACAATCCAGCAAGATGTATCATATATGCTTCGTCACATTCTTGGATAAGACGTTTAAATAAGGGGACTAAATTATCATGTAATAAGTCTATTTTAATGGTTTCTATTTTTTCACCTTTAGCTGCAATATTTTTCAACTCAGTATCATTTATATCAATCGCAACGATATGGTACTCTCGATTTATAAAATTATCTACTATATTCTTACCTAAGAAACCTCCCGCTCCCGTTATTATTACAGATTTATTATATTTACTACTCATTGATTAAAACTTTCTTTTTTGTTTATATTCTAGGTGAGTACACTCATATCATAAAAATCTGTCAAACGATCTTCCATAATTAAAAATTCCTTATTTATCTCATATAGCCTATCAATTGTATCGGAAAACTCATCATAAACTTTATTGCGCTTGAATTTTAAAGTGGGGGTTAGAAAGCCTTCTTTTTCAGAAAAATATTGACAGCTGATTGCAAATCTTTTTGGTCGAGAGAATTCCGCCACATCTTCAGTGAATTCTACAACCTCTTCTTTTATTAACTTTTGAATTTTCTCATTCTTAACTAAATCCTTCAATGTTTCATACTCTATTTCATGGTTCTTAGCAAATTTTTTCAACGGTTCTTGATAGGGAACTACAATTGCGGTAAGGTATTTTTTTTCTTGGCCCGTGAGCACAATCTGAGCTATAATTCTTGAATAAGGAACAATCATCCCTTCCACTAACGCGGGACTTATCATTTTACCGGTAGATAGTTTGATAATTGCCTTCTTTCTTCCAATAATCCTAACGTAACCATCCTCATCAATTTCAGCTAAATCCCCTGTATGGAGCCATCCCTCATCATCAAGCGCAGCTTGAGTCAGCTTCGGCTTTTTCCAATAACCTTTCATTATATTAGGGCCTTTAAGCAATAATTCTCCCTCCTCGGTGAGCTTTTGCTGCATATTTTCATATGGATTAAGATACTCTGGAATTTCCATAAGAGGTCCCACAGTCCCTATTTTTTCATAAACCTCAACTTTTTTATCGAAGTTCGGTCGAAAATCCGAATTATCTTTTGTTCGCGAATAATGAGTTGCTGGAGCCGCCTCAGTCAATCCATATCCCTCTGCAATATTAAAGCCACACGACCAGAAAAATAAGATCAGTTCCTCAGAAATTGAAGCGGAAGCCGTAGCAAGCAATTGCAACTTGCCTCCCATTTCTTTCTGAATCCTTTTTAGAATTAGATGTTGATAAAACCAATATTTTATTCTTAACCATAAGGGATTCTTTTTACCCTCTATTTTATTTTTATAATATTGTTTCCCCGTGGACACAGCACTATTGAAAATGCTTTGAACCATAGGACTCATCTTTTCTACGGTGTTAATAATTCGTTCATAAATCTTTTGATAGAGATATGGAACACCCACCATGATAGTTGGCTTAAAAACTTGAAATGCCTTTTGAATTTGTTCTTGTGTCTTGCCTCCCACATAATTAATGGTTGAAGAATTAAAAATTAGTCCATATTCTTCCACAGTTCTTCCATAAGAATGAGCGTAAGGCATATAGGTAATGGATCCTTCTCCCCAGGGTTTTTTCCCTTTTTCCAAGGTTAGGGCGATGGCAGATACAACGAGAGTATCAGATAAAAAGTTTTTATGAGTAAGCATAACTCCTTTCGGTATACCGGTTGTTCCCGAGGTATAAATTAGACTGGCTAAGTCATCCTCATAGATATTTGCGATTGAACCGTTAAACAGATCGGGATGGTTCTTTTCATAATCCTTTCCTTTTTGCATAAATTCTTCCCATAAAATTACATTGGACTTGTTCAATTCATCATTGATTTCTTCAAATACAATGATGTTTTCTACTTTTGGTACTTTTTCTTGAATGGCGTAAAACTTTTTCAAATTCTCTTGGGTATCAATGATTAATGCAATTGATTCTGAATCCTTGATGATATATAAGATTTCTTTCGGTTTTAATTGGGGATAAATTGCAATAGTTATTCCACCTAAGCATTGAATTCCTAAATCCGCCCAAGCCCAATATTGAGAGGTTTCAGCACAGATTGAAATATGGTCTCCTTTTTTTAAGCCCAGAGATCGGAGCCCATAAAATACTGTTTTGATAATCCCGTAAAGATCCTTATATTTTATAGATTCCACTGTTTCTCCATCTTCCTTGAACCATCTCATTACAATTTCTTCTGGAGTATGATCGATGGTTTCGAGCACCATCTCTGCAATATTATTATATCTTTTAAGTCTGAGATACGGCGACCATTTGGTTTCGGTATAATAATCTTCCGACATTTTTAATTTCACGATTTTGTCGATTTAGGACTAATGAATATTAAGATCTTAACTTTTTTACTAGATTTATTATTAGGATCCACTAGTATTTATAAGTTTAGTTATCATTTTTCCTCATTTTATGCGAGATTCATCATCTATTAATATGGATTATGGGTCCTCTTCATTTTCAAAAGCTTTTTTCATATATTTTCCAAAATTTCATCAGTACAAAAAATCTTTTTTTTTAAAAAGAAAACTTCTGATCCAGTTAATATTTCATAGAGGAAACCTCTGGCGAATAATTATCTATAATCATAATCTTATTTTAGGCAAATCAATATATTTCTAATATATCATGAAAGGAAAACAGAAAAAAAAGAATGAAAAAGAAAAAGAAACCAAAGAATATTGGAAAGAGAAGTTAACAGAAGATCAATACAGAGTCCTTCGGAAAAAGGGAACTGAACCTCCATTTACGGGTAAATATTGGGATAATCATAAAAATGGTATTTATAAATGTGCCGCATGTGGGGAACCCCTATTCGAGTCTAAAACAAAATTTAAATCTGGTTCGGGATGGCCTAGTTTCTATAAACCAATTAAAGATGAAAATATAGATGAAAAATCCGATACAAGTCTGGGAATGAGACGGACGGAAGTTCTATGCAGTAACTGCAAAGGGCATTTAGGACATATATTCAAAGACGGACCAAAACCAACAGGATTACGATATTGCGTTAATTCAATTTCCCTTGATTTTGAAGCCAATGGAGATTGAAATCGCTATAATTTAAGAATATTGTTATTTGATATCCATTATTCACATACTTTCCTTAACAAACCTCGACTGATTTCACTAGAAAGTCCAAAACCTTCATAATATTCATCAACTACCACAATTTCCCCCTGTTTTCTCAACAGACTTTTTTATGGCATCCATCTCTAATTCAGAATCAATAAATACTAATCAGAAGGTTTTAATAAAATTAATTTTATCTTATTAATAATATATAAAAATTGAATTTGAGGTGACATCAATTAAGGAAATCAAGTTTAATATCAGCATCCCCTTGAGCGGGTTGCGAAAAGGGAACGAATTTACTGTACACGTAAAGGATGATGCAAGCTTTCTGGAAGCTTTAGCTATTGTTGATAAGCAAGATAAAGCACATCCAGAAGACTCCATTTTCCCGATCTACGAGGATTACATCTACAGTTACTTGCAACTCTTTTGGGATCCGAGGGATAACGTCTTGTACGAAGATTGCGGTATTTCGGCATATGCTCCCAATGAGGAAGGATTATTGAGGGAATTTCAACCTGTTGCAGAGAATCCCGATTATGTCATTGCCGACGGTACTTATGTATATTTGGAACCAGACGCAGGATGTTGATGAAATAAGGTGAAAACACGCGTGGACAAGGGCACCTTAAAACAATATATAAGAGATAAGTTTGATAAGGAACATGAATACTTTTCTCATTATTTTCAAGGGTCATGAAGGGATGAGATCTTTCAATAAATGGTTGTGAAAGATTGACCGCGGGACAGCCTCCCGTAATTAAATATCTCACTAAAGATTAGAAATACAACAAGAATTTTAAGAGCTATATAGTCTCTTGCTATAATAATTTTTAATCATATATATCCAGATATCCCGCTTCTTTTCAGAATTGAGGGTAGATATGATTAAAGTTGCTATAAATTAGAAAAACTGGAATTATAAAGTGTAAAAAAACTTATGCAAAAAAATATAGAAATTTGATCTCTCACAATTTCGTAATACAAGAACAAAAAACCCAAAATTCACATCGATTTAAATACTTTTGTTGGTTCTTTCTATTTAGGTGGTTTTATTGGAATCAGTTGAGGTTGAAAAGAAAAAAATTTTAGATGCTCGCAGGAATTTTGAAAATGTCAAGCGTGCAATAAAAGGTATATATGAAATCCTTTCAATCAATTTGTCTGAAGAAAATATGTATTACAAAATGAGTATCGATAATATCATTGGACTTTATCAGAATTTACTAGAACTCTTAACTAATGAACAAGGTATGAAGGATTTACGAGAACGAATTAAAAATTCAGAAATTGATATTGACATCCCAATGGATATTTTCATTTAATGAATAAAATAATCAAGCAAAATTTGTATTACTTCTTTAGAGGTTGTCAAAGTTTGTCCAGAGTTATATTTACTAGTTACTACAGTTCTTTAATCTATTTTTAATCTATTTTTAATTCTCCAAAAATAATGTTTCAAATTTCCAATCCTCAAAATATAAAGTCCATAATTAAAAAATTTCATTTCTAACGAAAAGAGACTAAGTGTTATATTTTTTGTAAGAAAATAAAATCATCTCTTTTCATTCGTTCTTTAAAAAGTTAAACTCATCTATTTGCACCATTATTATAGCAAGAAATTTAGGGAACCCTTTAAGCGGCAATAATCTCCCTAAGAAAGAGCCTCTACTGAGTCGGTAGGAGTCACAATTTTCGAGGGAGATCGAATGGTTTTTAGATGAAGGATTTACAGTTTGATCATACAAAAAATATAACATTAAGTCCGAAAAGAAAAAAAAGAGTAAATTTTATTTATTCTTTGGGCAAGAATAAGTCCTTGATTCCGGGGGGCAAAATGAATCCGATATAAAATAACAATGCGCTTGAGACCAAAAGTAATCGAGTTATCGGTAATGTAAAGAAGGTTAGCTCAATCGAGGAATCTAAAATTGCTCCTGTACACCACGTTAAGAAAGCAACCAATAAAAACCTCCCCTTTATTTTAACTTCCCTCTGATTAGACTTTAAAGAGTTTCGGGCAAACACTATTCCCGTAATTAACAAATTTAAGACAATGAATAGCAAGTAAATCATGACAAAGGACTTATACTCGATATCAATTCCTGAAGTAGGATTTGAAAATTCGCCTATGAGCTTTGGATCTTCAAATAGAAGATTAAAGAATATGATCTCGAACGCAATTCCAATAATGATGTAGATTCCAATTATAATCGCTTGGTGTTTTTTATAGATGAGATCTGTAAATGCAATCATCCACGCAACTAAACTTACCGGCGTTAATACATTACCGATAATCACATAGAGGTCCAAGCCTAACGGGGTATTAAATATCAAATTCGAGAGAAAACTTAATGTACTGGGTATCCACGGTTCGCTGATACCGATCCAAGTAATACCCACAAAAAGAAAAGATCGTTGTCTATACTTAAAATACTTAGATAATATTTTCAAGCCCACCAGAAAGCTCACAATTACAAATGCTAAAGAAGAAAATCCATTTAAATAATCTACTGCCTCTAATACCATTTTAATTCTATCTCTATTTTTTTGATTTTTTTAGCCAATGTTGGCCTTAGATTGTAATAGAAAATAAATTCCCAATTTATTATTATAGTTATTTTTATATATAAGCTTTTTTGATTTCAGTAATTTTTTGAGTTTTCTTTTCGAAAATGGAAAATTGTAAGCATGTTTAAATCCAAGTTAAAATTAAAAATGGAGACTTTTTTACAGATTAATAATTTTCCATAATCACATATGGTTAACAGAATTGAAACACAAATTATAAACCTATATGAGTATGCTAAAAATTTAGTACAGAATAGCGGATATCGCGAATATATTCATACCTTAACAGAATTATTAGAAAAAAAGCCGTATAAAACCATAGATAGTTCAAAATTCTTAAGAGAATATACCTGGGTTGTTTTCTCGTGCGGATTTAAGGCTGACACAGTGAGAAAATATTGGTCTGAAATTCAGAAAATGCTTTTTAATTTTAACGTAAAAAAAATCAGGAAGTTAACTTTTGAGGAAATGCTAAATAAGTGCCCCATAAAAAATGAACGGAAAGTAACCGCGATTTATAAAACATGTAGAGATTTAGATAAACAATTCTTAGCAAAAATTGCCCACTTAGATTCGGAGAAAGAGGCAAAAGAACTATTTAAATCATTACCATTCATTGGAGATATCACAGTTTTTCATATTATGCGCAATTTAGGAATAGACTGCTATAAACCCGATCGTCATATTAAAAATTTGGCTAAAACATTAGGAATTGAAGAGAAGAAAATATTCAACATATTATTATCTAAGAAAAAAGTCAAATATGTCGGAATTGCGGATTTTATTCTTTGGAGAGCCTCAGCATGTCTCAATTCCGCCCAAAAATTAGTTGAATATGCACAAAAAGATTTAGATCTTGAGAAAATCGATAATGTGGTACAAGCTGAGGAGGAAGTTAATTCGTTTCTTTTTTAGTTGGAATAAGAGAATCCGTTTCGGCCGATATCCTAAATAAAAAAAAGATATCTATAATTTTGTATACAAGCCAGCAGTTTTCTTACCCCTTTTACTAAAATCTTCTTTATTTCATGAGAAAACTATGAAATTAATCCCTTTTTTGTAATCATAACACGAAATGAGTATTAAATTACTTTAGTTTATATAGGTAAAATCATATCTAAATATTGAGAATTGTGAAAATATCTGGAGGTATATATTATAATGATGGAAAATAATGACTCTGAACTCGAATGTTATCTTAAAATCATCAGATATTTCCAAGAGCGGGAAAATAAAGAAAAAACCGAAATTTGGAAAAGTTCTACGTTAATTCATCTTATGGAAAAGCTCAAGGAAATTGAAGATGAAGGGATCGAAAAGAAAAGAAATGTCATTAAAAATTCCTTAATCTTATTAATGTCCTTATTCGAAAATATTCCTCCAGATGTCTACAACAATAGGGGAGTACATATTAATCGGCTTTCTGAGGAAGATAAAGAACCCTTAAAGAACACACTTAAAGAAGAAGTGCTAATTGAAGCTAATTCCTAAGAATTTCTAAAGTTGCGATTTAACAGTTCCCTCTCTGCTTTTATATTATATTAAATATTCCTTTAAGAAAATAGATCTATAATTAGTTAAGTGGTACTGTTACAATATCATAAAATTTAAATGGGATCTTATTAAAATCCTCTAAGTAATCGTAAAATTTAAAAATATATTAAGTGAGCTCGGAGATAATGAAAATATATTCCTAAATTTTTTATATTCTTCACCATTTATAGATTTAAAAAATTTTTATTTATCTATTTAACTTTAAAACTTGAAAATTACAAATGATTTTGATGAATTATGTTTTATCAATTACCTAGTATTCAAGCACTCAGAGATTCGCTCACCCCAATTGGAGATAATTTGATCTTTTTTATCTGTTTATTTGTCTTGATTCCGATCACGATTGCTTGCTCTTTTATTGCGCTTTTTCTTATTTTTCGAAAAATTAATTCCTTAGAAGAAAAAACTAAACGGATGCGAGAAATATCAGGGTATATCAGGCACGGAGCACGTATATATTTAAAAAGGCAAGGAAGAATGCTTCTAATTATATCCGCTGTGCTTTTTATTCCGGTCGGTATAACAGGAATAGGATATTTAGGAATTCCATTATTGAGTTTACTGATAACGGGCTTAGTCTTTATTATAGGAGCCCTAAGTTCTATGCTTGCCGGATATATCGGGATGATGTCGGCAACAAAGGCAAATATATTAGTCCTTGAGGCCACTATTGATGACCCGAATGAAGGTTTTAAACTAGCATATTATGGAGGGATGGTAACTGGGATATTAAACATTTCTCTTTTTGTCGTTGGTATTTGGTTGATATTTTTATTCACCAATGCAAATATCTATCTTATAATTGGTTTTGGGTTCGGAGCAAGTGTATGTGCGCTTTTATCTCAAGTTGGCGGAGGAATCTACACGAAATCAGCTGATATGGGAGCCGATCTTGTAGGGAAATACGAGTATAATATTAAGGAAGATGACCCGCGTAATCCTGCGGCAATTGCCGATTTAGTTGGCGATAATGTCGGAGATTGCGCTGGACGTGGTGCGGATTTATTTGAAAGTGCCTCTTCTGATGTTGTAGGAGGGATGGTGCTGGGACTCACCTTATTTTTGTTCTTGGGAGATCCCATTTTTATCATTACGAACATCACTTTAATCTCGTTAGGGGTGTTTTCCTTATTCTTTACGACATTGTTTCTAAAAATCGATTTTGAAAATACGGCACGAAGCATTTGGAAGGTCTTTATTTCTGCAACTCTAATGAACGGAGTGATTCTTTTAACACTCAATCTATTGCTTTTTGGTTCAGAGGGGATCTATTTATTTTTCGCGTGTTTTACGGGTTTAATGGCTGTCTTTGTCACGATCATTTTGACAGTCTATTATACAAGCATTGAATATGAACCAACTAAGAGAGTATCACGAAGTTGTAAAGATAGCCCTTCTTTAAATATTATTGCTGGGCTTTCTGCTGGATTTGGCTCCACCTTTGGTCCTATTATTGTATTTATAGTTGGAATTGTAGGAGCATACTTTTTTGGAGCTCTTTTTGGAGAAGAGATGTTAGCTACTTTAGGTTCAAACCCCACTAATATTTTCGGACAGGAAATCAAACCAGAATTAATTATAATCACCTTCGGAATCTGGGGAATCAATATGGCTTCTGCGTCCAGTGATGTAATTATCAGTACAATCTTAAGTTTTGATACATTCGGTCCCATCCTTGATAATGCGGCAGGGATTGCGCAAATGGGGAAAGAAATAGATCATACCCCTGAGGATTTACGAGTAAACTTAGATAGACTTGATGCGGTAGGAAATACCACTAAAGCTGTTGCTAAGGGTTTTGCGTTAGTATGTGGTGGTTTTTCCAGTATTGTGATGTTTTTGACCTTTCTAACCTCTACTTCGACCTTAGCTCCTGATGTGTCAACCTTAATTCCCACGGAGGAACTAGTAAATATTTTTGACTATTTAGTCCTTCATAACCCCTTAATTATTGGAGGGTTGTTTGTGGGCGTGTCTATACCGGTAATTTTTTCTGCTTTAATTTTAAATGCGGTCCAAAAAGGTGCAAAGGATATGGTCGCTGAAGTGCGATTCCAGTTTGAAAATGTAGATGGATTGATAGACGGAGATACGGATCCCAATTATGATAAAGGTATTGAGCTTGCTGCGAAGAATGCATTGAAATATATGATAAAACCGGTATTTGTCGTTGTCCTAATAGTTATCATTGTGGGAATTTTGTTTGGACCAATGGTGGTTGGGGGACTTTTGATTGGAAATCTAGTTGGTTGCTTGATATTCGGAATTTTCATGAGTGTAAGTGGTGCTGCCTACGATAATGCGAAGAAAGGGATCGAAGATGGATTACACGGGGGAAAACAAAGTGCTGCTCATAAAGCTGCAATTATTGGAGATACGGTCGGCGACCCCTTAAAAGATGCTGCGGGACCTAGTATGAATATTATTATTACAACGATCAACACGCTTGCGATGACGTTCTTACCCATATTCATAATGACTGGTTTTCTCTGGGGAATTATCTAAAAAACTTTTTTCATTAATCTTTATCTTTTTTATTTAAAATTTGCTTTTTTTTCTAGGGAAACGTGGGATTTGAATGTTACTTTATTATTCAAATTAAATAGGATCGTGAAATTGTTCATGAAGATAATACGGATCTCATTATCGAGGATTTAAGTCGTTTATTTCTAAAAAAATTATTATTCCTTATAATGAGAAAAAAATGATACAAATTAGGACACGGCAAAGAAAGATATAAATTAAATGTAAAAAGAAAATTCAAAAATTATTATTCATTTTTATTTATTAGAGTAGTTCTATGTCCGAAAAACGAAAAAAAGGACTTCGTTTTCAGTGCGTTCGCTGTGGAAATTGTTGTACTGACAAAGATACTTTAGTAAATGTGACATTTCATGATATATTGCGCTTGAAAAAAGGGCTAGATCTTACATTGGA
Source organism: Promethearchaeia archaeon (assembly GCA_046483985.1). Taxonomy (GTDB): domain Archaea; phylum Asgardarchaeota; class Lokiarchaeia; order Sigyniarchaeales; family SOKP01; genus JAWOCD01. The sequence continues at coordinate 55,493 of JAWOCD010000011.1, forward strand.
CGAGATCTTGGAAATTCTAGGATTTTATATGTTTGATAATCCCCCATCCCAAGACCAGATCGATAAAATGGTTGTTCCCCCTATAAAAACGGAGAGGGGTTTGGCCTTTGTGGGATTGAGAAAGAACCCCTCCGGTCAGTGTTTTTTTTATAACAATGAGGAAGAGAAATGCATGATCTATAGGATCAGACCAATGTTTTGCCGTACTTTCCCTTTTTCTTTTAAAATCCTCTTTAATAAAAAAGATAAACGGAAAGGAAAAATCAAGATGTACCGCACGGAAAAAGCAAAACGATATTGTAAAGGAATAGGAGATGAGATGCCGAAAATCGATGAGGAAGCGTGGATACAACTGGGCAAGACCACCATCGAACAAATGAACGAAAATAATATCTTAACGGAAAAATGGAACGATAATGTGGAAAAAGGGGTAGTGGTACCCACCGCAAGAAATTATCTTCTAACCGTCTTTAACATTGAAAAAAATTAATGTACGTACGAATCTGTTTTCTTGTTATTTATTTAATAGCATGTAATTAATGCCCAGTATAACATACGCAATTCTACCTTATAAGCATATTTATCTGTTTTCCAGTTAAAATCTTCATTTAAATTTTCTTGGCTAAAATAATTTGCCTTATTGGCTATATATTCACGGAGATTTTGGACGAGTTTAAACTCTTTTTGTGAAAGATCCAATAATTTTAGTGCAAGAAAGGAGCGTGCGGCGTCAGTAATAGTCGTGTCTATCTTTTTTTCAGAATTTAAGACTGCTTTTTTTAACTCATTCGTATATAAGCCCCTGTAATGACTTAAATCCGTAGAGGGATCTAACAATCTAATAAGAGCAATTTTTTCGAAAATATCTAAGGGGGGATCGTATTTCTCAAATTCCCTCACTTTCAAATTTAAAAGAGGATTTAGTAAATTAGTTTTGGGTGTGATGACAGAGCCATTCTTTTCCAAGATTTTCAAGCCGAGTAACGTATAAAAATTGAGATGTAACTTTTCCGGAATAAATTTGGATAATTCTCCTTCAAGAAACATCTCTATGTCAAGAAGGTCTATGATAGAAGTGGTATTCAGCAAGTCGTATTCAGAAAGGATAGACAGTCCATAAAAAACTGAAACGGGATCGGCTGCACCCTCTTGCTGGGATATAAATAATCCATTTTGTGTGTACTTATCAAGTAGAGAGATTATCTTCTCCTCGGTAAAGGGCAGATCTACATTCATCATTTTTAAGATCGATACATAATAATAAAGGTTTTCCAGATCTAAAAAGGAGGAATCGTTATCTCGCGAGGTTATTAGATTAAGTCGATTAATTGTCAGTTCTCCCAACGAGTCTGATTTTACTTCCGGAAATTCTCCAAAATGATCCAAAAAATATCCAGATTTTTTAATAAGCATTGCCTTGGTATCCAATGACTCGCTTATCTCTTCTATGCTCTTCGAAATAGGGGGTTCGGATTGCTCTACCAGTTCCGACTCGGTGCTCTCTTCAACTTGGGTTGGCTCTTGCTGCGATGGAGCGGGTCCCTCTTCGATTCCGGGTTCTTGTTTCGAAACTGAAACATCTAGAGTTGATTCAACAACTTCTGGGGTTGGTTCCATCTTTTCTCTCGCTTTAACGGGCTCGACTGCTTCTGGAGCTCTTTCTTTCGTGGATGACTTTATGGATGCTTTTAACGCTTCGATATTTGTTTCCTTTGCTAATCGAAGTTTTTCTAGGATTTCCCCTTCGTCTGCTTTTGATGTCGAGGGTGCTGCTTCTTGAGAGTCTGCAGTTTCTTTCTCTTTCTCTTCTTCAATTACAAATTCCTCATTTAGAGTTAAGGTGGACGGATCGAGATAGTCTCCCAGGTTAGTTCGCTCTTGGTTTATCAAATCTTTCAATTTAGAGGAGGTAATAAATTGATCTTTAACTTGGTCTAATTTCGAAATAAAATTACGGGGTAACAAGTCAAATAAATCGAGATTCTCAATATTCGAGGGGTCACGATCGATTAAATACTCTATCAAAAGTTCCAATAAAAGCGGATCTATATGGGATTTCAAATCCTTTACAAAATAAGATTCATAATCGGGATATCCTTCTTTTTTGTCATCAAGATCCGTAAAATCCTCAAAATACTCTTCTAACTGATTTATCCGGTCTTTCGAAACACCAATTGTATTAAGGGCAACTCTCAAACTTTTCGTCATTTTTTTTAATGTATCTCTTACCTTCTTTACGCTTTCATAATTCGTTTTAAATTTTAGATCAATTTGCTTATCAGCGAATAAATCCTTGATGTAATCATAGCATCTATCATAATATTCAAGGATATCTTCTTTTAGCATTTTTGAGAACCGGGCAAGAATTTTACCGACTTCTTCTTCCATTTTTCAAGATCCCACGATAAATTAAATACTAATGATCTTATATTTTTAATTCTATAAATATTTTTAATCAATAGTATGAGAAATGTAACATTATTCCCCTCTCTAAAATTAAATTGGAAAAAGTCTTTAAACGGAAAAAAAATTCATCATGACCGAAAAAGAACGAGTTTATTATAATTTTTTTGCACATGATTATCATCTTAAAAGAAAACAGCCGTGGAGGGCATTTTTGGACTTTATCGAAAAATATGTCGGAAAAGATCTATTTAGATCAATAACTACAGGGATTTCGGTAGATTTAGGGTGTGCAAATGGGAGACATTTTGAGGTAATAAATTCAAAACATAACCATTTAATCGGAATTGACAATTCGATTGAATTCCTCACCATAGCCAGAAAGACCCAATTGGAAGATAATTTTAAAACAATACATTTATGCTGTGCGGATATCAATTATTTACCTCTACGGACCGCTTCTGTGGATAACTTCATTTCTATTGCAACATTACATCATATCTCCTCGGAGAAGAATCGGAAACGCGTTATGGAAATCATTTTTAAGAGTTTAAAAAAGGAGGGATACTTACTCTTTTCAGTCTGGAGACGATGGCAAAAAAAGTTTTTCTCACATTTCCTTTTGGATAAAATAAAACGGCTTTTCTTGCCAAAATATCGGATTTGTCAAGAAAAGTTAGGCTTAAAAGAATTCGGCGATAAACTGGTTCCTTGGACGGTATCTCAAACAAATAAGACCTATTATCGATTTTATCATCTTTTTTCTAAGCGAGAAGCTAAGCATCTTTGCGAGGATTTTGAGATTGTTAAGTTTGAAGCTATAGGAGGTCCTACTCACAGAGATAATTTTTTTATTCTTTGTCAGAAATAGTTAGAATGAGCCAGTTTTTTTCTTATTTTACTCATTAAAGAATAAAAAGGGTGGAAGTTCCGTGCATCCATGAGCCCAGAAGATATTGGGGCTCTCGAACGGAATAGGGTAAGCAGGGCAAAATCAAAATTACGCTATATCGCGTAATCACCAAAAGACAAAAATCCAGGGTGATGCACGAACCTTCCATTTTTTATTGGTACTTGATATTTGTATTTCATCTTCTGTTCTACTAAATAAATAAGTAAGAAGATTAATAAATACAATAGCTTATCATTTGAGGCCGTACATTTAGTAAACATCTATATGACATATATGTCAGTTTATTTACAAACTCTTGAAAGAATGTTTTAGATAAAAGGTTCTTAGAAACATAGCGTCTCTTTCTAAAAATTGATAGAATTCCCCTCTGGATTGAAAATTAGCAAAGATTTCATATGTTTTGCAAAAAAAGTATTAATAGCAGAATGTATCATACTTTATGTAAGAATCAAAAAAGTATCTTTTAAGGTAAGGTCATATGGTAACAAAGTTTCCGAAAACAGAGGAAGATTTAAGGCGAAAGAGTATTAAAGTTCCAAAGTCTGAGCTTGACTTTTTTCGATTAGTTGATGCGCTCCCAGATGAGTGGTATGTGTGGCATTCGGTCAAATGGTATAATGATGCTGATGCCCAATTAGGTGAGGCTGATTTCTTGGTCTTTCATCCAGAATACGGATTTATCGTGGTGGAAGCAAAGGGAGGGATCATTCATGTAAATGGAGGGGTATTTTCTCAACAAGACACTCATACCCTTAAAACCCATCGTCTTTCCAAGAGTCCGTTTAGTCAAGCAGAAAATACGATGTACCAATTCTTAAAACTTTACCAGAAGGCGGCAAAAGAACAAGAAAATCCTCGTCAATTCCTTAAAGAAGGGAAATATCAATTAAAATTCCCATTAAATTTTGATTTTGCAGTCTTTTTTCCCCAAACGAAATTCAAAAAAGAATTTGAGTATTTACAATATCCCGATAAACGTATATTTGATGAAACAGATGTTAAAAAGCAAAAGGAATGGAAAAATTCTGGTTCACAAAATAAGGCTTCTCCTTTGGAACAGTTTATTGTTAATCTTTTGGATACCCATAAACATACTCGCGTCTTAAAACCACAGATAAAGTCATTTTTTCCAAGGTGGATCGGCTCTGATATACGCAGATCTATGAGTTTAGAGAAATATTATCAAATTCGAGCAGAAGAATTAGAGGAGATCAATGAGATTCAAGATTTTTTATTGAATGCTCTATCAGAAAAAAAACGGTGCATCTTTAAAGGAAGTGCGGGCTCTGGTAAAACCTATGTCGCCATGAAGAAAGCCATCCGAAATTATAAAAACGGAATAGAAACCTTATTTATCTGTTTTAACACCGAGCTCCGGGATTCTGTCCGCGGGTATATCACTGAACAATTGGAAAAACCTTATGAACGGCTTCAAGGAGACTTAGATATCTATTCTGTTAATGCATTTTTATATAAACTCATTGGAAAACTCTTTAATGAATACACCGCAAACAAGTTAAGAGACCATCTTGGCGAATTCGAATACGAACCAATTAGTAAGAAAATGGAGGAGAAGCGAGAGAGTTTACCGTTGAGCTATAAGTATAATGCGATTTTAGTCGATGAAGCTCAAGATATTGATAAGAGTCTCTGGAGTGTTTTGGAATACTTTCTAAAAGATTTTGACGAATCTTTATTTTATGTCTTTTATGACGGAGGGCAAGCAATCTTCATGGATGAGTTCAGCCCCGCACAATTCGGGATGGAGGAAAAATCAGATTTAATTCTGCTCGATCGAAACCTCAGAAATACCATTGAGATAGCAAAATATCTACAGCATAGAACCAAATTTGGAAAATATAAAGAATATTCGGGCATAAATGGCTTTAAAATTTCAAAACTTTCAAGAAATTCAGCACGAGAAGCAATAATTTCTGCTGTAAACGTCATAAAGAAAGAACTTCTCGATGAAGGGATCGGGCCAGAAAAAGTCACAGTTCTCTCCAATTATAGATTACATACTTTAATCTCCGATTTAAATGAAAATGAATTTGGAGAATATCTTTGCTTTGGAGATCAATCAGAAGATGTTGACACGATGTTTTATCTATTCGAGCCGAAGAGTATTCATGAATTCCCTAAGATTAAAGACCATAAGGAGATTAAGAGTAAATGGATTATCCTATACAAAACGATCAGCTCTTTTAAAGGTTTAGAAAGCGATATTGTTTTGCTTATTATCCCGAATATAGACGAATACAAGGAAATGAAGCCGAATCGATTTAAGAATTTTCTAATGCAAGTTTATGTCGGCGCTTCTCGGGCGAAATTTAAATTGTATATCGTTGAGTACGCTTTATGACAATTTTTCTTGTTTCCCTTTTCTACTCTCTGTATTTTATATTTATTAAGTTTGTTAAGTTAATAGAATTCAAATATTTGGTTACTTTACTTTTTATTACAATGAGAAATATTTTGAACTTTTCTTTTGATTTCTTAATAAATTATTATCAGATTGACTCTAGGAATTTAAATACGTGCAAAATAATTAATAAATATACTATTTGAGGTAAAGAAAATGAGCGAAGATGATAAGGAATTTGAGGAGACATTAACTCTGGTGTCCCCAGAAGGTAAAATAAAATCTCCCATAAAGAACTGTATTAATTTCATCGAATCAGCAAAAAAAGAATTTAAGATTGGAGATAAGCCATTTGTTTCAGGTACTGATGAGGAATCGTTTCCTATCGCCGAAAAACGCATTAAACGAATTCCTACATGTAAAGATATCCGGAAAGTTGGTTTTGTTGATGGAGGAAATGCCCCACTTATTAAAAGTGCAGATTTTAATGTCAGTCTAAATCGCGTAGCGGGAACAATATTTCGGTCATCCGAATTTATTCCCTTACAAGACATGCCTGAAGTGGTGGAATTTTATTCGGCAACTATTTTATCCCCCACAAAAGGCGGCGGAATGGAATTTCACACGAAATTTTTTCCGCAAAATCCAGAAGATAAAATTTATCTCCCCAAAAAAGATATTAAAATCTCCATATCTGATGAATCGATAAGAGAACGTGGGTTTTTGCCGAGAATTGAACGCTTTGGAGGGATAGCACGTAGATTTGCGGAATGGTCTTATGCTAAAGAGTTAATTAAACGAGAATTGGATGAGAAGGATATTTTTGTACGAGACGGTTCACTGCAGACAGGATATAAAGATGAAATTCTTTTAGCAGAGCGCTTATATAAAAAAGCCAAACATAAAAATGTTTATGTCACTGGCATTTCCAAAACATGTCGACTTTTTACTACCAGAGGGGATTCGCTCATTTCTGCCGTCGATTATATCGCGAGCAATAAATATCCCAAGGAAAGATGGTATTTCCATCCAATATATAAAATCACTAAAGCGGATAACCAAGCTGACCTATATTTTGTAAAATTACACGCGCAGTCAGATTACCCATTCAGATTTGATATTTACTTAGAACAATCTGAAAAGTTAGACCAGCAAGGACGTGAAAATATTATTTCCAATATCGCCACCACCGCGCAAGATTTATCCTTTCCTGGATATCCCTACGGCCTCATTAAAGTGGACCAACTCTCACGAGTCGCATTTCGTGAATTAGATTCCTATAAAGTGATGCTGCTTTCCGAATTCCCCCAAGATATTTATGAAAATTTCATTGTACCACGTGTACATTCTGTAAATGCACACGATTTAATAAATAAGGTTCGCATTAATAGATAGAGTTATTAAGAATTAAAATCATATTATTTCATTTACAATAATCAAAATAAATAAAAACCAAAAAAAGAAATATTGAAGAAAATGACAAAATTAGGAAAAAATATTGGACAATTCGTTTCTGGTTCCTTTGATAAATTAATTTTACGGCAAAAGGCTGACCAAACCTTTGAAATTGGTCAATTATTAGTCGCCGGCACTGATCTTAAAAACTATTCGATTTATCAAATTAACGATTTGAAGTACGGCAGCCAAATTCCCGGCGATTCACTTGAATTAATGGCAGGATATCAGTTAGAACGGGAACACACCTCTTTCCAAATCTACGAACCCGAATTACGTAATTACGTATTGGCAGAGGCAAAGGCTCTGGTGAAAGTGTCCTATGATCCAGAACGAGATGAACTAATTCCCGTCTTGCCGAAAACACTTCCCTCTTTTTTCCAAGCAGTTTGTGAACTTAATAATGACCACCTTTCATTTTTGAAAGAAAGGGAGCTGAAAAATCCAATTGGCATCGGAAAAGTTCGATCGGGTTCTCAAATTCTCGATACGGAGGTAAATTTAGAGGCTCGAGATGTTTTAACCCATCACATCCTCATTCCGGCAACGACTGGCAGGGGAAAATCAAATCTCGTCAAGGTAATGTTGTATAACATTTTAGAGAATGAAGACTGCGGAATACTGGTATTTGACGCTCATAATGAATATTATGACAGTCTCAAAGAACATCCAAAAAGCTCGGAATTTCTGAAATATTACTCTATCCGCGGAATTCCCGGTTCTCTCGATCTCAAATTTAATACAAAATTTATTCAACCCAGTCATATTCGGGGAGCAATTTCTCTTACCAATGCTCAACGACAAGCACTCACAGTATATCATCGAGATGCCAAGTCAAATGATGAAAATTGGATTAAAAATCTCTTTACCAAAGACCTCTCCGAAAGGGGTGTCGCTACCAGTACGCAATCTGCATTAAGACGGAAAATAGGGATCTTACTACATATCAAAATGGAACCCAATGACACCGGAGTTGAGGAACCAATTGAAGGGGGAATATACCGATTTAGTGGCTATGAAACTACAGTAACAAGTATACTTGATGCATTGGAAGATGGCAAGACTGTAGTTGTTGATACCTCATTACTAGGAGGGAACGAGGAAATATTCGTGGCTACCATCATTGTTGAGAAGCTTTTCGCACAATATAAAAATTATAAATTCAACGACCTATTAAAAAATTATCCGGTCATTTCTGTGGTGCTGGAAGAAGCTCCCCGGGTTATTGGGAAAAAGGTCTTGGAGGCGAAGGAAAATATTTTTGGCACGATTGCCAAAGAAGGGCGGAAATTTGATATTGGACTTATCGCAATTACGCAACTACCGAGCATCATCCCCCGCGAAATTTTAGCAAATATGAACACCAAAATTGTGTTAGGTAATGAGATGGGGCCCGAACGGAAGGCAATTATCGAGAGCGCCGCCCAAGATCTATCCAAAGATTCTCAGACCATTGGAAGTCTGGATAAAGGGGAAGCAATCGTCACATCTAATTTTACGAAATTTGCGATTCCCATCAAAATTCCGTTGTTTGAAGATTTAGTAAAAAAAGAACAAGAAAGTAGCGAAAGCCAATCTTACGCCAAGAAAGGAGTACCTGGCTTGTAAAAAAATGTAAATATACACCAATAACAGAATTATATTAAAGATATACAGTTTATAGAAGAGGAAGTAAAAAATTAGTATGAAGTTTAAATTTGCTCATATTTCCGATTGCCATTTGGGCGCGTGGCGGAAGGAATCCCTAAATCATGCAGGATATGACGCTTTTCAGCAGATGATTGACCAAATACTTGCACAGGACATCGATTTTGTCCTCATTTGTGGTGATCTATATGACACGTCAAACCCCAAAGTAGATGTAGTGGATTTAGCGACGCGAGAACTCACCCGGCTTTCGGATAATAATATCCCTGTATACGGAATCATGGGATCCCACGATTTTTCTCCTTCCAATAAAAGCATGATCCGTCCACTAATCTCCGCGAAATTGTTTACAAACGTGTTCCGAGGAAATGTAAACGAACAAGATCAAATTGTTTTAGATTTCACCGAAGATCCTCGTACAAATATTAAATTAACGGGTCTGCGTGCCAGAAAGCGAGGTTTAGAAATTGAGGATTATAAAGACTTAGAGAGAGACTCACTAGAACACGAAAAAGGAAATAAAATTTTTCTCTTACACACCATGCTCACGGAATTAAAACCCGCAGAATATAAAGAGATGAAAAGCGGACCAAAGTCCCTCTTACCACGTGGATTCATATACTATGCCGGTGGACACGTTCATAAAACCATCCCAGAAAGATTACGGAAAGAACCAATCACTATTACGCCCGAAAAAGAATTGAACAATAAAGTGGTGTATCCGGGTTGTCTATTTCCCAGGAATTTTAGAGAGCTAGAACAATTTCAGCATGGAGGATACTGTATCGTGGAAGGAAATTCTGAAACAAGGAATCTAACGGTGGAATTTATGCCCATTCAAGTAAAAGATGTCGTTACATTACATATTGATGGGCGGAATAAGTCGGTGCAAAAAGTAAAGGAACACATTGATGAAGAGATGTATGCAAAAGATTTACAAGATAAAATTGTGACTGTTAGAATTGAGGGGGAACTTGCATCCGGAAAATCTTATGAAATTGGGGTAAATGAAATCGTTGAGCGAATGAAAAAGCAAGGCGCTTTTGAGGTATTAGTCAATAAGATGAAGCTAACTTCCAAGGAAGTTGCAGCTTCAAGGGTTGAGACGGGTGAAAACCTTGAAGAAATTGAAGAGCGCTATATTTATGAACACGCCCAAAAAAGCGAAATAGGACCCCTTTCTGCACAAGATCTTGAAAAGAAGATTCATAGGCTCATCGATGTAATGGGACAAGAACCAGAGCCGGGGATGAAAAAGAAAGATTTCATGCGAGGTTTAGTTAATTCATTCCTAAAAATAATGGAAATCAATAGAAGTGGAGCTGATCGGACCTAATGCAGTTTAATTCGGTTCAGATAAAAAATATTCGAAGTATCAAAAACCTTGAGATCACATTTCCTTTAGGCACTATTTTATTTCACGGGGATATTGGAAGTGGAAAATCATCCGTTTTAAAAGCTGTCGAATTTTGTTTGTTTGGTATACTCCGATCCGCTGATTTGGCTGGAGCATCGATTTTACGTCGAGGAGAAAGAAAAGGAAGGGTGACTCTTAGCTTTTCAATTGGCAATGAGGATTATATCGTACGTAGGACACTTAAACGACATGGAAAGGATTCCGTGAGAGATGAAGGGGGATGGCTAGTTCAAGAAGGGACCAAAACCTCTTACAGCGCCCGGGATTTAAAAAGTAAAATCCTTTCCCTTTTAAATTATTCTATATCCAAATGGAAACATAAACAATCTCTTGATATTTTCCGGTATACCGTCTACACACCGCAAGAGAATGTAAAACAAATCTTGCAAGCAGATCCCGATGATCGATTTGAAGCTTTGAAAGATGTATTAGAAATTGAAAAATACGAGAATACGCTTAACCATCTTGATGATGTAAAAACTGAATTAAATTCCAGAGTGAGCCAAAAGGAAGCAGAACTAAAGGCGCTAGGGATCCCTAAGAAAGAGATTCCCGAGAAGAAAAAGGAAATTGAGGTGAAAAGAAAGGAGATCAAAGCCCATGAGAAACAAATATCGGAAATAAAGAAAGAGTTAAAATCTTCAAAGGAAAAAAGGGATAAAAAGCAAGAGGAGTTAAAAGAGTATAGCAATAAAGTAACGGAAATCACAGGTAAGCAGAAACAAAATAAGGAAAGTAAAAAAAATATTGCAACTAAAAGACAGAAATTAAAGAAGAAGTCGAATCAAATAGAGCATACAAAACAAAAATTACGAGAATTGCCGGAAATAGAACTGAAAACAGACAAATCGAAGCAAACACTTGAAGACTCTCTAAAAAAAATGCGAAAATCTCTCTCTGCAAAGGAAGAAGAGAAAGGAAAATTGAAAAAAGACAAGGAGTCCATTGAATCTTTACTGGAAAAGGGAATTTGCCCCCGTTGTAAACAGAAGATTCATGAAAAAGAGCGATTCGATACAGAATTAGAAGAAGCGGCTCAATCTATTGAGAAATTAGAGCTTGAGAGAAAAAATCTTCAAGAAGATATTAACCGTACGGAGCAACTGATAGAGAATATTCAAAAATATAAGGGAAATACAAAGGAACGGAAGGGGCTCCAAAATCTTTTAACAGAACAAGAAACAAGCCAGAAAGAAATTAAGTCCCAAATTGCCCAATTAGAAAAAGAAGTAAAAAAACGTGACCAAATGATCCAAGACATCATGGATACATATGAGATTAAGGATTTCAAGAAGTTTCAACAATTGGAAGAGGAATTATCGGATGATTTGAAAACTCTCAAAAAAGAAGTTGAAGAACTTCAATCAAATCTCACTGATGCTGAAAAAGCAAAAAGTACAGCCGAAGCTGAGTTAAAACAACTTCAAAATGAATTAACAGAATTGAAAAGGGCCCTCAAGCGAAAAAAGGAGATTAAAGAGGAGATTAAATATATTGGACAAGTGAGAGATTGGGTTTCGGAACAATTCCCAGTACTATTACGTGATATCGAACGGTCTATCTTAGCCGCCACCGCTGATAAGTTCAATAAATATTTCAAACAATGGTTTCGAGCGATGGTGGAGGAAGAAAATATCGAAATCAGCATTAATCCCGAGAATTTTGAGCCAATTATTAAAGTAAATGGCTATACTTCACCCTTCCAAGATTTATCCGGCGGGGAAAAAAGCGCACTTTCGCTGGCATACCGCTTAGCACTCAATAAGATAATCAATACAAAACACGAAGATATCAAGACGCGAGATTTGCTGGTCTTAGACGAACCAACAGACGGATTTTCCCAAGAACAAGTGAATAAAATGCAGGATATTTTTGGAAAACTGGACACAGAACAGATGATTATCATTTCCCATGAGCGCAACTTGGATTCGTTTGTTACGGACATTTTTCATTTTCGGAAGGAAAACCATAAAACAAAGGTCACGCGGGAACAAAACTTAGGGTTAAGTGCTTAAAACCTTAATAGCATCAATTAACCCCACGAAACCTTATTACTCGACTTATAAAGATAGAGTTGGATTTTATTTTTACGCATTATAAAAAAAAATAGAAGGTTTATTCGATTTGCCTCCCAATTCCGTAGTAGATTAAATAGATCCACAAAATAACTGTCAGACCAAACAAACTGAAGCCCGTTCTGAACGCCGGTTGGTTAACATAATTGCTTAAATATGCGCCAAACATATAAATGAATAACCCGACGACCCCAATTATGAAAAATCTCCACTTTTTCCTAAGAGTATCGTCTTTAAATTGTTTGATGATTTTGATCGATGTGCTTAGAATCAGAATTAAGGCAATGGAAAGCAAAATAAACACATATATCAGTAGCGGTAGCTCCCAGACTGGTTTCCATTCAGTACCTTCATTAATAGTTACACCTTGTCCGAAGGGATAAAGGATTGCCATAAGAGCAAAGAGTCCTGCATAAATGAGGACAACCTTCAATTGATCTTTTTTGGAGAACACCATTTGGGATTCTAACAGAATTTTATTCGTACAATAAAGAAAAATGACCCCGAAAGAGATACAGAAGTTGGTAAGGAAATTCAAGGTAACTACCACTGACTCAATATCTATTAAGGAATAAACTACGTTCAAGAGAAGTCCAACGGCGGGAAATATATAAAAGAGGCTAAAGGTAATATTCAATCGACTTCTATTCTTTTTCAAGATTCTATAGCTTAAATAGAGAAAGAATAATCCAATAAATAATTGAAAGACAAAGACTTGTAAAATCCGAATAAGACCAAGTTCAATAGCCATTATATATTTTATTACATCTTAAATCTATTTAAGCATTATGGTTCTGTTGGCTTTTTTTAAAATGTTGCTTATGGTATAATTAGACTTATCTGATTTTTTGAAATCCTTAGAGAAGCGAATACTATAAATAAGGTCATTTTTTCTTTCATGTCCTAATTGATGAAAGAAAATCCTTATTTTTTGAAAGAGTTTTCATCTTTACTTCTAATATATTAACAAATTTAATAAACGTTTAATCGATATGGTTCATAAATTAATTCCTATAAGGAAACCCGTTTTGGATCAATTTATTGTTCATTCAGTCAAAAATGAAACTCTTGCACTTTCCACTTCAAGGACTCTAGACGTTTTAGCAAATATGCCTTAAACTCGGAATTAAAGTCCTTCACCACTAAGTCCGAGACTAATGTATACGCTAAATCCTGCGGTAAAGTTTCTAAAAGACGCTTAATACTTTCCATCGGCAAGTCTTTCCACACCGCATCAGATAACCCCAAGATTTCATCAAACTGAGAATTAAACCAACTCCGCCATCCGTATTTCCCCCTTAATTTAGCCCGTACATTGGCAGTAGGCTTCACATCGATCAATCCCTTCAGATACTCCGCAAGATAGTCAGGAATATAGGGGGGATTCTGGAACTTCGCATTAATCATGCGTTGATCGGTCAGCAATTCCCCATTCTTGTCCGTCCGTTTCCCAAACGTCTCTGCATATCCTGGCTCATTGTAATACCAATTGTAGTCGCCGTTATCGGGAGTGGTATCCGGGTCAAATCGAGCGAAGAGTTCTTGACATAAAGCTCGATCAAAGGGGAAAGGTTTTGTCCCAATTAATCGGGATGCAGCAGCATCACCCACAAAAAGTACGCACTCTTGGTCATTCTGATGCTCTCGCTCCTCCGAATTCTCTCCTTTCACGCCGAGGGTCTTCTGGATATGCACATTATAGCAATACGGATGGAATACTCGCAGATGATCCATACTGTATGCCTCAAGTAATTCCGCAACGGTTACGATCTCCGTAATTCGCAAATAACCTACAAAGTGGGTAATCCTCTCGCTGGTCTGGGCATGCTGGAGGGTCATCGTAAAGAAGACAGTATCTCCCTCCACTAAATCGCCCAAATGAACCTTACTAGGTTTCTGCGGATAGTCGCCGAATGTCCAATGAACAAAATCCGGATCAGTATGATCAGCCAAAAATGCAATCTCATAATTTCCATTGGTAAACAAGTGTCCAACGTCGCCAAAATTAAGGATTACTCCCGCCATGAGAGATACCCCATTTGTATGAGGTTTTGTCCAGTATATATCAACATGTTATTATTAGAAATTTAATCTATTTAAATCATTAGATTTTATGATCTCTCCTCCAAAGTCTTTGAATTAAGCAACAAAATGGGAGAATCTTTTGTATTTTAAAAAATCAGCCCTTCCTTTAGAAAGAGGGGGTTCAATGGCAAATTATGGATTTGAACGCTTCTAGAATATAGGGTTTAAATCCATCATAATGCTTCTTGATGACGCGCGCATCCACCGTATATTGGCGATTTTTTATTTCGCAGTAGAAAATACCATGGATGATCTCCTCGGGGTAATAATGCTTCCGAATCATTTTTTTCCTATTGCCAAACCAATATGTGAATTCATGGCTGCGATGCCAAACCCGTTCCTTATCGGTCACCACAACATCAATAGCATTATACATATCGATTGATTCTTGTACTTCGCGCGCGTGATAAAAATCGGTTCTTGGTTTCGCCTCCCAGTCCACTTGCAACTTCGCATTTGGACCCCAAGTCTCATCATATTCATTATTCGAATGGAATACAATCGAACCCTTTTCGATGTCACCCTCTACACGGGCCTCCGAGAACCACACCGGCAATTTTCCGATCTGAATTCCTAAATTCTCTTTCTTATATATATAATAATTCCTTTGCATACCCACGTTCTCACAAAAAAAATTCAAAAATCTGTTATTTGATTTACTTTAGTACAGAGTTATATTAATATATGAGTCTTGATTCATAAAAATATTTTGTATTGTTTTTTGATAAAAAAAAGATTGCAACTAACCATGAAAATAGAGAGCAGAGGGAAAGGTTCACCTTTTGTCTTTTTGTAAAGACTTTGAAATATAAATATTTGCCAAGTACTTTATGGGGCCTCGAGAGAAGTGACGCCCAAAGATAAATTTGAAACTAAATAGGAGAAAAAATTTAAAAACAATGGGAAGAGAAAGATATCCCGAACTCTCTTTTCTTATACCCCCAAATTATATAATTTCCTAATTGGAAAGATCCAAATGCTATGAGCGGGACAGCCTAAAATGGCAGAATTTCGCGCAGCTCGTAGTCATCAAGTGCGGATTCTTTCAATTTTATCCGTACATCTTTCGGCGAATAAACTTCCTTTAATAACTTCACCAAATTGTCGTGAAGTCCCTTAATGTTATCAATGCCGGCATGGTAAAGAATATCGTTGCGATCATTGCATTTCAGATTAAGCACATGGAATATCCCTGTTAATGCCTTTCTCATCTGCTGATAATACTCAAAAGCCTCATCTAATTCTTCTTTTTCACTGACCACTTCAAAAACCTCAACGGTATTATATTAAAAAAAAGGAATAAGTGTTATTTAAATTACATTTTTTCACAAACTTTTATACGCCTAGAACGAAATTATTTTTGTTTCAGAAATCCCATGCGTTAAAAAGGGTAAAAAGGGCTATCCATGATCTCAAATTTACCTATGCGTCATATGCAGAAATTGGAAAAAAATAGAATAATCTCCTTTTTGTAAACAGATAGTTTTTCCTCCTTTCGCTTCATATATTTTTTACCATACTCCGGTAAATACCAGTCATATTTGAGCTTCTTTCCGTTGACACGATTGGTTTGCTCGTTTTCATGGTCAATCCCGAGCCGGTATAAATGATTATCGATGATAAGTTCGCCTTTGTATCCATATATTTAAAAATATGTTAATTTTTGCCCGAAGAATTTTGGTATGCGTGGTCGGCATTTCTGTCCACGGGGACTTGGTGAAGATGACCGTAGGAAATTATCCACACATACGTTTTTTCGCCTCTCGAGCGTCCTTTTCTTTATTCGCGGGTATCGACATAATTACAATAGAAAGGTAAAGACTCAGTTTTAAGTGAAAGGATGCGCACATAAAGTGATAGTCTAGAATAAGCGACATCGAGACGAGAGACGACTTTTTGGAGCTCGTGGAGACCTTGAAGATCGAGGGCAACGGCCAAATGCAAGCCTTTTTGGACGAGAAGTTTTCTTCTGGTGCGAGGGGACATCAAGATTCGGCAAGTTATAATTCTTCTGCATTACCGTCCGACAGTGATTTTGCCGCCTTCAAGCAGCAGACGAGAGAGATTATGCGAGATGTGAGATTTCTCTACTAACGCTTGAGAAAAAGGAGAGAAAAATGAATTACCCAATTTTTCCTCATGTCAGAATTTTTCGAAAAATGGCCCGCGATTTTAATGCCTATATATCCATCTCGAATAATGATAATAGAACGCTGGTGAGTAAGTGAAAAAAGTTTGAAATGATTGGATATTTATTATTGATTTGTTTGAAGAAAGGTAAATTTTAAATAAAATTATTAAGAATTTTTATTCATAACCATAGAGAAATTCCCCCAAATTAATAAAACTAATATGATATTAATTATTTTCCTAAATATTGGTCTTTTAACGTGTTATTATGAATACAGATATTAAATTACATAGTGAACTTATAAAATCAGATATAGAACTAATTCTTTCGGTGCCTTGTGCGATGCTAAAGGGGCTTATCAAGATCATTAATAAAAAAGAAAGAATTCATCATATTCCCGCTACACGGGAAGAAGAGGCAGTTGGTATTGCTGTAGGCGCCTATATGGGAGGAAATATTCCTTTAATTTTAATGCAAAACTCGGGACTCGGAAATTCAATTAATGCAATAAAATCCTTAGCACAAATATATAAGATTCCCCTAATATTTATGATGAGTCATCGGGGAGCAGAAGGAGAAAAAATAGTGGCGCAAGAACCTATGGGTTCGATTACTACCGATTTATTAGAATGTGTGGATATTAAAAATTATACCGTAAAATACCATTCAGACATTCCAAAAATAAGAAATGCAGTAGAATATGCACAAAAGCATAAAAGCTCAGTGTCTATTCTCTTGAAAAGAACCTTATGGGAGGAAAATTAGATGAAGCGATATGAGATCTTGGAAGAAATTTCTAAAGCAATAACCAATCAACTTATCATTTGCAATATAGGAATCCCCTCAAAAGAACTATATGCTATTAACGACCGCGAGAAAAATTTCTATATGTTGGGTTCAATGGGGATGGTCTCTTCGATTGCATTCGGATTGGCAATCTCTCAACCAGAAAAACAAGTCTGGTCAATTGATGGGGACGGCTCCTCGCTAATGAATTTGGGAACCTTATGCACGATAGGAAGCAATCTCCCCTCCAATCTAACGATCATTACAATAGATAATGGTGCTTATGGATCGACGGGAAACCAATCGACCTATACGCAAAAGAACACTGATTTGGCCCACATTGCTAAGGGAGCAGGGTTTAAAGAGATAAATGTGATTAAGAAAAAAGAAGAAATTGTTCCCACCTTAAAAAACATGGAAAAAAAATGCAATTTT
>JAWOCD010000102.1:0-60416 GCA_046483985.1 Promethearchaeia archaeon
ATTATCTCAAGTCCGAGCCGCACCACTACAATCCCACTCTCGTTTGGAAATACCACTGCATCATATTTCAACGCCACATGGATTTCAAAGAAGATCGATAATGGGGAATGCATCATCTATGCAAAAGTCTATGATGAATTTAATAATACAGCCATTTCCGAATCAGTAAATATTACCATTTTTAACGATGATATTCCGCCGTCTATCGTATTTACCTCCCCCAAAGACGGAGCGTCCCACACCGAGAATACCGATATCACAATCCATGCCGTATTGAGTGATATTCACCATGACATAGCGAACGCGACTCTGGTCATTGAAACAGAGAAACGGGAGATCCAAAAAATCTATATAAATAAAAGCATAATAAATTTCACGTGGAAACCCACTTTAGGGGAAAGTGGAAATTGTTTTATTCGTATAGAAGCATATGATACGAAGAATAACTTAGGACGATCCGAAGATATTTTCATTTTTATCCAAAAATCATATCTTATGCGAAATACATTAATCCTTTTTTCCATAATTTCGGTAGTAGCAGTTACCATCTTGAATAAATATGCGAAAAAGCTGCTCAGTAATAAAAAAATAATGGATTATTTCGGAGAGATCGGCGATTTTATTCGAAAGCCCTCGAAAGCAAAATTGAAGAGAATAGATCCCACGGATGTACTTCAGAAGGATAATCAAACCATTGAAGCAGAATTAGACCGAGTAAATGAATTAATACTTGAAAAAAGATATAAAAAAGCCTTTTTGCTATCTGAGTTTCTTTTGCGACACCTCTCTGAGTTTAAAGGAGATGAACGATTAATGGCGGAAATTCAGCTCATCTTAGAGGAAATTATGAAAGACCTCAGAGAAAGATTGGGGAGTAAATAGACTTTTTAATAATAATAAATTTATTTTTACAATATCAGATTTTAGTAGAGATTTATATGCAAGATTTTCAAAACGAAACATTATTGAATTTGGGAATATCCTCCTCACTCCTCCTTCTATCTTTTGTCATTGGGATGTTTTTGCCGACTTTCTGGGTTTTATTACCCATTTTCATAGCGTTTGACAATTTTCTTTTAGTGAGGAAGGGTCGGGGAAAATTAACCCAGTTCTCGAAACAAAATCTGCTGATTGTGACATATCTTGCCTTAAATCTTGGTTTTGCTTTTCTTATCGGATATTCCATCCCCCTTATGGAGAGCCATGGAAAATATAATTTTGCTCTTCTCATGCTTCCCTTATTAGTTCTTTTAAATGTTATCATCCTCAGAAGACATCAGTACTATTGCCAACAGGCTAAGAAAAAAAGTAAGGAAAAAGAGGAAGAAAAACAAGAACCGAAGAAGGGAAAGTCAGAGAAAAAGAACAAACCCGTTATAGAATTTGAAGGAAAAAAATACCAATTCTCTGTAAATTCTCTCGTAATATTGGCTGTTGGAACCCCAATTCTTTCTTATCTCATCTATCTATTGTTTGATCTCCCCCAAAATTATTGGCTTCATGAGATCGTGGTCAAACAGACGGCCTACTTCTTGAATCTGTTCTTTGATATGGGTGTAACCGTAAGTTATAACCCGATTGGGATGCAGCATTGGAGTTTTAATATCCCTGGAAGAGCCAGTATCCATTTTGAAACTTTTTGTACGGGTGTGCAGGCTATTTGTGTTTTTGCGGGATTAATTCTCTGCACGCCTCATAGTCAAGATGCAGAAACAAATAGAGATATTATTTGGAGAAAAACAAAATCATTGATCGTATCATCGGTGATTTTCTATGTTGTAAATATAATACGGATGTTAATCCAATTAGAGTTATACCATCTAGGATATGCTTGGAATGATATTCATTATTCGATAAGTGCGGCAAGCTCTTTTATTGCAGCAATAATCATCTTATTACTCCATAAATGGATTCCAGAATTCATCATTTCTATCATTTACATCGGAACCCTTATATCACGTGCTATTAATAGGAGAAGGAAGAGAAATTTGATTACATCCATAAAAAAAGATGGTAAGATCGAGATGGACCCTCTTAGAAAGTATTTAAGCTTAGAGAAAAAGGGGTATAAAGGAAGAATCAAACAAATAGCAAAACAATTTGGCTATCACACTAAAAATGAACAGTTGATCATACCTCAACAAAAAGTGGATATGTTTATTTCCGAATTGGAGGAAGAAAATCCTTTTACTAAAAAAGTTGAAGAAGAATCAAAGAACCAGAATGAAATTAAATAGTAAAATAAGTGCTTTCATATATGGAAACATTCAATAAAGAGCAGAAAATTATGAATATCGGGAATGTAACGCTGGGCGGACAGCCCGGTGAGAATCCCACGGCGTTAGTTGCTTCAGTCTTTTACAAAAGTCACAAGGCATTAAAAGATGAAAAAACGGGTGAGTTTGATAAAGACCGTGTTGAGTCTGAAGTAAATGATTTTTTGGAAATTGTGGATGATATAGGAACTCAAGCTATAATAGATGTCATAGGGGGATATCCTGAAGCTTTGATCAATGAATGTTCTTTTATTGCGGATTTAGTGGATTGCCCTTTCTTAGTGGACGGATTAAATGATTCCAGTCGAATTCCGGCCATGAAAGGTCTGGGTGAGTTGGGGTTATTAGATAGAGCAATTTTCAACAGTATCGATAGTAATACTTCCAATGAAGACTTAGCAAAATTAAAGGAATATAATGTCAAAAATGCGGTTTTGCTTACATTTGGAGGGAGAGCAATATTTCCCAAACAAAAGATCACTCTTCTAAAAGAGAAGTTAATCCCCGCCGCTCAAAAGGCGAATATTGAAAACTCCCTCGTTGATACTGCGGTATTGGATCTTCCTTCGATGAAGGTCAACTCAGTAACTGCTCGATTGGTGAAAGAAGAACTTGGATTACCAGTGGGATATGCTCCCTCTAATGCAATTTTCGGATGGGATTATGTTAAAAAATATGGAAAAGAAGCCCGATATGCCTCTTTCGCCACAGTGATGGGATCTTGTATTAATGCAGGATGCGATTTTATCCTTTTCGGTCCGATTAAATTTGCGAAATATATAGTTCCTCCACTGGCCTTAATTGATGGAATCGACTCATATTATAGAAAGCGGATACTAAGAGAATCTATTGCGGATAAAAACCCTTTTAAACGGATCTTCTAAAAAGGACATCTTAGGCGATATAGCGGATTAAGAGATCTTGAGTCCGTTCCAAAAAGTTATCCAAATTTTTGTATATTTTTTCTATTATTTCCTCATCGTCTATTAAAAATAATAAAAAGATGGTAAGATTATTTTCAATATGTCTCTTTTTTATAATGATGAGATTTGAGGGTGAAATTTTAAAGATTGATTCCTTATTATAACTATCCTTAAAATTCGAATAGAGTTCATAGAGTTTCGTGAACTGGGGGGCAGTCAATTGGAATACATTCTTGATCTCATGTCCATGACGCTTTAAATTTGCGTCCGTTTTCTCAATTAATTTTTCTGATTCCTCCGTATAATAGTCAGCAAGAATTAATCCATCCACACTTAATATTAAAGAAATCAACGCACCAGTTTCCCTTGAAAATTTTTCTAAATTTCTTCTTATTAATTGTCTGTTTGGACTTAATTTTGAAATGCCCGAGGAAAATGCACGTAATATGGTGGGAACCGAAAAAATACTGGTAACATAGAAATCAACCTTATCTTGAGAGGTTATTTTCTCAATTTTACCCTTTACTTCTAAAATATTTTGTGTAATTCTCTGAGTATCAATAATATCTGGATCAGCTTTTGTCAGAATGAAAACAATAGGAGTATCTTGCTCAAGATCTTGATTTTTCTTCTGGATTTTCCGAAGAAATTCAAAACTTTCTTCGAACCGTTGTTCATCATTGATATCAATAAAATAAAAGATCAAATCCGAATCGTAAAGATAGATCTGAGCTTTCTTAAGATATTTCTCTCTCAAGTTTTCTTGTCCTCCTAAATCCCAGAGCAAGAAGGTGGCGCCCAAGGCTCCAATCGTTTTTACATTCATGCCCTTAGTGGGTTTTAATCCTATTAATTTTGAATATTTTTTATCTAATGTAAGCAGAAAGGAGGTTTTTCCAGAATTATCTAATCCTGCAAACAACACCTTCATTTTTCGCTGATTGGTAACGGGTAAATAGGGTTTCTCCTCTAATTCTTTTAATTTTTCAAGCAATTCCCTAAAGATTGGAGTCACTGTTTTTTGATCCGGATATCCATCTTTTATTTGGTTGTTGAGCTCTTTAAAGGTCTCCTTTAGAATCTTTTTATTTCGTTTAATATTATTATAGAGAAAATTTCTTTTTTTTTCATGAACTAAGATTGCTAAAGCAGAAGGAACCATTCTTCCATGTTTTTTCGAATATATATACCTGAAATAGGTGAGCGAGCTCATCTGAAAGTCTGGGTGGGGAATAACAGCGAAATAGTTGAGTGTTTTCTTTTTCTGTTCACTTATCTCTTTATCAGCCACTAAAAGTCCTAAATTTTTTATAGAGATTTGGACATAATCACGG
Organism: Promethearchaeia archaeon; assembly: GCA_046483985.1. Classification (GTDB taxonomy): domain Archaea; phylum Asgardarchaeota; class Lokiarchaeia; order Sigyniarchaeales; family SOKP01; genus JAWOCD01. Next base: position 4,534 of record JAWOCD010000102.1, read on the forward strand.
TAAGTGAATTTGAGATTGTCTTGTTTTGCTTCGGTCTTCTCCTTGTCCGAAACATCGGACGGAAACAAATATATCGGTTGCGGGCCCAATTTATCATATGCGCTGAATAAAATTGATTTGATAACTGATGTTTCCAATTGTTTTTCCATATTAATTAGGTCTTTGTTATTAGATTTAATAGATTATAATCATTAGCGTAATTTATATTTATTATGTCACAACTTTCTTAATAAATTATGTCTTAGGTTAAATTAATATGCTCCAAGATATTGCTGAATCTATTAGAACAAACAAAAATATTCTGGAAAAAAAAGAAGTTAATCCAATCGTTCAATATATAGACCAAAACTCCTATAAAAGTTCCCGGATTTATTCAGATATCGGTGAAGATTCTGCAGCAATAAAGGATGAGGATATGTATGTGTTAATAACCACAGATAGAATCAAAACAAAATTTATTAAGAAATACCCCTTTGGAGCAGGATTTAGTTCTATTTTAGTGGGGATTGATGATATATATTGCTGCGGAGGGACTCCATTAGCCGCCAGTTTAATAGTTTCGTTTAAGGAAAAAGAAGAGGGACAAAAAATCATCCAAGGAGTTTGTGAAGGTTCCCAGAAATTTCAGATCCCCATCGTCCGCGGGCATACAAATCCAAACAGTCCGTGTTACGAACTAAGTATTACACTCGTTGGCGAAATTAAAAAGGATATATATATTTCTGCAAAGAACGCCCAGGTAGGTGATTATATTATCTTAGCCGTGGATCACGATGGGAAGGTGGCAAGAGCCAGCAAATACTATTGGGATACCACGACCTTTAAGGATTCTGAGCGTATTTTATTTAAGCGGAGGGTTTTAAAAAAATTAGCTGAAGAAAAATTAGTGAATGCTTCAAAAGATATTTCCAACGGTGGAATTTTTGGAACCCTCTTACAACTTGCCAAATATTCTAAAGTAGGGGCAAATGTAAATATAAACAAAATCAAAATTCCCGATACCTTATTAGAACATGGATACAGTTTAAAGGAATACATACGGATGTACTTGACGACTTCCTACATTCTTACCTCACCCCCAAAAAACTGTAAGCAAGTTATAGAATATTTCAAAGACCACCAAATGAGCGCAAATGTGATTGGCAAAATTATTAAAGATAAGAATCTATTAAAAATAAATAACGGAAAAACTTCTATTGATGTTTTAAAATTTTAGTATCTTCAATATTGAAATGAGTTAAAAATGAAAGGACTTGGTCAAACTACTAGATCTGTAAAGGCTTTCTTCATATTATCTCTCCTTTTAGTCCCATTTATTTTCCAGATTTTGAGGGATAATGGTCAATTTATATCTTCCCAAGAGGAGAGATATGAATCAAGTCCAACAAGCAATATTATTCTCTCTGATTCACCAGCCGACAATATGAGTATTAATACCAAACATCCAAGACTTATATGGATTAAAGGGTCGATGAGATTAGAAATACGATCCAATATTACCGGACAAATCAAATATACCCTCACTGACGCCTCAGGCGGAGAATATTTTAAAATTGAAAATAATGGTTTTGATTTGGAAGGGAATAATAAAAAAAGCTCATGTAATATTGATATCGACCCCCACTTAATGAGCTTGCCCGGGAAATATGATATCTTTTTGTTAGTATCCTATGTAAATGAAACCCAAGATCAATATGAGGAAGTTTATAATATGACCTTTGATGTAATTTTAGGTTTGGGGGATGTATATATATCGCTCTTACTTATTATTTTTGGAACAGCAACATTAATAATATTAACGGGAAGAACAGAAATAGAAATGGATCAAGCACAAGGAGCCTCACAAGGTCCAACGCAAGCTCAAGTGCAGACGGTGGCTGATGCTCCAGAAGGGAAAATTAAATGTCCCCATTGCAAAGAGATAATAGAAGAGGGACTTACTTTCTGTCCCGAATGTGGTCACAGAATTGCAGAGTTCCTCAGATATAATCCCAACCAAGAATGAGGAATTAATAAAAAATTAGAAAAGAAATTAATAATAGTATTATACAGAAAATGATAAATTTAGAAGTGAAATTAACCGATAGCCCTGGTAGCCTCGTTGAATTGATCAAACCGATCTCAACAAATGGAGGAAATATTTATGGAATTTACCACCACCATGATAAAAAAATCAACAATATGATCCCCGTGAATGTCACTTTTGAGTTGCCAAAAAGAATTAAAGATATAAGACTAAAAAAAATTAAGAGCCAGTTAAATGAAAAAAATATAAAAATTGAAAAAATCACCGTAGATGTAGAAAAACGGCATATCATCATCATTCTAATGGGTCATGTCTTCGACACCGATATTGTAGACACAATTAATCGCTTGGCAGATAAAGGAATTAATGTTGCAGAACTTCAAGCCAAATTTACTGGGATAAATGAAATTTCTACAGTAAAATTTAGACTGGAATTTCCGGATAGAATGAGCCAAAATGATTTACTAAATGAAATGAATAAAATATGTGAAGAAAAAGATCTCTTTCTCATTCGTTCTTAGGATAAAATGGGGTTTTTGGTAACTGCTAAAAATTAAAGCATACTGGGGGGAGGGGCTTCCAAACAAAAGCCGCATTTGCCAAATTGTTGAATGGTATCTTCCCAACAGTGTTGATGATAGGCTCTTTCACAATGTGGACATTCAATATAGCACGACTCCCCATCACTTGAAGCGATTGAGAGATGACAAGTAGGACATTCAATCTGATGGCAAATAACACAAGATAAAGCCGAAACCTCGAAAATCTTTTTTGAAATCAGATTAAACAAATCCACCAAGTAACTGAATGGAGTCCACTGATTGAAAAAATCCTCAAATGAGTCTTTTAGATCTGTTTTTATTTTTTCGTGACTTTCTAACTCAAATTTATTAGTTACCTCGATATTGGGAACTTTCATCGGGTATTCCCTGGGGAGTTCGATTTCAAAATTAAAAGTAATATCTTGGGATTTCATCTTCCCCTCCATACTGGCTTTTATAATATTTTGAGATGGTACGTATTCTATATCATTATAATCTGCTTTAAGTAATTCAAGTTCAAAATTAATTCTCGAATTCTTATCAACGAGCCACGAGATTTCTCTGACAATCTCCACAGCGTCTGATTCTTTTTCCTCCCAATTCTGATAAGCATTGAGTTCCTCAATCGGCGTATTGATTATTTCTTGAAGCTCAGAGGTCATATCAATCTTAGGAGGGTGTGGATAGGTGATAAGGTCAATATCCAAGAGATACTCTTTAAATCCGTAAGTTAAGAGATGAACACGTAGTTGCGTTGCACTATCTTCGATCATATCACATTGGTATTCACCAAGTATCTTTTTGGACTGTAGGTCAATATCCTTGATAAAATAGAGGTTTTGTTCGATTTCTTGCAGTACATCTACTACATGAGGTTTTTTCTTGGGATTCCATTTCCTTAAGGTTTCTAATGATTGTTCAGGACTTGGCAAAATTCTTTTTATATTATCCGGAAAGCTTATATGGGGCTTTTTGGGATAATCAGAAAAATCAACCTTAATTACAAACGTTTTTGTAAGCGTTACAGTTAAATATACATTGATCTCCCCTAAGGATGTTCCCACTTGATCTATAGCATAATATTTTTGGATTAATCCCAATTCCGTATTGATGGCAACACTCGAATGTGGTTTTTCCGTAATTGCGCTTTCCTCTGGGGTAGGTTGAGATTGCGTTTGCGGTTCTGGGGTGAAATATTCATTAGGTAAGGTACCACTTGGCTGAGCTTGGCTCTCTGGCTTATTTTGCGGGGGATATTGGTTTTGAGGCTCGGGTGTCACGAATTTATTGGCAATTTCTTCGTCTTGCGGGGGATATGCATTCAAGTCGGGGGTTATATATTCTTCTGATTCTTCTGATTCTTGAGCAGTTTCAGATTGTGATTTTTCTTGAGGTACCTTCTCTGGGGATTCTTGTCTCTGGGTGATAGGAACTAAGGCCCCTTCCTCATCGGGTTTTGGTAAATTCAGTGCTTCTTGAATTTTTGCCTTAAGTTCTTGAACGATTTCCAGCACATGGGAATTAGGGGTCCAACTTAACACACTATTTAATTGGATGTTTCCCAAGAGATCAGACATCGCATTCCCAAATTTTAACTGAGGGGGGGAATTGGGAAAATTCTCGTTGAACATAATTTCTAACTCATATTTTTGGTCCCCCTTCTCAAAAACATAGCCGTATAAATGGTTTATATTTCCTGAAACCATCCAAAATTGAAATTTGGATGCAATCTTTTGTGCCTCAGAGAGGATTCGTTCTTTATTCATTTAATTCACAAATTTCAAGTAATTCATATTTTTATCTTCATTTAATAAATATTCCTATAATTAACATTAACCTTATTCTTAAAAATCTTTTTTTTCTTTTTCTTCAGAAACTAAATCCGCAGCAGAGATAAACCCAGCTTTTTTTCCTTTTTTCCCTTTTTTCCCTTTTTTCTGAACACTTTTGGTCCTTCCTTCTGGGATAAAGTTCATGGATGATTTTTTGTATAGACTGGGATCTAATTCTCCAATAAATCGTGAGGGACGTCCCGTTTTGATTTTTCTCCACATTTGAATTATCGCTGGAGTAAGAAGATAGAGTCTGTCTTTTGCCCGAGTTATAGCCACATAAAAAACTCTTCGTTCCTCTTCCATTTCTTCGGCATCTCCAATAACACGATGTGAAGGGAAATATTCTTCACAAAGCATTGGAATAAAAACTACTCTCCATTCCAAGCCTTTAGCTCGGTGAATTGTACTAAGAATCACAGGTGGATCTTCTTCTGTCTGATCTCCAGAAACAGTTGTCTTCGATTCAATGCTATTACGATTTAATGCAAGGATTTCTAAGAATTTCCTCAAAGTATCATACTGTTGTCCATAAATAGCAAGTTCTTCCAAATCATCAAGCCGTTCCTCCCAGTTTTCATAGGTATCTCTTACATGATCCTCGAGTAAATGAATAATTTTTTTTATGATAAGATCGGGGGAGTCTTGGGGGGTATAATCTACAAGCGGTGTGAGATGTTTAATAAGGTTTTTCCATCCTTTACTGGGAATACGAGAGCCCTTCATGGTCTTTTTAAAAAAGTTAGGATCGGTAACGGTTTTTAGAGGGTTTTCGGAGGCAACAAGTTCAGAGAAAATTTTAGTCCCAGAAGTGGTTCCAATACCGTTAACAATTTTAAAGATTCGCATCCACGCAATCTCATCATAGGGATTATCGATAATTCTCAAATGCACCAGAGTATCTTTAATATGAGCTTTTTCAAAAAAGGAAACACCCGCTCTTACCACATAAGGGATGTTATATTTTTGAAGAGCCAATTCAATTTTCATGGAATGAAACCCAGATCGAAAAAGGACCGCAATTTGATTTAGATCAAAATCTTCAGACCGAAGACTTAGGATTTCATTCGCAACAAACTGCGCTTGCTCCTCATCGTCCGAAAGATTAACCCAAAAAGGCTTTAATCCGTTCGGGCGGGTGGGTTGCATTTCTTTTTGGTACTGTTTTTCATTATGCATGATAGAGTCATTTGCTAATTCAAGAATTTCTGGACAACTGCGATAGTTGTAGGTGATTTTATACACTTTACAATCGTCATATTTCTCCTCAAAATTAAGAATATTTTCAAAATTTGCCCCGCGAAAGGCGTAAATGCTCTGGGCATCATCGCCCACCACCATGACATTTTTGTCTGGATTTTGAGAAACAATTTTATGGATAATCTCGTCTTGAATATGATTGGTATCTTGATATTCGTCTACCAACACATACTGAATCCGGCTGGCAATCAAGCGGGCAATATGTTTTTTATCGAGTAATTTGTTCCAATATACCAAGAGATCATCAAAGTCCACCAGGCCGTCCTGTGTTTTCTTTCTTGAATAGATTTTATATACATGTTTTAATTTCTTTTCAATTAAATCATTATCAAACTGGGGATATTTCCAGAGAATCACCTCTTTTATGGATTTATCGCAGTTAATAGAATACGATAGAATTCTCTTTGCCATTTTTGCGGAGGGAAAACGGTTCTCTAAGTTCTCTACATTTGCCTCCTCAATCGAGAGTGTCATTAACGATTTGGCATCCGTTTCGTCCATTATATTATAATTGGGCTTTACATCTAATGTCTTTGCATATTGCCGCAAAAATCGATTAGCTATAGAATGAAATGTGCCTGCCCAAATACCTTTGGGTCTTTTTCCGAGTAGATTCTCCACACGCTTAATCATCTCTTTCGCTGCTTTATTGGTAAAGGTAACCAGCATAATCTCAGATGGATCTACCCCAGATAATAATAATTTCGCTACAGAGTAGGTAATGGTTCGCGTCTTTCCCGAACCCGCCCCTGCAATAACTAACATAGCCCCCTCAATATTATTGACAATTTCTAATTGCTCTTCATTCAAATCTTCCTCGAAATCAATATCATTATAATCATAATCGAGTTTCGAAGGGCTCTCTTCAAGGGATTGAGCGAAATCATCTTCATAGTATTCGAACACATATTCCTCTCCGTCCGGTTCTTTATCATTCAAATTTTATCCCGCTTGATTTTCTTTTAATTATTGAAAATAATTCTACATAATAAGTTTAATCTTGGATATTTAAATAGTAAGAGACTATTTAAGTAATAATAGGTAACTGTGCTAATGATATGTAATCTTTGTGGATTTGAAACGGAGCAAAGAGAGTAAAAATTTTATTCTTGCCCAATTTACGACAAGTTCAGCTATTTCTCTTAGATTGTTGCTGGAGACTACCTTGCAACCCAAAGAAGTTTTAAAAATTAGCAAATCCTCGTTTTTTTGCGATATTCAACATATCGTTGAGTAGTGCTGAAGCTGCTTCTAAACCTCCTGCTCCGTGTCCCATCAAGAAAATCGGACCAGCAGAATCAGTCTGGATTTCTACGGCATTCAAAGTGCCGCTTATATTCAAAGGCGAGTCTCGTTTTATAAGTCGTGGTTCCACGATGAGGGAATCATTTTCGGCAATGGCAAGGTGCTTTATAAAAAAACCGTCCGTTTTTGCCAATTCAATGGCTTGGGGAGTTACTTTTGTAATACCTTTTATTTTTACATCGTCTAAGGATTTCGACCATCCCAATAAGATATTTGCGAGAATTACGAGTTTGCCCGCTGCATCATATCCCTCAATATCTAAGGTTGGGTCTGCTTCTGCATATCCGAGTTCTTGTGCCTCCTCAAGCGCTAAGGAAAAGGAAACTCCCTCGGCGGTCATTCGACTGAGAATATAATTACATGTGCCATTAAGTATGGCTGTTATTTTTTTGATTTCGTTTCCCATTAGACAATTTTTAATCGAAAGTATGGGGACGCCACTAACCACTGTGGCTTCATGCTTTATATAACAGCTATTTTTTTCTGCTAACTCCTTTATCTCAGAATATTTTAAACAAAAAGGTCCTTTATTTGAAGCAACTACATCAATTTTATTATTTAACGAAACTTTAATGTGAGTTAAAGCAGGTTCGCCAGTTTCGGGATTGGTGGGTGTAGATTCCACACAAAGGTCTGGTAAATATTTCTCTAAAACTTCTGGTGCTTTTATTCCATCCTTCCAATCTGAGAACTGTCGAAAATTACCTTGATTAAGAATTGATTCCAAGGTCAAACCTTCCTTATTAATTAATGCCCCATCAATTTCACAGATTCCAATTACCCGAAAATTAAAACCAAACTTAACTCTTAATCTTTCTCTTTTTTGATGCAACAGTTGTAAGAATTTCCTTCCCACCGTTCCCAGGCCAATCAAACAAATATCCATAATAGATTCATCGGGACTCATTGCTGACAATAGACTCTTTTTGTTTTCTAATTAATTGAAAAATTCATAACTCTGACGTTATGATATATTAAAATCACCAATTATAAAAAAAGTTAATATTTATATTTTTCGTGCCTTAAAATAAAAGGCTAAAAATAGATTGTTTCTAGGGACGGCAAATTTCTCACATATTCTGGAAGTTCTTCGAGCCCAGTATTTCTTAAATCAAGGAGTTCTAATTTTGTTAAGTGTGATAAGTCGGGCAATTTGGTAATCGGATTATGACTTAAATGCAATTCTTTTAAGTTTTTTAATTTTTCTACACCCTCAATTGAAATAATTTTGTTATCTCGGAGATCTAATTTCTCTAATCTTTTTAAACTTTCAATGCCCTCTACATTTTTAAGATTATTAAATAATAAGATTAACTCTTTTAAGTTTGTAAGAGACTCTATTCCATTTAAATTATCTAATTTATTACCTGAGAGATTTAAATATCTTAATTTGGATAATTTATCTAAATTTTCAATCTTTTTTAGAAAATTAAATTTAAAATCAAGTTTTCGTAGGTTTTTTAGATTTTCTAAATTCTCTATTCTCTTGATTCGGTTAAAATTAAAAGAAAGTAGCTTGAGGGACTTTAATGTGTTAAGGTGTTGGATCTCTTTGATTTTATTAAAAGAAAAACCTAATTTTTCTAAATGGGTAACTTGTTGAAGACCATTGATTACGGAAATATCTTCAATTTGCTTATTTGCCAGGTTCAGATAATTGTCCTTGACTTCAAAAATTTTATTTTTATAATAAACAACTTCAAAATTAAACTTCTTTAGGCGTGGTTTGAGAAATTCATAGATATTCTTATTGGGATTCTTGTTATTTTTGAGAATTAACATTGAGAGCAGAGATTTCTTAGAACCCTTGGGAAGTTCTTGAAAAATCCGAGTAAATAAATTAGGCGATTCGAAAAGGCTATTTATATCTCTCCAGATTCCCGAATATTCGGGATCAATATCAAGAACCTTTTTATAGGCTTTAATTGCTTTATCATAAATCTTATGTTTTTTATAAAGACGTGCTAAACTTTCCCAGATCTCTATATTGTCCGTTTTAATACAACTGAAATCTAAACTTTCAAATTCTTCCTTATCCAAATAATCTAAATATCCTTCATTGATTAAATACAATGAAACGGATCTATATCCTGCTTCTAATCGGGAGGCAATCTCCTCCTTAAATACCCTTCGGGCAAGCGGGTCTCCTGCTTCGGTCAATTTTTTAAGCAAAGGAAATGCGATATTTCTATGCAATATTCTTGTATCATAATTATTATCTGCCCACGCTTGAAGATTAGAACAATGACCCCAAAATTCTAATTTAGAAGATATCTTATAATCACTATTAGTTCTAAATTCAAGAGAATTATCCAATCTTTCCGCTGCCTCGTCAATTGAATCAATAGATTGCAAGGAGGATATCTTTTCTTTTGGTATGTCTAATAGAAGAAATTTGCATTGATTAAATTTCTTTCCGTTTATATAAATATTCGTTTTGCCTTTTTCTAACTTTAATGATAGATAATCGTTTACATAAAAGATATCTTCATCTTTCTGTCGTGCTTTTTTTAAAGAAGGATATCTCTCTTGGTCTCGTGAAGGAGATATGGGGTAATCAGAAGAATGATTATTCTCTTCTTGCTCTTCCATATGAAGTAGCTTTTGAGTCAATACATTCAGAACATCTGTGGCAGAATTTAAAATATCAGGAAACTCTAGAATGGAAGGATCTTGTAATAAATCATTCAGATATTTACTTGCGAGCCGAGTGTTCTCTTCCTGGATAAGGTGAAGAATTAGATCCAATCGATTCTCGAACTCGGTAATCTTTTCCGGATATTGTTGATGGTCAATATTTTCAATTGGGACTTGTGAATTTGGGAGAAAATCTAATATCTTTACCTCATTCTCAGTTTTTTCATCCTTCAATAATTTTTCTAGCAAAAGATTGAAGAGAATTTCTATATTCTCCCCTGTCCTGGAGGAAACTTTAACATATTCAAATAAATTGTAATTTTCCTTAAAGTTTAAAGCATACTCGTCATTTACGGAGATTTCTTGGGTCAAATCTAATTTAGTTCCCACTAATAAAATAGGCAATTCTGGATTATATCGCCTGCAAATATTCACCCATCCTTCGATATTTTCAAGACTCTGAGGCCTTGTTAAATCGAAAGTAAGAATAGCCCCATCGGCCCCTAAGACAAACGGTTCCAGACAAAATCGCCAGCGTTCTTGACCAGCAAAATCCCAAAAGGCAAGAGTGATTGGAGAACCTTGATGAGTAACCGTCTTGCAAGACCACGCAATTCCACGAGTCATAGGAGTATTTGGATTAAAAGTCCCGTCAATGTACCGTTTGAGGAGAGTAGATCGGCCTACGCCTCCTTCTCCGGTCACTATAATTTTCTTTATACGAGACATTTTATCTTTCTCCTCTTTTTTTAGAATTAGTAAATCTTTATAGCAAAATTGTTATTATTCATTATAATAAGGTAAATCTAAAAATAAAAAGCTTGAGCTTTATTTTTTATTGGTTTTGGAATCTTGAAGGGATTTGAAAAGTTAAACTATGAATTCTCTGGAAAAACAGGAACCGATGAGGGATATTCTTTGGCTCAAGACGAGGGGAACTGGTTTAAAGTGACAAGCATTCCGAACGATAACAATCTCTCAATTATATTATATTTATAAAAAAGGAATATTTTTTATAAATTGTTATTCTCATTTTTATAAAGCGGTGGATATTACTCATAATTGAGACTTCATGGGAAACTTAGAAAAAGCCTTGAAGAACTACTTTGATGAGTTAAGTACAGAAGTTATTCAAAACTTGGGCAAAGTTCTAAGATATATGTCAAAAGAAAGAAAAATAAGCTATCACATTATTAAAGATATCGTTTCAAACGAGCCCGAAGATTTTCTCTTGCAACTATTTGAGTTAAAATTATTAATACCTCCCAAGAGTTTTCAAAGTTCATTAGAATGGAACAACCAAATATATAATCCGCAACCAAGTAATGAATATAAATTACCTAAGATTATTGAGATTTTAGTTGAAACTGCCATTACTTCAGGCGATTGGAATCCAAATAATGCCATAAGAGTCATCTTTAGAAAAAAGGGTGATCCGGATTGGAAAAAAATCCCCTTCCTAATTGAAGAAATGAAGAAATATATAAAATACCAGCAGATCAACGGAAATCAAATTAGAAAAAGTTGCACCAGAGTCGGGTTGAAAAATAGAGCGAATAGCCTCATCGCAGAATTAAAAGGAGCATATGTAATAAGTCCTAAGCTCTCTGCATCGTTTTTTAAAACTATTAAACAAGGTTCACCAATTTATGAGGTTAATCCTTCTGTGGTTTAATTTTAAATAAAATTTCCCAATCCGATTGCCAAAAATGATCCCCCTATTCTATCCTTAAGTCCTTTAGGGCGAGGATGAGTTTTTCCCTAATCTTAACCTAGGAATGGGATTAACCAAAAGACTTAAATAACGGAAACCCTATATAATATGATTTCTCTGGACTAATACTTTAGAATTGTTCATATGTGAGTAAGTCAATTCACGTTTAATCATTTAAATCATTTTTTGTGCATTTTTTTCTTGAGAACCTATAAAAAATACCCGTCTTTTTGGAAATTCGCTCATTATTTTCTTTCTGATTTAAGATTTATAAAGTGTCTTATCCTTAATAATTAATAATCAATAACTAAACAAAAAATATAAAATAGAAAAGGAGAAATTTATGCCGAAAACATTAAAAGATTTTCATGTTGATGAAGATAAAGTATGGTTTACCGGAGGATACTGGCCCGAAGGTGTACCCAAACAGATTTACGAGATTAAGGATATTGAAGTTTTGCCTTTGCCTAAAGGAATGGAACGGCAAGCAAATAAGTTTGATTTATGGGGTAATGATCTGTGTTTATTTGCTTTAGGTCCGTATGTTGAGAGAATTACCTACAGAGACTTATGGAATAAGGCAAAAAGATTTGCAACTTTTCTCCATGATGTATGCGAAGTACGGAAGGGAGATGTAGTGGCAATTGATTTACCCAACTCCCCAAATTTCGTAATTGCTTATATGGCAACTATTTCGCTAGGAGCAATCGTTGCGGGTGTTAATCCGCAGTATAAACCTATGGAATTATTACACGAGCTGGAAATTACCGAAGCGAAAGTAATCGTGATTATGGACGCCTTGTATCTTTTGGTCAAAAATGCCTTACCAAAAACAGAGGTTGAACACTTAGTATCAACTAATCTCTTAGACTTTGTCACGGCACCTAAGCCAATCTTTGAAAAAATCCGCGATAATGTTCCCAATTTTCAAGATAAGGTACCCGATGAGACGGATGATTATAAAGTTCATCGGATGAAAACGGTGATTGAAGAGACTGAGGCAAAAGATCTTGAGGTAGATATTGATCCTTGGGAAGACCCTGCGTGTTATCTCATGACAGGTGGAACCACGGGACTACCAAAAGCTGCATCGTTAACCCATGCAAACCTATATCTGAACTTGAAACAGTTAGAACCATGGACAGATTTAAAACCAGGTATGATAACTATCGGCAGCATTCCGTTTTTCCACAGTTTCGGAATGACTTGTGTGATGAATGCATCGCTAGCACTCGGATTACCAATGCTACTCTTTCCTAAACCCCCTAAAGAGGAGGATTTATGTACCGTCATTAACCAACTGGAGGCTCCAAAGGGAATCATCTATACAGGAGTAGAAATGCTCTTTAAACGAATCACAGACTTTGCAGAAGAGATGGGCGTGGAAAAGTTCAAAGAAAAATACGATATCTGGAAAAAATTAAAGTATGCAACTCAAGGAGCTGGTCCTTTACACGACTACGTGCGAGAACCTTTCGAGGAAATATTTTGTACAATCCGAGTTGGGTATGGACTCACAGAAACCTCTCCGGTAGTAAGTGTCGCGCCGTTTTGGGGTCCAAATAAGACTGGAAAGTTGGGATTACCCCTCCCTGGAACGGATTGGGCGATTTTCAATCCCGATCCGGATGAATTTGATAAGGGACCTATCTGTGATGGGACAAAAGAAAGAGGTAATTTTGGAATCGGCCATACTGGTGAAATTTGCGTTGCTGGACCCCAAGTAATGAAAAAATATAAGGGAGAACAAAAAGAGCAAGAAGATAATCTCAAACAGTGGGGCGGTAAGCGATGGTTAATGACCGGTGATATCGGTTATATGGATGAACACGGTTTTTGTGAAATCCGCGATCGTAAAAAATCTCTTATAAAGGTTTCTGGCCATTCTGTATTCCCTAAAGAGGTAGAAGAGCTAATGGGGATGCATGAAATGGTAGATGAGGTAGCTATTGCAGGATTACCAGATAAACATCGAGGAGAAGTTGCAAAAGCTTGGGTAGTGCTCAAAGAAGGATACAAAGACGGAGAAGATATTACCTCGGAGGATTTAAAAAAATGGTGCTATGAAAACATGGCCAAATGGAAAACTCCCAAGTATATCCAGTTTGTAAGGAAATTACCGGTGAGTATGACCGGCAAGGTCCAAAGGCGAGAATTAAAGGAGAAAGACCTCTCGCGATTAGAAAAAGGGCGGGAAATCAAGGGTTGACGAGTCTTATACTACACAGACCTGTGCAAAATGTGGAAGAAGGGCGAAACTCGATTTGTCCGAGCGTGATATTAGTTGTGAATGTGGTCATAAGATGGATAGAGACTTAAATTCCGCTGTTAATATTATGGTAAAGTTTCTCACATCTGCTGACCTATCGCATCAACCCTCTTTGAAGGAGGAATCCTTTCTAAAGCAATGGAACGGATTTTCTACGACACACAGCCCTAAGATATGCCCACCAGCTAACGCTTAGTGGACTCGTAGGAATCCCCGTCCTTTAGGACGGGGAGACTTCAATTTCTTTTTATTATCTACTTGTTATTTTACTTTCTGAAGTTTTTGGCGAGAGAGATGATCTGCCAAATATAACGGCTCAGGTTGGCGATGGTTAAAAGAAATGTGGAGGGCGAGATCAACTACAAAGTCGAGAGATACTAAAAAACCCTTACTCACGAAGGCGGGCTTTGAATTGTCTCGTAAGCACACAGCATAGCCGATTTTTTGACCATCCAATAAAACTGGGGTTTTATTCCCTTTAACTCTTTCTAGTTCCCTCCAGTTTGAGTGCCCGATAAATTCACTTTTAGCCACTCCAATACTGGAAATATCCAACGCCACACCGAGATGGGTCGCTTCCCCGAATTTTCGGGGGTGAATAACCCCGTGACCGTCAGTTAAGATGACATCTGGTTTAGGATCTAATGCTAAAATCGCTTCAGCCATCAAGGGCACTTCTCGAAAACCCAAAAATCCCGGCGTATAAGGAAAGAGAATATCACATTGTGAATAAGATACGGCAGCTCGTTCATTTTTCTTACAGTCCCATAAAACCGCACAGCATATTCCCCACTCTGGGTTTTTTACCGCAGGATAGGAGATATCAACGCCTGCAATGAATGTAATTGAATTTGGATCAGTAAGGATCTGTCTTGTTTTTTCTAATTTGGGTCGAATTTTACTGTATTTAGTCTGAAGTGCCAAGGCCTCTGACTTTGAAGTCGTTCCCTCTAAAAGTTCGTGAATCATTTTTCGGTTTACTTACGGCTAGTCAATATTTTAAATGCTAAGATTCCTTTAATATGAATTTTTAATATTCGAAATGGGCATCGTAAGAGAAATTTTATATCTGTCTTTGTAGTTTTTCGTAGTTCTAAGAATCGTTCATAAAACAGCCTCGCATTCTTTTTATAATGCTTATTTTTCTCAAGTTTAATAAACCGTTCGCAAATCACATTTAAAGATTCACTATCTTTAAAGGAATAATAATTAGAAGCCCTTAATGCCCATTTCACAGCTTCTAATTGATACTTCATGGGATCCAAATGCTTAATAGGAGTAATAAAGATAGAAAACAAGGAAATCATCAAATTCATGACTATTGATTTAATCATTTCTAAGGGAGGGATTTTAATCCTTCTTTTTACAATATCCCGTAAGTCTTTTCCGTACAATACGTTACTATTATCTATGACGCTCGAGAGCACAATTTTTCGTGGTGCAAATAATTTAGAAAAGAACTTGTTAACTTGAAAAATCCTCGAAAATTTTGCGTGTTGCCAATAACTTTTTCGGGTAAGAAAATTGCTTACAAACATCCCAGTTGTTTGTTGGATGACACCCAAGACTTTTTTAAAGAATTTATCATCAATATCACGGAAATTGTGGCGAATCTCCAAGCTGATCAAATATTTTTCCATCTGACGAATCAACCAATTGGTTACGGAATCTTCGAAAATGATAAGTAAATCACAGTCGGAAATTTCCGTGTTTTCCTTTTGTTTTTTTCTCTGGCTTCCAAAGATGATAATAGATAAGACTTTTGATTCGCGAACCCGTTTTTGAACGATTTTTACGACATCTCTAATATAATCTCGGGAACGAGGGGCTAAATCCGTGGTACTCCTATGAATTTCCTCGTTTAATGCTTTAGAAATTTTTTGATTAAACAATTTAATTAAAAGCCTTCATTTCAGTTAGAATTTTATCTATATAATAAATATAAAACTATTAAATTCTATTAGCAATCCTGTAAGCTCGGTATGTGGCTTCCAATACTGTTTCGGGTTTTCTTGCATCGCCTATCTTCTTGATTTTAATGCCCAAATCCTTCACATCATCGTAAAGTGAATCCTCCGACTTCACTCCCGTTGCATAATAGACCCTATCAATATCTTTCAGAACCTTTTCTTCCTCCGTTTCTGTAGAATATTTAACATAATCCTTACCGATTTCCGTGACTCTGGCATTATTTTTAATATCAACTCCAAGTTTTTCGCATTTTTCGAATAAAACCCATCTGGTAGTCTTCCCCAAATTTGCGCCGCATCGTGGTAACTGTTCCAAAATGGTTACATTTCGATCTCCTGTATATAACATGTCAAGTGCCTTATTCACCTCTAATGCATCGTAAAAGGTAAGAAACTCAAACTGTTTTGGTTCAAGAGACCCAAATTTAGCGAGATATAATGCAACTTCAATCCCAGTGGCTCCTCCGCCGATGATTACATTATTTTTACCTACGGGGGCATCATTTGATAACACGTCATTGGCCCAATATACATGGCCTTGGTCAATTCCCTCAATTGGTGGTTTATTTGGGACGGTACCTGTAGCAAGAAGTACTATATCCGGGGCAAAACCCCTAATTTTACCGAGATCAACCTTTTCATTCAAATGTACATTAATATTGAGTTTCTGTAACCAATACTGATAATTTTCAATCATCCTTTTAAATTCATGGCGTCCCGGTGGTTTCCAAATGATATTTAATAATCCCCCAATTCTATCATCTTCTTCGAAAAGATGAACGTTATGACCACGTTTTTTTGCAATTCTTGCGGCCTCGAGACCGGCAGGTCCCGCACCAACTATCATCACTTTTTTTTGCTCTTTCACGGGATTTAATTCCGTTTTTGCTTCTCTTCCAGCCCGGGGATTTCTAAGGCATGTTATGGACCGCATAGCAAACACATTATCGAAACATCCTTGGTTACATCCCACGCAATAAATTATGTCGCGTAAGTTTCCTGCTTTTGCTTTCTTTGGCAAATATGGGTCTGCAATAAGACCACGTCCCATACAAATAGCGTCCGCTTGATCCGCTAATAATGTCTCTTCGGCAATTTTCGGATAATTAATCCGATTGGAAGCAAATACGGGGATTGACACAGACTCTTTTATATTTTTTGCGAGATATGTAAAACACCCTTCAGGGACATCCATTGTAAGTTGCGGAACTTTGGTTTCATGCCATCCTCCAGTGACATTAATGTAATCAATTCCGGCACTTTCATAAGCCTTCGCAATGGGGGGTTTATCCTTATATGTCAAACTTCCCGGCACAAAATCATCTCCAGCCATTCGCATCCCTACAACAAATTCATCGTCTACTTGATCCCTTATTTTGTTAATAATCCCCAAGGGGAATCTTAATCGATTTTCAAGACTTCCCCCGTACTCATCCTCTCTCTTATTTACAAGGGGAGAAAGAAATTGATCAATAAGATACCCCGCGGAACCACAAATTTCCACGCAGTCAAAGCCCGCTTTCTGAGCCCGTAAAGCTGCATCTGCAAAGGCTTTTTGTTCCTGTTCTATTTCCTCAAGCGTCATTCGTTTGGGAGTTGATTTACTAAAGTTACTGTATTCCGCAGACGAGGAGAGAGGTGTTGTTCCAATAATCTGAGGAAAGGAATAGCGTCCAGAGTGGTACAGTTGGGCTCCCACCTTTACACCCTCCCGTGCTTGATGAATAGCTTCGGTAAATTCCTTCATTTTAGGTATATATTTGTCGTCATCAACGGCAATCATCATAGGGACTCCCTTTCCATATAAGCTTACATAACACCCTCCCACTAATATTAATCCTGCACCGCCCTTTGCACGCTCTGAATAAAAATCGATTAAATCTTGAGTCATAAAACCCTTATCAGCAAGATTTAAATGCATGGCAGGCATAACAATTCTATTTGACAGTTTCATCCCTTGTATTGAAAGGGAAGAGAATAATCTAAAAAATTTCATAACCTATCACATATAATTTTGAAAAATTAAAAAGGGTTAGTTATCCAAAATTTGGAAAACATAAAAGATTGAGTTATCGAAAATAAGAATCCAACTCTTTAGAAGACTTTTTTGATCCCTTCATAAACGCATCTGCTTGCTTTTTAAAATTGTCTAGAGCATCTTCGGCATCTTCTACTTTCTTATCCAATTCGGTATAGTCCATGTCAATCTCTAAATATGCACTTAAGACTTCCACCAGACTCTTAGAGGCTTCCGGATCAACATTCATCATGGGCATCGGGATTGTTTCGGCTAAAAGACAAATCCCAGGAGCGTAACCTTTCCTCCCCGCCCAAGTCGGCATAATTCCATTTGCTCCAGCAATAGCACCACTCTCCATTTTCATTGTATTTTCAAATTCCAGAAACTCGTCAAGCTTTACTTTGTCGGTGCTGCTAATATTAACTTTTGACCGATCCTCGGTTTTTTTATCTGAAATCAACGCACCAGCACTTATATAGATCTTAATTTGCCCGTCAGTTAGCTCATCTATTTTTTCACAAAATTGTCTCGAAAAATCATATACACCCTCAGGATTCTTCGGTTGTGTGTGGGAAATTAAAGCGAGAATGTCTGGCTTGTTCTCTTCTTTGCGGGATTTATAAAAGACCTCAGCAGTAGGTAGCTCTAGCTGGCCATTATCCACCCGACTTTTTGCAGGAAAATCAAAATATTCAATTTCTAAATAAAGGTCGGCATTTAAAGAATTTTTAATAGATTCAATGGCTAATTTGCCTATTAGTCCTATTCCAGCCCAGCCAACAAGAACCGCAACATCGTTCTCAAATGCAACATCAAATTTTTCTTCGATATTAAAATACATCGGTTAGGATCTTTTATGGGTAATTTAGATTTAAGTTTAAAAATAATAGGAATAAATTAAAAATACGGGTTCATACTAAAGAATTTTTAAGATCAAATAAATTTTTTTATTTCTCGTAATCGATCTTGCTGTAATACTGAAGTTCTTCGAAAAAGTTATCTATCTTCTCTAACATACCAATCTTCTTCAAATTCAGTATCCCAAGATAAAAGTCCTTTAAGGGAGGAAACTCAACCTCGTCCGGATCTTTTCCCTCTTCACGGGCACGATCCTTTACTAATTCTTTTGTAAGATAGATTAAGTTGTCAAGGTAAAAATATCCGATTTTTCGGGAAAAATTATCCGCAGCTTCATAGATATATTGTTCTAAAGGCTCCTCGGGATCAAATCCACGATATTTAGCAACATGAGGATAAGTAAGATCAACATTTAGATATTCAAACAACATCTGCTTAGCTTCATCAAATACCGATTTATCTCCATTCCAATCTTCAATAATATCATCATATTTGGATTCAAATTCAAAGAGAAACTTTTCCAGCACTCTTTCCATAAGGTCGATATTCTCTTCTGTAATTGTTCCGGGTTTGAAAATAGCCATAAGCCGAAACGTGCTTCCTTCATAGAAAATAACTTCCGTATCATCTTCAAGTTTATAGAGTTTCATATCTCCATAGAAAAGATCAAGATCTGCACTGATTTCATAAGCTTCTTCCCGTATCTCTTCAGTTACTCTGCTCATTGGGTGATAAAAGTTAAAGATTACTCTTCCAGACTCTCTCAAAGAAATTTCCAAATCAAGTAGCCCCTTAATTACATAATAGCGAGCCAATTTTTCTTGTTGTTCGATACTCATTATTGTATATAATTATTTAGTTTTTTCTATATTTATATTTTAATTATTCATTTAAAGGATCTAAAGATTCTCCGCAGTTAGGACAATATTTCTTAGGCACTCTGACATAATAACCACAAAAGGGACAATAATAACCTTTTTTAGTTTGATCTTGCTCCTGGATTGTTTTTTTTGGTTCTTGTGGTTGGGTTTGGGTCCCTTTGGACTGATCACGATACGGAGATTCATAAGGTGTTGGCTGTTCATATCTCTCTTGTTGAGGTGATTGCCATCGGGATTGAGATTGAATTTCTTTTTTAATTTTAAGATTAGAATATAGGGGAGTCAATAAAGAGATTAAGAGAGGTCCTAAGAGAATACTCGGTAAATCCATGAGAACATTAAGAAAAATGACCATACCAAGGCTACCACTAGCTGGAAAGAGGTCAGAGAGAAATGAAATTGAAAAATTAGCTACGTAATCAATTATTACCACAATCAAAAATAAGCCGATTAATCTCGTTTTAGCACCGCTTACTTTGGAAAGCGATTTAGCCTTGTTGATTTGTCTTCCTTGATCCCCATGAAAAGTAAACAGATAAAAGATAAAATAGAGGTAAATCACCACATTGGGAATATAAAACAAGACCGCACCAATCGACATCCCAATTGCAAAAAGTAAAATTACATAAATTAAGCGTCTATTCCGAAAAGTATTCTTAAATTCGGTCCAAAAGTCAGTCTCTTCTCCATTGTATTTCTTCACTAAATAATTACTTACCGATGCCATGGCAGATATCAAGAATAGCAGTAGTATTAACGAGTTGAAAAATGTGAGAGCTGAACTCAACAACAAATAGGAAGTCATTTTATCATACTGTGCCTCAGTAAATTGAAGTTCGTTAGACCCCAAAAGCCCTTCATAGACATCAACCATCTCATTAGTCAATTGAGTAACCTGCGCACTTAAATCATACAATAAAATGACTTTTAAAATGCTTGAGGTTACCAGAAAAATGAGAAATGGGATGATAATTTTTACATAATTTGAGATGAATAATTGAAATCCATCAGAGAGAATGTCTCCAAAACTTTTAGTGCCTTTTTGCTGTTTATTATTAATCATTAAATATAAATAAAAAACATAAACAAAAAAGTTTTTTTATATTTTTATAAAAATTTATTGAATGCAGATAATTATTAAGTATAGATATTTAAAAGAAAGAAAGTATTTCATCAAAAAAGTAGCAATGTATGGACAACCCCCAAAAACTACCCGGCACGCCCCTGGTATCTTTGATTATCTTGAATTTTTTTCTACTAAGACTTTAGCATATTCTGTATTCTTTGCAACCCCAATTGGAATTGGGTTATTTTCTGCAATCTTACATTCCGTTTTTATGCGGAAATTTGAATTTTTATCGTTTTTCTTTTATTTTCTCTTGATCACTCTAATCTTTTTTGCAATTGTGTTGGGAGGCGTTCTAATCACCATCGGATTATATTCCAAAAAAGCCCCAGTGTTAAAATTACCACCGAAAGGATGGGGGATCCAATTAAATAGCCTTTTTACCGCAATCATTGGAGGCAGCTTCATAGTAGGAGAAATCTTGACAATTCTTCTTGAAAACATCACCTTTCAAGAAGTGTTTTTTATCTTGGGAACAATTGTTTCTTATGTGGTTGCCTTTACTATCTACTTCTCGTTCACGACAGTAGAGCAACCGGGTTATTTAATATTATCATTAATTCAACCCATCATTGGAATTATCTTATACAGTTTATATACCGCTCAAATTTCGGTTCAATTCTTCATCCGGGCTATCATTTTTTTCTGTTCATGCGCATTTTTGTATGCTCTTCCGTATGCCCGAGGATTATTCCATGTTTCTAATATTTACCGAGATGCAACTGGTTTAAGTGGATATGGATTTATCAGAGCCTTTGTGCTGTCTATGATGACTGACGGAAATGATGAAAAAATAGAAGAATTATTTGATAGAGTCGGCGTTGATTCAGAAGTGGAAGTACAGTACTTAGCAATTAGGAGACAAAAAAACAAAAAGCTTAAAGGGCTCTTTCTTCTGCCCGATATCCATTTCGGACCCTTTAAAACATGCGGTTCCTCGGACCTCCCCGAAAATCTTTATAAAGAATTCGAAGATATTCCAGGTACGACGGTTTATCATACCACTAATGATCACTCTAAAAATCTCACAACAGAAGAAGAAGTGAAAAAAGTTTTGGGAAGGATTAAAAATAAAGTTGAACATATGAAAAAGAATGAAAAAATTGAATGGAAAAGAAAGGTTTCAAACTTTAAACGCGATATGGAAAATTCCGCAAAATTAATCGGGATCATAGTGGATAACGTACCGATAGTCTTCCTAACTCGGCATCCTCTTCCCTCAGATGACATAGAATCTACGGTCGGGAAAGAAATACGAGAGAATGCAACTAATAAGGAATTTAATTATAAAGATATCATGATAATAGACTCCCACAATTCCATTATAGGAGATGAAATTCATATAAAAAAGGACAGCCTTGAAGCTAACGACCTAATAGACGTTGTGAATAACTACCTTCGGGCGAACCAAAAAGAGGATAATGAAGAAGAAATGCTCTACGGAGTGGCAAAAGATTCCTTGGAAGAATATTCAGAGAAAGACGGGATCGGTTACGGGGGCATGGTAGTTCATCTCTTTCAAAATAAAAAGACAAAACAAAAAACGGCTCTTATCCATTTTGATGCAAATAATGCATATGTGGATATCCGATCCTATATCTTAAACAAACTTCAAAATCGAGGTATTGATAAGGGTGAAATGACCACCTCAGATTCGCATACCGTCGCCCGGCAGTTTAGTAGCCGCGGTTATTCTCCAATTGGGGACAAAATCAAGATCGATTATATTCTAGACAAAGTCGATGAATTAATTAAAAAGGCTGAAGAAGATCTTGAACCCGTGGAATTTCACTATGAAAAATCGCTTGAAAGGGATATACGGATTTGGGGAGATCTCAAGTATTTCGATGCCATTATGAAGACTTTAGAGGAATGTATACACGTATCAGAGCGATTACTCACATTGTCATTAATTGTGCCAACCTTTTTCTCGCTTATACTGTTATTGTTCTACTATAATATTCAATTAGGAGAAATTATAAATTAAAATATATATTTCAAATCAAATTTGAATAAATAAAATAATGAGAGAAGTTATTGTAAAATTCCAAGCATTTAAAGAAATGGTTAAATTCTTATCTCAATATTCATCTAATAAGATCCCAAAAGAAGAATGGGTAGAATCAATGGGTTTCCTTTTTTGCAATGTTGAAGATGATTATTATATTATTGAAGATGCCGTAGGAATGACATCAGGTACTGAATTAGATGTAAATCTGTCCCCTATGAAATTTGGAAATATTAATGAGATTGAACGGGAACATAAAGGCTTCCTCGGTGGTTGGTGGCACACACACCCAAACCTTTCGCTATTTTTTAGTGAAACGGATAAAAAAAATCAAGTTTTCTACCAACAAAATAATCCAGATGGCTTAGGTATTGTATTCGATCATACGATGATTGATCATGATTTTCTGGGATTTAAAATCTTTCGATTACTTCACCAATATAGTGAGGAAGTACAAGAAGTACCCTATCAAGTTTTGGGATTTCCAGAAAAAGGTCTAAGAGAGAGTTTAAACTTACTTGGAACAGACGAAAACATCATTAATTCTTTAGTGGAAGAATATGCTGGTAAGGAGTCCGCAATTAAAATCGATTTTAATACTCTTAGCGAACCGTTAGTCGATGACCCGCTCGGAGACAGCAAATGGATTGAAATGGAAGGGGATGATCTTATGGAAAAGGATAAAGTTATGAAAGCCTTAAAAAAGTACAAACTCGCCGCGAATATATTGGAATCCACAGAATACCAAAAAGAGTATGCTCACTTGCTTTTAAAACTTATTGAAAATTGCCTAGCACACAATTATATCGAGAATGCAAAGGAAGAATTTGAGAACAATAGAAAAATGCTAGAAACCCATATTGAAACTGAAAAATTTGAAGAGATCAGTCAGAAACTTAGCTAAAGTTTTCAAAAAAAAATAAACATTTATTAAATTCTTTAGTGAAAGTTTAATTTATAAAAGATATTTTTATATCTATCTTAAAATTTCAATATGAGGTAATTAATTTAATATGGATTTAGGAACGCTCGAAATTGTCAGTGGAACATTCTCCATCATATTTGTCTTGATTTCATCTTATGTTGGCGTAAGAATAGCCAAACGCTATTTTGACACGAATCAAAAGGAATTCTTGTTCGTCGGAATTGCATGGATTGGGATTGTAAGTCCATGGTGGCCGTCGTCAGTCTCTTTTTTATCCGCTTTGATAACCGGAAAAGGAATTTCGGATGGATTATACTTTATTATAGGAAATGCATTCATCATCTTCTTTATGAATTGTTGGCTGGCTGCTTTTACCGAATTGATATATAAAAAACTCCAGAAGGTGATAATGATTGGATTTTCCATTTGGAATGTGATTTTTGAGATCTTCTTGTTTTATTATATATTCACAGGCCAAACGTCAATGATTGGTACCTTAAATGGAGTACTTGATGTTAGATACGAGGGGCTTACCATGATATTTTTAATAACTATCATTGTTATCTTGTTTTCCACTGGAATATTCTTCGGAAGGGAGTCCTTAAAGTCCGAGCATAAAGAAATTAAACTCAAAGGAAAACTCTTAATTTGGGCAATATTTTTATGGTCGGTCGGTGCTGCATTAGACTCCGTAATTCCATTGAACCTTATTACCCTGCCGATTACGAGAATTATTTTAATAACGAGCTCTATTTTATTTCTAGGAGGGTGGATTCTGCCAGATTGGATGAAAAAGATATTCTTAGACAATAAATAATTTACGATTTTTCTTTTTTCTTTTTAGTGCTTTTACTGGACTAACATACAAGAAAGGAGATAGTTCATTTCCTCCATTTTCCTTTACAAATGGAACCGCACGTCCCATTTAATTTTCTATTAATAAGCCTTTCTTAATTAAATCTTCTATCGTATCATTTAATTGATCTTCGGGTAAGTTAATCTTTTTATCCTTTTTAATCCCAAGTAGGACATTATATTCCTCAGAATTCAAAAATGCAAATTTATGGGCAACCTCGATGATTTGTTCGGGCATGCCATCCTCAAATCTTATCCCTCGACCTATTAATTTTTTTACTGGTTTTAATTTTAAATTTATTCGTTCAGTCATTTTAAAACCTCCTTATTTACTTTTATTTATTTGAAAATATATTCTTAGTTTATAAAAATGCATTGAAGTAGAATCAATGTGATACTCCTTAGAACAAAATAAGATCGGAGATTTAAATTTATACCCCCTTCGATTGGTTAATCAATTATTTAGAAACGAACATTATTGAGAAAGATTTGCATAATTATGACCATCTACACTATCTTTTTTGGACATTTCTCTCATTTCTGAATCTTCATTCGCTATAAGTTAAAAAAAAATTTAAAAAATTAAAAAGAGATAATTATTAATAATCCTCGTCTCCGATTTTGGAGGGGATTTCTTTCACGTCCGCCGCGAGCTGAGCTGCTAATTCCTCTCCTTTTTCTAATTCTTCTGCATTCGGGTAACCCTTGAACGGGAGGGGATCATATAAATCCCACTTCATCCTTTCGGTCATTTCATTGAACACTCGCTCTGCTCCACCACTCCAGCCAAAGGAACCAAAGAATAGGGCTTTTTTGTACCAAATATGTTTCTTTTTTAATAAGTCCATGAGATATTTCATGGGGGGGAACATATCATACTCATAGGTAGGTGTGCCAATGATTAAACCTGCCGATTTATACACATCAGACAGAATAAAGGACACATCATCGTTAGGTACCCTATAGACTGTTACGGGGACATTCTGGCTTGAAACTCCTCGGAGAATTGCATTGAGCATAACTTCTGTATTGCCATACATTGAGCCCCAAACCACGCAGACTTGCGGTTCGGCGTAATCTTGATTATAACTTGCATATCGCTTATATTTTTTGATCACCACCTCTGGTTTCCCCCTCCAAACTAAACCGTGCGCCGGAGCCACTATGTCAATATCCACGTCCTCTAATTTCTCTATAGCCTTATCCACTTGGGGGGAAAACATAGAGACAATATTAGCATAATAGCGGAGCATTTCACTTTCCCAGTAGGACTTACTCGCGTCAGAGGTTTTATCATCAAAAATCGTGCCGCGATGAACTCCAAAAGCTCCGAAGGCATCACCTGAAAACAATGTCTTAGACTCTTCTTCATAGGTAACCATTGTCTCGGGCCAATGGACATTCGGAATCTCTGTAAAATGAAGTTTCTTACCGTTTCCGAGGTTTAATTCATCATCCGTTCCTACCACAATTACATTATCTTCGATTCCATAAAACTCTCTTAAGAGTTCAGCACCTTTTTTTGTAGTAACAAATTGTAAGCCAGGGGACAAAGAATTGACCATATAGGTAAATCCCGTATGGTCTGGTTCTAGATGATCCAAAATAACATAATCTATATCTTCAATCTTCACGGGGATGGATTCTAAGTTCCGAATGAAAGTGAGGGCTGCCCCGCCCCATTCTCGGACTAATTCAACAACAGCCGTTTTTTCACCTTTCACCACATAGGAATTCAATGCAACTCCATGAGGGATCGGCCAAATCCCTTCAAACAAGTCTTCTGTCTGAACGTTCGCGCCAACCCAATAAACGCCATCTTTTAATTTAATTGCACTCATAATGTATTTAAAAGTAAAGATAGTCTTATATTAAAATTTAGCTCATATATTTCAAAACCTTAACACAGAAATAGTGGAACAAAACTGGATTTGAAAAAAAGAAAAAAACTTTTTGAGGATTTGAATGTGAGAGGTTAATTATCTAAAATCATAATGTCTCTCCTCTTAGTAACCAAGAAACCCACTAAAATTAGCTTTCTTCTAGATTTTTCTCATAGAGAATAAAATGCCGTCCGGGTTTATAGTAATCCTTTATCGCAGTTTTTCCCTTCACTTCTATGGTTTTCCCCTCTTTAGAGCTGATATTAGTATATCCTGCTTTTTCAAATAATTTATGGGACGGGCTATTTTCTGGATCAACAGTAACTTCAATGCGAGATAAGCCATATTGTTGTAGATGATTCTCTAACTTATCAAGTAAACGCGTTCCGATTCCCATACCTTGATATTCTGAGGCTACCCCAATCTGCCAGAAAAAAAAGGTTTTTTCATCTTTTTGAGACTGGATTCCCCATAGAATCGCAATTATATTATTGTTAGAATCTTCAGCAACAAAACACGTATTTGCACAGTAGCGAAATAAAATTCTATATACATGCACGGGATAGCACTCTAATATCCTTATTCCTTCCACAAAATCATGAATTTTTATATATTCACTTTCGTTTACGGTTCGAAAATTTAATTCTGGATTTTTCATGGGTCTTAATCTTGAGACTTTTGACGCTTTTTTTTCAATTAATTTTTTAGTTCCTATGTCTGGACGATATTTAAAATTTCCCTCAATTTTAGAAATAGCATTCTCAACTTTCTTATTCGCGTTTTGAATGGAGTTGTTTTTAGCGATAAATGAAATTCCTCGCTCTGAGCCAACATTTAATCGATCTTGATCATCAAGACCACAACTGTAGTATATATTTACTCCATTTTGTTGTATCTCCTCTTTATCAAAGGAAACTTCAAGCGTTTGATAAAGTTCTTGAGGATATTTGGGAGGAACAATATATTTACATACAGTCGCTTTTGCTTCAAATTGAAGCTCTACCTTTTTTCCATGTAGTAATTTAAAGATGACATCACAGACATTATTTTTCATAATAGAGAGCGTATTTATCCATTCAGGATCACCTGGTCTGAAGTTATATTCCACCAGTTTAATGCCATTTTTCGTAATTATAAATTGCCCATAGAGGAATCCTTGGGTTCTTTCTCCTGTTTCAGAATGATAGGCTTCAAGAGTATCTCTCATTATTCGCATTGCGATATCAAAATCCCTTTGTTGCATAAAGGGAAGCAAAAAATCAGTCGTTGCATATGAACCCATACTTGCTGTATTCGGTCCGTTGCCTCCGGGTAACAATTTTTTAAAATCTTGTACTGTGGGTGTAGGTAAGACTCGATTCTCATGTACAAAACATTGGATACTAAATTCCTCTCCCTTCATTCTTTCTTCAATAATAACTTTACTTGTCTCTCCAATATTGTTTACCAACACTCGATGTATATATTGTTTTACTTCCTCTGGAGATGCTAGCTGGTCCCCATATACCTTTACTCCAAGCCCTTCTGTAAGACCTATTGGTTTTACTGCGACTTTCCATTCAAGCTGTTCGGCAAACGTAGTCGCTTCTTCCCCATTATCGAAAACCTCAAAAGTAGGGGCTCCACCAACATTATGACGTCTCATTAATCTCCTGGTATAGGCTTTATCGGTTTCCAATCGGGCTGCTTCTTTTGTTGGACCGAAACTTGCGATTTCATTTTTCTCTAATTCGTTTATCACACCATTTTTAAGCGGCTCAGCTGTGGTCACCAGAACTAAATCAACATTTTTCTGCTGTGCAAATCTCACAATCCCGTTAATATCATCGAATTTTCCTAGAGTATAATCATCAACTAAAGAGATGATTTCGGGATTTTTGGTACTTAAATAAGCACATACCTCTAGATCTTTTTTCTGTTTAATATTCTCAATCGTTATTTGCTCCTTGGACCAACTACCCACGATAAGTATTCGGTTTAGGGAGTCGGGAATTAAAGATGAATTACTTTTGGATTTATTCATTCTTCAGTTTCACTTATCTGCTCATTTGTGTTTCTTCTTTTTAGACGTTCGCACTTTTCTGGTGTTAAGGGTGAGGGAACCTTCTTATTACTGGAAAGCAATTTAGTAATCCCTATTGCCTTGGAAACAGATTCAGTCTCCTCTAAATTTAAGCGAAGTGTACAATTCGCACATTCCCTATCACAAAAGTCAGTTTCATACGAATCAGGTTCTTTATAACTACAGATGACGCCTTCGTAGTTCCGGAGTATAACTTTATTGGTACCCCAAGATATTAAATAATCCGGCATAATGGGTATTTTACCACCGCCCCCTGGAGCGTCAATTACATACCGGGGGACAGCAAAACCAGTAGTATGTCCAATTAAATGTTCCAGTATTTCAACACCTTTACTAACGGGAGTGCGGAAATGCTCCAATCCAGGGGAAAGATCGCACTGAAATAAATAATATGGTCTTACCCGATTTTGGACAAGTTCATGTACTAATTTCTTCATAATTCGTGGACAATCGTTGATTCCTGCCAATAAAACCGATTGATTTCCTAAGGGGATGCCCGCATTTGCTAATTTTTTCAAAGCTGTCCGAGAAGAAGAAGTAATTTCACGTGGGTGATTAAAATGAGTATTTACCCATAAAGGATGATGTTTCTTTAACATGTTAACTAGATCGTCCGTAATCCTATAAGGTAAAACTGCTGGCATCCTGCTTCCGATCCGTACAATCTCAATGTGCGGGATCTCGTCTAGTTGACTAAGGATCCAATCGAGGTATTCATTGGATAACATAAGGGGGTCACCTCCAGATAATAGAACATCTCTTACTTGAGGCGTTTCTCGTAAATAATCTAACCCTTTTTGAATATCCGATTTTGAAGGTATTGAGTTAGGATCGCCCACTTTTCTTTTTCGAGTACAATGTCGGCAATACATTGAACATCTATTGCTAACAAGAAAAAGCACCCTATCAGGATAACGATGAGTAATGCCTTCGACAGGACTATCCTTTTCTTCTGCCAAGGGATCCTCAACCTCATAATCCCCCACATTAAGCTCTCTTGGATCTAAAAATGCTTGTTTGTAAAGGGGGTCCATCTCATAATTATCAACATTAATTAATGAGAGATAATAGGGGGTGATTGACAATGGAAATTTTTGAATTGTTTCTTTTAGTTTTTTCCGTTTTTTACTATTAAATTCAATTCCCATAACCTCTTCAAAGGTTTGAATTGTCTTAATTGAATGTTCTAATTGCCAATTCCAGTCCCTCCATTTCGCTAAAGTTCCTTCTTTAGCAATTTCTTCAGATATTCTTTTTTGTTTTTTCTTATAATCTACCATCAAAATTTCCTCCCTTCTTACTTACGATTTTACGACATTTAAATGATCCCGACTTTTTGGGAATTTTCTAAAAATGAATTAAAAATAAATAGAGAGATCTCAAATAATCGGGGATTTGAAAGTTGATCTCATCAACAATATCTTGTCTTTTTTGATTCGTTAAATCTTTCTCTATGTGCATCTTATTTTAAATCAAGTTAAGATAAAACACTCTATTCCTCTTTATTTATGGTTTGAGCATCCCAACTTAGAACATCAATGAATTGAATCGAGCTATCCAAAAAGGGCAAATAGCTCAATAATTAAAACATAATGAAATTCTAAAGTTTCCATTTCTTTCTCCGTTTAAAGCATTAGTTAAAAAATCTCTTAAAGTTTCTTCATCTTCAAAACATTAAAATGGGCCTAAGACATATTAAATAACAATATTCCTTACTTTAATATTAATATCATATTACATAAAAATTTACCTTCCTTTAATATCAATTCTCTAATTTACAAATATTTCTCTTTTTATTCTTTCTGGTATATGAAAATTATATACCAGAAGTAGATAATACCCAGATATTATTCTGATTCATATTCTTTCGTTAGCATTTATACATATAGAATAATTATATACCTACAATTTGATGAAATATGGAAAGCTCTCAGATTAATGACTTGGTAAAGATAAGTCTAATCGGTCAACCAGGGGTAGGAAAAACAACAATGATGAAACTTATCGCAGAGAAGGAAATAAACCGGGTATACTTACCAACCCAAGGTTTCGATCTTAAAACAGTTAAATTCGGTAATTATAACCTGAAGGTATGGGATTTCGGCGGTCAAAAAAATTATCTCAAACGTTATATGAAAGAATACTTAATTGGTTCTGATCTCGTGTTTATTGTCACCGATTCAAGTCCGCGAAATGTACTAACATCTCGTGAGTTAATCGATTTTACCAATAATATCGTGGGAAGCGAATGCAAAATAGTAGCAGTGGCCAATAAACAAGATTTAGTCAAAAAAGATGGACGAATGAGCTCAAGTCGTGTAGAAGATGTGCTTCACGTCGAAACTTTAGGTTTAACCGCGATTGATCCTTCTCAACGCAGTAAATTAATGAAACACATAAAAACAGAACTTGAAAATGTATTAAAAAGGAAGATAAAGGTGAATAATTAAGCATGAGATTTGAGCAGAATGAACTCTTTGGGGCGGCTTTAATCGGGTTTGATATGATCGATGGTCCATTTCTGAAATGGAAAAAGGAATTTGATAACTCTGTAAATTCGGTAAATCTTAACGATTTTGCCATGAACTTTTATCTTGCCTTCCGAGGAGGAAACTCCGGAAAAAAACCAAGAGCAATATTATACGATAATTTTTATATTGTTGCCTTTCCAAGGGATTTGGAATTGTGCTGTCTCTTTATGAAACCACGAGGTATTGAAAAGAATATCAATGAATTAAACAAGGTCGCGAATCGGATAATTAATAAGGTAGAAGTTGAAAAAGCAAAAGAAGAGGAAGAGGGCAAACAAGAAACTGACGAGGATACCGCTGAGGAAATCAAGCGACTCATTATTAACTTGCTGAATGGAACCAAAATGACAACCCCTGAATTACGAAAATATTTTAAATTGAGCAACTCAGGAATTTGGAAAATTATGTCTGATTTGGAAAGCGCTCAGAAAATAAAACGGGTCGATAAAGACGGCAGAGCAATTGTCTGGACCGCAAACTAATTTTTTTATTCTCCTTATTTTTTTGTTTTATCTGTGTCTATGTTTCCAGCCTTCCCTTTTGGTTTTATAGCGTGAAAACATCATATAACAGATATCTGGTAATTCTTTGTCTTGATTATTAAGGGTAATATAGCGTAGAATATGATTGATGGTAAAAATCGCTACTAATTCAATATGATAACTCCCGATTTTTTCTAGATTTTCCCCCGAGTAGGAAATATCCAAGCCCCTTTTATTTTGATATTTAATTTCCACAAATATACCGGGAAATACTTCCTTTTGAATCATCCAGCCATTAGAAGCTTTTTCGACTTTAGCGCCTAAGAATTGTTCGAGCAATTCTTTATCTCCCTCTTTTAGCAATCTGAAAGGGTCTTTTCGCTGGACTAGGACTTTTTCCATTAATTCAGTTTTTGTATCGTAGTCTTTTTCAAAAGGTTCTTGATCTTCAATAGAACGTTTTAAAAACTCTAGAACAACATCGATATATGTTACAGTATCCTCTCCTGGTACCATTCGTACATGGTCACCCGAATATAAAAACTTAAGCTCGCCTTCGATCATATCACCGAATTCGTTCCCAAAATATGTGTATAGAATGTGAATATTCACTTCAGGGAACATTTCAATTGTAATTGTCCAATCTTCGCTAAAGTCTTCCAAGTTTTCCAGCTCTGCTCCAATATCTTCCTGCACAATTTGCTCAAGCATCTCCATATCGATATCTTTAAATAATGACCATTTTGCCTTACTAAAATCTTCTAATTCTTTCCCATGTGGTCCAGTTTTCCCGGTCGCATCTATCTGACCTACGGTATAATATTTCTGACTTGTCATATATTAAATTATATTCCTCTTTTTTTGAATTTTGCGATAAAAAAACCAAGAGTGTTCTGCAGAGTAGGAAAAAGCCTTCCAGTTCCTTGAATCGTCTTCCCCCCCATTATATAACTAGAGGATAACCATTTCGGTAAATTTAAGGGTTCTAATTGATCCCGAAATTTCAGCATCTGGAATTCTGCCTCTTCTGGGTAAAGAGAACAAACTGAATACACCAAAACACCTTCATTTTTTAGCAAATGTAAGGCACTTTTTAACAGATTTTCTTGGAAGATAAGATTTTGATTAAGAAACTCCCAATTTTGTCTCCATTTAAGTTCCGGATTTGACACAAAGGTTCCACTGCCCGTGCAAGGCGCATCTACGAGAATTCTATCAAATTTTACACCCTCTCGGATAGGCGGAGAAATTGCATCAGCATTCAGAGAAACAACTTGCTCAGCACTTAACTTATTGAGTAAATTTCTTGATTGGATAATTCTTTCAAAAGAGAAATCATTAGCAATAATTAAAGCTTCATTATTTGATTTTTGAGCCATTAAACTGGTTTTAATTCCCGGAGCCGCACACATATCGAGCAAAAAATCCCCAGATTGCGGCTTCAAGCATTTTATAACCACTGAAGAGGCTTTATCATGAAAGAGAATATACCCTTGGCGATATAATTCACTCTCAAGCAAAGTCGTTTTGTATTTTTTGGGGATATAGATAATCTCAGGAAGATGCTCATCGAATATGAGATCTTTATCGCTTAAATTTAGAAATTTGGTGAGTCTTTTGATGACCTCCTCGTTCGATATTTTTTGATTAAGATCATTAATCCGAAGCGATTTAAATGGTGCATTTCCCATTTTATCCATATATTCGTATTCCTTTTGAATTCGATTTAAAGAAAGATAGTCTTTAAGTCTATCAATTGTAAACGAAGGAATAGAACTCTTGATACTGAGGATTTCTTTCCTTTCTTTATGTTGAAGGGCCTTTTTCATGGAAAAAGAATTGACATTTTGTATAAATTGATTAATTAGTTTCTTCAAATCAGAATTGAATATTGTTCCTTTTTCCAGTTCATTTTTTAGTCGATCTAATTTTGCTCGCTCATAATAAAACCGATAGCTGAGATAAAACAGAGTTGCCTTGACGGATGGATCTTGTACGTGACCAGTTCCCATATACCTTAGCGTCTTGTTAATAATATAATTGAGCGTATTCCAATGTCGGACGATTTCATTGTAATAATGGAGGATAAAGGAATTAATGCGAGCATTTGGAGGTAATTGATAGATATCGTTCGCTAAATATTTCTGGACATGTTTAATCAACCGAGTTATCTGCATCATTTCAGTTTATGAAGATATCTTTATTCACGAATCTAATATAAAATAATAAGTATTTCACAAAAGAATTAAGTATTGAGAATTCTATTAATTTATTGAATTTGGATATAATATTGAGTTTGTTGAGGATAATTTGATTCCAATTATTATTGACGGACGGTCAAATGTGGGTAAAACTTCGTTAGTTAACCATATGCTTAATCCCACTAGGAGTAAAAAACCAGAAAATACTATTGGAATTAATTTTGGACTTAAAAACTATTTTCTCTTCAATCAAAATGTCTCTGCACTTTTCTGGGACTTAGCTGGTAAGCCAAAATATGATTTTCTTAGAGTGAGTTTTTATAAAAGAGCAGCTTGTTTAATTTTGGTCTGCGATGTAACCCTTCGAAAAACGTCCAAGCGGTTT
The DNA here is from genome assembly GCA_046483985.1 of Promethearchaeia archaeon. GTDB lineage: Archaea > Asgardarchaeota > Lokiarchaeia > Sigyniarchaeales > SOKP01 > JAWOCD01. Next base: position 38,327 of record JAWOCD010000102.1, read on the forward strand.
GATTACTTTATCGAACTTGCAGACGAGATGGGGCTGAATAGGGATAAGATTATTCTCTGCGGGAGTAAATCAGATTTGGATAAACGAACGCGATTAACCACTGAAAAATTAACCCAATTAGCCAATACCTACGGTCTGTCATGTAGTATCCCAACATCTATAGTATCGAATACAAACGTGGACATTTTATTTGAATATGCACTAACCTTAGGATTATATTCCTTGGGAAGGATTAAAGAATCCCAATTTAGTTTTTACAAAAAGAATTTACAAGAGATCTTTAAATATAATTTTAAATCATTTCCCCAGGAGAAACGAAAATGTTGGGTATGCAAAAGAACGATCTATTTCGATGAATTTATCGAATCCAACTCTTTCTTATCCAATAAACGCCTCAAAAAGTTATGGACTTCCGATTATCTTGAATTTTATTGTTGTTCTTGCTATAAGGAGAAATCTTAGGGCTATATCTCGTAGAAAACCTTTTCCATTTATCCAGAAAGGATTCTTTAGCTATAAGTTAAAATTAATAATTTAAGATAATTTAAAATATCATAATGAAAACTTCAATCTTGAAAAAAAATCTCGGCTTGATTATTGCGATATTCGGTTATGTCTATTATCTTAGCCTTCTTGCTACTTTTTGGGTCTTTATCACCGGGATTTTACTTATTTTTTTATTCATTATGCTTCCAGTCTTTCTCCTTGGTTTTATAAAACGGAGAAGACCAATTTTATTCCGTAGATTTAAAGCCCTCGGATGGGGTCTTTTATTCATGGCACTCCTCCTCTTTCCAGCTTTTTGGCAAGTCCCTCAACAGATAAACGTGAGAGTAAATAAAAAAAATAAACTGATTACCCCCAAAGCGGATGCAGTTAACGACTACGCAGACCAATTCAAGAACGAATATAGTAACTATTCTGAAATGAGTTTTGAACAGATCGGGACAGCGGTGAGAAATTATACATTTCAAGAAGTCGAATGGGAGCTTGATATTCTAACATATGGAATAATGGCACATCAAGCGACTCCCTCGGAATGCATTACACGGGGGACGGATGATTGTCAGGGTCAAGCAGTTGTTATGGCTTCTCTTCTATTAAATTTGGAATATGAACATGTGTGGGTGGTGGAAACTCCTTTTCATTGGTGGGTGTTATTATCTGAAGAAGCGCTTCCCGATGGTTGGGAAAAGGAAGTTGAGACATTTCTAAAAAGGGATGATGTACATCAAATAAACCGTGGGGGCACCAATGATCTCGGAGAAAGGAATTGGGAAGAACCATTGATGATTTTCAACCACGAAGAACTTTTGTATCCGTACAGTCCTTTGGAATCTATCTGGATTTGTCTAACCACCGGACCGTATTTCCAGAGACAACTCACTCCATTGTTATTTAGCCATCAAATTCTCTTTCTAATAGCTGGTATGTTTGCATTAGCCTTCCCCTTTGTGGGATGGGCAAGCTATCAATCCTCCAACAAAACTACATCTTCCATGAAAAAATTAAAAATCAAGAAAAAACTTCTCTTAAAGAAGTGGATCATTAGTGGATTATGTTTAGTTGGAGTTATGGTATTGTGGGGTATAATTGTCCAATTCACCTCGCTTATGAATTTTGGGACTCTCATTGCAATGATTGGGTTCAGCGTGTGGGGAATATTAGCTTCAGAGCCTAAACTCTGGAAAGCAATAGGAATAACCAAAAAATAACTTCAGTACATTATTTTCCTTTAACACGTCGTATGAAAAATCCCAGCAACCTGTTTTCCCGAATTTATGATATCCCCTCCCTAAAGGGATGGGGACTTCTTTCGCAGATCGTTAAACAATAGAAGATTTAAAACTTAAGTGCTGTGCTTAAGGACTTCTTTTATTAAGCCACTTTTGAAAATTTTTAGTAGGTTTAAACCCCCAGATGGCATTCTTTCCCGTTTCCTTTTCAAATTGGAGGATATCTGTTTTCTCGAATTCAGAATGGTTTTTGATCAGCAATCTTTTCCAGAGCCATCGTTTAAATGCAATTGTTGGTTTTTTACTCCAGAGAGCGTTTTTAGATGGATATTTTCGTTCAAAATCGGCAATATCATCTTGAGAGTAGCAGAGTAGTTTTTTAATCAAACAATCGGGAAAAGAATCTATTTCGCAATTAATTAATTCAATTTCTTCCAACTCATTAAGGTTATTAAACTGCTCTGGAATAATGGAGATACTTGTATCTGATATTTTGAGAGTTGTTAATCGCGACAAATTCGTTAATGGAGTTATATCTGTAATACGTGTCCCATTTAAGTTCAGATGACGTAAGTTCTTGAGGTTTTTTAAGGGTTCCAAGGAAGATATATAATTAAATGAGAGCGATAACACTTCAAGTTGTGTTAAATGAGAGAGTAAACTAAGATCATTGATAAAATTATTATTTAAATGAAGTTCTTTCAATTGTTTTAGGTTCTCTAAGCCTTTTAGCGATTTAATTTTATTATTCTGCAAATCTAATTTCTTTAAATTCTCTAAATCCTCTAATCCACTAAGATCGACGATGGAATTATTCGCTAAGTTAAGGAATTCCAACTTTTCTTGATTTTTTAAGCCTTCTATGGCTTCAATATAGTTATATTCCAAATGTAATTCAAGTAGTTCTTGAGCATTAGACAAACCCTTGATTTGACGGATATTATTATGGTTCAAGTTTAAAATCTTTAATTTGGGTAAAGATTGAAGACCATCCATTTCTTCTATGTCATTATAATATAAATCTAATCCCTCTAATGAAATTAGTTCTCTGAGCCCTTCAATATCGGAGATAGCTTCAATCTCTCTATTATAAATTACTAATTTATTCTCAATGTAATGCTCTTGTGTTCCTATATCTATATAACGTCTACTTGAGCGAACTTCAAAAATCTCTCCCTCATAGAAAGTAAATAAGATATTATACTTTTTTAAGAGATCTTTAAAAGAATCGAGAAATAATTTATAAGAATTTGAAGGGATCCTGTTACTTCTGTCAACTACATTTCTAAAAATAGTATTTATTATATTTTCTTCGATATTTTCTAATAAATCGGTTTCAACCTTCTTAATAAACAAGGCGCCATATTTTTTTTTACAATTGTTAAGTAATTTTTGTTTTAACGTGTCAAGAGCTAAAAAAATATCGTAATCTTCGTTGATTTTCAGATAATCGTTTGTTCCTCCCTCTAAAAGGTTATAAAAAAAATAATTATCTAAGATAAAATTACATTCTTCGTAGATCGAATACGACATATTTGAATCGATAAATGTATTTTCTCTGGCTAACGCTCGGATCACCTCAAAGTCGATTGAATCTATGAGAGCATTCCATTCATCTGCCGTTAAAAAACCAAGATAATTTTGATTTATTAAATATTTAATGACGGCGGGATAATTACTGGCTAATCTGCGAGCAATTTCTTCCCGAAATACCATTCGGGCATCTGGATCGCCCGCCTCGGTTAATTTTTTTAACAGCGGAAACGCAAGATTACGATGTAAAATCCGAGTATCATATTCATTTTCCGCCCATGCTTGAATATTAGAACAGTGGGCCCAAAATTCAACTTCAGAAGAGATTAACTTTTTCGTTCTTGTAAAATTTCCTTCTAAAGAGGTATCTAAGATTTCTTCCGCTTCATCAATAGAATCTATTGAATCCAATTCGGGGATAGAGTTTTTATGAATATTTAAAAGTAGGAATTTACACTGCGTAAACAGTTCATTATTTACATAGATATTTGTCCGCTGATTTTCCAATTTCAAGGTTAAAAATTCGTTTATTTTAAATGTTTTAGATTCCATTTTTCCTATAAATCATCCATTTGTATTATTAATATAAGAAGTAACCTATATAAATCGCATTATTACACTTTATATTTTATAAAAATAGGAGTTAAGATTTTATTCTTCAAATTTGAAGAAGTGAGGAATTTCGTTCGCTATAAATTAAAATTGATTGTCTTTTTTGCATTTTCAAAAAGAATAATGCCCAGAGTTGCCAGAATTATTTCGGTTATCAAAACTTGCAAGAAAGTTAGCCAAATGGGAAATCCAAGAACAAATTTTATTATTATAGCTACATATACCGAAATAATAATTGAATATAAAACACCGCCCAAATATTTGAGGGTTCCTTTATTCCGGAAATATACAATACAATAAAGAGCTGGAATATTCACGATACACGAAAGAAGGTCAATTAATCCTAAGGGCGACGTGAGATTCACAAAAAAAACCCCAATTACATTTCCTACAATGCCCTCCCACGGAAATATAATACACATTCCAACAACAAGTTCGGCTACTCGAAATTGAAGGCCGAGATAACTGATAGGTTGAAAAACATAGCCTAAGGCAGTATATAACGCCGCAGTGATGGCAATAATTGTAACTCGTAAAGAGAGGGGCATTTCTGTATACCCTTTAGTTCTTTTTTCCATGTTTAATTTTTTTTCATCCATCTAACTCACATATAATTTATTAAATTATTTAGTATTCTATTTTTTAATATATTAACTTTAGGAAAGATTCGTTTAAGACTTCTATTTGGTTAATTCGTCTTCCTCACGTAGTTTTTGGCGTTGTTCGCTCAATTTATATTCATACTCTTTCGGATCAAGCATGACGAAGAAGATAATTCCGAGGTTCTGTAGTACAGCCATAGTTATAAAGATTACGATATAGAGTTCATAAATATCTCCCGTAAATCCTTTTGCGGCGGCAAAAATCATTCCAACTATTGATATGCCTAGCGTCGTTCCAAAATTCGCAAAGGAATTACAAATAGAAAAATAAGTACTGTCCATTTCTGGATATTGTTTCGAGACCTCTCCCGCAACTGCAGAGTAAGCGCTATTTCTCCAGCCCCAAGTGGATCCCAGAAATGCAGAAAGGATAAATAAAAGCCAGAGTGTAACCGGAAGTAACATGAGTAATAATGCTGCAGAGGTAACTAGGAATGAAGAATATACTGCTAATTTACGTGATTTCTCGTCTGATAAATATCCTCCAATCAAGGCTCCAAATATGACCCCTATTCCAATGACCATCGCTACAATAGCTTGTGGAAAATAAAGGTTAATATTTTCTTCCAAAAGAGAGATTGAAGCGCCTTGCGCACCCACAAGTCCCCATTGGACGAGAACATACAGCGAAACATAGAGCACAATTACCCCATCTACAATTGCATTTAAGAAAGCAAATCCGTATACTTTCCAATTTCGCTTATTGGTAAACATGAGCTTCAAGTTTTTTGCAATCTCAACGTCTTCATAATAAGTTTTTTCCTTGATGAATAGCACTAATGCAGAGAAGACCATCATCATAACACCTAATATAATAAAAATGAATTCAGCAGGGATAAATGAGATGGAAAACGCCAAAAAAGGACCGCCCACGATTGAGCCTAATGATCTAAAACTCCAACATGTTCCTTGCGTTTTCCCCAACTTTTCCTCGGGACATAAGTCTAAGATCATTCCGTCTATCGCGGTATCGCCCATCGCAGTTCCAATATTAATCAAAAAGCCGGCAATAGTAAAAAGGATAATAGCGTTATTTGCAGTGATTAAAAACGGCACAATAATCCAAATGAGACCACCTAATGAAATAGGGAGTGTGATATAAGGTTTTCGGCGACCTAATTTCTTGGTTCCGTATTTATCACTTAAGATCCCGAATAGAAATTTTATAGCCCATGGTGCCAATGATATAGAAGCCAAAAAGCCGATAGCGGAGCCGTCTATTGTGGTAAGCAGATTAAGTAAATATATAGGGATAACGATTGCAACTATTGATTGGTTAACCCCTTGGGTAAAATAGTTAAGAGCGAATATGCCTGTGTAAGTATTTTTGTAATTAACGTTCAATTGAGTCATTATAGATTTAATATATTCCTATCTTAATTTTTAATTAAAACGTAATAGTAGATAGAGTAATATTGAATTTAAGTTTGATTGAAGCCCCCGCTCCCTAAATAAGGGGAATTCCCACGAATCACTAAGCGTTGGTTGGGGGATATATCTCAGGGAGTTATTCAGATAAAATCGTCCAGCGTCTTTTGTTCTTGAATGAAATTGATAATCTCACTGCTATGTTTCCAATATTTCAGCTTAATCATTAAGCCGTCAGCCATATGGTTAAGAGAGGTCTCGAAATTATCGAATTTTTCTGGTTCTTTCTTTAAGGCATTTTTCACGGTTTCTCGAATGACCCAAACTCCCAGAGGAACTACATATCCGCCAGAAACCTCACGAAAAATAAGGACACGGGCTTGTCTCCGAATACGATAGAGGTATTCGCACACGGATTTTCGAGCGGCATAATAGGCGCCAGTTATATTACTTGCATAAGATTTTCGTCCACGGTAAAACTCATAATCGGTCATAATTTGAGGGGTCGATTGTTGCTGAACGCCTCTAATATTTCGATTCCATAAGGAATTAGGTGCCCACACTTCGTTCATTTCATACAAGAATTTCCCGGGAAAAAGCAAGATCTTGAAATGATTATCTAAAAAGGTCGCTTCAAACATCCGATAATCGTTGATTTCTGGGAATTTCTTAATCTCCTCAATGAGTTTTTTGGAGATTACGGAATCAATTGCCGTAATGGACCATCGTGTAGGAACCAATTTTCTTCGCTTTTTCTCGCCCAATAATCCCGCTGAGAATACACGTTGGATAATGGAAAGCGGAACATTTCCGTCCAAATACAGATGATCCGAAATCGCCTTTTGGGCATTCAAGTCCGTATCGGATACGCAATAATCCACTTTTGGATGAACTTTAACGTTTTCTACGATTCTTAGTTTTTTTGTTTGTCCGATTGGGCCAAGCGGGAGAGAATGGTTATCCATGGTCATTGCAAATCTCATTTTGCGTAATTTAGTCTCTGTATCGACGGGACGCGCAGCCATTGAGAGCAGTTGAGATCGTTCTAAGAATCTCTGTTCTTTCAGAGAAGGAGTCGTTTTAAGTTTAGGCTGTTGTATTTTTACATTCATTTTGAAATTATTCCTGACCATACTGCTTCGATAGGAAATGATTTCTTGCATCTTTTTTCCGTACCATAACTCCGGGGCATCTAGAACATGAGCATCAGGAGAATTTATACTCGTATTCAGTTTTTTTTTATCAAAAGGAACTAACGGACCGATGTTTACACGAGGATAATTATATCTGCCTACAAAAAATCCCGGTGGGCTGGGACCGAACAGCTCGACATTTCTTTCTGTTTTCCCGATCTCAAATGGAACTACTTTTTTCATAATGGAACTTTTCAGTAAGATGGGACATGTTTCTTTCCCGCACAGATGGCGTGCTCCTTTACATCTGAGGCAAATGTTTTTTTCTGTCGGCGGTCGAACCAATCTAAAATGCTCCTTATTTTACTTTAAGATAATTTATCCTCTTTAATTATATATAAGGATGGAGGTAATAAATTTTTAATAGTTATGAAGGAAAATTGAACTACCATGCTAGTGGTAAATATAATAAACAATAAATAGCATCCTTAAATTCAATAAAAAATCAATATTATCATAAACAAAAAATTATAATGAATAAAAAGATGAGGAAATTAAAATGAATTATTTGGTCGTTTTTTATACAAGAACGGGAAATACCAGAAAAATAGCTAATTTTATTGCAGAACAACTCAACGCTGATATTGAAGAATTAATCGATACGAAGAAAAGGAAGGGGTTCATTGGGTGGTTCCGTTCGGGTTTTGATGCATTTCGGGAAAAAACCACGGATCTGCGTGTCACACAAAAGAAACCAGAAAATTACGATGTCATCATATTGGGAACACCCGTGTGGGCAAATAAGATGACTCCGGCCTTGAGAACGTATATTTTGGAAAAAAAGGATAAATTTAAGAGGGTAGCATTTTTTTGTACAGAAGGATCAACCGGGGCAGAGAACTTGTTTTCTTCCCTAAAAGGTCTCTGTAGCAAAAGCCCAGTTGCTACCAAAGAAATTGTAGCAAAACAAGTTAAAACTGGGGAATATATAGCATTAGCCAAAGAATTCATACAAGAAATTCAAGAACACGTTTAATAAAAATCCAATTGCTATTTTACCTTTTTCTTTCTCTTATTAGGAGAAGAAGCCCTTATGCCCGAGACAAGAGCTTAATTAATGCTCGCGGGATTTCGTGGTAACTTTCCACGGCATAGAACTTTCCCTTACCCACCTCTGCGATTTTTTTACAGGTTTTCATGCCTTGTTCCGCATCATTTTCGGCGGGCATTCCGATCACATGCAATTTTGGATAATGGCGGGCGATTCCAAGAGGATTTTTCCCTCGATTAAAAGCCCCATCGGTGATAAGAATTCCAAACTGATTTTTCTGGTGATGCTTCAACTTCTCAAGTTCCTTTAGTCCCTTTTTCAAACCGATATGAATATTAGTGAATCCAACAGCTTCGGAATCAAGAATTTCATCGATTATCTTATCGATTTGCTTTCGCTCATCCATTTTTTTCATAACCATCGCCGTCGAATTGAAAAGAACTATCGAATAGTGCTCTTTATCCATATTATACGCTAATACTGAAGTTGTTAATGCTGCATTTAACAGTAAGCTGCCGTACATACTGCCAGAACAGTCCAATACCATTACCACTTTTCGTTTTTCTTTCATCCGCTTAATTCCAAAAATATCATTATAGGTGAGGGTCTTATTGTGGACTTTCAACGGATGTTGTTGGATGGTTTCATCTAAATCAAATTCTGCCATTCCAGGCTTATAATACGGAACTAACTTTCGATGAGATCCCTTAAGTCCCTTGCTGGTAATCTTTAATGAGGTCCGAATAATACTTTGTCGGGCTAAACGGCGAAAGATTGCTTTATATTCTTCGGAGATTGGGCTTCGGATAAAAAAATACAATTCCGGCATCACTGAACTGGCTTCTTTGGATTTCTCGCTAAAGAATTTCAGTCCCTCTTGAGAATCCAAAGCATCAGTAGCGGCATAAACATTCGATTTTAAAAGACCCATCACTGCCTCTAAATTTTTATGTTTAATCGCTAGATAGGTCATATCTTTTACATTTTTGTAATCCAAACTGTTTGCCAAATTTCTGTAATATTTTGGGCTTTTTTTCTTTTGGCGCAAGATTTCATGGCGCAAGATTTCATCATCTGGCGGTTGATCCGTCCGACGTACAAATAATCTTTTACTCTCTTTCTCCTCGGAGTGCTCTTTGGAGAAGTCATCGATTATTGAAAATCCGTTTGGTTTAACACTTGCAGAACGATATTTGTAATGATATCATTTTTGGTGCGAGTAATGCCATCTTCTAATTCAATTTTATTGAAAAGCGCCATTATTGCTGAATTCACCCACACCTTGGAGCTATCCAATCCTTGCTCACCGTAGTTATTTACAAGTGCGGCTAAATCAATACCTCCTCGAATAGAACTACCTCTCCGGAGGGAGGGACGCTCCCTCGTTTCTTGAATGACTTTTTGGGAAATAATTGCAATTCTGTCCCCATCCTTTCCGTTTAATCCAACCTCTTGTTTAATGATTGCTCTTTCTTCTTCTGGAGGTTGATATTCCAATTTCACCCAAATGAATCTGTCCTTTAATGCTTCTCCGAGCACAGATACTCCAACATGAGCTGCTGGATTCTGGGTGGCAATCACAAAAAATCCATCAGACGCTTCTATTGTCTTTAGTTTCGGAATTTTAAGTATTCGCTCATCTAACGAGGTAAGTAAAGCATTTTGAGTACTTTCAGGCATTCTATTAATCTCATTTATGAACAAGCATCCCCCATTCATCATGGCTTCAGCTAATGGCCCGTATAAATAGGAGTCTTCAATATATCCGTCTGCTATTACCATCGGAGGATTCCAATATCCCACTAAATTGTGGGTTAGCGTGTCTTCACTGCAATCGATCCGGAAAAAATCCTTATCAAAATAATCTGCCACTGCTCTGGCTAAAGTAGTTTTTCCAACTCCTACTTCTCCTTCGATTAGGATATGTTTTCCGACCGAGTGCGCAATGATTATTTTCTCTAATTCGTCTTGCCTACCAATAATATTGAACTTTTTCTGTATTGTCTCTATGAGTTCAGAAATCTTATCCATAGTATAAATAATTTGCCATTCGAAAAAAAGTTTATGTATTCTCTGTAACTCTGAGAATCTATAGTCTCTTCAGAAAAGGTTTTTCAAAGAACATAATTTTTCAATTTTTTTAGAAGATAAAGTTTTATTATAATATAAATAAAAAAAAGGTTTTCAAAATTAATAAAAATTCTAAATATCTTGCTATTATAGTGTTCTCTCTTTTAATTTTATGTATTATAATCCAAGTAGGAGATATCTACCCCCCTAATTCAAGGGTATACAAGAAAGAAAAGATTAACATAGAAGCATCAAATTCGAATCCATCCGATTTTGATGTTTTAAATTTCTGGGAAAATGAAATGCAACGAGTAAATGAAACGGATTTAAACATTGAATATAAAGAGAATAATACTTTGGATTATGAAAATCCTTATTCTGGAAAAAAATATGAATTTATCAAACAAGAAATAGCTTTTAATTCCCCAAATTGGGTAGGACAATCTCAAGAAACGCTGCAACTTCAGGGATACCTCATATATCCCGAAAATACAAAAAATAGTAATTCTTCCAATCCAGGATGTCTCTGTATGCACGGATTAAATGGAAATGTTAATGAGAGTTTTCGCCTAGCCTTTCAATACCTGGAAAAGGGATTTATCGTTTTAGCGTATGATCACCCCGGGCATGGAAATTCAGAAGGTGCAAAACCATCACCCAAAAATTTTTATTTTGAAGGGGATTTTAACAAGACCTCTCATAATTATCTAACAATCTGTGGCGCTATACAAGGTTTAAGAGTTTTAGAAAATCAATCGTTAATTAACAAGTCCCAAATTATGGTCACAGGAAGATCTTATGGAGGCTTAAATACAATGTGGCTCTCCGGAATTTCTGGAGAGCGGATTGCTGGAGCCGTCCCATTCATCGCGGTTGGAGATATTAAACAGGTACTCAAATTTCCAAATAAAATGTTTTTCTGGATATGGAGTAAATCTCCCGAAGATATTCCCAATAGTTTTTGGGAGAATCAAAATCTGCGGTTTGATCCCATCTATTACTTACATTCGGCGAAAACACCTCCTATGTTTTGGCAATTTGGAACCACCGATGAATTTTTCCCATATACCAGCGTCAATGGCACATTAGATGCCGTGCCCCATAAGAATAAGTTCATTCAACTTTATCCAAACGGTCATCATGGACTGGAAGGATATCAAAATACGACAAAATACTTTATCGATTATATAATAAAGGATGGTCCAAGTCCCCCCAATATCACTTTAGAAAGTGATAATGAGAAGGGTTCTACAATAATTGGAGATTCGTTAGGGACAAAGATAAATGTTGAGACAGAGAATGAGATTGCTTCTGTAAAAGTGGTGTATAAATATTTAGACATTGTCGGAGCCCGTTGGGAATCGGCAGAACTAACCAGCACAGAAGATGATAGTTGGGAGAGGGATCTATCTGCTTCCTTATTAAATTCCCGTATCAATTTTTATTTTATAGTCACATTTAAAGGGAAAGATAATGTATGGTTCTCTTCGAAAATCTATACAGGGGGGATGTTTCACAGTAACATCCATTTCATTTTTTTGTTATCGATTATTGGTATTATATCCTTAGTTGTTATCTATTTTCTCTATCGAAGATATAAGAACGATGTTTTGAATCAACCAGAGGATATCCAAACTGAAGCCAAGAAGAATTTAATTCTTGAATCTGTACTTGTCGGAATGATGGAAATCTTATTTTTGATATCGCCATTCCTTGTATGGACAGTTATCGATGATGGCATAGTTACGTGGACACATCTCTATTTGTTTAACAATATTTATTCGGTAGATACTCTATTTGGGATTTTAACGCCCTTTATAACTGAGGCTTTTCTAATATCGTGGATTAGTTTAGCAATTCTGAGTATCATGAAACCCATATTGTCGGGAGTACTTCGAATTTGGTATCCCCTCACCGCATTGATCGTTATTGGTTTTTTTACCAACATGATCTTCAGTAGCGGGACAACTGGAGGAGATTTTGGTCGGGGTTACGCAGGAATTGGAGTATATGTGATGCTTCTTTCAAATATTGGGACTATCATAATTGGAATTTGGAAACGGAAATATCAAACGGATCTTGGAATTCGGAAATCGAAAACGAATTGGTATAATCTCGATCACTGGTTAAGAATAAAAACTCAGAAAGGCGAAGAAAACTTAGAGGATTCAACTACTCACGCCTAAAGGCGTGAAATTCATATTCTCTAATGCATGATCAGTACATTAGACTATATAGATTGGTTCTTCAATCTTGAACTACTCACGCCTAAAGGCGTGAGATTCTCAAAGAATTTTTTCTCTCAACTTTTGGAGATCCCATTTCTTAGCCCGAAGATACAGAAGGGCAAATAGTGAAAAAAGACCTGTTGACCATAACATCCACGAAAGCAGTTGATAAGTGTTTAAATTCAGTAAGTATTCCGTGAAATCTTCAATATAATCCAACTCAAGAGCGTAGAAAAGTTCATGTAATCTCACTTCATTCGGATTGAGATTTATTCCTACAACTTCATGGGTATTTTGTTTCAAGACACTAAATACATCAGTAACATTATAATTTTCTGTGTTATTCAGTTTTATTTTTACAAAAGTATTCAATTCTCTATTATCATGTATATCAGAGCCTCCTATGCAAGCTAAACTTTTATTAAGGCAAAATTCTCTAATTCTCAGATCTTGCGGATGGGCTCCGTTTACAATTTCAAAGCCGTCTACCCCCCAATCGTTTAATTCTTCCAGGGAATAGGGAGTTCCGAAACCCCCATCTGGATTGTCATTATAATTATAGTGATTGACCATGACAAATCCGCCATTATCTTTAACATATTTGATAGTTTCTTCGGCATTCATTGCTTTTGGACCCTCCTCGGTCTTTGATTCAAGGGGTACAATTGTTTCTTTCAATCCAAATATATTCAGATGGATTCCATTTTCATGATCGGTCCATTCCATGGAATAAAAAACCTTGAAATCCAGATTATGCTCTTCCACATACTTACTGGCCGCTTCAGCACCCCTTAAATTATCGTGATCAGAAAAGGCAGCCCCATCTATCCCATGGGCCATATACCAATCTACTCTCTCTTCAGGTGAAATCCAACCATCTGACATATACGTATGGATGTGGAAGTCCAAAAGAAATTCATCTTCTTCTAAATCAGTCTCTATTTCGTGCATCGGAAAATGCACAGTTAATAGAATCATCCCTGATCCGGCAACTAAGAAGGATATTCCCATAACATATACGAATTCTCTCCTAAAAATGCGAAAGTACTTAACTGGTTTTGTGTGCGCTTTAGGAAGGTTATAGCGCTTTTTATTTTTGTAGTTTAATTTTAATTTCGGATGAATATACTTTATAAGTATAACAACAGCCTTTAGGATAATTAAAGTTACGGAGATAAAAATAAAAGTTTGAAGGATGGCCATCCAGTAAAGATTCACATAAAGAAAGCCCACTGTTAAAAATATAATCCAAACCAGTAGCAATCCTAAAAGTATGGCCACTGAACTCACCATAAACGAAAATCGAATCAAGTCTTTCACCGGATACCAGAGAAGTTTCGCCTTCTTCGATTCTAAATACCCTTTTTTCTTTAAATGAAAATAAACTATCCTATAAATTATAACTGTAGAGATAATACCTGCAGATATATTATATCCATTTAAAACTAACGATAAACCTATAATGGGTTCTAGAAAGTAGCGTAAAAGTGGAATTTGAGACCTATATTGGTCGGAAACATCTTTCATAGCCAACCAATCATAGAAAATAATCTCCTTGTTCGCAGTGAATGCTAACCCAGTAAGTGTTATTATCCACCCCAGAAATAGGATTATAATAACAGATAGTACTTTATTTTTTTTTAGGAATCCCCTTATTTCCATATTAAGATAAAACATTGGAAATTAAAAAGTTATACGATCATGTTCGAAGTTATTTTTTTATTCTTATAATTTATTATCAAAATAGATAAGAAACATAAAAAGGTGAGTTAATTATGAGCCGTAAAGAAAAAGAATATCACGTGGGATTTTTTTATGGAGCCGACCCAGACACCGTTACATTGGCAAAAAAATTTGTCGGTCATCTCATTAATGATGACGATTTCTGTAAGGCTTGTGAAGACCTAGATGAGAACCTCAAATGTGATAAATGCAGGGAGAAAGTACATAGCTTCTCCGATTCAATTTATTTCTTCAAAAAAATAGGGCAAAATGTACCTCCGTTCATCGAAGAACCTTTAACTTTTTTACCCAAACAAATACCAGCAGTTGATTTTCTTATAGTGGTGGGGATCCATCCAGATTTACTTTCTGGGTTACCAGAATACAGCAAAAAGCACAATATCCCCGCGGTTATCGCTCCAATCGAAGATCCGCAATGGATTCCCCCTGGATTGCAGGTGCAAGTACTCAAGGAATTTGAGAGCCATAACGTTCAAGCGAGTCTCCCGAAACCATTTTGTTCCTTAAATGATGAGGAAGATCAATATAATAAGGTAGGCTTCAATTTAACAGAAGAACATGGGTTAATTAAAGAATTTATTCGTCATTTCCGAATTGGAAAGCCAAAAGTTTCATTTTTGGTTGATAAGAAGCAGGAATGGATAAAAAACTCTCGCGTACTTCGATCTGCTCCATGTGGATCTACATATTATATCGTGCAACAATTAAATTCAAAATATTTCAATAATGGTAAGCATATTGGAGATGAAAGTTTAAACGAGAAAATAAGCAGTGCACACCACGCATATCCATGTAATGCCTCAATGGATCAAGATACAATCCTAAGGGATACTGTTTTGCACGTAGGGGGTTATCTTGTCAGAAAGGCTGTAAGAGAAGCGTTAAAGTTAGAAATAGACGAGGAAATTAAATTGAAATACATTATTAAGTGAGGAAACTTGAACTACCATGCCATAAAAGACTTGAACTCATTTTAACGCAGATCGTTAAAAACTTTTTAAGAATCTTAATCTAAAATTAATTATCAAACTATAGAAAATGTTATTAAAGGTGAATTAAAATGGCAGAAGCAGGTCACTTTATCATTGGACTCTCTATTGTTATCCCGATTATTTATTTAACAGATGGAAAGTTTAATAAGAAAGTTGCCATCATCTTTTTACTCAATAATTGGCTTGGGCCCGACCATGGACAAGTTTTCTCAAATCTTTTGGGTTTAGAAGAGCTAATAGGCTTGGATTTTCATTGGTTTTTACCCTTCTTATTATGGGCAATTCCTTTGGCCTATTTTTATTCCTATTTTTCTCGTTTTTCCGTAGAAAGGAACCCAAGGTTTTTAACCATTTCGGATGATAAAAAGCGGGATGTGAATTGGAAAAACGCCTATCTTCTCTGCATTTCAGGCGGACTTCTTCATACAATTATTGATGCTCTATTCCGTCACAAGATTTACGATTCTACGATCAAGATATTAGATGGAGTGATCGAGCCAAAAATTGGGGAACTCAATAATCTTGCCTCTTTCGGCATAGATATTGGTGTGTCTCATATATTGATCACTTATTTTATTGCAATCTTTGTAGTTTTTTTTGGACTGTATATATTGGATAAGGAATTCAAAAAAGTTTTGCAGTTTTATATCATATATGCAGCGCTTATCTTTTGTATCACTCTCTTTTTTGTTGGAAGTGAATATGACACCGCCGTAGTCGTTTTATCCGTCTCGTTTATTGTTTTGCCGCTAATGCTCCTGTTCTATGTAGATAAAGAAGTTAAAAGAAATCCCACATCAGTAAAAGGAAAGCCGAGGATAAACCCAGAATTGGGATTAAAACTAATCGGTGGAATTTCATTGTTATTAGCCGCCGTCTTTTTAATATTCGGAATGGCGCTGATAATGAACCCCACTCTGCTTGAATCCTTGGAGACTGGAGAGCTTTTCATTATTATATTAGGAATCTTATTAACTTTTGTCGGAAGCATTATGTTAATCGGTGCCGCGGGTTTATTTTTGAGAAAAAACCACTCCAGAATTGTTCTCATGTTTTCTTCGCTTCTGATATTTATCTTGATCTATCCGCTATTTATCTTCTTCTATCTGGCTCAAGATGATGTAAAGACACTTTTCAAGGAATAGAATTAGAATTAAATTTTTCTTTTATTCTTTATTTTTTTATGTAATGATTTCGTCTTATTTTAATGCGAACCAACCCGAATTTCGGAATACCCATATTTTGGAAAGGTCTGAAGTGCAGTTTGCCTCGAATATTTTTGCACGAGCCTTCATGAATAATCCCATCACAGTCTATACCATTCCAAATAAAAATCGGAGAAAGAAAAAAGCGAAATATATGTTTGAATATCTTCTTCGCTATGGAGTGAAGTATGGATTAGTGATGAGTCCATCCCATGAATTAGAGGGAATTGCAATTTGGTTGAGCAGCGCTTATACTAAAGAAACCTTAAATCAGCAATTACGGTCGGGAGTTCTGAAGGTAATATGGAAACTAGGATTAAAATTCGTTAAAAAGCAATTAAAATTGGGTAAGGTAATTAAACAAGTCAAGCAAGAATCGCTCACGGATGTAAAGGAAGATTATATCTATTTATATTCCTTCTGCGTGGATCCAAAATATCAAGGAAGGGGATATGCTGGAAAACTCTTAGGGAATATGATTGAATTCTCAGAGAGAACGGGGGTACCTATATATCTTGAAACGGCACATGAAGAAAATATCTCGCTATATGAACACTTTAAATTTGAAATTAAGGGAAAAAAGCTTATTCCGGATTCTGATTATGTAATGTACGGGATGCTCCGAACAAACCGAAAATGAGATTAAATTTAAAAAATTTAGGCTAAAATCATTAAAAAACAACGAAAAATTTAGGATAATGGATGAAAACGATAGAGAAATTCGTATTAAACTGAGTGGTCTTCTCCAGGATAGGTTTGAATGGATCAAATCTTCTCTCGGGATCAGACAAGAATCCGAAGTTTTACGGTTCTTAATTCATCATTTTTATCGCAATAACTACAAGGAAAACTCTCATTCAAACAAAGAGAGGGGCACTAAGAAAGGGACAATGTTAATTGATAAAATTATGGAAAAATATCGAGACGGGATGGATACATTATAAAATCAAAAGCATATTTCTACTCCACTATTTTTTTAGCATAAAAACACTTGAAAAAGAGTTAATAGAGTCAAAAAATACCATTAAGTATAAAAAATGAAAATTAAAAAAAAGTATAAGGTTCAATAACAATTTTATAGGAGTGTTCTTACTTACTCGTTTCTTATTATTACTTACTACTTACTTATTATATATAGTAGTAATGTGTTTCACATTACAAATTTCAGATTTATTGCAGTTTAGTACGTATGTACAAATTAAAAACGATAATTACTATTCCTACTGCGTTCGTAGGGATTAGCTTGTTCGGTTACGACAACATTTGAGGCTTGAGGGCCTTTCTTGCCTTCTGTGACCTCGAATTCAACTTTGTCGTTTTCGTTCAGCTTTTTGTAAGTGTCATCGTCCCCTTCAATAGCGGAATAATGAACAAATACATCTTCGCCTTCTTCTGTAGTAATAAATCCATAGCCTTTACGGCTATCAAACCATTTAACTGTTCCTTCTTTAGTCATGTTTATTCATTTATTTTACAATTTTTGATCATTGGACAATTTGAAGTCATTCCAATTAATCTAATAACAAAAAGTTAGGGCGTATAATAAACTTATGGGAAATTTTGTAAGAAAGAATTTTTTTTCTTCCAAGAACTGAGATTATCCAATTCAAAGAAAAATTTTTCGCACTTTAGTGGTAAAAAAAAGAACTAAGAAAATCTTAAGCATTCATTAGTCATTTTCTGGATAGGTACGAATTGTCAAAACTGCAAAAATACAGAAATAAACAAGATAAGAATTCTCTAGAATCCCTTCAGTAAGCGAATGGATGGTCTTTAATCACACTAATATGCATTTGGATCAGTTTTTCGATCTCCTTGAGCATACTGCGTTTCTTATTTTCGCAAAATGAGATTGCAGTTCCTCCCGAACCCGCTCTTGCCGTCCGACCAATACGATGTACATAGGTTTTAGGCACATCAGGAAGATCATATTGAATAACATGGGAAATATCATCCACATCAATACCGCGTGAAGCAACATCGGTGGCTACCAGCACGCGAGTTTTTCCGTTGCGAAAGTGTTTAAGGGCTCTCTGGCGTGCGGTCTGCGATTTATCTCCATGTATGGATTCAGTGTTGACACCTTTCCGTTTCAAATGTTTTACAAGTCTCTTGATACTGCGCTTTGTGCGCATAAAGAGCAAAACACGTTTAAAAGCTGGGTCGCGGAGCAAATATTTCAAAAGTTCTCGCTTTTTCCTTTTCGATGTAAAAAACACCGCTTGCTTAATAATGTCTAAGGTGGGGTTTTCAGGAGAAATGTGTACTTTAAGTGGGTTGTGTTGGATATTTTTCGCAAGTTGAACGATCTTGTTAGGAAGTGTGGCCGAAAAGACCAAGGTTTGGCGGTTTTTATTGGGTATTTTTTTCACTATCCGGCGAACATCGGGGATAAACCCCATATCAAGCATTCTATCACCTTCATCCAATACAAAAACCTCAACAGACCTAAGATCTACATGACCTTGACTCATCAAATCCAGTAATCGCCCAGGCGTTGCGGCAACAATATCAACGCCGCGTTTTAATTGCTGAACTTGCGGATTTTGTCCAACCCCTCCATAAATGACGGTGGATCTTAATCCCGTATACTTTCCATAGGTGTTGAAACTGTCTTTAATTTGGATGGCAAGTTCTCTAGTAGGAGCAATTATTAATACCTTTATTCGACGCTTTTTATTGCTCTTTTTTGAACTCTCAACCAACCGCTGCAAGATAGGAAGCGCAAATGCGGCAGTCTTCCCCGTTCCGGTCTGGGCACACCCTAATAAATCACGACCCTTAAAAACGAGTGGTATCGCTTGTGCTTGAATTGGCGTGGGCTCAATATAGCCAGCATCATCAACCCCATGTAATAATTCAGGAATAAGATCGAGATCCGAAAAAGAGACCTCACTGCTTTTTTGTTCAGTCTTCTGAGGTGGCTCGCCTTGAAGATTAGACGGGGCAAGGTCTTTAAAGGATATCGCATCATTTCTTCCTTCCGCATTTTTCAGATATTCATTCTCAATAAGTGGTTTCGCATTCTCCGCAGCAAGTCCTTTTTTCTGATTTTTGACTGTAAATGTAATACGATCGCCCGAATAAAAACAAATCTCATCGCTATGGCAGATGGCAGAATGATGTAAAAATACATCTTCGTCAATATTTTTAGATTCTATAAATCCATACCCTTTCTTTTCGCTGTACCATTTAATTGTTCCTTTCATCCTTTCTGATTGTTTTATCATAATAATCATATATTTTGTATTTTATGGGCATTTCCTCATAAGCAACCTCGTAAAATGGTTAATAGTGATTGGAAAACATTATGAACAGGGTTCCCTATTAAAATAATTACATACTCAGAAGAAGGTATAATAGTTGATGCATATTCTTTCTATGCATCCCATTATTCACTCAATAAATCTTCAATTTTGAATTGAGAAGTAAAAATTTCTAAAAAATTACCCATTACTGACTAAGAAAGAGTTACATCACCTATATATTCTTAGTATTTGAACGTCTATTTTAATAAAATTTCGATATTAATCAAAGTTTTCACTGAATAAATATTAGTCAGTGAGCGGATAAAGAAATAAAGGAAAAGGGAAAAAGGAATCTTATTTTTTTTCGCGTAAATCCTCGGTGAAAAAAGACTCTCCGTAATGAGAAAAAAGGACCGCTGCGGGGTTATGAACAGTCGATCGATCTTTTGCAATTAATGTGGTCACGGGCGCGTCGGACAACTCGGTAAAGGTTATATCGTGTCCCACGCAAAGCCCCACAATTATATTCAAATCTGTTCCAAATTTGTTCAATACCAACGCTTGACCTGCGGGATTACATGTGATCCATCCGATTGTATAGCCCGTCTTAGATTTCATAGTATACTTCTCTGGTACCCCCACATCGGTCTTTTTAATCGAGCCAGTTTTACAGCACACGGAGCAGACTTCAAAATCGTACTTCTCCAAAATATCGGCAATTTTACGTGCTTCATTTAATAACCCCACGCAGAATGCTAAACCAAGCCTTTGATATCTTCGTTCCTTTGCATATTCGATTGTATCTTTTAATCGGGGCCATTTAATATAGCCTTTTGCTTCTACGGTGGACGCAACTCTTGTAGCTTTTTTTATTTGATCATCCGTCTGATACATTTCTTCTGCTTCTTGAAGCTTCTCCGCCGAAGTTCTCATAGGACAATTCTCTAATTTACTCTTTCGGCCTACGGAACAAAAATTTATGCTATTACATTTATGACAAGTTGGCAATTTCATAATATTTCACTATTTCTAAATTCATTTTTACAATTAATAAACCTTAAATTTTACTTCCCATCGTTCATTCTTACATCTAAATTTTGGTTTGGAAAATGAAGAAAAAAGTAGTAAAATTACTGTTATTGATCTTGCATTGGATTATTATTCTTAATTTTGCCTTCGAGATCTTCTATGGCGCCTATCAGGTGTTCTTTGCCCTAGCAACTGAAACCACGGGGGGTGCATTATTCGGGAGGGCGACAGATATTTCTTATGAGCTGATGGTCACCCGAAGATTGTATGCAATTGAGACATGGATTGCTATCGCTGGCTTAGCAATTTATTTGGCAATTACAGAAATTAGACCGCGCTTGAAAGAACTCGAAGAAAAATAATTTTAATTCTATGAAAAAGCGATTAAAGAAATGGAATTTCAATTAGATCAAATAGGAAAGTAAACAGTTCAATCCAGAACGGATACATAAATCCTAAGTACAGAAGTGCAAATACAGCTCCACTGATAATTCCTGCAATAACATCACTGGGGTAATGCATCCCTAATATTAATCGACTCATCCCCATTAAGAGCCCCATTGCTAAAAAGAGGATCAATAAAAAATGACTTTCAAAATAAAATGAAAATAATAGACCGTAAAAGAGAAAGAAGGTGGAATGCCCGGACGGAAAAGACCGGCTTTCTCGAATAAAATCATCATTCTTTTTCACTCCGTGTTCTTTTAGTTTACGATAGGGGCGTCTTCGGTTTATAAACCCGTAGCGTAAGATAAGAAACAGCACAATTGACTGGCAATAGCCTCCGAAAAACAGAAAGAACAAGAAATAATTTCCTTGCATTTTATTGAGAATGAAAATTATAATTCCGATCGCCAGCCAGAAAATCGCATTCCCCATTAATGAATACACCTTTGCCAAGGGACGCATTTTCTTCGCAGTTTCGTCTTGATATATTTTCAAGAACCAATGTATGTCCCACTGCTCGATCTTATCTAAGAGTCTCGGTGAATTTTTTTCATTCATAACTTTATTTACAGAATGTAGAGAAAATTGAAGTCTCCCCGCCCTAAAGGACGGAGATTCCTACGAGTCCACTAAGCGTTAGCTGGTGGGCATATCTTAGGGCTGTGTGTCGTAGAAAATCCATTCCATTGCTTTAGAAAGGATTCCTCCTTCAAAGAGGGTTGATGCGATAGGTCATCAGATGTGAGAAACTTTACCATAATATTAACAGCGGAATTTAAGTCTCTATCCATCTTATGACCACATTCACAACGAATATCACGCTCGGACAAATCAAGTTTCGGCCTTCTTCCACATTTTGCACAAGTCCGTGTGGTATAAGACTCGTCAATTCTTATTACTCTTTTACCTATTTTTTCTGCCTTATAGGTTAAGAATTGGACAAATCTCCCCAATGAACCCGTGTTTTGTAGTGAGTGGTTAAGTGTTTTGTTGGCTTTGTTTTGTCTGGGTGATTTTGTAGTTTTTTTCTTCC
>JAWOCD010000103.1:0-59188 GCA_046483985.1 Promethearchaeia archaeon
AAGGATTCCTCCTTCAAAGAGGGTTGATGCGATAGGTCAGCAGATGTGAGAAACTTTACCATAATATTAACAGCGGAATTTAAGTCTCTATCCATCTTATGACCACATTCACAACTAATATCACGCTCGGACAAATCGCGTTTCGCTTTTCTTCCACATTTTGCACAAGTCCGTGTGGTATAAGACTCGTCAATTCTTATTACTCTTTTACCTATTTTTTCTGCCTTATAGGTTAAGAATTGGACAAATCTCCCCAATGAACCCGTGTTTTGTAGTGAGTGGTTAAGTGTTTTGTTGGCTTTGTTTTGTCTGGGTGATTTTGTAGTTTTTTTCTTCCGTGCCATCTGCTTTACATTCAAGTCTCCTACGATGATCGTGTTTGCTTTTGTATTCTCCACGATTTGCTTGGAAATCTTGTGTTGAAAGTCTCTGAGTTGATTAGCACACTTTTCTTTCATTTTACATAATTTTTGATGGTATCTATTCCATCTATTCGATCCTTTTTTGCAGCGATCCCGTTTAGATTGCACTTCTTGAAGTTTTTTCTTCCAATAGAGATCTGCCCGTCTATTCTTGATTTGGATAAATTTTCCGTCTAAGTTTACCGCACTCACGAGATTCAAAATTCCCAGATCGATGGCTTGATACTTTCCGTTATCCATATATTCCGGTTCTTGAAATTCGTACGTAATGGAAACGAACCATTTGCATTTTTTGGTAAATATTTCAATTTGTTTTACCCTTTCAACTTCCTTATTAAGCGAATAATGGGAAATGTCAAATTTGAGTAGTGTTTTGGAAGGATGGCCGTGAGAAAATACAATAGTATTATTTTTAGTCTTGAAACCGCTTTGATTATAGCATAAAGTAGTAAAATAGTTTTTTCCCTTGTATTTAGGTGGTCTTGCGTGGTTGTCTCCGCTTTTCCATAGCGAAAAAAATGATCGATAATTTGCATCCAGTTTCCGTAATGTCATTTGTAGAACCTTAGAATACACCCATTTGTATTCCGGATAGTTATCCTTAATTTTTGGTAATCTGTTTTGTTGCTGTGTGTATGTTATGTATTTTCTTTCCTGCTTTGGTTTTTTCTTTTGTTTTTTCCAAGTGTTGATACGATCCGAAAGTGCAAAATTATAAATCAAACGGCATTTTTCCGATAAATCCCAAAGTACTTGTAATTGTTCTTCCGTAGGATATATCCGAATTTTTTGACTTAATTGCACTTTCTATTCACCTTATGATTCAACATATTTTTTCAATTGATCTAATGTAACTTGACCGGTCGTAACCAAGAGATAACTCGGAGACCATAAATGCCCATCCATTAATTTTTTCTTTTATCTCTGGAAATTCTTGAAAAAGGTATCGTGATGATACTCCTTTCAACGAATTGATGAATTTTGTAAGGTGGGTCGTTGGTTTCGTTTTGAATATAATATAATGTGTATGTGTTCAAGATCGGTTTCTTGATTAAGAATTTTAATATCATTTTTTTCCGCTAACGATATATTAATTTCTTTTAATCTATTGATTATTTCATCGGTATCGAATATCTTTCTTCGATTTTTTACACAACAGATGTAATGGTAGTTTAATGAATACACCGAATGAGCACCTTTATCAAGTTCGTATCCCATTCTATTCACTTGGTTACTAAGATAATACCAAAAAACAAATATAAAAATGTTTGTATAATATACGAAATTCATCCCCACCCTAAAGGGATGGGGACTTCTTTCGCTGATCGTTAAATTGAATAATTTTCTTCCTTTAATTGCAGACCTGTCTTTTGCTAATGTTGAAAATGAGAAAACTAAGAAATTGGAGGGGTATCTATAAATATAAGCAATAAAAACAAAATATTTCAAAACAATGTTATTTATTTAGTTTTAATTTTTCTGCGGAATCCCATAAATAACTAAAATAATATCGTGAGAAAGGCTCATTAAGAGTGAGAAAGTGGATATGTGTGGATTTGGGAGAATGGCATTTGCGAATCCTTCTTTCCCAGAGCAATTATTTACAATTGGAAAAATTGATAAAAAGAAGACTTGTATTACCTGCTCAAAATGCTCTCAATTCATGATAGAGGGGAAAAAGACGGGATGTGCGATCAGAGACCCCCAATATAAAACCTAATAATAAGGATAATTTATGTTCTTTTTGAAAAAGTGATCTCAAAAAATATGCGAAGAAAGTAAATACTGAACATTAAGATTATAGAAAATAACAACTGGGAAAAGAATTGAAGGCTAAAATTCTATCTCTTTAGCGGTATCATATAGATAACTGAAATAATACAGCGAGGAAGGACCAAATGCTATATGGTCAGTCTTTACTCCGAAGTAAGAAATTTTCTTAAAGATTTTTTGGGTCAGAATGATAAAGGCATCTTTTCCTTCATCAATAATAATGGAATTTCCAAATACTTGATCTCTGAATCGGATATTACTGATTTCATCATACTTTTTTAAAAGCTTGATATATTTTTTATCGTCCAGAGCTTCTTGTTCCACGAGTACCCTGATATCAATAACTCCCCGAGCGCGTGCTTTCTTAATATCCTCATAAAATACATTTAAAAAATCATAATCTGCCGATACAAAATAAATCGCTTGTTTCGCCATTTTAATTAGGGAGAGCGATCGTTTAATACATACATCCCTCCCTCGATGTACATAGAGTGCAATTTTAATTGGGGTATCGTGAGATTGATAAATGGGAGATAAGGTATTAATAATTTTTTCAGAATGATCATCAAAATTATCGTTATAAATCTTCTTGGCTATAACAAGTGCCTCATCGGGGCTCTTAGCAAAATATCGGCTTGGTCTCGACTCTTCTTCCTTAATTATCCACTTTTTCTCTTTTTCTAACTGAGTTAGAATGTTATAAATACGAGAATAAGGGACTCCTGATTCTTCGGAGAGTTCCCGAGCATCCATCGGCCCTTTACTGATGAGAGTTAAGTATATGGAGATCTCATAGTCCGTTAATCCAATTTCTCTTAAGCTTTCTTTTACGTTCTCTGGCACGTCAGACATTTTTAGGCTCCTTTTGCTTTCCTTAATATTTAATAGTATAGATTGCTAAAAAATTTTAAGTTTTGTAGTCCTTAGTAAGTAATTATTCAAAATATTTTCTGACAAATTTCTTGTGGGTTTTTTTGGGCTCCTTTTTTCCGCTGATCACGTGTTGTTCATAAAGCTCGTAGAGCTTGAGCATATCGTCATAGAGAGATTTATATTCTTTCCGAGGGTGTATGACTTCGGACTCTTGTATATCTAAAAAGTGATGACTCAAATCCTCCCAATTTAGGTTTTTGCCTATGAGATCATAATAAGATTTCACGGCTCTTAAGGCCGCTCCCAACGCTGCAGAATCGGAAACTTGAAATCTCAGAATCGGCGTCTGAAAAATGTCTGCAGCAATTTGTAAAATTTCGCGATTTGCTGAAGCGCCGCCCGTTGCAAAGATTTGGTCAGGTTTTTCCAGAATCCATTGAGAATGAAGCCTCATAGATAAGAATTGGGCTTCAATAATTGCCCTCACATTCCCTTCAATATCATTAGCATTTAATCCAAATCGATAGACCTTCGGCTCTAAAACTAAGGGAACAATTTCGGGTAGAAAATACGGTAGCATAATTTTTCCTTTATTGCCGGGTGGGGTATTTTGTAAGATCTCGGAAAACTTTTCCCAAGTCAGATCATATTGCTTTTTTATTCTTTCTCTTGCTATGGAGCCATTTTTATAGCAGATAAGGCTCATATAATCTCCAGTCGGTGCTCCAAAGACATGGCTTTCTCCTTTAAAGTCAAATGAGAGTTTTTTCAGATAAGAAAAATAGGTATCACTGGTTCCTAAACTAATAGCGGCCTTTGCCTTCTCTATAATCCCCAATCCGACCAAGCTATTAGGATTATCCCCCGACCATGCCACTAGTTGAGTGTCTGGACTAAAGCCATACTTGTCGGAAAAATAAGAGGTAATCCTTCCGATAATCTCAAAGGAATTACACAGTTCAGGGAGTTTCTCTTGTAAGCGTGGAGCAGTTGCATCCAGTGCTCGCCTATCCCAGTTCTTGGTTTTAATATTCATCAGATTCATTCCTGCGCCATCTCCATAATCTATAGGCGCATTTTTTCCAAGCAAGATTGAAGCTAAGAAGGAACTTACCAGATGGATTGTTGAGGTCTGCTCGTAACGATCCGGTTGATTTTGATAAAATTTTCTTATTTGGGGACCAGAAAATCTTTCAAAGGTATCGGAGCCCGTAATTTCTATTGTCTTTTTCGATCCTCCTAATTTTTCCCGTATTTCCTTACATTGAGCCTTAGTACTCGAATCCATCCATATGGGACTTGTCCTTCGGGTTAAGGAACTATCAATTTGCTCCGATATCGGTTGGTTAATTTTCAGATTCTGTAATGATTTTTCAAATCGATCATTGAGATATACGGTTCCGTGTTGCTGTCCAGAACCCGCAATAGATTTAATTGAACTCAAGTCAATTCCTGCTTTCTTAATGAACTTAACCATCAGCTCTAACGCATCAACCCACATTAAGGGAAAAGAATGAACTTCTTTCTCATTTTTCAAAGTGATCACCCCATTTTCGGTGCCGTATTGGGATAAGGCCTCATCAAAAATTAGGGTGTTTCGATAGACCACTTTTTTTTGATCAAAATCGATAACAAGGGCTGTAAGACTCTGTGTTGAGGAGTCTAAACCTAAATAAAAATCCCCTTCCATACTCTATTGTAAAATTAAGAATCAATTAAATAATTATACTACTGATATGATGTTCTTTGTCTGATACCAAAACCTTCTATTTCGCCGTATCCGACTTTCTAATAGGAGAGTTTGGATTTTTTGGTGTCGAACTCAAAACGAGGACAGAGATAAGGATCAAGAGATACTTCGAAAAGCAAAAAAACCTAGAGAAATTTCGAATAACTATTCGCTATTTTATATTTTAAATATTTTTCTAAGTGAAACTAGCGGTTCTTCTTAATGATATTTTTGGAATTTCACAACAATTATTAGAAAAATAAGCTAAATTATTTAAAATAAAAACTTTTAATAACGAAATTTCACTTTTTCTTAATTAGTAAAGATTGTTTCTTTTGGTTTAGGGATATAATAATTGAAAAAATATATAAAGATATACAAAATTAAAATCAAATTTGAAATAAAATGGTTGACGTTGTTGATTTAAAAATTTTAGAGGAACTTAAGGAAGATGGAAGGCGGTCCTACAGTGATATCTCCGAAGTGGTAGGAAAAACAGAGGCAACTGTTCGGCGCAGGGTTAAGAAAATGGTGAAAAAGGGGATTATTGAGAAGTTTACAATCAAATACCGGTTGAATGAGAAGCCGAAAATAAAAGCAACGATTAATATTGAACCCGATTTTAAAAATATTAAAAAAATCCTTAAAGAACTAAAATCAATAGATGAAGTCACGGATATTTGGAGACTAAGTGGAGAATGTGGGATATTTGTAAAAGTTGAGATAGACTCAATTGAAGAGTTTAACCCATTAATTGAGGAAAAGATAAGCCAAATAGATAATTCTAAAATTGTGGAAACTTGTTTCATTACCGATATAATTAAGTAAAATCGCAGAAATATGAAAAGTGAACCATTTAGGGAGTGGTGATAATGGTAAGCTTTTTTGTCGATTATAATTTTCAGGAAAAATTTTCAAAATAATCGGTTTATAAGCTATAAAAAATTCATTAAAAAAGTAATAATTCTTTTTAATGAATGATAAACAAAAACGATAAATGGCAATAAAATGACAATTAACAAACACGATATAGTGAAAGTTGAATATACTGGATATTATGATGACGGAACAGTATTTGAGACCACAGAAGAATTGGGAAGCCCTATGATTTTTGAAGTGGGAAGCCAAACTCTACTGCAGGGTTTTGAAGATGCTCTCATAGGTCATGAGGTAGGGGAAATTGTTACTGTCAGAATTCCAGCTTCAGAGGCATTCGGTAGGAGACATTCAGAATTGGTGCAAACTATTGCAAGAGAAGATTTTCCCCATGGAGAAGAGGAGCCAAAACCAGGGATGCGCTTAAAATTAATGAATGCCAATGGGTTGAATAACTCCGATGTCTGGGTTAAAGAAGTCACGGAAAATACAGTTACCTTAGATTTAAACCACCCCTCGGCGGGTAAAGCCTTAAATTTTAAGATTAAAATCGTCGAGAAGGGAGAGGACTTAACGCCCCATTTTACACGCAATCAAAGTATTTTTGGCCTCAACTGTGACGGAAGTTGCAGTACACCTCAACACGATCATAATAACGACCATAATCAGTAATAGTGAGAAAACAAAAGTGACAAGTTTATATTTTAATTTTTTCCTTTATCCTTTTTGGAAGGCTATCAAGAGAACAATTAGATAAATATAACTTATTCAAAGATTGAGCAAAAAAAGTAAAGCTTTCGGGAATATATTCAATAGGGTTATTAGAAAGTTCCAGAATTTTTAAATTTTTTAGATTCTTCAAATTTTTAATCTCTTCAATCTGATTTCCGCCCAAATAGAGAATCTCCAAATTTTTTAATTTATCCAAATTATTTATGGATTGGATGTCGTTATTTCGTAAATTTAAGAACTTTAAATTTGTCAAAGATCCCAAGCCTTCAATTTTTTCAATTTTGTTATTATGTAGCTCAAGTCTTTCGAGGCTTTTAAGGGCAGATAATCCCTCGATCTTGGTTATTTCATTAAAATTAAGTGAAAGCCTCTCCAAGTTGGTTAAACCGCCAAGATGTTCAATCTTTTCAATATGATTAAAGCTTAAATCTAAATCATAGAGATTTTTTAAATTCGAGAGTTTATCAATCTTGGCTATTTGATTGAGCTGGAGATTAAGGATCTTCAGATTATCTAATTGTTCTAATCCCTTTAATTCCTTTATCTCACGTATATTTCTTCCATACAAGTAAAGCTGATAATCTGCAGCGATATGAATGATATTTTTATGGATAATATAACCGAAATTAAGGTTATGAAATTCTTTATTGAGCGCATTCAATATTTGGGTATAATTTTTATGGGGATTATTCTTATAATGATGAATTAAAAAGTAAAAGAGCCTTCTGATAAATGATTTATTTAAATCTTGGGATAAGTCTTTAAGCGCTTGAATTAAGAACTGCGTGTAATTGGGATTGTTTATTTGGGAAAAGAGGTTATGCCAGATTTCAAAATCATTATTATTTAAAGCAAGAGCCTTCTTTATTGCACACATTGCATCTTCATACTCTTCCAGAGCGCTCAAGCTTAGAGCATAAGAACTCCACGTAAAAGCGGACTCTTCGTTAGCTTCAAGAGCTCTTTTATAGGCGTGAGCGGCTTTTCCGTATTCCTCAATCTTTCTGTAAATTAAACCGAGGTCATCCCAGCATCGCGATTTAGAGGGATCTAGATCAACAGCCTTTTTATAATAATGGAGTGCATCGGAATATAAACCTAATCTTTTATATAGATCTCCAACCTTATGAAGAATCTCAAGATTTTCCTCATTTAACGTTAGTGCTTTCTTAAATGCACCAATTGCTTCTTTATATCTTTCTAGTTTATCATAAGCCTCAGCCAATAAGTTCCAGCCCAGTTCTGAATCTGGATATTTATTTAATAATATTCTGATAGACTTTATGGCTTCTTTGATCGTTTTCTTGTCGGAAAAAAATTCTCTAAAATAATTCCATGTATGTTTTGAATCTATTTTATCCGATAAGATTTCCTCAAGCACCGTTAATGCTTTTGAGTTCTGACCTCTTTTGATAAAGAACCGAAAAGCCAGGTAAGAATTAGATTGAAATAATGTCTGCACTTCTTGATTATTTAAGTAATCCAAATATCCTTGATCTAAAAGATAATTAATAACCGGTCGATATCCATCTTCGATTCTGAGAGCAATCTCTTCTTTGAAAACCTTTTTCGCTAAGCCATCTCCTGCTTCGGCTAACTTTTTTAATAAAGGAAAAGCTAAATTAGAGTGCAATAATCTACTGTCGTAGCCATTTTCGTACCAAGCTTGTAAATTAGAACAATGACCCCAAAATTCAACTTCTGGATTAATGTTATATTTGGTACTAGAATTGTGCTCCAAGGAAGAGTTTAGTTTTTCTTTAGCCTCATCAATAGAGTTTATCTCATCGTATTCTCTAATCCTTCTTGTGGGAATATCTAAAAGTAAATATTTACATTGCTGGAATAGTTTACCATCTACATAAATATTGGTCTTACAATCTTCGAACTTCACACAAAGATATTTATTTATTCTAAATCGTTTCATAAGTCTCTTTTTTAAATATTCCTACCATTTTTCACTTTAGTATGTAATAAAAATATAAAGATTTAAATGCTTGTTTACTTTGTATTTTTAAAATAGAAAGAGATCAGAAATTTCTTTGAAGTCCTAGAGGAGGAGAAAAGTCTAAGAATGATAAAAAAAAGAGGTTTGTCCCCAATGTGAAGATTTTTACCTTATTACAATTCATAGGAGGGACTGAAGGCTATCAATTTATCTATATTATTAAAAAAAATGAAATCTTTTTTTAAACTTGAAATATTGTTTTGATTTAGGATTGATAAGTATCAATTTATAATTTTTTATACCAACCAATCATGAGCTATAAATTTAGTAAAGAAGAACTTAAAAAACTCCTCATTGATTATAATGAAATAGCTTTAAAAGATAAGGATCTCCCTGAAAAAGCTTGTATTTGGGACGAAACCTTACGAGACGGTGAACAAAGTCCCACTGTATATCTTACTTTAGATGAAAAGATAAATCTTGCAAAAATGATGGATGAAATAGGCGTAGAGATGATCGCAGTCGGATATCCAGCTGTCTCTGAATCGGAAAAAAATATTGTGAAAACAATTGTTAATGAAGAGTGGAAAAATTCTTCAATTTTAGGAATTGCACGTCCAAAAAAATCCGATATAGACGCATGTATTGATGCAAATTTGGAAGAAATTGTATTATTTATGCCCATCTCCCCCATTTTTATGAAAACTATGAAAATAAATGAAGAAGAAGAACTCGAGCAAATTGAATCGGCGATCCACTATGCAATAGATAACGGATTTAAAGTAAATTGGGTATCGGAAGATGGAACACGAGCTGAGTTCAAGCATTTAAAAAGCGTATTTCAAACTGCAATAGAGGCTGGCGCTGAGCGAGTGGTTTTAGGCGACACTGTCGGTGTTTTAACGCCGCATTCATCCAAATATTTAGTAAAAAGAATAAAAGAAGAAATTATTAATAAGTCTAATAATGAGGCAAAATTGGGAATTCACACCCATAATGATTTCGGATTAGCAGTGGCAAATACCATAACGGGAGTAATTGAAGGAGTAGAATATCCTCATACATGCATTAACGGATACGGGGAACGGGCAGGAAATGCTGCCTTAGAGGAAGTCGCAGTTATCCTCGAACGCTTGGGGATTGATACAGGTATTAACTTAAAGAAGTTACCAGAATTAAGCAAAGCATGTGAAAAGGCATTCTGTAAGCCTCTTTCCCAGTATAAACCAATTGTGGGAGATTATGCCTTTTCCCATGAGAGTGGACTTCATATTGCTGCAATATTGGCTCACCCCCTTACCTATGAACCCATCAATCCAAAAATGGTCGGAAGGCAACGTCAGTTCTATTTAGGGAAGTTTTCTGGGTCTAAATCCATCCTCCACGCAATCAAAGAAAAACTAAAAGGAATTGATTTAGATCTGCCCGATGATGTTCTGAAGGAAATCGTGACAGAAGTGAAGAAAGCTCATGAACAGAAATCAAAAGACGAGTTAAGAAAGGCATTCCATGAAGTAAAAGATTCATTAAATAGAGTTACACAAGGCGTAGATGATAACGAATTTTTCAATATTTTATATAAACATGCCAAACCGTACCTTCCTAAAGATTTTAAAAAGAAAAAACAAGCTGACTAAGTATATTCATTTCTTATTCTTAATAATTGGCTTACAGCTTTTCGCTTTCAGAGCGTAATGTTCCTAACCAATAGAGCGTACTTTGTAAAAAGAACGAATTGTCCATTCTCTTGATATTTTTCATAATATCTAATCCAGCTATCCCTAAATGCCGTCCCAATGAATAAAATCCGTAGACTGCTAAATGCCGAGATTCTGGCCACGGTTCATGACTGAAAATCAATGATTTTGCTCCTGAAGGATCATTTATTTTAATTGTGGCTGTATTTCCCGTATAGACTGCCCGTATGCCCATTGTTAAGGAATCAAGGGAAATTCCCTTGCAGACAGTTTTATAATAGTCATCTCCTTCGTAATCCTTTTCATGGGCAAGATAATCCGGATTAAATTCATAACCCAAATGCTTTGCAATATCATTTAAATTGGTATTATTATATTGATCCCCTCCAGATTGATGGACTAAACACAGCGCTCCTCCTTCTCGTAAATATCTCATTAATTCCTTTATCTCATCTTCTGTAAAAGTTGAGTCTGTTGGTGCTCCGATGAGAAACATGGTATAATCTTCAATTAAATCTGCGGTGATCGGCGATTGCGAAAGTTTATAGACCTCATAATTATTTTCCTTTAAGAAGTCTCGGAGTGGTTTATATTCGTCTGAAGTGATATCTAAAACTTCATTGTGGCTGGAATCAAACAAAATAGTCTTTGTTTCTTCGGGAACTTTCCCATCTTCTGACATTTATTGATCCTCCAATATTGATTCAATCTCTTTTATACGTTTCTTAATCTTTTTTACATCCTTTTTTAATCTGGAAGTTTGTTTTTTATATTTTTTCTCTTCCACGTCTCCAGACTCTCTTTGCTTACCTAAAAATTCAAGAAGATTATTATTAGAGTTTAATTTACTCTCTAAACTCTCTTTTTCCGCCTTTAACTCATCAATATCGACTTCTTCCTCTTCCTCCTCTTCTTCAATTTCTTCTTCCTCTTCAATTTCTTCTTCCTCCCCCATTAATTGATTTAATTCTTCACTCATATCTTCCCTTTCTCCCAGCGAAACCTCTTCTGAGGTTTCGTTAGTCTCCGATGAAGGTTTCATTTGAGGGTTCAGTGTTCGTTTTTTCCCTTTCAAAGCTTCAGGACGGGGTGGAGGAGCTGTTAGTGGCGGCTCCTCTAAGTTATGAATACTATTCGGCTCTCCAGCAGAGGCTTGAGGTTGTTCACTTGCAACTGCTTCGGCTTGTTCCTTCCGATTATATGATTCTTGGTCATAATTATCATAGGAATAAGTTTCTTCGTTGATTTCTTGAGGAGTTACTTGAGGATTCTCCTGGGTTTGCTTTATACTAACGAATTCTTCATCTGAAACTGCAGCTTTTTCAATTATTTGCTCTACTATCCCTCTCATTGTATTTAATTCAGCTAAAAAGCTTTTTAAGATTTTTAATAAATCACTTTTCTCTGAAATTCGAAATGACAGATCAATATCAGGGACCTGTTCATTATAGTCAAAATTCTGGGTTTCGCGAGAACTGGCACGACCTTGGACACGACCTTCTTGATCAGGAGTAGGTTGAGGAGCAGTTTCTCCTTCCCTTAACTCTCGACGATAATCCGAAACTAACCACTTAAACAAATTTAATGTCAATTTAGAATGATCTTCGTAATCAAATCCTCCGCTTGTATCATCCCTAAACATTTCATAACTTCCTATTGCACAAACCCTCCCATGATCTGGCTCCGCAACACAAATGAGTGGACAAGAAAAAGGTTCAGATGTATCATTAGAGACCGCAATTGTATGGGAGTCCCCCATGATTGAAAGCGAACATCCTGCTCTGTAACATAGGGAGTCAATCCCGTCGGTTATAGGGTGAGGAGGGTTAAAATTTGTAACAAGGGGTCTATTTTCTAATCCCAAATTTTTTTCATCGTCCAAAACTTGATCACTTTCGAAAGCAATTCCAAATCTCTCTGCGAGTACACTAAGATTCGAATTTCTGCCTTTATCTCCTCCAGCATGGCTTAGTAACAATAAACCGCCTCCATCTTCTCGGACCCAATTTTCAATCTCAAGCATTTCCTGATGAGAGATTTTTGCAAAATCTGGGCAAACAAAGACCAATATGTCGTATCGATTTAAAGAATCTTGGGTGATCGGAGTTTCTAAAAACTCATAACATAATAGACCATTATTATTCAAATGATCTCTCAGTTGGGTAAGGTTATCGTTTATTTTCCCCCTGGGCTTATGAGCTATATCAAAGGCTACATAGTATTCATCCATTTTCTTTTACCTTCTTATTTTGAATATAATCAATAATTATCTAAAGTGATATCAATAATTAAATAATTAATTTATTAGTAGTATATTTAGTAGTATGTATAATAGTTTAAATTTCATATAATAAAAAATTTAAACTTCGTATGGCATGGCGTAAAGAAAAAAACCTTAATAAATGCTTTTATCCCCAATAATCAGATTCTCTTTACTTATTTTTTCCACTTTGACATTGCTGCCAATAATTGATTTTTCTGTAATTATATCTTTTAAGTAAGTATTTCTCTCGATTACGCAATTCTCTAAAATACAATTCTCGATAGTTGTATTTTTATCAATAGAAACGTAGGGACCAACGACTGAATTTATAATTTTAACATTTTTTCCCAGATGAACTGGGTTTTTTAATTTTGAACGTTCTAAAGTGATATTCATCTCATCATAGTCTTGACTTTGAGTAGTCAAGTTTTCTAAAAGATATTTATTCCCATGCAGTAAGTTCTCTGGTCTTCCAAAATCTAGAATTCCTTTCTTAAGCTTAACGGCTGCAATCCTAAAACCTTGATCAACGAGATCTTGCAAACTATCGGTCATATAAATTTCTTCGGAATCTTTTGTTCTTTGGTCTAAATACGTTTTAAGGTTTCCAAATAAGGCATCCATTGCAGAGTTTGAGAATGCATAAATTCCCGCTATTGCTAAATTCGAGATATATTCCTCGGGTTTCTCAACCAGTCTTTGGATAATATTATTTTCATCGACTTCCACGATCCCGTAAGAGCCAGCGTCTTCTTTTGGAACTTCCATGACTGTTATTATCCCATCCACATCCGATTCATAATATCGATACATTAAATACGAGTATTCATCCAATAGAATCATATCCCCCAAAAAGATTAACCCCCCATTTCTCTTATTTTTCTCGTTGTTATCGGTGTCGAGTTTTTCAAACCGTTCATGAGCCAAATAGATTGCTTCTCCTAAACCCCAATAATACGGTACATTATCTTTGAAGCCTCTCGGAGTTTGCTCGAGGAAGGTTAATTTGAATTTATCTTTATAATGCCGTTTCACATAATTTATGATTTGGCGTTTTTTATAACCCACAATAAGAATTAATTCGGTATCGGTATCAAAGGTATTAAGAAACTTTTCCAGGATATGATCTAATACGGTTTTTCCAGCCACATGGATAAATGCTTTCGGTTTACTCAATGTAAATGGTCTCAGTCGTGAACCTATGCCGGCAATAGGACCGATTATTTTCATGGAATCTCCCTTACAATAATTGCAATTTTCATTTTGTTATTTTGGAAGATATTAATTTTATTTTTAGATAGATATTAACATAAGAAAATATTTTAATTTGAAATTTATGAATCTTCTGTACTGCAACTTATTCCTAAAATAGTTAACAAATCCCTCAATAAAATCGAGATTTATCAGAATTGTACACTCGCTGTAAATACGCAAATAAATAATCTAAGCCGTCATCTTCTTTAATAGTGGTAGGGATTAATTCTGTCGTGGAGCCTAATTGGACAAACACATCGGAAAGCAGCATAGATAATTCCCGGATCAATCCTTTCTCCCTCTCACTTGTGGAGTCTTCTAAGGCTTGAAAATCTTGGCTCCAATTTAACACCATATCGATTTGGTACTCGTCAAGTATATCGGATTTGGATAATACATTAATTTGCGGGATGTTCTGAAAGCGAAATTGAACGGATGCGGCTAATAGAAGGGAGGAAATAAACCCATTTGGCCGAGTAACCATATTTGAATCAAATAAAAAGGACACAGACTTTTGGGTAGCCTCAAACCCTAAAGAGCTGGCAATTAATGGGCCCGTTTCTCGAAATGCAAATAACTCTAATTGCCCCGCCGTATCTACTAACACCCAATCAGGGTTATATTGGTCTATTTCAAATTTTAGATCATCCAGATAATTCACCATAAGATCTGAGGATAAAATCATTGCCCCATTTGGACCCAAGCCGTACTCTGCCATAACTTCTTCAAGAACTAAATACTCCCTGATATCAATATCGGGTTTATACGGCATCACTTTCGCACCAGGATCCAGATTTAGAGTGATAACCGAGATTTCCGGATCTCGATTTAAGAGATACTCTTTTAACGCTCCGCACATCGTCGACTTTCCCGAACCCGCTGTCCCAATAAAATAATTTAAAAACATTTCTCAAAACCTTCCTTAGTATGGAATTGAATTATCCTATATTTCATAATCCTCGATCGTTTGTAAATATTTTCGGAATATTCTTATTCATCAGCTGCTAATTGTGAAAGATAATAGATTGGCTCCCCGCGTAGTTCTTGGAACTGTTCAATTTCTTCACGGGTATGGGACCCGATATAGTTATTAACATTAAGCACTAATAGTGCATCGAGATCTTTTAATTTTTTGAGACATATCTCTTGGAGCGCCTCCCATTCCTCTTTAGAAAACAAATTTTTATGCAATAACCCGTCCAGAGAACAGATGCATACTAATTTGGAATATCTAATTTGCAAGAGGGATTCAATCTCAAAAAAGGTGTCTTTAAATCGGGAAGAGCCTACTAATCCCACCTTTTTTCCTTTAATGCGTGAAAAATCGTATTTCTGATATTTAGTGAGAAAGTCTCGGCTTAATCTCTGTTTCTTCATATTATAAGTTAATTATTTAATTTTTTTAAACTAGTAAGAATTACTTTCATTCAATAAAATAATAATACAATTTTGAGAAGGGAAAATCTATGGTAAAAAAATTTGCTCTCTTTGCTTATAATGGGGATCCGATGTGTTTTCTCCATGTAATTCTCAATGCACTCGATTTTGATGAGAAAGGATACAAGGCCAAGGTTATCGTGGAAGGAAGCGCCTGCAAACTTGCCAAGGAATTTGGAAATGAAGACAACCCATTTTATGGAATGTATCAAAAACTGAAGAATTCGGGGTTAATTGATTGTTTTTGCAAGGCATGCAGCGGGAAAATGGGGACATTGAAGAAAGTAGAAGAATTAGGGTTTCCTACGTGCGACGAGATGAACGGACATCCCAGTATGGCAAAGTATATCTCTGATGGTTATACAATTATTACCTTTTAGATCATCGGGGAAAATGAGCACAGACAAATTGTTATTTATCGGATTCATCATTGGAATAATTGCTTATGTAATTGAATATATCGGAAAGGGGATTCATAAGTTATATCATTTTCTTATCATGTCTAATGCAAATCTAATGAGGAAAGATAAAATTCAAATAATATTCATTACTATTATCATTATCTTATTTTAAAGAATAGCCATACATTGGTTAGTTTACGGGAGTGTGGCGCAGCCCGGTAGCGCGACAGGCTCCAGACTCTTATGCCTAGGCGTAAACGGAGTTACTTGTTGGCCGGGGGTTCGAATCCCTCCGCTCCCATCTTTTTATGCTTTAATACAATTTTTCTCCTCTATATTTTGTCCATCAGATGAAAAGTGATAAATTTCTAATATTGCAAAAAATTGATAAAGATATGCACGTCGATACAATTCATACAGAACTCTTAGAATTAATCGACGGTCTCAAGTATCCCATCATTCAAGGAGGGATGGGACCGTATGGGACAAACAATCTGGCTGCCGCAGTTGCAAAGGGTGGTGGAGTTGGATTAATTTCAACTGTCGGAATGGCTTCTGAAGAGAATTTTAACATGACAAAAGACCTTGATGTGGACCCCATTTTTGGGCCCCCTCCTACAGAAGAGCGGCTTATCCGTTCAATTGATTTTGTAGCAGAAGAATTAGAGGACACAGATGATTGTGTCTTCGGGTTGAATATTCCGATCACCAGGGAATTCGAAAATACGGCGGATTTAATCTTACGCACCGCTTATGAATACGTTGAATCCAATCCAGCCATAAAGGACAAACTGAAAGTGATTATCACCTCTGCCGGGAATCCCGATCAAGACTATGTCAGAAAGTGGGCAAAGAAAATCGGACTGAAATGGGGTCATGTCGTGCCCAGCGTCCGACATGCAGAGAAGGCGGAGCATGCCGGTGTGGATTTTATCGTGGCCTCTGGGCGAGAAGGAGGAGCTCATATAAGTTGGCGGGATGCCCATTCAATGGTATTGATACCGGCGGTGGTAGATGCGGTTGAAAAACCGGTAGTTGCTGCGGGAGGATTTTGCGATGGTCGGTCCTTTACTGCAGCGCTAGCTTTAGGGGCTGTAGGAGTTCAGATGGGTACCCGGTTTATTGCAACCAAAGAATCCGACTTTCAAGAGGTCTGGAAACGTTCCATCCCTCCCAAAAAAGAGACCGACACGTTGGTGGGCCGAGGGTTTTTTGGACCGATGCGCTTTATCCGTAATGAAACCTCGGAAAAAATGGTCGAGCTGGCATTGGAAAACATTCCGAAGATGTTTTTGGGAAAGCCCTTATTTCCTACCCAGGAGATGATCGATGTAGAGATGGATTCCTTCAATGCACTCCATACCGCTAAAGAAACGGATAACGAAAGTGTATTGATGTTGGGAGGGGAAGCGATCGGACGGATAGAGAATGTTCCCACGGTTGAGCAGTTATTAAACGATATTATGAAGAACGCCCATATGAACCTACGAAGGTTGAAAAAATACGCAAAATAAACAGAAAGAAAACACATGGTCTAATCGATTTTCTTGCCACAGAGAGGGCAATATTTCGGATTTTTTTCATCACGTAAACTGGAACCACAATTCGGACAATAATTTACTTTTTGTCTCCGTTTTGGCTCTCGAACGATGGGGTCTGTAATTTTTTCCAGGCGGGATTTCAGTCGGCCCCCACATCTTAAACAATACTGAATTGGATGCCCATCCACATAGGTTCTAACGTAAGTACCACAATCGGTACATTTTACAAATAAACGTAAATTACATTGCGGACAGACCTCTGTGTAAATACTTTCTAACTCCAGGCCACATCGTGGACACATATAGTTCGGTTCAAAGAAATATTTTGAGCAGATTAAAAGAACTACCAATCCAATGGCAATAAATATAATAATTCCGTAATAAAGACCGCCCATGCCTTCAAATAAATTCCCCAAAATGAGAAATGTAAATATTAAAAATGATAAAAGACACAGCAGTCCGCAAAGATTATTTTTTTTAATTTCTTTCATAGCAAAGATGTAGATGAGGTTGATTAAATTTTTTGGGGTTTTGAGCTTTATCTAAAAAATCAAGTATAGGTCTTATAGAAACAAAATAAAGGATAAAATGAAAAAATTTAATAATTTTAAATCTCTTTATATAAATAGAAAAATAAAACAATAACAAACGAGATGATATAAAAAAAAATGCCTGGTTCTCACGGAAGTTTAACTAAAGCTGGCAAGGTTCGTCAGCAAACGCCTAAAGTGGAAAGAACGGGAGTAAACGCTACCCCAAAAAAAATCCCTCGGATGCGCTATAGGGAATTATATAAAAAGCGTTTTGAAGAAGGTAAGTTCGGCGGACAGTCTGACAGCATAAACGCCAGACGTGCGAAATACAACAAATAATAACTAAAAATCTTTTATTTCATTAATTGCTTTTCACTATTTATTCTATATATATTCTTATCAGATATTTACCCCAATTTTTTTCAGAGTTTGTTTTATTTCTCTGCTTTTATCGAGATAAAGCTGTGCCTTACGACTTTTATTTTCCAGAAATTTAAAATAATCGCTCATGAGCAAATTCCAACGAATAGCTCGCTTCATTCCTGGGATAGTCTGGCGTGAAATATCGTGTTGACTTTTTTCCAGGAATGTCACGGCCCGCTTTCGATTCTCTGTTTCATGAATTGACAACTCGGCCAATTCTAAAAGAATTTTTATGCGAAGCTTTCTAAATTGGTTATCTTCAAATTTTGACTCTTTAAAACTCGTTTTTAGCAGCCGAAGAGCGCGGTTTGGATAGCCTCGTTTTTTAAACTTCTGCGCTCTCTTCAATATGTAGTTAAATTTAACGCTCAGAGTGTTATTTCCAATTTCGAATGCCTTCTTTAAATTCGGTTTTGCTTTCGAGTCTTCATTCCTTTCTAAATGGATTAGTCCCAAATACAGATAAGAGTTCCCCAAGAATATCGTACTCTCTTTAAATTCCACTTCCTCGTTACTTAAAAAGTTGATAATAATATCAAAATGATCGAGCGCATTTTCCAAGTCTCTGGATTGGAAAAATAATTTTCCCAGTTTATAATGAATTTCTATAATATATTTAATAGGGACATTTCCTGATTTAGTAATTGCTAAGGCATTCTGATAATAATTTATCTCCATTTTTTTATTGTTTAGAAGCTTGGCAATTTTAGCTAGGGCAAAAAGTACAAGAATAGTAAAGCGTTTCTGATGATATCGATTAAAGACCTTCAAGGAATCGTTTAGAATTTCGGTAGCTTCATTAAATTTATAATCTTTAATCATCTTTAGCGCCTTTTTATAGTTTTCATACCATTCCAGAAGCTCAAAACTCTGCGGAGCGATAGTGAATAGCTGACGGTTTATCGGTTTGAGATCTTTCATAGTTAAGCTTTCATAATATAACGTCGAAAAAGGAAAATTGTTCTCTTCTTGTTCAAACTCGTCACTCTGCAAGAGTTTTTTATAATTAAAGTCGATTAACTCATGCTGCAGTTGAGGGATCCCAGCCTCGTTAATAACATTTATCAGGGAGTTTAATAAAAGACGGGAAAACCTAATCCAGCGGGTTAATAGTTTCTCGATTTGATAATCATCATAGTCCTTAAATAAATTATATAACAAATAAGGATTATATGTTTCAAAAAAAGAACGAAGATAGCACTTTTCAAATTGGAGATCCTTAAAGTAAGTCAAAAATTCCTTCTCAAACAAGAAAAATTCATCAAATTGCTCCCCGTTTGAAAATAAGAGTGTTTCGGATTGTCGTAATTTTGGGATTCCTTTTTCCAATTCCCAGGGGGAATCTTTAGTTGCAGATAGACCCACATTATTTATAGTCTCCACAATGGGTTGTTCTTTCTTCTTGAGGTAAGTCTGTAAGATATTATTAATCTTCGATTCTTCCCTCTTATTCAATTGCGCTATCCGAATTTTATTCTTCCATGTGCTTTCTGGTTCATTTTGATTAATCTCGGGAAAGAGGATATTTAACAATTCCAAAAATTCTGATTTCTTCTCTTTAAACGGAAGTTTATGATTAAGTCTAATATTGTTTGTTTGCTCGCGTAATAAAGAAAGCAAATTTTGGAGTATAGCATAAATATTCTTATTCAAATGAAAAAATTGGAATGCTATTGAGATTTTGAAGTTTATGATTTCATACGGAATATTAAGTCTAAAGGGCAATAAAACGGGAAATTTCACGGTAAAGATGAGAAGCTTTAATTTATGGATACTATATCTGTAATTGTTTTTTACCATCCCTTTGATTTTCCAGTTGTTTTTTTCCAAAAATTCCTTCAGTGATTCTATTTGATTTGAGGAAAATGGCTTAATCATTAAATTACCTAAATATTAATTATTTTTAAGTTTATTTTCCTATTATTTAATTGGATGAAATAATTCTTAAAACTTGATTTAGAGTTTAATAGTTAAAATTAGTCTTGTGTCCTATGAATGTCTCAGAATTTAACAATCTGCTGAAAAAAAAAATTAGAGATGCGAAAAATTATGAGAAACTAAACGATAGGAAAAGGGCGATTCGGACATGGATCAAAGTCTCAGAACTAACCCTTAAACAATCAAAAAATCCAAATATAGATATCGATTTTCGAAATTATCTCATTCAAAAAACCCGGCAAATTATTGATTATGTAAAAAAATTAAAATCTGGAAACACAGCTAACAAACAAAAGAATATTCCAGAAAATACACCAAATCCCAAGAGAAAAACCGTAAAAAAAACCCAAAATAAAGATTTATCAACTGAAGGGGACATTGATGGGAGTGGTGAAAGCGGGCGGGGTGCACATATCTCCGTAGACGATTCAGAGACGGAAAAACGGAAGGGATCAAAAAATGAAATAACGCAAGAGAATGGGGTTAAGAATAAGACTGAAGCCATCAGTGATTTAGAATCAGAATTTGAAAATATGCCTCCCGGATTTCAACAAATAACTCCTCCCAATGAGTTTAAAGTCTCTGATATTAAAACCCCGCTTAATGAGAAAAAGATAAGGGAAAAACAAAATCAAGAAGTAGACATGAGTATTTTTCAGAATAATAAGCAAAAGCAAAAAGAACAAAAAGAAAGAAAAGAG
Organism: Promethearchaeia archaeon; assembly: GCA_046483985.1. GTDB lineage: Archaea > Asgardarchaeota > Lokiarchaeia > Sigyniarchaeales > SOKP01 > JAWOCD01. The sequence continues at coordinate 20,542 of JAWOCD010000103.1, forward strand.
ATTTTAAAATCGAAATCTCAAGCTCACCAGAAGGGAACGGCAGATGGGGCAATTTGTTTTGCTTGCGGCACGAAATTGGAAAATGATCAGAAGATTTGTCCCAGCTGCGGAACAAAACAAAAAAACTAAATAATTTTATAGAAAAAAACCCAATTATAAAATTAAAAGAATCTGAATTTTAAAGGAATTTATTATGGGATTATTTGATAAAAAAGAGGAAAAACCGAAAACTAAGGAAGAGTTAAAAGAAGAAAAGATCCATAAAATTATGAATCGGCTTGAGAGGGAGGAAAAAGAGCAAGAACGAATTCAAGTTGAGGCAAAACTTGTATCTTCCCCGCCAGAGCAGCCGGGCGTAAATGTTAAAATTAAGGTAAAAATCCTTGACGATTCTTTCTATGCCAAAGGAGCTAAGGTATTCTATAACCCAGGAACGGAAGATTTCGAAGAAATATCTATGGAACAGATCGATCTGGATAATTTTGCAGTAATTTTAAGCAATATTCCAAAAGAATTGAAGATTATTTATTATATAAAAATTCTCGACAAATCAGGAGAATATCAGCAATTTCCAAGACCTGAATTAATTGATCCCGATGGAACAAGCGAAGAGGAACCATATTATAGTTTTTCAGTAGAACCCGATGGTACTATTTCATTTAAAAAGGACTGGGACGATTCAGACTTAGTAAAATGTAAAGTATGCGGTTACATGTGTCAACCCAGTTGGGAGGTATGTCCGGAATGTAACACAAATCTTTATGATTCCTCCCAAGAAGTTTTTCTTGAGGAAGAAAAACGAAAGGAAAAAGAGCGTGAGAAAAGAAAAAGAGATAAAGGAGCATGGGAAGATGCTGCTGATGAATCATGGCGAACCCTCCCAGAGTGCCCGAATTGCGGATATACGGTCCAATTAGAATGGACCAAATGTCCCGTTTGTAGCTTTGACTTAGAGAGTGTAGATTTAAAAAAGACTCCATCCTACGAAGAGTATATGAGCGAAGAGGATAAAAAGGCTTGGGAAGAGCGTGAAGGTCAAATGAGTGAAATTAAGAAACAAAAGGAAAAAGCAAAAGAAGAAAAGGAAGACGGCGAAAAGGAAGAAATATGGGAAGATGATGAAGGCGAAGGAATTGATATATTATAGAAAAGGGGGCTCTCTTTACTAAAAGTTTGGTCTAATTCAAAAATTTTCATAGTGGTTCATATCATCGAATGAGAAGATACCAAAACGCTCGGATCTTTTTCTTTTTAACGTCTCCCATCCGATTCTTGTGTCTTTTAGGGCTAACTGCGTTTTATACCCCCTCATTAATTCATACAACTGGTTTCTATATTTTTTTATCTTAACCTTCGTTTGTTTCTCTCGAGGAACTTTTAAGACATTATAGAGTGCATAAACATAATATTCGATGTCTCTCAGATCCAACTCTTTTGCTGCTTTTTTGGCTATAGTATGCGTTGCTTGATGGTCCTTATGATTATTGGTATCACTGGGCATGACTAAACGATCCGCATCTTTTATGATTGGTTTGGCTAAGGAAACTCCCAAATCTATTTGGTTCTCTGCATCTTGGTCATGGATTTTGAAAAGGTGAATTTTTTCGTCTGAAAGGCCGAACTCATGAGCAACGCTTTGGGCTTCGTTTAATGCAATTTCTGCGATCTCATCTTGAGATAAATCGATATATTCCTCTGCTTGCTCTTCAAGTAATTGGTCTTCCTTTTTTCCCCATGAAATTAACGCACGGTTATCTGTTACGTAAATTATGTGAATATCGTGCCCTTCATCGAGCCATTTTAAAATACTGCCTCCACAGCCGTAAATTTCATCATCGGGATGGGGAGCAAACACAACAATCTTCATTTTCTTAATTTTCGCTGTTAATTTTGTGTGGACGATTTATTGAAATGAATTAAAATTAATAAAATATTAAGATTCTTCAAAGTGGTGAGGTAATTTACGTTGAAGATACGTAAGATAATTTTTCCTTCCTTCTTTGGGCATTTGGATAACATAATCGATGTGTTCTAATTCTGAGGCTTCCCCTTTGCTCGGATCTTGTAATTTTAAAATAACGAACCCAGGGTTTTCTTCACTAATAAGCTGGGGATCAAACACTAACCCGATGGCGTGAGGGTTTTGCTCTCCTTGCCATCCTAAATGATTTAGAATATCTACCCCGCTGAATGTATGCCCAATAAAATGAGAATGCCACCATCCAATCATAAATTCAGGAGGATCTTTTATATAGAGATGGCTTTCCCAGTCGGCAGCCTCAACATAATGTTTCGGTTGTAATTTTACCTCAGAATGGGCTCCCACGTGGGAAATTTTTACTTCATTAACTTTGCAATTACCCACTACCACTCTCCCCCCTAAAAATCCGTAAACTTCCCGAAAATCCTCTTTTTCCATTTTCCAAGGGTTTGCGTTTTCTAAGACGGTATCTGCGATTTGTAGGTAAATATTTTCCTTTATCGTAATAAATCCATACCCTTTCATCTTTTCCACTTTGCTTCGTATTTATTATTTAAATTAAGGAAAATTATTATATATAATTATGATCATTGAAAATTTGATTATAGGCAACGAAATACTTCAAGGACATACAAATGACATAAATTCGTATTGGATTGCAAAGAGAATTATAAAATATGGACATACACTAAGGAGAATACTTACAATTGGGGACGATGTTGAGCAAATTGAAATATCACTCAAATATCTGTTAGAAAGAAAACCAGACATCATTATCACGTGCGGAGGATTAGGACCCACATTTGATGATATGACCTTAAAGGGAGTTGCAAAAGCGTTAAACAAAGAATTAGTCAAAAATGAAAAAGCCTATAAAATGATTAAAAAATCATATAAACAAGCCTATGAACGTGGATTAGTTAAACTTAAAGGGATGACAAAAGAGCGTGAGAAAATGGCATATTTACCAAAAGGGGGAAAACCATTGGTAAATAAGCGGGGTACAGCCCCCAGTGTTAAATTAAAAGAAGGAAAAACAATAATTTACTGTCTCCAGGGAGTCCCAGCAGAAATGAAGGGCACTTTTAACAGTTCAATTAAGCCCATTTTAAAGAAAGAAAGCGGAGAGTTTATCGAAAAAGGGTTTACATTTGAGAATATCGGTGAAAGTCAAATTGCCCCTTATATTACGGAATTAGAAGAAAAGTATCCTGAATTATGGATTAAAACTCATCCAAAAATAGGATTAGCTGTGGAAGTTGAAGTTACAGTAACAGCCTTAAATGTAGATGATGGAGAAAAATTAGTAGATAAGGTAATTGAAAAAATTAAAAGCATCGTTTTGAATTTAGATGGACACCTTAAAGACACAAATGAAAAAGAAGAATAAGGATGATACCGCCTTGCATGCGGACCTCTCGGTAAACCCCCACCGCCGGTGTTTAAGTTTACTTCAAAGATACCATCACATTTTTTTCACTTCAAGAACTTCCACTTCTGGAGAGACTCTAACCTCTCCCGCAGTTTGTTTATCGATTTTCCCAACAACCCAATTTGCTATTCCTTTCGCAGTCAAGGAATTACGAAAATCTTCAACCATGTTCTCATCAACCGCCATTAGCATTCCTCCCGCAGTTTCATTCAATTGACAATCATCAAAATCATAACCTAACTCATAGGAAAGCTGTTCAGAAAGATTAATTGCGGGAATTCTTTCTATAAGAGCCGAAAGATTTGAATTCTGAAGCATCTCCTTGGTATGACCCGCCAAGCCAAAACCCGTAACATCTGACAAAGAATGAACAAACGAAAAGTCTTGATAGGAATGGATCGTTTCTACAACATCTTGATTCGGGGTTGTCATTAATTCAATCCCCAGATCAATTGAATTTTTGAGCTCAGTCTGTGAAAATTGTTCCAATATTTCTGGCATATCTTTTTGAAGCCTATACGCCGCCATGATTGGTTGTAGACCAACCGGTTTTGTTAGGAGCAATTTATCACCTTTTTTCACGTAATTTTTACGTATGACCGAACCTTTATGCACAAATCCCGATGCCTCCCCTCCGATTAACGGCCAATCACAGAAAATGGTATGCCCTCCTAGAACCTTTGAGTCAACTTTTTCTTCCATGAAATATTTGATTCCTCTTAATATCCCTTCCGAAATACTGTTTGGTGCTTTAGGGTCGATTCCAAGAAAGACTAACAGGCCTGAAACAGTGGGAACATTCATCGCGAAAACATCATTAACAACATTACATGCGGCAATTTCTCCTTGAATTTCGGGTTCATCGACAATTGGTGTAAAAACATCAAGATTTTTAACCAGCACTAACTCTGATTGAGGGACAGGGAATACAGCAGCATCCTCAATATCACCCGCTAGACCCACACTCTGGAGCAGATCTTCTAGACTTTCGGAATTGAGCTTACATGATCAACCGTGAATTTTTACTTCTTGGGTTAATCGATAATTTTCAGCTTCTTTTCTCATCAAAACCTCTAATTTTTATTTATTCAAATTTTCAATAAATTAATACAATTAAATTAATAATTGGTCAATTTATAAATTAATGATATTCTAAAAAATATATATATGAATTGAGTGATCCATTAAATAGAGAAAAAATATTTAAAGGTTTAAAATATGAATGATAGTTTTCTGAAAGCTCTTGATTTATCAATAAAACTCATAGAAGGACAAGAGATCCCAGAAGAGGATATACCGAAACTCAACAGCCGGGTTCAAATTATGGAAATGTACCAGACATATACAAAAGTTTCATTTTTTATGGAATCTTTACTTACCGAATGAAGTATTAAGGTATTAAAAGGCTAATGCGTTTACTTATTTTTCTGATTATATTAAACTGATCTTTGTAAAATAAATTTACCGTAATTTCATCCACATTCGGATTAGAAATGTTTTTGGAAAGATTTTTATCCTTGTTAATTTTCAAGGCATAGTTAAATTCAAAAACCGCCCCTTGTTTCATTTGCGCTTTATTAATAATCTTAGGGAAACTTTCTTTTCTTAAAAAGTTCAAATAGGAGGGGTGTTTTAGATATATTTGTAGATCTTTATATTTATAATTGGAAGGGTTTGTCAGTTTAAAATTTAGAGAAATCTTATTGCCAATGGTTTTAATATTTTTAAAGAAAAGCAGGTGTTTGGAATCGGTAACTTCAGACTCTACATCCTTAGAATAAACCTTATTATCAATTATTTTTGCATTCAATTTTTCCTTATGGATGAAACGCAAGAGAAGAGCTTTTAATTCTGAATTCTCTAACTCTGTATAAGAGGATAACAGATCAATACTAATAGGATTTGCAATGTTTAAATAATTCTTGATTTGATTAAGATAAATATTCCTTTCATTTTTTTCTACAAATCTTTTTAATTTACTGATGATCAATTCTTTGGCTGCTGACCATTTATCTAAATAGGGTCTAATATAAAGATTAAAGGCGTCATCTTTTTCGGCAAAAATTTCTTTACCAATCAGTTTATCAATTTGATCCTCCATTTCAGAAATAAAATTTTGAATTTGATTCGAATTGATCTCCATTAATTTTTTTGCTTGGCTAAACTTCTTTTTCCTTGTTAATAGTTCGATCTTCGAATTTAAGTTGTCAAAATTATCATTGAATGCTTTAAAAAACTCAAATCCATGTGAAAAAACGGATTGGATATGCCCTTGTAGTAACTGAAATGCTAATTGATTTTTGAGATCATCAAATTCTGCATTTTGGAATTGAAGTCCCCCTTCTTGTTGTGTTTGCGAAAAATCTTTAGTAATTTTTTCTTTCATTTCTTTGATTTGAATATCTAATTCGCTCAAATATTCTTGTATCTCAATTTTCGTGGTCACCCATTTTTTTAAGAGATCTTGAAAAATTTTGTTGAATTCTAAGTTTTGAATAAGAAGTTCTCTAATATCTACATCTAATTTAAACAAGTTCTTGCGAACCATAGTAATGTTTTCAAACTTTTCTTCGATATCTTCATTATTTACTATTGATTCCGAAATTGCTTTGTCTAAATCAACGTTAAATTGGTTATCTTTAATATATTCAAAATTTGCTTTTAAAATATCTATTCTATTCTCTAAAACATCTATCTTTTTAATTAATTCCGATTTAAACTCTGATTTCTTTTCTTCATAGATTTTAGATATAAATTCTTTAATGATGCTCAGTTCATCGAGAATTTGAACCCGGGTATCTTCCCATTCTTCAATTAAATCAAAAGCCAATCGTTTATATCTAAAACTGTTTAAACGTTCATGAAATTTATCAATATCGTCAAGAATTTGATTGTACATTTTGTTTAATTCAATCTCCGTTTCATTAAACTGAAAATTTTCGATATAGGAATTTAACTTTTTCCGAAAATTTACAGGCATCTTTTGGAATTCTTTAATTCTTTCTCGAAGAGATTGAATAGTATTTTGTATTTTCCTTATTTTTTTATCAAGATTTTTAAAATTCTTTTTGAGGTTCTCAATTGAAGTAATTAATTCCTTCCTTACATCAGAGTCCCGTTCTTCTGCTAATGCCTTTTCAAATTCAACGACAATCCAAACCGTAATTTCTTCTCGGTCTAAAATAAGACAGATTTTTTCCAATAATTCAATAATATTTTTACGTTTTCTCCAATATTTTGATTCTAATGTATATAAGATCTTAGTAATCTCATTTTCAATCTCTACTTGATATTCTTCAAAAAGGCGTTTGAAGACGGTTGCCATGGCTTCCCGGATATTTTTAGACGGACTTTCCAGCTCCTCGAAAATATAACTGAAAATGTCATTTATATTTTTTTGACCCAAATGATATAATGCATTAATTAGATTGGACCTGAAAATTCGATTGCTCGTATCGAGTGACTCTATTAAGTTAGACCAGATTTGATCAAAATTATTCTCGGATATATTTACTAATGCATCGATTACCTTTAATTGTATTCGATAATTATCGGTTTTAAGTAAATCAATAATTTGAGGTATAATCGGTATAATTTCTGATGATCTCTCTTTTCCGATCTCCCCAAATAACCAGATGATTAATTCCTTTACCCGGGGTTCTTCATTGTATAATAAATTCAGAAGTACATAGAAAATTTTATCCTTAGAAAGGAAATATATCCCTAATATTTTAAGCAATTCTGCAGTTTCTCGTGCGACATCCTCATCTTCGTCTCTTAAATTTATGATGACAATGGATAATAGAGGTTCCAAATCTTGAATTTTAGTATAATCTTGATTAAGAATTTTTTTAATGGTACTAATAACATGTAATTTGGTCTTCCAGTCCTTGTCCAATAGTTTTTCTATAAACTCATCCATAATGATATTTAACTTTTCCTCTTCCAAATGAAGAGAAAGGAGGAGTTTTCCCATTAATTTAACGGTTAACCTTCGAACTGCCACATCTTTATCAAATAGTCGAGATCGTAAATCATCAATAAGATCCAGAAGCAAATTCGGGCGAAACATCGATATTTGATAGAGAATTTCTAAGGAGACCAATCGTAACCAAGAATTTGAATCATTTATAAATTTTTGAATGCGTTTAACGGTTTTTACAGTAATATTTGGGGTTTTATCGCAAATTAAGTTCAAAAGGCGTAAAAACTTATATACTAATTCTTTATCTGCCTGATCTGAAAAGTTGTCCAAATAGAGAAAAATCTCTTCAGCAGCTTTTTCATATAGACCATTTGAGATCAGCTCTTTTATTTTATCGACTTTTACCGTTAAGGATTTCAAAGTGTCCGACACACAATTTTATCTAATTTCTATTTTTTTAAGAGTCTAATTAAATATCCTAATTACTAATATAAATAAGTTTTTATCTATTATACCCTTTAGGATTTAAAAATTCTGTACAATGATATTTAGGACAATGAGAACGTGCCTTAAGGGAATTATGGTCCAATTTTGTCTTGTAAAAATATAATGGCTATAAAAAAAATAAAGTAAGAATCTTTCTTATTTATTAATCTGAATTGAGGCACTCCCCAAGATACACGGGCGTACTCGATATATAAGAGTACCTTCATCAAGCTTTTTCTGCTTAAGATATCCTTTTTCTCGATCTTTGTCTGAAATCCAACCACGTTCTCCAGCTTCGAACATCTTAACTACTTCTCCATCTTTCTCAATTTCTACCTTAGTAACTGTTTTTTGCAATACATCAAACTGTACCGTTTTATCTTCAATAGAAGTTACTTCAAGTTCCGTTATTAATGTATCGCCCGGTCTTACTTTTCCACGCATTTGACCGTATACCCCAGTCACCTTTCCATTTCCTTTAACTTGCTTATCCAATAATTTTACAATGAACCCGAAACTTAGTAACCCATGAGCTATAACTCCCTTTAAACCAGCTTTTTTCGCCACCTCTTCCCGAATATGAATAGGATTTTTATCTCCCGATGCTTCTGCATAATCCTTAATGAGATCCCTCGTCATTTTATCAAATTCGGAACGAAATTTTTGTCCTACTTTAAAATCAGATATTTTCTTTGTCATTTTTAATACCCTCCTGGTGCTATTGTTGCGACTGTAGTACCTTTTGTAACCAATTCTCCGTCTTGATTGACGGATTCTAAATCTAATTCTATAAAGAGTCTTAGGTTCTTTTCCCATACATCCCCAACAGTTGCTGTAGAGGTTAATTTATCTCCAGGTCTTACATCTTTAATAAATTCATATTCTTGACTGGCATGCAGAAGTTTTCCCGGATCTAAAAGAACCATCCGCTTTTTTCCATTTTGTTCCAATTTAAGTCCCGGAACTAACTTATAAAATGCTTTCACGAAATATGCATTAGCAAAGGCTGGAAAGGCAACTACTTCGTCTTCGGATCCTACATATTTGGGATCTTCAATGCCAAAGCATTTGGCAAAATCGACTAACTTTTCATACTTAACTCGAAAACGAGCCTTTCCTTTTGCATCCATACCTGGTAGATTCTCAATGAGAAATTCTGCATTCTTCTTAATTTGTTCTTTGTCCATAAAAATTCACATTATTTTTGATTTTAAATTAAATTGAATAAATTGTTGAATAATTCTTAAATAAATTTTTATTTATAATTTTAGGTGAAAAATCGGAGGTTAGATTTCATCAGATTGTTTTAAAAGAGCTCCCGCTACTGCAAAGGCGGAAGAACCTACTTGATCTGGAATATCTACAACTTTTTCATATTCATGAATCTTCTCAAAACCTAGCTCTTCTAAGCATGGCTGTACAAGAAAGTTCGCCGACAAACCAGTTATGATTATTGGAGTATTTTTTGAAAACTGAGAATGACGGGATATCAAATCCTCAAAAAAGAGATTGTATTCGCGTTTAATTATATCTTTCTGTTTTTCATAAACATATTTTGCAATATGATCTAATTCATCCCTGGAGATCATATTTAAATCCATACATATTATCTTTGCCAATCGAGCATAGCATTCGTCCACGGATTTCCCGCGATTATCAGCCGTATCATTGGTATATTCCTTTTCCGAAATATTGTTCAAGATTCTATGGACATCAGACACCAAGGCAAACTTTTCAAACGAAATTCTTACTTTTTTTCCTCGATATGGAATAAAATGGGTAATCGACGGAATTGTAGCTCTTAACCCGCCGGTATAGATTAGTTCGTGATTTACCATCCTCGTTACATCGTTATATCCTTTGGCTACTGGTTTACCACGTAGAATCGGAATGATATCAATCGTGGTTGATCCCGCATCAATAAGAATACAATCTGATATAAAATGTCCTACAAAAAGTGCTGTGGAAACCCAATTTGCCGCGGCAATTTTTTCATAATTTTTTCTCGCCCTTTTTAGACTAAGAAATTGGGACGTAATAGAAATGAAATAGAGTTTTTCTGAAGGAAATACTTGCTCAAGCGCATTGAGAATCGTCAAAATTCCTTCTTTTTTCGTTTGGAAAGCATCTGATAATTCTGCCGTGATGGTAACCGCAACAGAAGAGAGAGAATTTTTTAAATCCTTTATTTTGCTTATATCTGAAAGTTTCTTAGTAACCCGCTCTAACATTTGGGGAATATCGTTTAAAGTTTTTACCCAAAATGGAAAATATTCAATATAACTGGAACCCTCTATGATTAGACCATTTTTATATTGAAGGAAGGCTGCTTTTGTATTCGCACCCCCAATATCCAGCCCTAAGATTAAATTTTTATTCATAGAATTTAAAAATTCAAGGATTCCTCACTTGCAAATTTATTATCTAATAAAGATTCCAATCTATTTATGTTTTCGCCGTTCAGCGCATTGGTCAATATAACATCTTCAGAATCAATTTCCAAACTGGCGGCAAGATTATCAATCTCTTGTTCGCTTGCAAAATCCATTTTATTAAAGACAATAAACATTTCAATATCCTTATTTGCAATAAATTTGTCTTTAACTTCTTTATATAATTTTATCTGGGATTCAACCGCATATCCAGATGACGGGGTGGGGTCAAAGACAAAAATGATCATATCAGCAACCAATCGCAGGGCTAATATTGCTTGCAACTCGATACGATTTCTGTCCGACATGGGCCTGTCTAATATCCCGGGAGTATCCATAATTTGTACTTGATCTGTCTCAAACCTTTTCTTTACCTTATAATGTCCTAATGCTAATTTCTTGGTGGTGAATGGATATTCTTGAACCTCGATATTTTTATTTGTAGATATTTGTTTCACAAGGCTACTCTTTCCTACATTCGGTGCTCCCGCAAACACGACAACAGGTCTCTCATAATCAATAGAAGGAAGTGCACGGAGATCACCTCTTATTTTATTTAAATATCTTAAGGTATCGTCTTGCTTATTCACTACAGACGAGATCCTTCCAAAACATTCCCTTCGTATTTGGTCGGCCTCTTTAGGATGATCAATTTTTCCCAATCTTCGGTAATAATCCCTCTCAAATTTACTTAACACAGGTAAGATCCCATTTAGTTTGCCTAAACTCAATCGCAATTTATCTATATCTATAACAATTGATGCAAGTTCTCTGTAAAATTCCGGTAATTCTGTAATTCTGGGAACTCGTTTAATTATTTGTAAAATTCTGTCTATGATCTCATGAATTGCAACCTTAATCCTTCTGGCTTCTTTTTTCTTTGCTTTTATTAAAATTGGAGCGTTTTTTGATACGTTTGCGGAGCTTTTCATTGCTCTCCGAAACGCAATATCAAGTAATTCTTGGCTAGTCAGTACATGGTAAAAGCCGTCAAAAGGATTTTTCATGATCTTATTGAGGAAAAATTAGTAGTTTATCGTAATAAAAGTAGTAATCTATAGTAATTATTTTTTTTGTTCTAAATCCTCAATTTTTTCTTTTATCTGGGTAAGATCATAGGTAAGATCAATCTTTTCTTCGGGAAATGATTCATATAATTCGACACAATACCGATAACGTTTCAATGCTCGTTGGATTTTATTCCCTCTGATTTCTTTTTCAGCTTTTTCAATCAGCATTGAAATTTTATCCATTCGTCTTTTTAATTCGGGAGATAACTCTTTTAATTGTTTGGCTCGTTTTCTTTGTCTTTCGGTTTTCTCTTTTTTTAATCTATTAATTCGTGCTTCAAATTCCTTCTTTTGGTTTTGTCTTCTTTCTTCTCTTTTTTTCAATTTTCTTTGATGTTTAAATTTATATTTATTTAAATTCTTAATTTCCTTATAAAGCACGTCTACCTGATTAAACCATTCAAGCTGTTTAAAAATTTTAATTGCATCTCTATAGTTTTGTTTTGCCTTTGAAAATTGTTTGTTATCTACTGCCATTTTAGCAGATTCCAGAAATGCATTAGCCTCATTTACCAATTTTTCTTCTTCTTGTTTTTTTTCTTCTTGTTTTTTCAATTTCTCTTGAATTTTCTTTCTCTCTCGTTCTTGTTCTTTTTCCCTTTCTCTGAGCCGTTTTAAGTACTCTTGGTCCTCTTTCTCTTTTTGTTGAGCTCGGCTGACTTTCTTACGGATCTGTTCCCGTTTTACTTTAGCTTTCGAATAGGCTTCTTGAAGTTGTTTTTCTTCTTTTTCTTTCTGTTTCTGAATTCTTTGTTTCCTTCTTTCCGCAATGGATAAACTTGAATGATCTTGATCGGGGGTAGAATTTGATGGCTTATGGCTTTCAGCTAGCTCTTTATTTTTTATTTTATTAATCTTCCATCTAATTTTTTTACATTGGTAATCATAGTTCAATTTATCATAGAGTTGTAATGCTTCCTTATAATTCATTATGACTTTCCCAATCTTTTGGTTGGCCCGAGCATTTTCTGCCTTTTCCAATAACTTGTCAGCTTGTTTTTCCAGTTCTCGCTTGCTATCACCTGACTTCTGGTTTTTTTCCTTTTCAAGGGATTGAAGTTTTTCAAATCTCTCTATCTTTTTCTCTAAAATTCCAACTTGTCCACTATATCCTATTTGTAGATATATATCTTTTGCGTCCTTTAATAAGAGAATTGCTAAATCATAGTTTTTGTCCTTAACTTCTTCTTGCGCTTGCTTTTCAATCTGATCAGCTTCTTGTTCTAATTGTTTTTTTGATTTTGACATAAAGCATCCCGAAATAGTTTTTATATGATATATTAGCTAATAGATCACAATTCTAATTTATAGTTTTCCAATAAAGATAGCGTCACGTCTTAGTGAAAAAAATATTAAGTCTTCAAACATTAAAAATAATAAATTATTAACTAATAAAAACTGTGAAAAATAAGATGGAAAAAATGAAAGTTGGCGTACTGGGGGGTACTGGAATGGTTGGTCAACACTATATAGAGCGTTTAGAGAACCATCCGTGGTTTAAAGTGGTGAGTATATCTGCATCTCCAAGATCTGCTGGAAAAACTTATGAAAATGCTGTTAAACATAAATGGCAAATGCCTATTCCGATTCCAGAATCTTTACGGGATGTTATTGTACGAGATGTCCAGGATTATGATTCTATCCCTTCAGATCTGGATTTTGTATTCTCTGCAGTCAATATGCCCACGAAAGACCAAATTAGAGAAGTAGAATTTAAATACGCAAACTTAGGAGTTCCAGTGGTAAGTAATAATTCTGCTCATAGATGGACAAAGGATGTGCCCATGATTATCGGAGAAATCAATCATCATCATTCCGAAGTGATACCAATCCAGCAGAAAAATAGAGGTTTTGAAAAGGGTTTCGTGACGGTCAAACCAAATTGCTCTCTCCAAAGCTATTTGACCGCAATTTATGCTTTAGAGGAAGCTGGATATAAAGTTGAAAAATTAATTATCACTACTCTTCAAGCGGTTTCTGGAGCAGGGTATCCAGGAGTCCCCTCACTCGATATGGTTGATAACATTGTGCCTTATATCGGTGGTGAAGAGAAAAAAACAGAGAAAGAGCCATTAAAGATACTTGGAAAAGTCGGAGAAGATGGCATTGTTAACAACGATTCCATAAAGATCAGTTCAACATGTACTCGTGTTGCAGTTGTTCACGGGCATACCGCTTCGGTCAATATGAAATTCAAAGATGAGATCCCCGCAAGAGAGGAGATTATTGAAATTTGGAGAAACTTTAAAGCCTTACCTCAAGAATTAGAATTACCGTTCGCTCCAAAACATCCAATAATATATCTGGAGAATGAAGACCGCCCACAGCCCAGAAAAGATAGGGATAATGGTAAAGGTATGGCAGTCACAGTAGGAAGGCTCCGAAAGGATAACGTATTTGATTATAAGTTCGTCTCTCTGAGTCATAACATAATAAGAGGTGCTGCTGGTGGAGCAATTCTTAACGCGGAATTATTAAAACATAAAGGAATTTTAGAATAGATTGATCTTCGAACTTAAAATTCATGCTTATCTATTAAGAGAGCCAATATCGACTTCAATAAAGAGAAAGTGCCAGATTCTTTGATAAATTTATACATGGGGTTTTCTGGATAAATCTGGAAATATCGTTGTTTTTTAACCTTTTTTATTATACTTAATTTCGAGAGCGGGTTAAATCTCGAAAAATGAAAGCCAAACTGAGAAATACAATCTTGAATGAATTGAAGATCAATTTTTATTATATTATTTATAAAACCATAATCTAATGACATCTGATTACGGAGATTTTCCAAAGTGTATTCCGATAAATTGTCTAAGATTGGTTCTTTGTCAAGCAATTGAAAATTGACCAGATTTCGCTTTTCAAATTCCAAAAGTAGGACGGAATCTACATCTACTTTGTAAAAATCTTGTTCGTTCGTATCATTCCTTGATTTAATCGTCTCTGTGATTAAGATGATAACTTTGGAATTCAATCCAATGAAGGAATCAATAGCGTTTGATACCAATCGGGGAATAGACCAGTGCGAGAGTTTTTTGAGATTTAAGTTAATCCCTATCAAACGTAGTAGAAACCTTATAATCGAGTAATAGATTAAGGGGCGAGGAACCATATACCAATTCTTTTCAAAACTCCTGTACCCATAAAGCATTTTTTGCATAACTAAATTAAATTTATTCTTTTCTGGGGGGAATTGTAACTCAAGTATATCTGATAATAAAACGATGATATGCTCGAGATGGAAATAGTAAGCGGAGTCTGTTTTCAACTTTGAATTTACATGGTTCAACAATTCATTCTTAGTTAAATCCTCAAGGACAAGTTCTAATTCCGAAGGAGAATAAATTTCAATCCCAAGGTCTTTCTCATTTTCTGCAGTGTCTCTATTCTGAACTCTGAGAATAAAGGTAATTTTACTGGATCCAATAATAAGGGCAATATTGAAATTGGGAAGGATTTGAAGTACCTTTTCCAGCATTTCTGAGAGATCAATATCCTTGAAAAAGGTGATAAATTCTTTAATAAAACGATATGCATTAGGCTCGGGATAGATATGAAAAAGATTTTTTGTCATTAGAGTTTGATTTAAGGAAATAAAACTTTTTAGGGATTCAAAAAATGCTGCCGTCTTTAATGTTTTGCAGTGCTTGTTAATTGCCGCGATTGCCCCAGCTTTAAATAATCTTAGGGATGAGATTCTTATTTTTTCTTTTTCAAAAATATTAAATTGTAATTTGTTAAAAAAATCACCTATATTGGCTAAATCTTTAGTTCTGAATTTAACGATATCATTCGGTAATTTCTTATAAGAGTCGTGAATCCCTGCTTTCGGTGTGACATATAAATAGATAGCCTCAATTTCTGAATTGTCTTCAGAGATGATGACATCTGCGATATTTTGCTGATCATTAATAAACTTGGGATACATCTCATCAAACAAATGATGTAAATAAAACGGATCGATGTGAAGTGTGGTGAGTGGAATACGGATTTTTTCACGGGATTCAGAGGTCTTATCTATAATTTTGATACTTTCATTAAATTTGAGAATCTTCAGCCAATTTCTCTTAAAGTATGGATTGATTTTAACCATTCTTTATAATTTCTCCCATTCTTTTAGTTGCTCTTTATCTTCACACACAGACAAATTAATCATATTGTTAAATAGACTTAATTGTGGTAGTTCTTTTTCTCCGAAATAATCAATAAGCCCTTGTACAGTGTCCGCGAGTCTTGGAGGACAGCCAGAGATCTCAAGGATATTTTCATTTTCTTTAACTTTTTCTTTTAGGGTCGTCTTTGGTTCATAATCTGTTTTAAACTTGGATTTTAGAAATTCAAGAAAAGAAATTTTTTCTTTTTGGGTTCTAATTTCTCGGAATTCGGCCTCGGGAGTACTTTTTATGGCACAATCTCCAAAAACAATAATGTTATCCGAGTAGTGCTTATCGTGATTGGGAGGGTCTTGTCCGGCAAGCAGAGAATTCTTTCCTATATATTTTAGATCCTTAACCATATTAGAATCGATCAGATTTAATAAATGATATAAGGATCTTTTACAACCAGAACACATTAATCCCTCCTTTATCGATAGATTTTTAAGGTGTATTAAATCCGTCCGGGTTACGGGTAAATCAATATCAATTTTATAATCGTTTAGCTTTGAGATTCCCCCTATCAGATCAATTTCTGACAAATCAACTGGTCCCAACTTACGCTCTTTGCATTCAGCCAAAAGATGATCTTCAGAAATATCCAATTCGCATAAGTGCTGAAGAATAAGATCTGCTGCCAAGGCACTGGAACTTACCACCATAAGATCAGTTTTCTTTAATTGAGACTTTTGATAAATATACGGACCAGCTCCTTCCATCAAATAGAAGCAGTCATTAATTACTAAGTCTGGAGGGTTAATAGAATAGACCTCGATCATCTTAGAAATCAATTCTTTCTTATACTCATCCTCTTCTAAATATTCTTTATCTACAGTTTGGGGATTAATAATTTTTTGTTGATCATTTGAGATAAGACTAAAGGTGCTTGCGATTGCATACCGGATCTTAAAAAGAGGGGTTACATTTACTTGGTTCAAGAGAATAAATTTATCGCAATCTAATACCGCTTTTGGATATAAATACGTATTTTCTCCTTGGTTAATTTCTTCAAATGTTTGGTGTTTCTTGAGTGTTAATTGGTCTTGGTCCAATTCGTCGCTTCTAAAATATTGACTGTTATCTAAAAAGGCTAACTTGGCCCCAATTTCTTTCAAAAAACTGTTGATCCCAAGCAAATCATCCATTTTTTTCAGGGAAATGCCTTCATATGGGACATCCCCAACGTAAATCTCTGTAGCTCCCGCAGCTTTACATGAGGATACTACTTGCTTAATCATTTCAAAACTGGTATTTGTGGGAAATCCATTCGGTAAACGTAAATTACATTTAATAAATATTTTATCTTTATTTTTGATGATAGTTGATAATCCGTCTAAATCTTTTATACTGTTTTGATATGCTTCCTTACGGGACTTCCCTTTCCCAATCACAGCTTTAAAATCCTCGGGCTTAGCAAGGGTCATTCTCTTATTTGATTAACCTTCCTTCTATTTTACTTGAAGATAATTTGTAAATGTATTTAATTAAAAAGAAACATCTAATTTAATTTTAAATTAGGTTTGTCCTAGACAAGCAAGGAAAAAAGAAACATTTATATCGTGATCAATAAATACCAAAATTATAAAGTAAAAAGAAGATGTGTGCTCTTTTGGAGATCTTTAATCATAGATGCCATGGATAGGATCTCATGAAGACACTATAAAAGAGCATATATAAGCTATAGAGCTTTTTATTTATTTAATTATGGTTGATATTCTTTAAGTTGATTCTGCGTGTTTCTTTAGCAAATCTTCATTGGTTTTTCCCAATTTGATTGCCAATTCCGCCACGATCGCATCCAGATAAGTGAAGGCAACTTGTTCAAAGGCCGTCCCTTCCGGCGTCAGAATTGCCGTGTCATCCGGTTCACATACATCATCTCTCTTGCTCCTGCCGATCAATTTAATTGTAATATCGGCCACACGTCCGATAAGTGTCTCCGGATGCGAGGTGATACAGATGATTTTGTATGGTTTTACCGTATTTACGTAAT
Source organism: Promethearchaeia archaeon (assembly GCA_046483985.1). Lineage (GTDB taxonomy): Archaea > Asgardarchaeota > Lokiarchaeia > Sigyniarchaeales > SOKP01 > JAWOCD01. The sequence continues at coordinate 38,018 of JAWOCD010000103.1, forward strand.
TTTTCAATAAACTGACAACGATAGAGGTAGTTCCTGAACCGGAAAGTACAATCAGGATATCCTTTTTCCGTAATCTCGGAAGGCTTGCCAAATTCGTTACCATGAAAATTTTTGCTCCCAAATGGACAAGACGTGTTGCAAAACATTGGAGGATAAATGCACTTCTACCAGAGGCAAGGAGAAAGAACCTTCTTTGATTAACCAGTCCATCATGAATTGCATCGATAAATTTTTGGGTATATTTAAAATTAGCATCTAAATGCGCCATATTTTCCTTCAGATTTTCCATAATCACATCCATCGAACGAAAAAGAATCCGTTTTGCCTTCCCGTTAATTTTTATGCCATTCTCAATTTTATTTTCTTCCTTTAATCTACTCATATGAAATTCAATTCGAAAGATTCAAAGATATATACTTTAATATTTGGAAGTTTATTTAAAAAAACTCCTATTAATAATTTAATTAAATGTGGGATTTAATTTTCACAGTGTAAAATGAGGGAAGGAAAATACGGATTTTTCTCTGATACCAGTAATATGTGTTGAGGAGTTTTCTCTTCTCAAGGCTATGTTTCAATTTCATAGTTTATAAATAAGGAAAAGCGGGACGGATTTGAACTATCCCACCATAAATGGCGGTGGAATCGTGCTTTCCGCTAAGGAGAATAACTCTCGCTGGTTTTCCAGCGTCGCTCTCATAGTTTCTATTCATTAAGGACTGTTTTCTCGGAAACATCTATTCTAAGAGAGAGAATATAATATAATAGGAAATTTTAGGGTTTTTATTTGCCGTGAGTACAAGGTTCTCTTGGGAAGAAATGGGTGATATTAGAATCCAGTTACGGACAAATAATTGGGAATTGATAAATCTTTAGTTTTATCGTTCTTATAATATTAATCATAATAATTCCCTTATTTTTAGGCTTACTGGTGATATTTTTTACTCCCAGAGTAATAGTAATGAGTCTTATGCCTATGATTATATTTTTATCTCAAATTATCTAATCTTTAAAAGTGATGACGGAATTTCTCTGCGATCATAAATTATCCGAAGCAAATATTAAGGATAACAAGGTTTTTTTCCCATTTCGGAAACTTTTTTCCTTTTATTCCTCAATTCATACCTTACGAATTGTAATCGTGTATCTTCCTTCTATGGTATTCTCTATGTTCCCATTACTCAAAATTTTGTTTCATTCTAAATTTTTTTATGGTTATTTTAGAATGATCACTTGAGTCTTATCCACTATTCCCCAATTAGTCAACTTTTTTAATCTAATTTTTGATGTGTTCTCATAAAATCCTATCTATTTTACCAGTAGATATTACATTTTCAAGATCCAATTACCTATCATTCCTCTTTCAAAATTTTTCGAATGAATTTTTTTATACCATACAAGTTTCTTATGTTCTTAAAATTTGGGAGTTGTCTACTATGATAAATTTTGTCGTAATTTTTTTGGTGATTAAGTTCGTGATGCTTCCCTCATTTTACATAACATTTAAATATCTCTTCAGATATATTATTAACTAAGAACATTAAAAAATATAACAAAAAAAAATTAAAATTTCGGATTTTAATTTTTTTGAACATATTCAATTACAAATAAAGTGGAGGAATAATTAAAATGGCTAAAAAAAAACACACGTTCGCCTGGTCTCCTATTCGACGGCTCATGAAACAACAAGGAGCAAGTATTGTTGCAAGAGATGCTGTAGATTTATTGATTGAACATTTAGAACAGACTGCAAAAGATTTAACTGAACAAGCACGACAATTTACGCAACATGCGAATAGGAAAAAAATCACCAAGGACGACCTGCTTCTCGCCATTAAGTACGAAGAATAAGGCGATTAGATCAATCTATTTAACAAAAATTTTTAAATCTCTTTTCTTTTTTTCATTATAATCAAACTATACTTACTTGAGGAAACTCACTCTTGATGTTTTAATGGCTCCAAATTCTTTTTAAACTGTTTAAAATTCTTTTCAAGTCGTTCCAAAATAGAGTCCAAATCACAGATCAACTCGCGGGCATACTGCTTAAAGGCGGGGATGGTTTTGGACAATGATTAGAAACAAGACTTCGTGAATTCGAAGTCACTTCGAATTTATCTCTGACTTTATCCATTCCTTTCCGACAATTAGATTTATAAATCCAAAAAAACACTAATGTATAAAAGATGGAAATGTAAAGTCTAAAACAGAGAAGAAAGAAATATGAGTGACCCAGATCGAAAAGAAAGAAATGAGAACGAGGACCCCCACAGAGAAAAAGCCACAAAAAAGGACAGCTCAGAAATCCGTTTGGAAGATTTACAACCCCCGCCGAAACCGAAGATAGAAATGCACCAAGAACTCGGAATGAAGGTATGCTTTAACTGCGGCAATATGATAGAAAAGGACTCTCCGTTTTGCGAACATTGCGGAAGCCCCCAATAAATTATAAGATTTTTAAAATGAAAGCGAGAAAATGAAAAGGACGGACACATTAACAAACCCTACTATCAACTCTCTTATGTGAGGATCGGTAAATTTCTGGAAAGATTCGTTAAATTTTAGGAAAAATCCTTAAAAATCAGCCCATTTATCAACCATAGTCCGGGCAAACCGCTTTTGTTCTTCTGTTTCCAAGCAACACGGTCTGAGATTTCGTATCCATTTCACCGGGTCCGCCCCTTTGGGGATATGCCCACTTTTTGCCGCCCACACCAGCAATAATTGTCCAGTCCGCCCACAGCCCGCTACACAATGAACCACCACAGGATGGTCCTTTTGATGATGATCCTCGGTTATTTGCAAAAAACGCTCAACTTGCTCATTGGTGGGTACCCCGTAATCGGGAATATGGATATGATAATAATGAAATTGGTTCGGCACATCATCGCGGTTATCAAATTCACTTGCATTTATGATAACCTTAATGCCTTCTTTCTTATAGCGTTCGATCACAGGAGGATCAGGCCACCATGATGCGGCAATTTTTCCCTCCACGATCCACGTGAAGGGCTCAGTTCGATGCGGTTGTCCCCCTTCTGGCCAATACCACGGACGTACCATCTAATACTCCTCGTGAAAAGTTACTTATTTTTCTTGAATATTTTGATATTTATGATTATGTGAAAAATAATTATGCCATTTATCAATACATTTTATTGGCGTATAATTTTCTTTTAGCGATAAGCTCATAAATAAAAGTATTGTTCTTTAAGTATATAAATCTTAGGTTTATCTACTCGTTAGATGCGAGCAGACTTGAGAAAAACAACAAAAACAGCCCAACAAAAATAATCAATAATTATTTAAAAACGTTTCTATTTCATGCTAACTCTATTAATCTTATTGTAGATTCATTTTCACTTTTCTTGAGATCGAAAAAACATTTAATTTTGCAAATTCACCGAAAAATTATTATTATTATTTACTAAATGAAAAAGTTAATTTTTGATGCTTGTTCGCTCATCTATTTGACCAAGGTGAACTTAAAGGAAAAACTTCCATCATTAGGGGAGATAATAATTAGTGAAACTGTAAAGGATGAATTATTAGAAGACCTTGAAAAGTTTGAGGATGCCAAAATATTGAAGGAAAATATTGAGAATCAAACAATTAATTTAAGTAAAATTAAACCTAAAAATATATTTAAGAATGAAAATCTCGGAAAAGGGGAAAAAGAAACAGTTGAAATATGTATAGAAAATGAAGGAATTCCAATTACCGATGATCATCAAGCACTAAATTTCTCATTAAGTTTTGGATTAAAACCTAAAACATCAGAAGTTATACTGCTTGACTTATTCAATGAATCAGTTATTGATTTTAATCATTTTATGAAATCTTTAAGAGAACTCTGGAGGATTAAATCCTTAAGTCCAGAAATCGTATCTCTATTTAAGGAAAAAGCATATAAAATCAAAAAGCAAAGGAGGAAAAATTATGACAAAACAAATGAATCTACGGTTAGATGAAGACCTTATTAAGGAATTTGAAGAACTCGCCGAGGAAGAAAATCTGGATCGGTCATCCTTAGTAAGAAAAATCTTAATTGAGGGGCTTCAGCAAGAAAGACTCAATGTTGCAATTCAAAAATATACCATGAAAGAAATTGCAAACCTCTCAATGCATGAATTCATCCATAAACTCACGGAGCTTAGTATCTCATCCAATTTAACCGCTGAGGATTATAAGAAAATCTTATAAAAAGGAGTTTATCATAGACGGCAAAAGAAAACAAACGACTGATGAACTTTTTTAAAAAGAATAAAGGGGAACTCCGTTAATCGATCTTTTAATATGGATTATCAATTTGGGAACCTTACTGTCCGCTCACTAAGCCCAGATCGAAGAATCTAGTCAACGATTTGACCGGCATGAGGATTGATGCGGGGCGATTTTCCCCTCGCTTGCGGATGGTTAAAAACTAAAAGGTCACGTTCATCTTTCCCATAATTGTTCAATCCTTCGAAGAAAAGCGTCTAATATAACCTCATTCCTCACTCCTATAACCCTCATCGTGACGTTCTCTTAATTTTTTGATTACAACCATAAGATCTCGCAAGATAATAGCCCCCAGGTACAAATTTTCTTGAATCTCCGACTCATCAAAATCTATTTCAGATGTAAGGTCTTGTTCAAGATCGTTCATAAAGTCTTGAGATTCCTTATATAATCGTAATAATAATTCCTTTTTTCCCAATTTTTCCATAATTAAAGATAAGACTTGATCTTTATTTATCCATTCTATAGTTTCGAAAGAATCAAGGATTTTCTTTATTTAATTAATTACAAATTTGATTTGAGAAAATCTGAATGGCAACAATTAATTATATGGAGAAATCACAATTATATAATATAAAAAAAAAAGAGGTGTTGACAAGTAGGAAAAATGAAGAAGCAAAAAATTGCATTGGCAATGATACTCTGAACCCTTCTTTGGACCCCTTTCTTTCCTTGCGTTTTCGGTAACACGGAACAAATACAGATTGAACAGAATAAGGTAATATCGCTCACCTATAAAATCAACCAAACGATAAATCGATATGAAGACCCTGATATTTACACGAATCATACAATGAAGTACAATGTTACCTTAGATAATGAAGGTAATTTTAGCATTGAGGTAAAATATGATCTTTCCTTATTGGATCCATCTACCGATCCTCCTGATCAAGATACATCTGAATTCTCTTTAAATTACGGATTTAATAATGAGACCAAATATATTTCTAATTGTGAAATTGAGGGTATTAACGAGACCTTCTCTTTTATTTACGCTTCACGGAACATTTCCCTATCTGATTCAGAAAAGTTCCGGGTTGATGGATTAGCATTTCTAAAAATTCCGCCGGGATACAATACCTCACTTATATACAGTGAATTAAGTTCAATAAACATGTTCGGAACTGAATATACGGCTATGACTTTTATTGGAAATGTATCAAACATATATGGATATGATACATGATGTGCCCTTGACACCGTTAATGGTTCTATGGAATTGACATTCGATAAAGACACCGGATTGTTATTGCATGCTAAAGAACAATATTTAAATTCAAATAGCAGCGATTATAGCATGTGGTTCAACCATACCATTGAACGAACGTTAATATTAAAATCTACAGATATCAATACTGAAGAAAATCCCAATGACTTTTCTTGGATTTTCATTATGGCGATAATAGTTTTTGCGTCGATTTCTCTTATTGCCTTATATCTTGTATGTGTTCGGAAGGACTTTCATAGGGAGCGAAAAAAGCGCTCAGAGTTAGAACATAGTCCAAAAAGAAGACTTGAGAAAACTTAAGATCTGATGAGATTAGATTATAAATTTTAGAATCTAATTGAAGAGATGGAAGCCCCATCCATAACTTTTTCAATATTGTTAAAATACTTATGTAGACGATTTTCGGCGTAATATAGATACAGATATGAAAAGAAAATAAAATTGTCAAGTAAAAATTTATCCTAAAAGCCCAAATATTTCATTAAAACCAATAATAAATGTGAAAATACCAGCAATAATCAACAATATCCCGAGGATAGCCATTCCAACTTTTTTTCTTGTGCTTAATTCATCTGACATTAATTCCTTTTCTCGTGAGTTTAATTAAATATAATACGCTCTTTATATTTATATAGTTCGCTAAGGATATGAAAGATTGAACTACCACGCCTTAAAGAGCGATGGATTCGTAATTCCTTGCAAACTGCTTGCCTAAGTGCATACGTCTTACAGATGCTTCAAACGGTAACCCCCGCAGTCCCTGCGATTACACGATGAACTGGGTTATCGTCTGTCAATATTTTTATAGTATTAAGCGTTTATAAATGTATGTGCGATTCATCCCCGCCCTGAAGGTCGGGGTTTTCTCGCACTCGAGTGGTAAAAAAGGATTATTCATCCGTTCAAAAATTTTAGTTTCAGTAGGAGGGATGTTCTATAGATTTAGAGGAGTTAAAAAAATTTCGGGAAAATCCGACTATTCAGACCGTTATGAACTTAGGGAAAACTATTACCGAAGCGGAAGGAACGGTAGAGGAAAAACGTAAGTTATTTAAGCGGGCATTTGAGATTAGCAACTTTCAGGAGCCCCTTGAAGCAATAATCAATATGTGGGCTGTAGGAACAATGCTCGAAGATGATTTATCGGTTAATCGGAAGGTCAGGGCAGTACGAGAAATACTTGAGAATTCAAAAATAACCAACGAAATGCTCGAAACTTGGACTAAAACAATATATACCGTAAAGCGAGCACCCAAAGATGTACTTGATCTTATTGCAATCAATATTCGGAATCGTGAAGGTATTTCAAAAGAGATTAAAAAAATGCTGGGACATCCAAATCCCTAACCAAACTAGGGTGCTTTCGAGCTCAAGGTAAAAAATCACTTTTTCGAGTATAATAAGGTATAAAAGAAAATTTTATTTACGTCTAATTCTTTTTAAATACTAAATAGTTCAATAATTTGAGAATTATTAAAAAAGGTTAGAATAAATGAGTCAACAGCAAATTATGGTCCCAGGCGCTGCGGGGGTCGCTATAAAGTGTAAAGATGGAGTCGTATTGGGAAACGATAAGCGGGCAACATGGGGATATACAGTTACCAATAAATCTACAAAAAAAGTATTCAAACTTACGGATAACATAGGAATGGCTGCCTATGGATTAATCGGAGATTTTCAAATGCTTACAAAGATTATGAGAGCGCAAGCTAATTTATACGAATTAGATGCCGGAGAAAAGATATCTACACGCAGTATGGGGAAGTTAGTGTCAAATTACTTATATAGCCGAAAAATGTTTCCATTATATACCAATGTCATTATTGCCGGTATGGATAAAGATGGACCAGCGTTATATTCTTTAGATGCCATCGGTTCCTTGATGCCAGATAACTACGGGACGACTGGAACAAGTATGTTAATGGCTGTAGGAATTTTAGAGGCGGAATATGACAAAGAGATTAAAGTGCAAGAGGGTGAGCAGTTGGTAGAAAAAGTCATTCGCAACTCGCTAAAACGAGATGCCATGGCGGGAAATGGGATTGATTTATTAATCATCAACGAGGGCGGCGCTGAGGAAAAATCAATCGAATTTGATGAGCTCGGAGAATAATCAAAATATTTAAACATTTTTTCTATAATGTAAAAACTATTTATTACAATCATCCATTATTCTTTTTAATATTTCATATTATCACAAATTTTCTACTACTATACTTATAATTGCAAAAATTTAGTGTCGAATTTGAAACTACTTAATAATGCCCTCAACAGATCAAAAAAAATTACCGGATTTACAAAAGAAAATATCATCGCTGCAAAAAGAACTATAGAGCGGTTACAAGAGTCCGAAGAAAAATCCTCTGAGTTGGAAGAATATTTAGAGGATTTACTTCCACAAGATTTCCTTGACCAAGGTAGAACTTATCTTTCTCGATTACGAGAGTTTATAGACAATTACATTCGGATTAATCAAGAAGGAAAAGAAGACATCTATTTTTTTATTCGTCTGAAAAATGCCTTAATGAACGAACTCTCACGGTTATCCTCAAATCTCCTGAATTTTAAGCTAAATAGTCAAAATATAAAACGGTTTCTCAAACAGAAAGATAGAATAGAAGAAAAGAAAAGTTTAAGCAAGAAATTACAGAACGAGGCTGAATCGTTGAGAGAAAGATTGGCGGATTTAACTTCAGCGGAAAGCACAAAAAAATATGATGATCGGGGATATATATGGAAAGAGGTAAACCAAATTAAAAAAAGCAAATACAGACTGATTAAAGAACCTCAAAATGCTTTACAGTGGGATGAGGTTATAAAAGTCTTCTCAGTTATAAAAGATATTGAACAGAGAATTAATGAGAAAGAGCAAAATGAGGAGAAATCAAAAAAGAGGTTTAGCTTTTTTCGCAAGAAAAAAGAAAAACCCCAAGAAGAGGGTATTTTATTTCCACTTGGACCCACTATAGATAAATTAGCAAGCGATTCGGATACAGAACACCAGCAAGAGATTTATGAGGATATATTATATCTTTTATATGTCAACGGAATAATTAAAGAAAGCCAATATTCTCAAGTTGACAAGTCCAAACAAAAGCAGATAAAACAAGAACTTAAAATCTTTTTTGATGATTTGATAAAAACTCTCATAAAAGATTACCTTGAGGCGGAAATTGAAAAAGTAAAGAAATTTGATCAAGAATTTGATATTCTCTCTGAAGAGAAAAAATTTAATGTAGCCGATGTAGACAAATTAAGCATAAATGAATATTTACCACGTATTTTCAAACATTATTTTGAAGGAATTGAAATGCACTATCAACACAAAATAGATAATTTACGGGAAGAAGAAAATTTCGATGAGACTATCCAATCTTATCAAAATGATATGGCAGAATTGAACAATTCTTACAAGAGACTTAATGAAAAAATTGAACATCTCTCCCTCTTCTCGTATCCATATCAAGAAATTATTGAACCTATCAGAAAGATATTAGAAAATATAGAAGATTCTATCGAACGGCGTCAAGAAACATATATCGATTATTTAAAGACCTTAAGAACAGAAAAGATCCGAGAAAACGCAAGGAAATTTATTGATGAGAAAAAAAAGATATTAAATTCATTAATTGATGACGTAAAAGAGAAGACCTCCACAATTCTTCATGGAGAATTTCCCCAATTAAAAAAAATGCAACTTATCCTCGAAGATTACAGAAATAAAATCGCCGAAATTAAAAAGGAAGTCTATTCAAAATTAGATACATTTAAAGAAAATAACGTGGATATGTATCAACAAATAAAAACTTGGGAAAAGAACCTCAATATCAAGCAAAGTCAATTAAATTTCATCATCTCGATGATTTTCAAAAGGTTATATAAAAATTTTAAAGGTCTTATCGATTCTGAAGGTATGCTCTTTGATAGCTCCTCCGATCTTATTGAGGAGGGTGAAGAGGAAGCACTTCCCATCAATTTTGCCCTTTCCAACTTCTTAATTGATAAACTGACGGAGCAAGAACTCAAAGACCGGATTTCCCAAGTAAAGACAAATATTAAAAAGTCAGAACGAGCATTAAGACTTTATAAGTCGGAATTAGAAAAATTAGAAGCACAGAGGACAGAAAAAGTGAAAAAACGAGAGGGAATCGATTCGGATGAATTAAAATGCACAGTATGCCGGCAGAAAATTAAAGTCGGGAAAGATAAGATTATTGTCTGCCCGTTCTGTAAAAATGCATACCATTATCTTTGCGTGGCTGATTGGATTAATAAATATAATTCTTGTCCGACTTGTCAGAACCAATTTCTTGATCCTAATTCAGGATTATATCAAGTCAAAGGCGAAAATTAAGAAAAAGATTAAAGCAAAAAAATAATTTAACCTATTTTTGAATCTTAACAAATTTTGATATTTCTTGACCCCTTACTGCAAAATTTGCATCAAGGTAAAGCGTTAGAGCGTGCATTTTGCCGTTTTTATGACAGTGACAATGTGTATAAGAGACGGGCCATCTATCTATTTTAGATTTTTGTTCTGTCAAGCCATCAAGATCAATATCCCGTCCGTGGATTTTTTTTCCACATAATGGACATACGCTTATTAATTTCTGCATTAAAAGGGAACGAGTAGTAGACTTTTCTAAACTGTCTTTCATAACATCACATACCTAATTTTGAATAAAACAAGCTAAAGATAAGTTATAAAAAAATGTAATATGTAGATAATTTTTTCTTTTGCCTTTAATGATAAAACCCAATAAAAAAAGAGATTGAAGTCTCCCCGCCCTAAAGGTCGGGGATTCCTACGAGTCCACTAAGCGTTAGCTGCGCTTTTCCATAGCGAAAAAAATGATCGATAATCATACCTGAGGTGGAAAAAGCACAATATTGACGGCCAAATAAATTCCGAAGCCAATCATAAAGAGACCGCATCCTATTAGAATAATTTTATAGATTTTGGGATTTAATGATTTACCTCCGAGATAGACAAATATCGAAAGGGGGAAATACCATAGCAGATCACCGAGTTCGTGTCCAACGTAAAACGCCACTAAACCCAGTGGATTAGAAAAATCCACTAAGCCAAAATTAATCATAAATGAGATTCCAATGACCCCCCACCAAATAATCCAATAAGGATTCGATAATGAGGTGACAATGCCGCCTAAAAAACTATTCCCTCGAAATCCTTTAATTTCTTCCTCATCTACCGATTGAAAATCTAAATTAATTGGGTTTTTTATGGTATCACGGATGACCATAACACCGAATAAGACTAAAAAAATACCGCCAGCTAACCCGATGATGGTAAGAACCAATAAATTACGGAAAAATATCGCAGCTCCGAAAAGCAGTGCTAAAATCAACCCAAATTCCAAAGAGGCATGTCCCAAGGAAATAAAAAGCCCTGCCAAGTAACCCTTTTTACTCGTTAGAGATTTATAAATTGTAAAGGTAAGAACTGGTCCCGGACTTAATGCTCCAGTGAGGGCAACTAAAAATGAAAAAATAAATATTTGAAGCATTCTCGATAACTTTTATGTCTATTGTTTTGAGTGCGAATCTATTCTCTAATTTGACCAGAACCATAGATGACATACTTTGTTGTGGTCAGCTGTTTCACACCCATAGGTCCCCGAGCGTGCAGCTTTTGCGTGGAGATACCAATTTCTGCCCCCAATCCAAATACTCCGCCGTCTGTGAGACGCGTTGCGGCGTTCACATAGACTGCGGCGGCATCTATCTCTTCTAAAAACCTTCGTGCTTGATCATATCGATTTGTAATGATTGATTCCGTATGTTTAGAGTCATATTTTGTTATGATATCAATCGCTTCATCCAGATCTTCCACCACACGGAGGCAGATCTTCAGCGACAAATATTCGGCACCCCAATCCTCCTCTGTGGCAGAAATCACATCTGAAACAATTTTCTTAGTCTCTTCACAGCCACGCACTTCAACTCCATGGTCTCTTAACGTATCTACGATAAAAGGAATAAAATCCTCCTTAATTTCTTCATGAATGAGAACTTTATCTAAAGCATTACAAACCGCCGGATAGGAGCATTTAGAATTGATAATTAATTTCTCCGCCAACTCAAAATCCGCGTCATCGTTCACAAACATACTGACGATCCCAATTCCTGTTTCAATGGTGGGAACAGTAGCATTTTGGACTACTTTTTGAATGAGGGTTTCTCCCCCCCGGGGGATAATGACGTCAATATAACCTTTTAATTTAAGCATTGCATCTACATAGGCTCTATTAGTATCAGTAACGATCTGGACGCAATTTTCGGGTAAACCTTCTTGGACAGCCGCGTCCTCCAAAATCTCTGCGATTGCCACATTAGAATGAATTGCCTCACTGCCTCCTCGGAGAACAATCGCATTTCCAGACTTAATACATAAGCCCGTGGCATCGGCGGTCACATCAGGACGCGATTCATAAATGATTCCGATCACGCCTAACGGAACACGCATCAATCCTATATCCATTCCGTTGGGACGCCGCCGCATCGAAATGATTTCATTGATGGGGTCGGGGAGTGCAGCAATTTCTCTCAATCCCTCGGCAATTTTTTGTATTTTTTCCTCATTTAACACGAGTCTATCGACTTTCGCTTGGGTTAAATTGTTTTCTTTAGCATTATCTAAATCTTTCTGATTTGCTTCCTTAATGTCGTCTGCGTTTTGCTCCAATTCATCCGCCATACGTAAAAGCGCATTATTTCTTGCATCGGTAGAGGAGTTTTTTAAAGCAAAAGCGGCATTCTTGGCTTTTTCTCCAATTTGTAACATTTGTTCTTTTATAGTTGACATATCTTATTCACTCCATTACTCAATATTATTATTGAACTACTCACGCCTAAAGACGTGAAATTCATATTCTCTAATGCGTGTTTATTACATTAGACAATATAGGTTGGTTCTCAAACCTTAAATTAAGGTTCTACTTCTTTTTAGAATTACGAAGTATAGTAATGCTAAGGTAGGTATTAGTCCAAAGCATTGTTTAATTATAATTTAGATATCGACCTATTTAAAAATATTCATAATTATGTTTGGGGCAAAAAGTAGGTGCCAATTTCCTCTCCTTCTAAAAGGCGTTTTAAAATATTATCATTATCAAAAGAGGTTATTATTGCTGGGATGCCAATGTTGGTCAATTTTTTAATTGCCCGGATTTTCGAGGTCATCCCGCCAAAAGTAATGCCACCTTCAATATCTTCAATTTTTTTTTCTAACTTGGCATCGATTTTATCCACTTGTTTGATAACCTTTGCATCCGAATGAAGCTTCGGGTTTTTATCGCATAATCCTTCTACATCGGTCAGGATAATGAGAAGATCGATATATAATAAAACAGATACAAGGGCCGAGAGTTTATCATTATCGCCGTAACTTAGCTCTTCAATCGCCACCGAGTCATTTTCATTGATGATCGGGACGATATCTTTCTCGAGAAGCACTTCAAGCGTATTCCTTACATTAGAACGACGGGTGGAATCCTTCATATCGTCCGCTGAGAGTAAAACTTGTCCCACTTGGTATCCGTATTTATTGAATTCATTTTCATATATGCTCATTAAATGAATTTGACCTACTGCCGCTAATGCTTGAAGCTCTTTAAACTCTTCAGGACGGTTTTCGAGTCCAAGCTTCGCCAACCCGCAGCCTATGGCCCCACTGCTTACCAAAATAATCTCATAGCCTTCCTTGATTAAATCAGAGATATCTCTAACTAAATCACGAATTTTATCGTAATAAATTTCAGCCTCTCCGTCAGTAATCATCTGGGTGCTGACTTTCAAAACGATCCGTTTATTATTGGTCGGAAATTTTCTCATCGGAAATTAACATCCACATCTAAAGAAAATATATGAAATAAGAAAAAATTTTTAAATATTAAAGTCCCGGAATACTTGGTAAAACCAGATTTAGAACGTAGGCAATAACGATTAAAACAATAAGAATAGGGATCATGACAATAAGAAAGTAATATGCATTTCTTATCGTTGCTCGGTTCCATTCTTTCATGCCTTCCTTCCAGTCATCCCTTACTTGGTCTTGCCATTTTTCCATATCTTTTTGCATTTTCTGTTTTTTTTCTTCCCACATCTCTTTGTTTTTAATCTGGGCTTTTTTGATCTCATTTCCCCATTCTTGAACTTGCTTGTTCCAATCCTCCTCTATTTTCTTAAAAAATTGAGAAGTCTTTTCTGTATTCTTTTCCCAGTCATCCTTACTCTTTTCTGCGACCTCCTTTAAGTTTTCTTGGAATTGTTCGAAACCTTTATTGAGATTTCCCACGAAGTTGTCCCATCCTTTCTGAATCGGATTGGAATTTTTCTTTTTCTCTTCGTTAGTGTTTACCATTACATTATCCTTTTTTTCATTCATATCTAAATTAATAATAACAATCTAAATTATTATTTTTTATCATTTTCACTATTATAATTTTCTTGATCGTGCACTTGAACTACTCTCACCTAAAGGCGTGAGATTCATATTCTCTAATGCGTGATCAGGTACATTAGACAATATAGGTTGTTCTCCAACCGTAAATAGTGGCCTATTTAAAAGGAGCATCACAAATTTTACACTTTCCATCAAAGATCGCTGTGATTTTTGCGCAATTTTCATGGTAGGCAGTTTTACACTTCTTACATTGCCAAATTAAGTCATCCTCTTTCTCAAATATTCCATCCCCTAAAGCGCATTTCTTAATGGGCGACTCGATGTGTGCATATGTGACCTTTTCCAAATTTTTGATAATCCGAAAGCGAATCAACTTCTCCATCCTCCAATTTAACATATTACTCTCTGGTTCTTGCTGGGTTTTTGTGGTCTGAGAAGAAGCCTCTGAGGCGGACGATTGCTCTGATTCTCCATCCTTTTGTAGCGCTTCTTCGGATTTTTTTTCATGGTCTTGTTCCCGCTTTTTAGAGGGAACATCCTCCGAAGATCTAAGAACCACATTATCTTCACTTAAATTTGCAGAATTAGCATTTTCAAGTTCACTGGAATCATTTTCCTCGGGATCGTTTTCGGAAGAGGAAATTTCGGTAAGATTCATTGAATTCCCAATGTTTTCTTGTAGACTCCCAGATACAGGGTATTTTGAGTAATCTGGGACGAGATACTCCTCTTTTGAAAGCATCTCCTTTTCAGTTTTCGTATCAATGAGGGCACTCATATAAGTAGAAATAAGGTTTGGATTAAGATTTCGGACTCGTTTCAGAAAGTTCGCCGCATCGTATTGATTCTCATTCGTATCATCGGCCATTATATCAAACGCTTTATCTAAATAAAATGAAATCATTCGCATTGAGTGCTTTTTCACATACTTGTTGAACTTTTGCGCGATTTCTATAATCCGATCGTCCCAATCATTATCAATAACAATAACATCCATAAAAAATCTATCGTTAAAATATGGTTAAAATTCCCATTTAAAGATTTTTATTTTCTCTCTTAAAATAAAAACGATGTTCAATTAATCCTCCCGGTGATCAAGAAGATTGAATTTTATTAAATATTTAGGAAAAAATATGAAACTTTTTCACTATTTTATTTAAATCTCTATTTTTATTTTAGATAATTTATTAAATTGTGATAAATTTTTAATCTCAAAAGTTAAATAAAAAATATTTTCAAAAATTTAATGGGATTATTATGGATTTTACATTATTGAAAACGACGCCTTTATACGATGCTTTCTCAGAACTGGGAAAACGAATCTATCTACCAGACGGAATCTTTCATTGGTCCGGTCGTGCAAAAAAGGAAGCAGAACTGATCGGAACTATTGGTACAGCCTATGGATTTGAAAAAGATTTTGTAGAAGGAGGAAGTGAGGAGTGGATGGCATGTTACTTGGAAGATATAAACGAATATTCTTCCTTAACTTCAGAGAATATCGTCCCTTATGCCTCGATTGGAGGTCTTTCAGAAATGCGTGAATTTTGGAAAGACTGGATCACCAACAAATCAGGTTACGACAAAGAAAGAGAACAAGAAAAAATTGAGTTCCTTAAAACTTATATCACCACTCCTTTAATCACCTCGGGGATAACCAACGCAATTTTTGTCACTTGCTCCTTATTTTTGGATCAAGGCGAGTACATTTTGAGTCCCAATAAGCGCTGGGGGAATTATAATAATATCATTTCAAAAAATATTGGTGCCAAAATTAAGTCCTTTGATTTTTTCAAAGATAAAAGACTCAATATTCAAGGGATTAAAAATGCAATCAAGGATCTCGCAAAAGAACAAGAGAAAATTGTACTTATCTTGAATTTTCCCAACAACCCCACCGGATATGTGCCTAGTCCAGCAGAAGCGGAAGAACTCGTCATTAGTTTACGGGAAATACAACAAGATATCAAAAAACCCATCATCGTGCTTGTTGATGACGCCTACGAACCCTATATATATACCGATGAAGTGATAAACACCTCAATCTTTTACGACTTATTGGAACTAAAAGGAGATATTATTCCGATCAAACTGGATGGTATTTCCAAGGAATTATTTATGTATGGGGGTCGGATTGGAAGTATTACAATAGGTTTAAAAAAGGCATGGGTTGCAAATGAAGAGGAGTTGGAAACCTTAAAAACAGAGATAAATAATAAACTTGAAGGATTAAACCGAAGTAGTATTTCAAATTCTAACCGGTTTTATCAAGCTTTAACGGTGAAAATGTTCAAAGAGAAGGGGATAGACAAGATAGTTCAACATCGTGAGAAGATCCGAAGATTATTGAAAGCTCGATATGAGAAGATCAATGAAGAATTGAATCAGATTCATGATGAGAAAATAAGCGTGGACCCGAATGCAGGAGGATTTTTCGTATTTGCGAATTTAGACCCCGAAAAAGTGAAAGCTACCGAGTTTGCAGATCTTTTACTGAAAAAATATAAGGTTGGAGTTATACCCATCGAAAAACCCGAGATAAATATCAATGGGATTAGAATTGCCTATTGTTCTATTGACCTCCAAAAGATTCCGGAATTTGTGGATCGTATTAAAGAGGCTTTAAAGGATTTTGACTAATTTTTTTTAATCTTCTTTTTTCTGAATAATTTCTGAAGAAGAGCAGTGAATTAGATTTAATTTATCATTAAGTTCTGGATTAATTCTTCAAGATTCAAAAGCCGACTTATAATTAAGGAACCAGCAAACATAGGGAAAGAGGGGAAATCTACGGTACATTTTCATTTTGGAGTACCCAAGAGCGTTTCTGCTTTTTTTTAAAATTTATCGTTTCAGTTGCCAAATTTTTCTTAATGGAAAGATTTTATATGAGAAAAACTTATTAGTTTAATATAAGTTAATTAAATACTGAGGTTGAAAATTATGAAACTTTTTTTGATTCACAAAGGAGAACTCGAGGAAATTAACAGGCCAATCTTTTCTACGGGGGATGTATATATCTTAGATGAAGATCGCACGATTTATGTATGGATCGGGGAGAAGTGTTCCGTGGATGAGAAAGCATCGGGAGCGGCCCTAGCAAGGGAATTGGATAAAGAGAGAGGGGGCGCGGCAAAGATAATTACGGTGGACCAAGGAGAAGAACCCAAAAGTTTTATAGAAACAGTTGACGAACTGGGAACAATGAAAATTGTCAAAAAAAATATTGCAAAGACCATGTTAAAGGATGTAACAACCGGCGATTGGTCAGGGTTCGATGACTGGAAGAATGTTTTGTATCGGGTTAGCTCAGAAGAATTTAAAGATATCAATACCATGAAGCTCATTCAAGTTCCGTTCTCAAAGGATTCTCTTGATTCAGAAGATTGTTATATTGCCGACCTTGGCAATAAAGTCTATATTTGGCAAGGGAAAAGCTGTAATGTCCAAGAAAAGGTGAAAGCCGGACAATGGGCACGGAAAATAGATGCAGATAGACCGGGGTTACAAAATGAGGAAATCTTCGAAGAAGGAGATGATGAGAAATTCATTGCAGCTCTTAAAAGGGGTGTGGATTATAAAGAATCTGATGCCCCTCAATTAAGAGCTGAATCAGAATTAGAAGCAATGACCGAGGAAGAAATAGCAGATACAACGATACCCGAAGAGGGTAAATCTGAAATAGAAAAACCAGCAGGAGGTGAGGTTATGGAAAAAGAAGAAAAGGAAGAAGTACAAAAGCCAGAAGCGGAGGAGGTAAAAGCAGAAGAGGAAGAAGAAGGAGAGGTTTGGGGCAAGGATGAAGAGGAAATTACAACTCCAAGTCCCGATGCATCTACCTCGTCCAGTGCCGCACCAGGTAGACCCGGTCAAGAAAGCGATGATATCTTGACCATTGAAAAATCAGAAGGAAGACGTGTCTGCCCGCGATGTGACGAATCAAGCAAAGATATGATACACGAATCAGTGGATAAGGGAAATATTATTCTGGACTATCCAAGAATGTACGGTAAGAAATATCGCTGCGGGTCATGTGGGTGTGTTTGGCGTGAAAAATAGTTTGAAATATTGAAGAAAAAACTAAGTTCTTTTATTATCTTTATTTATTTTTTATTCTGATGTGAAATACTTTTTTTATATGCCTTAATGCTATCTGTTTCTGAGTCGCTTTCTAGCTTTCTTGTATCTTGACTAGATTATTTAGGGAGATGATGAAGATATGAGCGAAAATATATCAGCCCAGGCTTGGATTTAGACGGATCAGGTAATGACGCCGGGGCACTGAATTCTTATGAAAGGAAGGATAATTATCTCTGTGTTTGTTTCTTTATATCTCTGCGCATTATTTTTATGCGTTTTTTCAAATCAACAATTTTATTCTTTTTCTCAGTAAGCCTTTCGCTTAACTTTTCATTTTCAGTTTCCAACTTAAGCTTTTCATCTTTTACATCTTGAAAATCGGATAACAATTTATCCTCAATCTTTTCCGCCTCCGAGAGTTTTCGCTGCAGCGTGGATACTTTTTGCTCCAATTCTCCACTCTTCTTTCTTTCTTGAGCCATTTTCTGCTCCATATTGGAGCATCTAAATTCCAACTTGGCGGATTCCTTTTGAGCCTTCTCTAATTTATTTTCCAATCGCTCGATAAGCTCTTGGGTCGTATCATTTTTTTGTTTCAATTTTTCAATCTCTAAGGTAAGTTGTTGATTCTGCTGTTCTTTTTTTTCTAAATCTTTTTTCATAAGAGGGAACATTTCTAATTTTTGTTTTAATTCGTTGATTTTCTTGTTTGAAGATTGGATGGTGTTTTGGAGTTCAAAAATAGTTTTCTCCTTCTCGGTGATGATTTCATCCTTCTTCTCGACCAAGACCTTTACATTTTTATATTTTGATTTAGGAACGGTATCTTTTTCCAGATAATCAACTTGTTCTTTGAGGTCTTGGATTTTCTCTTCCTTCTTTTCCATTTTCTGAATCATCTGATCGGATTCTTTCCCTTCTTGTTCCAATTCTTTAATGGTTTCCTGGAATTGTTTAATTTTCTGATCTTTTTGTTGGATTTGAGAGGAAAGATCTTGGATATTCGATTTTAATTCTTGAATCTGCTGAGTCTTAGTTTGATTTTCCTCTTTAACGAGTTCTAAGTTTTTGACGGTTTCTTGTAATTCTGAAATGGTTGTTTCCTTATGTTCTAATTGTTCGTGGAGATCTGAGAGCTCCTCTTCTTTTTGTTGGAACTCATTTATCTGGGATTGCATTGAGGAGATTTGTTTATCCTTTTTATCGATGATTTTTTCCAACACATCAATCCGTTCCAAACGTTCCTTAAGATTCTGGATTTCTTGTTTCTTTTCTTTGAGGCGTTCCGATAATCCGCCTTCTTTTTCTTGTATATGCGCTTCCAGTTCGGCTATTTCGTTATTTAATTCTTTAATTCTCTGGTTTTTATTCTCATTGGCATTTTTTAAAGTGTCTAATTCTTTAATTTCTCCTTGAAGGTTGCCGATTTTTTGGCTCTTCTCTTCAATAATTCCTTGTTTTTCCTTCACTTGGGTCTGAAGCGCTTCAATTTCATTCTTTTTTTCTTCTAAGAGTACTTCATTTTGCTCGGTCCTCCCCTCGGGTCTCTCTATACCTTCTAATTGGTCTTTGTAATCCTCGATTTGTTCCATTAATTTCCTTTTATCGGTTGCATATTGCTCTTTTTCTCTTTTTATACTCTCAAGGTCTTGAGAAAGGGTCTGAACCTGGGAACTTAATTGCTGGTTAGTCTTTTTAAGATCTTGCACAAGGGTATGAAGTTCTTCTTTACTCATTTGTTCCGTTTTCTTCTTATCTCTTTTCTTTTTCTCTTCCACCCATCCGAGGGCTGAAAGTGCTTCGACTAAGGAATCATCTTCATCCCGTTTATTTTCATCAGACATAATCGATTACCAGATTTGCTATGACTTTTACTTTTTATACTTAAGATTAAATTCATATTTTTATCTATTAAATTTTCGCATTTTCAAATTTTACCAAAGTTTCAATTTAATCCTTTTTGGTTAAAAATATTTATTATTGTTGAGATTAATATATTTATAACAAACAAAGTAGAAAGATTTGAGATTTAATATGCCATTTAAGAGAATTGAAACGGGAATCCCCGGATTGGATGATTTAATTGAAGGGGGTATTCCTGAGAATTTTATTGTCCTTGTTTCTGGAACCTCAGGCACCGGAAAAACCACGCTTAGTCTTCAGTTTTTAGTAGAAGGAGTAAAGAAATATAATCAAAAGGGAATGTATATTGGTTTGGGAGAAGATGTTGAAATAATCCAAAAAAGTATGGAAAATTTCGGAATGGATTTAAAAAAATTGGGTGAAAATAATGATCTGGTGTTTGCCGATATCCCAGCTCTTGAGCTGGAAGAGGTGGAAATTTTACTTGATGGAGTATCCGAAGATGTAGAACGGTTAGTAATTGATCCTATGTCTGCACTCTTGTTTAAATATGAGGATATGGAATTAAGACAGAAAATCCGAGAGCTAATTGAATTAATTCGCTCAAAGAATATTACAGCTTTGATTACTACTGAATTGCCCGAGAATAGCACGGGGATTAGTCGATTCGGAATAGAAGACTTCTTATCAGATGGGATTATTGTCTTATATTATTTAAAAGACAAGTCTAAGAGATATCGTGGACTGGAAGTTCGTAAACTCCGGGGAACGAATCATAGTTCCGACATACATCTTTATAAGATTACCACCAATAAAGGAATAGAGGTATTTAAAAACAGAATAAATTTTGACTAATTTACCCATAGAGTGCGAGAAGACACTGTCCCTCAGGGCGGTGATAAATCGCACATATATTTATAAAGCAGCGATACTATAATTTAATTGAAGGAGGATAACCACGTTCATCATATAATCGCAGGAAGTGCGAGGATGGCGTTTGGAGAGGATGTAAGACCGATGTTATCTGTGTCGGCAATTCTCAATGAATTAAAAATCCATTTTAATATCATTTTTTTCCGCTAACGATATATTAATTTCTTTTAATCTATTGATTATTTCATTGGTATCGAATATCTTTCTTCGATATTTTACACAACAGATGTAATGGTAGTTTAATGAATACACCGAATGAGCACCTTTATCAAGTTCGTATCCCATTCTATTCACTTGGTTACTAAGATAATACCAAAAACCAAATATAAAAATGTTTGTATAATATACGAAATTCATCCCC
>JAWOCD010000111.1:0-77520 GCA_046483985.1 Promethearchaeia archaeon
GCGGGGTCAGCGAACGGTCCGAGCAGAAAGTCCGGTGCTGCTAAGGCATAAAAATGTAATGCATGCGAAGAATATTGCTTTGCATTGATTAACAACTTCCGCAACTTTAATGCCGGATCGGGAATCTCCACACCCCATGCATCCTCTACCGCCTTAGTCGGGGTAAGATGATGCGGGATCGGACAAATTCCACAAATACGAGGGGTAATCCGGGGCACGTGCTCGCAATATCGTCCTTCTACGAACTTCTCAAAAAATCTCGTAGAAGTAATATTGAACTGTGCATCCTTAACCTTCCCGTCGTCCCCAAGGACAACACGAAGGTCGCCGTGACCTTCTAACCGGGTAACTGGTTCTACTTCTATTTCTTTTACCATTGTTTTAGTCGCCTCCTCTAAATTTTTTATTAGTAGCAAGTGTAAATTTCTCGAAAGTTCCGATTGGATCTTTCACCTGTTCTAATAATTCTTCTTTTGAAAGATCAACGTTAAATGTCTCAATAACTGTGTCAGCAAATCGCTCAGCTTGGTCAACATTAAACTCTGTTTGACCATAACACCCTGTGCAGGGTGAATTTACATTAATACATAAACCACCACAGCCAGCTTTAGTAACTGGTCCCATGCATATATATCCTTGTTCAATGAAGCAATCCTCTTGATTAGGGAGCCCTTCATAATCTCTTTTCACTTCTGTCATCGTCGATTCACTCCCGATAATTCGAGGACATGTATCACAGACGGTTGAAATTTCATGGAAATCACGATTATCGCGTAAATCAGCCAAAATTATAGAAGCAATTTGCTCTGTTTTTTCTGGCATGTTTGCCAATGGAGTTTGTACTTCTCCGTCTTTTACAATTTGCTTCAATATGTCGGCAGATAGATCAAAACCTGCCATTAATGGCACATTCAAGAAGAGCGCTAAGAATTCATTTAAGCTCTTCTTATCTCCAGAACTTAAATCATCCATATTACTAAGCATTTCCGCTAATTTATCAGCATTTTTATCATAGACTGATTTAGCAGGTCCTAAACACCCAACACATGGCTTTTCCGCACTTGTACATTTTAATTCGCAACCAGTGCTCGTTAATGGGCCAAAACATAACTTACCCTCATCCAATAGGCACCCATCATCTAACAATTTACAATTATTACAGAATGCTTCTTCATTCATAGGATGTGGTTGTTGACCCAACAGAAATTGTACCGCACTAAGAATTTGTTCTGATTTAGGTGGACAACCAGACATATAGGCGTCCACTTTAATCACTTCATCGGTTGGTACAAGTTTATCTTCAAAACCAGGAACATTCTCTGTTGGTTCTTTAGGATCATCGTTAGTAATACTTTCTGCCTCAACAAATTTACGTTGAATAGACTCATCAATTGACCATTGGTTAGCCAATCCATGCACATTTCCGTAGCATGAACAACTACCAAAGGCAATAATGAGTTGGCATTTATCGCGCATAAGTTTTACATTGTGGATATCTTCTTTAGTGCGTAAACTGCCTTCGCAGAACCCCACTAAAATTTCTCCGTCTTCTCTTTCTTTTAAGGATTGATGCTTGAAATCAACTACTGCTGGCCAATATACAATCTCAAGTGCGGGGAGAACATCAAGGAGTCCTAAATGTGCATTTAAAAGACTTTGATGGCAACCCCAGCAATCTGAGCCTTGCATGAACGCTACTTTAACCATTTTGCATCTCTTTTATTTGTTTTTTATTGTTTTTTTATAATTAAAACACATTCATCCTTTCCTTACAGAAGATTCTTTTTTTCGGTAATGGAAAAGATGTTTGTTATATTTAGTTATATGCCAAGTTATTAAAAAATTTTCATAACTTATTTTAAATATATATTCATAATTCCCAAATTAGAATCTAACAAATCATCAATTCCATTGTCTCTTGATTTTAAAATTTGAATTATCATTATTTTTCATTATAACAATGAGTAAACAAAATTGGATTGAAAATGCCCGTAATTTACTTATCGAACAAGCTATAAATGAGATTTTTCCGTTTCAAAACTATTTTGAACTAGAACGAAATGTGAAGCATGTCATTATAAGTTACGGGCTTCTATTTGCCGCCCAAAAAGAGGGAATTTTTAAGTTTATTCGGAATTTTCATCCATCTAAACAATATCCTTCCCCAAATGAGATAGAAAACTGTCTTTTATCCAAATTAAAAGATTTCTTTTCGACATATATTAAATAATTCCTAAATAACGCGAAAAGAAAAAGATTAAAATTAAGAGATTATTCTTCTTCCATAATTTTCAAAATCCGTTTACGTTCCTCTTCAGAAGATCTATAATATTGGCTTTTGCGAGCTAAAAATAGTTCAAATAGGATCAAAACTCCCAATACTCCCACGAGCGTTAAGATTTCCGGACTGGTGAATGCTTCCCAGAACCGGACATAAGGATTTTTGGTCTCAGAAGGGGGACTTTCATCTTCTGCTTGAGTAGAGATATTTAAAAACACATAAAGATGTGCGAAATTAATATTGCCATTTGGAGAAGAATCTTCCGCACATACTTGAATTGAGTAATTTCCGTTGGCATACAAGGAAACGTTAACCCACGCAAAACTCCATGTATCATTTCCTTCATAACTCATGATGGTAGTAAATAGCAGAGACACATTTGCGATAGTAAGATTGACATCTCCTTCAGAAGGTATATTATCTTCTTCTATAAATACCTTAAATTCAATAGATTCTGAGGTCACTTCTGTATTATTAGTAGCTGGGGTATGGAACGAAATCACTGGGGGAATTGTATCTAAGGAATAGGTAATATTTAGCATGCCTGTTTCATTTTGATTTTGATAATATGAGCTGTCAATTGCGGTGACATTAATATAGTATCCTCCAGGAGCATGGTCCGTGATGTTCTCCCATTGTCCAGTCCAATTAGTGGTATCGTCAATTCGATGTAATGTAAGGTTAAATTCAATAGTTTCATTCCAAATTGTTGCATAAACATCTCCTGGACTAGGCGCATGTGGATCTTGAATTGTAGCTGTAATGTTAAAGGGACCAATATGATCTGAATCATTAAGGGGTGAATGGATGGAAATCAAAGGTTCCTCTAAATCCTTGTTAATGGTGATCATTGTAGATTCAGTACAGTTTATATTCCCCCAAGTGTCGAGTGCCCAGATTGTGATGTTATAATCCCCCGGACTGTAGACTTCTTCCGAAATGTTATCCCAATTACAAACCCATTTTTGGCCAGAAGAAATATCCATACTAAGGTTAAATGGTATAGATGCATTTATCATTGCTTTAACGGACGAGACAGAGCTTTCATTATCAGAAACAGTCGCATTTATGTCAACAACATTAGGAGGTTCATATTCAGACTCATACGAGGGCGAGCTAATCCGCACAGACGGTGCATAAGCATCAATATAGGTAATTTGGAGTGTCCCGGTTTCATTCCGATTTCGAAAATGAGAACTATCAAATGCAGTTACATTTATGTAATAAATACCCGCTGTATATTTGGTTATATTATTCCATTGCACGGTCCAGTTTTCCGTATCGGCTACTTGCATCATTGTAAGGTTAAAGGAAATATCCGCGGTATCGTTATAAATCGTTGCATATACATCATTTGCGTCGGGGTAATTTCCCTCCGTATCATTGACGGAAACAGTAATATTAAAAGGGTCGGAAACGGATGTTTGGTTTGAAGGTGCTTCAAAAAAGATATTTGGAGGGGTTTCGTCTTTAACTAGTTTCATCACAACCCATTGGGTGTGGTTACTGTTCCCCGTTTGATCTTTGGCGATGATAGAGATATTATAATCTGCAGCCGGATACAGAGTCAAATTTGCCCATTGACAGTGCCAACTTCCATCAATATAACTCATAGAGAGATTAAACGGATCAGAGGCATTGATTAATGTTTTCGCCTCAGCAACGCTTGTTTCCTCATCACTAATCGTAGCATTAATGTCCACCGACTCCCCGGTTTGGATTGACCCATCTTCGGGATTTTCAATATACACCTTAGGCGCAATAAGATCTGTGTAATAATAAGTTCCGTTTTCGTTTGTACCATTTATTCCGAATAAATCAGTGGCTCTGATGTAATACTGAATCTCCACATCGTAGTCTTGATGGAGAAGCTGTCCAAAGTATTCGTCAGACTGGACATTACTGAGTTTTATAGAATACGTATTGGCCCAACTATCATTTGTATAGTACAGCCATACTTCGGATATACCTTTAGGGGCTCTAACTGATGTGCTAATATTGACGGGGTAAGGGTATCCATTCGAGGTCAGAGACGGCTCGCCGATACTGGGACCTTGGGCGTTCAGAAGCATGAGCGACGCGTTGATTTTTCCGTAGCCTGTTACATTATTATAGCCTTCTCCAAACATTCTGGTATGCTCATCCTCAAATGTGGAATTAATTAAAAGATCCTTAATCAAGTGGGGTTTTCCTTTAAGATTATCATTGCTTTCCAGAGTAAGTGCCACCACACCGGAAATAAAAGGTGCTGCCATGGATGTTCCCATTTTATCCGTATAATTACCAATACCAAAATTAGATGAGGCATTCTTCGAAGCGGCAGATAATAGTAACTGCCCTGGCGCTGTAAGGTCTAATTGTTTTTTCCCGTCGATCCGGGGGCCTCTGCTGGAAAAACTGGAAATCTCTCCTAAATTTGATCCATCAGAGATAAATGAGCCGACGGTTATTGAATGGTTTGCGGTCGCCGGAGGGGTTAACGTAAAGTTCTTATTTATATGTTCAGTCCATTCAGAAGCAGGCAATCCAGAATACCACCCATTAGATATAATTGTATGAATATAGGTATGAACTTTTTGTGTATCATCTCCGAAATTAAGAACTGTATATTCTCCTTCACCAGAGGCTAAACTCCCCTTGTCATAGGTAATATTCACAAAGGATTTATTGACTCCGTTTATATTCATAGGACTACGAGACCTTTGGATAATTAGTGGATTACTTAATCCAGATGGTTGATACTCATGCGGTTGTCCGTCCCATGGGAGAGAAGAATTATAATATTCATCAGGTATTGTGATTGGGTCACCTTCCTCGGGATTTGGAATGGTGATATTCACACCAATCTTATTGTGAGGTGACAACCAGAGATTTGTAAAATCTAATTCGGTTGGGGAAGAAAGAAGGTCAAATGGGATGGAAAAAGATCCTGGTTCATTTCCCCCAGCGGGAATTTCGTTATAGGTATGAGCATTCTTCTCAGCTTCATTTCCCGCCGAACACACAACGGGCACCCCTTGATCATACGCCCAATCAACCCAATAATCAAAATTGCTTCCTCCCTCAGAACCAACGGTGCCGTCTAAGGTCAAATTACGAAAATATTGCCCCAAGGATATCGAAATAAGATCTGCTCCGTCATCAACAGCATCCCTTATGCATTGTGTGAGGTCAGCATAATATTTATACATCATCAATGAACAATTCGGTGCTACACCCGTAATATTTCTGAGTTTGGGCCATCCACCAGCAACTATCCCCGCCACATGGGTTCCATGGCCGTCCTTATCAACTTCCGTATTAATATCGGGTTCGGTTAGATTTACTCCATTCACATATGTCCTCCCCTCGGCATAATCTCTGATTATGTCAATTTTACTTTCCCCCAAGGCTACTGCCGTATCACCACCATTTACTTGTCCGTTCCCGTCCTCATCGTTATAATAACAGATAGTTTCTCCAAAATCGTATTGACCGTTCTGATTGCTATCGTTAAAGCCGTAATCTATGCCAGGATCTATTGCGGAGGTCGCATAATTTGTAGAATTTTTAAACACGGAAGTATGATTTATCATTCCTCCCTCGCCTTCGTCATACGAATCATTGTGATTAAAATCTATGTAGGGTTCTCCATTATGCTCCGAAACATTATACGTTTGAGAAAAATTCGGGCGGAAAAAATCGGGATGTTGCCAATCTATTCCCGAATCAATAATTGCCACCTTTACTCCAGTTCCGAGTGTATGATTAAAATTATCATCATTTATGGGAAAATCCCACGCTTTCGGAACATCGGTTGGTTCAACTGCTTTATCTAGCGCGGTGGTTGTGCGAGGAAAAGTAAAAATAACTAAAAATGAGAAAAGAAAACCACAAAGTAAAGGAATAATTAAAATTTTATCGTTATGCTTCAAATGCATAAAATATCACATCAATTGATATATTATAGTGTTTAATTTTAATTTAAACGCTTCCAACACGAACAAAGTCGTATATTAAAAATAAGATAATTATTTAAAAATCTGATCCATACAATTTAAAATCATTCAGAAATTAAAACGCTTCTTTTCTAAGCAGTTTTTTGGTCTAAACGTTCATTACAGAGTCTATCGCATTCTTGAATGTATTGATGATCCCGAGTAACGTGGGCAAAGTGGACTTTCTCAAAATGTTGTTGCAAGGATTGGATTTTTTTGTGATATTCTTGCAGATGCTGCTTCCGTACTTCGTAGACGTTGGTGAGCTGTCGAATCATTAATTGGCTGTCGGAAAAGACTTTAATTTCTTCCTCTGTACGTTTGGCAGCAACTTGTAATGCAAGAATAAGTGCTTTATATTCTGCGGCATTATTGGTCGCAGACCCGACATATTGGGAACCGTTTTCTACAATCTGATTATTTTTCACAAAAATAAAAGCAATGGCTGCCGGTCCCGGATTTCCCCGAGCCGCTCCATCGGTATAGATTTCTAACACTTTATTCATATAACTAAATAATTGTTTTTCATTAAAAAAGGATTTAGATACAAATTCCCAGCAAAAAACGAAACTTCTAAAAACTTTTGAAAACATTACAAAAGGAAAAAAATATGAAAAACTACTGACAACTAGATTAATCAAGTTGCTTGGCAACACCACATATAAAATATAAATTGAGAAAATGGAGAGCAGTAAGTGAAATTATCAAATTAAACGAAACAACTCGTTCGCCAAGAAATTTGCTACTGGGGTTTCTGCCCGTATTAATCGCGACAGTTAATTGCGTTGAGAATGTACCGGTGCTGGAAACCTTCCTTGTCGATTAATAAACATCTCGCAAGAACTCCGTTTTACCGGCATAACCACAGACTTTCCTAACAGCCCCCCAAAATTTACTTCTTCACCGACTTCTTTTCCGATTACGGGTATCAATCGACATCCCATAGTTTTATTGTTAATCATCCCGATTGAGGCATCATCCGCTATGAGTCCCGAAATTGAACTGGGTGGAGTGGATCCCGGTATGCAAATCATATCTAAGCCCACCGAGCAGACTGATGTCATAGCTTCCAGTTTTTCGATAGAAAGAATTCCCTTTTGTGCGGCTTCCGTCATTCGTTTATCTTCACTTACAGGGATAAAAGCTCCGGATAATCCTCCCACATACGAGGAGGCCATTAATCCCCCTTTTTTCACTGCATCTGTAAGAAGTGCAAGTGCAGCAGTGGAGCCAGGAGCTCCAGTGGTCTCTAATCCCATTTCTTCCAAAATCCCCGCAACACTATCGTAGGGACGGGTAGTAGGCGCTAAAGAAATATCAACTATACCAAATGGAATACCTAAGCGTTTTGCAGCCTCTTGGGCGACCAATTGCCCTACACGTGTAATCTTAAAAGAGGTCTTTTTTATCGATTCCGCCAATGTTTCAAAATCCGCTTTACGCTGATGGCGAACCACATTGCGAATAGTGCCGGGACCGGAGAGTCCCACGTTAATGCAGGATTCAGCTTCCCCAGCCCCGTGATATCCTCCCGCCATAAAAGGATTATCTTCAACCGCATTCGCGAACACAACCAACTTTGTGCAGCCAATCGAATTATTATCCCGAGTATTCATGGCAATTTGATGGATTATATCCCCCATCATTTTAACCGCATTCATATTCATCCCGGAACGTGTAGTGGCGATATTAACCGAACTGCATACCCTTTCGGTCGAAGATAATACATCGGGTAAGCTTTGGATGACGGACAAATCTGCCCTTGTATATCCCTTATGTACTAATGCGGAAAAACCCCCCAAAAAATCGACCTTCACTTTCTCTGCAGCCTCATCTAAAACTTCCGCAATTGAAATACAAGCTTGTATTATATCATCAGAAATTTGGGGTCCTGTAACTTTATGTTTATGAAATAGGGGGTCATTAAATGCTTGTATGTCGGAAAGCGGAATCTCTTTTACCTCAGAGAGAGCTCCCAAGAGCATTGAAATGGGAGTAACAGTAATACGTCGATTAATAATCGGGATTCCTAAATCTTCTTCGATTGAAGTTGCAACCTCGTCCAAATTTCCCGCAATTGCATAAATTTTCTTTTCAATATTGTCCAGCATCGTATCCAAGGATCTATCGGCACAGTCCAGCAAGTTAATTCCCATTGTGATAGTACGCACATCAAGTCCTTGCTCTTCGATCATCCGTTTAGTTTCTAATACTTCTTCTGTTGTAAACGACATAATTATTCACTTTCCATTTGATTATTGAATTAAATACGGTGCATTGCTCTGAAAATATCTTCATGCTGAATGGAGACGAATACCCCAATTTCCTCGCCCGCTTTCTTTAATTTTTGATCAAGTGCTTTGAGCTTAATGGTCTCCTTATTAAACTCAACGACCATAATCATAGTAAAGAATTCTCGAGCATATGACTGAGAAATATCCGTTATATTTACTTGATTATCCGCCAAGACTTGGGAAACGGTCGCGACAATTCCCGGTTTATCCATTCCAACAACGGATACAATTGCTTTAGATTTTTCTGTCATAAAAATACGTCCTTCTTGTTTTATAGATAAGCTTTTTAATTTTTTATAAAATTTAATAGTTTATGTGAATATAAGAAAGATTATTATTTAATTCTGGTTAGACCCAAAAGACCCATCCCTAATTCATTCGGTTGAAGCCTCCCCTCCCTTATTAAAGGAGGGGGTTTCCTATGAGTCCATTAAGCGTTCACTGGGGGCATATCTTAGGGTAATAAGTTAAAAAATTCTAATGAGTATTGCTTTATTGTTCCTCTTCGTCGTAATACTTAAAGTAGATACTGCATGTTCCTTCTTGGGAAACCATGCATGGACCAATAGGGTTAAGTGGCGTGCATTTGTTACGGAACAGTTTACACTCATTGGGATAAATTTTTCCCGTCATAACCAAATGACACGAGCAGCCCGGCGGAATGTCTTGCGAATTTTCTATTTCAATATCAAATTTCTCCTCTGCATCATATTTACTATATTCATCTTTTATAGCCAAGCCCCCATCTAATATTCTCCCAATTCCACGCCAAGGAGAAGTAATTTCTTTGAAAACGTTTGAGATAATTTTTTGTGCAATTACATTTCCTTTTGGTTTAACGACTCGTGTATATTGATTCAGCGTCTCATGCTTTTTGTCCTTAACTTGTTCAAGGAGCATTAAAATCGAGAGTAACACATCGTTTGGTTCAAACCCAGCCACCACATTCGGCACTTGATAGGCATCAGAAAAGAGTTTAAACGGTTTTAATCCGATAATAGTAGCGACATGACCCGGAGAAATAAAACCATTAATATTTAATTGATCTATACTAATTAATAATTCCAAGGCTGCTGGGATGAGCTTATGAGCACAAATCACGGAGAAATTATCGGGAGGTTTATTTTGTAATTCAAACCCAATTGTTGGCACAGTCGTCTCAAACCCAATCGCAAAAAAGATGACCTCTTTGTCGGGATTTGACTTTGCAATTTTGATCGCATCATTCGGTCCATACACCACACGTACATCGGCACCTTCTGCTTTTAATTCTGCTAAAGAAAGGTTGGTAGCGGGCACGCGGATCATATCTCCGAAGGTGGTAATAATGGTACCTTTTCGCCTTCCCAGGTCAATAGCCTTATCGATATCTGCCGCAGGACATACGCATACCGGACATCCCGGACCAGAGATGATTTCTATTCCATCTGGAAGCAATGTACGGAGCCCGAATTTCGAAATCGTATGCTCATGTGTTCCACATACATGCATGAATTTTACATCGTGGTCAATCTGAGACAATAACTCCTTTATCGATGTGATTAGCTTTTTGGTGAAATTCTTGTCCCTTAAGTATTTTGTTCCTGGAACTTCCATTTTACTCAACTTTTAACACAATTTACTAGAATATATGAAAAGGTAAATGAGAAAAACCAGTAATCCTTTAATGATAAAATATAATGAGAAATATTAAGATTATTATGCAGTATCGAAAAATTTTTCGATATTGTCGAAACACGTGGTTAAGAAAATTTTTTTTATTTGGATCTCATGCTCGAGATGATACAACTCCAGAAAGTGATTTAGACTTAATTGTAGAATTCCCTAACCGTCTAAATCTATTAGATCACAGCGCTAGATGCTTGTTCGCAAAATACTCATTATTTGTAGAACGTGGAATTGTTTAATTACGATTTTTTCTTCAATTAACATATGCGAGGGATAGGTTCTCCCAATGGAACATCGATAAATCGCTTGCCACCCACGGTGGTTTCTAATAAGACATTTCCTCGATTTTCTCCGATAACTGTTCCAATAATCTCTGCATCTTTACCCGATTCCGTTTTTTTTATCTTTTCTAATATCTCATTGGCTTTTTCGGGAACACATGAAAGAAGTGCCCTCCCTTCGCATGCAATATTATACGGATCAAGCCCCAACATGTTGCAGATTGCGGTTACTTCCTTTTTAATGGGGACAGCGTCTTCTTCTATAAGGATTCCGACATCTGATTTTTTAGCCCATTCATTAAGTGCTCCAGCGATCCCTCCTCTCGTGGGATCTTTCATTGCATGGATCATATTCTCACTTATTTCATCATGAATAGCATCCTTCATATCAAGCAAAAGTCCCACATCAGATTGTAAATCAGTAGAAATGCCGTATTCACCTCGAGAAGATATCAACGCCGTACCGTGGTCTCCGATGGTGCCAGTAACTATGATCTTATCACCAACTTTTAGGTTTTTATCTTCGATCTTTATCGATTTATCTTTAATGCCAATCCCTGTGGTTGCTATAATTATTTCATTTAGGCTACCTTTCGGCATGATTTTTGTGTCCCCCGCGATTATGGCTAAATTTGCTTCCTTTGCTTTTGAATTAAATGAATGAATTATCTTATCTAATCTGTCGAATTCAAATCCCTCTTCAATAATAACGATAGAGGTCAACGCGATGGGGTCTGCCCCCATCATTAATAAATCGTTTACGGTTCCGGTGATGCTTAAAATACCCAAATCTCCTCCAGGGAAAGTTAACGGATAGACGGTATGGCCATCGGCAGACACCACTATCTCTTTCTCATATACATCTAAAGGAATGGTCGCTCCATCATCCAACTCTTCTACGCCAATACCATTCTTCACCTTCTTAAAAGAAATGTTTTCTGTAATGAAACGGATGAGTTTCTCTTGTAAGACCCCTCCAGCTCCGTGAGCTAATCGAACTACATCCGATTTCTTTTCCTTTTCATTATCCATACTACAATAATGAATGAAAATTCGGATTTAAGCATTAGGTTATCAAATATTCCTTATTGAGCTTCGAATCCCAATCTGGGAAAGGAATAAAGCTACTATGAGAAATTATTGATCATAATCCCATAGTTTAAATTAATATAGATTTTTAATTACTTGAATGAACCAAAAAACAGTAGAAATTAATATAACGGGAATTGTGCAAGGCGTTGGATTCCGACCCTTTTTATTTAATCTTGCTCGAGATTTAGGGCTAAAGGGGTATGTGCTAAATCGCGGGAATGCCGGAGTTCGGCTTGTTCTCCAAGGAAAGGAGAATGCAATTGATACATTTGCCGAAAGAGTACAACAAGAAAAACCAAATATCTCGTATATCGAAAATTTGGCGGTGGAAACAAATCAACCGGAAAAACAATATACCCAACTCGAAATAAGAAAAAGCGAGCAAGGCAGAGGAATAAGCCTTACCTTGCCACCCGATGTGGGAATTTGTGACGAATGCCTTAGGGATATGCGGAATAAGGAGTTACCAAAATATTATCAATATCCCTTCATTGCGTGTGCAGAATGCGGCCCCCGCTTTACTACGGTTGAAGCACTCCCCTATGATAGAGAAAGAACTACAATGGGGGAATTTCCCTTTTGTTCAGAGGGGAACCCGGAATCATGTCAAGAGGAGTATTCCGATTTTAATAATCGGCGATTCCACGCTCAAACCTTTGGATGCTCTGTTTGTGGTCCAAATTACACATTATATAACAAATCAAGAGAGGTTATAGAAAAGCAATCGATTAAATCCATTCTCAAAAATGCCGCTCAGCGAATTAATAATGGAGAAATTGCAGCTGTTAAGGGAATTGGCGGCGTGCATTTAGTTTGCCTCGCGAATAACGATGATGTAATATTAAAGCTCCGAGAACGGAAGGGAGAAAGAAAATATAAACCGTTTGCGGTGATGATTCCGGAAATTGATATAATCAAGCCATATTTTCAAATTTCTCGAAAAGAAAAAGAGATATTACAATCATATCGACGTCCCATCGTCTTATTGGAACAAAAAGAAAATGTCCAGCCTTCAAATATTAGCTCTTGGGTGGCACCTGGTTTAAATAATGCAGGATTTATGCTCCCCTACACAGGTATTCATTATTTATTATTTGATTTCATAGGGAAAAAATCCCTCATTTATACGAGCGGAAATAAGTCAAATATCCCTATGGGTATCGACAATGAAAAGATCTTTAATCAATTAGAAGAATTAGCAGACTTCTTTCTTTTACATGATCGTCCAATTTATCAACGCGCAGATGATAGTGTGCTTAGAGTTCATGACGATAAGATGAAGATTATCAGAAGATCAAGAGGGTATGTGCCCGAATATCTTCCGCTCCCCTTTAAAGTTGATATTCCAGCGGCACTCGCAACTGGTCCTGAATTGAATGTTACCGGTGCAGTATTAAGACGGAACCGTATTTTCCCCACCCAACATATCGGAAACGTGAATAATTTAGAAACCTTTGAGTTCATAAAAGATGCGCTGTTTCATATGAAGAATCTCTTGCAGATTAAGGATGAAGAAATAACATATATCGCATGTGATAGCCATCCCGCGTTTACCACCACCCAGTTGGGAAAAGAATTAGCAAATCAATATGAAATTCCGCTTATAGACGTCCAGCACCATTATGCGCATCTCTTAGGACTAATGGCCGAGAATAAGATTCGCCCAGAAGAATCCATCATAGGAATTACCACGGATGGTGTGGGATATGGAGATGACGGAAATATATGGGGCGGCGAAATACTGCTGGCGAATTATGAAACTTATCAGCGGATTGGGCATTTGGAATATCAACCTATGATCGGGGGCGATAGAGCCACAAAATATCCTGCTCGCATGCTGGCATCAATTATCTTAAATACGGTGGGAATTGAAAAAGCTAAAAAGTATTTTAATGAACTGGAAATAGAGAAGGATTTGGAGTATGGGAAAGAGGAATTAACGGTTATAATAGGAGAATTCCAGCAAGCAAACGGGCACTATCCTTCAAAGAATATTCCCTTAACCAGTTCTACCGGTCGGATATTGGATGCCGTTTCCTATTTACTCGGCGCTTGCAATAAAAAGACCTATCGAGGTGAACCAGCAATGAGACTCGAGGGTTTGGCAGCCCATGGTACAGCAAAAAAGATTTCTTTCGAATTACAATCATATATGGCCGACGGAACCGTCATAATTAACACCTCCCAAGCAATTATGGATATTTGGGATCTATTATATAAGCAAAAGAAGAGCCCGGCAGACATTGCAGCAAAATTTCAAAAGGAATTAGGGAGGGCATACGCCCGAATCGGCATTAAATCGGCTGAAGATCATAACATTAAAAAGATTGGATTCACTGGAGGAGTTGCCTATAATTACGGAATAACCAAAGCCATTAAAGATGAGGTCAGTAAAGCAAACTTAATATTTCTCGAACACGATAAAATTCCCCCTGGTGACGCGGGAATTAGCATCGGGCAATTAATTGGGGGTTTATTTCAATTCAAAAAACGGACTAACGCTTAAATGGAATCCATTTTGATACTTGTTTTCTGTACTCTTTGTATTCCTCGCCAAAAATTTCAACCAATTTTTCCTCCTCATAATTGACCATCATATCAAAAACAGAGAAAATTATTAGCCAAGCAAGCATAAGAGTAAGTGAAAGGGTTAGAACAACAAATGAAAAATAAATTAAAAGAATTCCCATATACATTGGATGGCGGACATGATTGTATAGTCCCTTTTTTAAAAGACGCTGAGAATCATATACTTCTGGAGTAACCACCAGCCACGATTTCTTAATAATTAGTATTGATATAAGTAATAAGCTTACAGAAATTCCAGAACGAAGAAGGTCTAATACCAGAACACCAAGCGGTAAATACAACTGCAGGAAAAGTACATCTATTCCCCAAACAGACGCAAAAAAGACGATAAATAGTATTTCTAACAGATGAGAATGGGGAAATTCTGCACCAATCCCGCATCCCTCTTCGGATCTCATAAAATGATCACAAGATATGGCTTTATTTCGATTCTAATAAATTCCAATATAGTATTTAATATAAAATCTTCTGAATTCTTTAATTTTATACTCTATAGCTTGCTTAAATTTTCAGAAGTTAAAATAGGGCAAATTTCCTCAATAATATTGATATAATTAGTATAATCAATATATTTTAAATCGCACATTGCCCCAAAGCGAAAATCTCAAATAAAGCGAAGTATATTTCTTCTTAAGATAATTTTTATATTGATTTAATCTAATTATGGTCTTAACAAAACGTATCATTCCTTGCTTGGATGTGACGGAAGGGCGTGTGGTTAAGGGCACAAGCTTCGTGAATTTAAGGGATGCGGGTAATGCAGTAGAACTTGCGGCGTATTATGATACTCATGGAGCAGATGAATTAGTCTTTTTAGACATTACCGCATCCTCCGATAAGCGTAAGATCTTAAGGAACTTAGTCGAACGCACCGCCGAGCAGGTATTTATCCCTTTTACTGTCGGGGGCGGTATAAGAACCGTGAAAGATATCAAGGAGATTTTACGAGCGGGAGCAGATAAAGTGTCAATTAATACCGCAGCGGAAAAAAGTCCAGAGATCATAAAAAAAGGGGCAAAAAAATTTGGTTCCCAATGCATTGTAACCGCAATAGACGCTAAACGGGTCTATGTAGACTCTCCAGAAAACGCACCCGAGAAAACTACGGTGAAGGTAAATGTTGGTTACTGCTGGTGGGAGGTATATATTCATGGAGGAAGAACTCCCACCGGAAGGGATGCCGTAAAATGGGGAAAGACTGTAACCAATTTGGGAAGTGGTGAAATTCTGCTCACGAGTATGGATCAAGACGGGCAAAAGAGTGGCTATGATTTAGAATTAACGAGAATATTTAGTGAAACCTTGGATGTGCCCATTATCGCCTCTGGAGGGGCAGGTAGTCCGCAGCATATTATTGAGGCTTTTAAAATTGGAAAGGCAGATGCGGCTCTTGCAGCCTCTATATTCCATTTTAATGAGTTTTCAATTCAAGAAGTCAAGCGTAAATGTAAAAAGAAAGGAATTCCAATGAGGATATAAATAATGAATTTTTATATAGCAATAATAGATTACGGCATGGGAAACTTAAAAAGCATCTATAAATGCTTCGAACATATCGGTGTGGATGCCAAAATTACAGCCCAAAAGTCAGAAATTCTTAAAGCCGATGGGGTCATTCTTCCGGGTGTCGGAGCTTTTGATGATGCTATGAAGAATTTACGCAAAAATAATCTAATCTCTGTTATTTCTCAAGTATTTAGGGAGAGAATCCCACTTTTTGGAATTTGTCTTGGTCTTCAACTATTATTTACAAAAAGTTATGAAATGGGCAAAAACAAGGGATTAGATATTATTCAGGGCGAAGTAATCCCCTTCAATTTGGACAAAGTAGATAAGATTCCTCAGATCGGATGGAATAGCGTCAATTTTCAACAACCAGACCATTTTCTCACTGAAGATATTCCTAATGATTCTTATTTCTATTTTGTGCACAGTTTTTATGGAGTTCCCAAAAATAAAGATGCCATTCTCGGTCTCACAAGATACGGAGAAATCGAGTTCGGTTCCATGATCTCGAAAGAGAGCGTTTTTGCCACCCAATTCCATCCAGAGAAATCAAGTCGATACGGAATTCAAATGTATGAGAATTTTATCAAGCATTGCAGAAAGTAGGAGGAATATTCTTTATCCTTTTCACGGCGTTCCAATACGAAGTTTATATCGCGGATCAGCTTTTTGGTATAACGTTTGAAGTCGGGAAAGTCGCTGACTGGGACTTATCTTATGATCCGTGGGGGTCGGGGATCCGAAAGTTGCATTTAGATAAATTGATTCAAATGCTTAACTCGGAGAATCTTATTTCTTCAGAGCTTCAGAGAATGAAAAAGAGATTTTGGATGAGGAAATAGATACTCTCCAATATTTAAAAAAAATAGGAAATATTATGAATATGAAATCAAAAATAGTTTTTGGATTTATTTTGCTATTTTAGGAGCTTGTTCCAAATGTTCTAACATAAAATCTTCTTCTTGCTTCTCAGCCTGATATTTAAGGACTTCTTCAATGTGTTCAAATTTCATGAGTTTTTTCATCTCATCCGAAACGGCAGCACCGGTAATTCCCTGAGTATGAAGCATATCCATGCCTGTTCTCATAACTTCCTTAATAAATTTCGGGAGATTTCCCAACATCCAACGAAATTTACCAAAGGGATTCAAATATCGTTTAGCTTGGGTTTTCATCCATTCTTTATCCAGATAGGTTGCTCCATAGGCCTCAGCAACTAAACGCCATATTTCATTTTTATTTAATTTATCGGTTTCCATCATAGGATGGAAAAGATCGTAATATTTGTAATTATGAGTAGTAATCTTGTCCGCTTCTTTCATTTCATCATAGAATTCTGTCCCAGGAAATGCAGTAATGGGGGTAAATTGCATAAGAGTGAGATTTAAAGAGCGAGCAAATTGAATCGTTTCTCGCACCATTCTTTTGGTTTCTCCGGGGTATCCAATGATAATCCCCCCAAAAATTGATATTCCGCGATCGTGAAGCATTGAAACAACTTTTCGTGTCATTTCAGGAGTTGTGTTTTGTTTATTCATAGCATTTAAGCTCTGTTGATGAACAGATTCAATTCCTAAAAAGACTTGCCGCATATTCGTCTCATCCATCAAATCAATTATCCACGGATTTCGATATAATGTGTCTATACGTGATTGACAACTTAATTTGATTTTATTATGAATTCCCGATTTCTTTACGGCTTCCAAAATTTTTTTTGTTCTTTTTGGAAGGATCGTAAAATTATCCTCACAAAAGAAGATAAAATCATTTTTCCAATCAATATCATAAATTTCTCTCATAATACGTTTAAGACTCTTGGTTCTATATGCAAGATTAGAACGAGAATCCTTCCACATCTTTGCGATACAACAGAACTTACAATTGTGCGGACACCCCCGTGAAGTTTCGAGGGTTGCTACTTGAGAGCCGAGATATACGTATTTACTCATGTCCAATAAATCCCGTCGCGGCTTGGGAAAATTATCTAAATTTGGTTCCAAACCTCTATCTTGATTGTGTCTAATATTTCCTTCATCATTCTTATATGAAATTCCGGCAATATCCTTTTTCTTAGCCTCTGGTTGCTGTTCACTCTCAAGAAAATCGATAATTTCTTTAAATGTGTTTTCACCCTCTCCACGAACTGTAAAGTCAACACTTTCATCTTTTGCAACAAATTCTGGTGCTAAGGTCGGATGGTATCCCCCTAAAATAGTTGTACATCCATGCTCCTTAGCCATTTCGGCTACATCCAACGCTTGATAAATTTGAGGAGTCATGCTCGTTATCGCCACTACATCGGATCGATTTAATTGAGAACGAAAGCGCTTTTCATTATAGTCATCGACTTTAAAATCAAACAATTCCGCTCCATGTTCCGGCACCATAGCCGCAAGGGAAATTAAACTCAGGGGCGGAGACTTAATAATTGAATCTA
Organism: Promethearchaeia archaeon; assembly: GCA_046483985.1. Classification (GTDB taxonomy): domain Archaea; phylum Asgardarchaeota; class Lokiarchaeia; order Sigyniarchaeales; family SOKP01; genus JAWOCD01. Next base: position 18,126 of record JAWOCD010000111.1, read on the forward strand.
ACCCCGAATCCAATTTCGGCGGATTAATATATAATATTTCCATTAGTTAAACCTTTTTATGAATTATAATATATAGTAAAATAGTTTCATATTTAAATTGTTGGATCTACATTCCCTTTTAAGATATCCTTTGTAATACTACATAGATTATTGTTGGATTTACATATATTTTTAATTTAAAAAAAGCATATATTTAAATATGTGCTCTAGAAGTTATAAAACTGATTGATGTAAGAAACTCAAGAGTTTACCAGAAAAATGCTGAATGCTGTAAGAATTGTTGCAGCGGTAATTGAAGTCTCTCCGCCCTAAAGGACGGGGATTCCTACGAGTCCACTAAGCGTTAGCTGGTGGGCATATCTTAGGGCTGTGTTAAAATTAACATCTTTCTTTAACGATAGAATTTTCCCCTTGAGCAATTTTATCAATAGATTTGAGAGGGTATTCTTCGGTGAGACATGCTGTACATAACTCATTTCTTCCTTTTCCTATGGCTTTTGTAAGATCATCGACTGTTTGATAACGCAAACTATCAGCTCCAATCTCTTTTCGAATCCCGTCAATAAAGGAATCTCCATATTCCGCTTGCATTCGTCCAGCGATTAATTCAGCACGTGTTGGAAAATCAATTCCCATGTAACAAGCACTGATTACCGGGGGACAACTAATTCGAACGTGCACAGAGTTTCCCCCCGCTTCTCTAATTAAAGAAACAATCTGTTTGGACGTAGTTCCGCGTACTATAGAATCATCCATCAGAATTATATCTTTTCCTTGCACTACGTTTTTAATGGGATTTAACTTTTCTTTTACTGCGGCCTTTCTCTGTTTTTGTCCAGGCATTATAAAGGTCCTCCACACATACCTATTCTTCATAAGACCTTCGGTATAAGGAAGCTGCGCCTCTTTAGCATAGCCTACAGCAGAGCTCCTTCCCGAATCGGGAACTGGAACCACTATTGCATTCTTTTTAAATTCGGTATCCTTCAGTAGAGGGTCCTTACGTGCAAGTAATTTTCCCAGGCGAACTCGCGCCTCTGCAACGGACACGCCATCGATTACGGAATCAGGCCGCGCAAAATAGACAAACTCAAACATACACAATGCCTTTCGCTGAGAACGGATAATGGTTTCGGAGTGAATATCTTTCTGATGACTCAAGTGGACAATCTCGCCCGGTTTCACATCTCGCAAGAAGGTTGCCCCGACTGCATCGATAGCACAAGATTCCGAAGAAACAAAATAAAGATTTCGCTCTTCAGTCTTAAGTTCTCCAATGCATAATGGTTTAAACCCGAGTGGGTCACGCATAGCATAAATATCACCATTTGAGGTTAACAAAATAAGAGAATAAGATCCGTTAAGAAATTTGCTCGCAACCTTTAAAACCTCAGCCCAGTCCTCAGTAGCTTGGGCAATACTTCCAAATAATTGCGCCATTACTTCAGTATCTGTATTTGTAACAAAAACCCGTCCCATCTCATCCATTCGCTCTTTAATGTCATCATAATTCGGGATAGTGCCGTTAAAGGCTAATGAGAATTCTACTTCACTATTTTTAAAATGATAAGGTTGGAGGTATTCAAGGGAAGAATATCCTTGTGGACCTGTTGTGCCATACCGGTTATGACCAATCCCTACATTCCCCCAAAACTTAGAAAGGGTTTTCTTATTCAAAACTTTCGAAACTAGCCCTTTCTTTTTATGGGTGTGAATATCCCCGCCAGTTTTTAAAATAGAAATACCCGTCGACTCTTGACCACGATGTTGGAGGGCAATTAAACCCGTATACAGAAATTTCGCCACGGAAAAACCAATATCATTGCAAGTAACTCCAAAAACAGCGCATTGTTCTTTTGGTTTATCTTCCTTTAATATAGAAGAATTTTTTTTTCGATTAATGAATGGCATTTTACCAATTAGAGAAGAGAGAATATTAATTCTTTAATTATCATTTCTTTAGTTCAATTAGTTTAAAATATTTAAAAAATTTAATATTTTCTATTATAAAGTATATCTTTATTGCGAGCACGTGGTAGACTTGAGCGATAATCACAGAGAACTTGCGTTCGTTATTTTGATAGGCGGAAAAAGCCGAAGATTTGGGACCGATAAAGGACTCTTTGAGTTTCGCGGGAAGCCCTTAATTGAATATCAACTCCAAAGATTAAGGAAATTTAATAGAAAAATCTTTATCAGCACCAAATCAAAAATGCAACTGAAGAATTACAGGGAAAAAATACAAAAGACTGACGATCTCACCTTTATTTTAGACGAGAAAGATGTAAACATTAATTCCAAAATAAAAACTCCTCTTATTGGAATCTACTCGGCATTTCAAAAATTAAAGGAATTAAATATAAAAAGTGCATTTACCTTACCGTGTGATAGCCCTTTAATACATCCAGATGTTGTTGGTCTTATAATAGATTATTCCAAGAGTTTTGATTGTGTTATCCCTCAATGGGAAAATGGTTTTTTAGAACCGTTATTTGCAATCTATCCGGTGGAGTCAACGTATTATAATGCAAGAGAAAATCTCTTAAAAGGTCATTATAAATTGATTAAATTGCTTGATTCTGCGTTGAAAATTAAATATATCTCCATAGAAAAGGAGATTCAAGAGTTAGATGAGGATCTCCAAACATTTCTAAATGTTAATAAAAAGAGCGATTTGAAAGAATTAAGGGGTCTCTTTCAAGATTGAAGCCTTCCCTCCCTTAAAAGGAGGTTTCTTTCGAGTCCACTAAACGTGAATTTTTTTATCTAAAAACTTTAAGAGAGCATTTTGCTTTTTCGATAAATTTTAAATAAAAAAAGATTTCTATTGATAGTAACTAAATCATTATTAAAATAATGATATCATAGGTGGAAACAATTACGAGTAATAAAAAAAAAGAATTAGCGATCTCCATTTTGATAGGAGGATCTAGTTCCCGATTTGGAAGAGAAAAAGTGGGAATAGAACTTCTGGGAAAGCCTCTTATTGCACACCAAGTCGAAACTCTTTCTGACTTTGACGAAGATGTCTTTTTGGTTGCCAGTTCAGATGAGCAAGTGTTCAAAATTAAGAAGGAGATTGATTTTCCTGAGGAAATTGAGTTTATTGTCGATGATCGGGAATTTTTTCCCTATCCGGAGATTCATACCCCAATTTTAGGTTTTTATTCCGCTTTTCTAAATCTCAATCAAAGAGGGTTTCAAAAGACCTTTATCTTATCGTGCGATATGCCTTTAATCGACCCCGAAGTTGTTAATTTATTAATAAATGAAGTTCAAGGATATGATTGCTGTATTCCTCGTTGGAGTCACGGATATTTAGAGCCCCTTTGTGCGATCTATCCCGTCAAAAAAGGATTACAAAAAACAAGGGCACTAATCGAAAAGAAAAATTTCAGCTTGACGAAAATCTTGGAAGAGGACTGGAATATTAATTATGTGTCTGTCAAGGATAAAATTAAACCACTAGATAAAAATCTATTATCCTTCATCAATATAAATGGTCCTATTGACTTAAAGAAAGGGATAGAATTCTATAAAAAAGAATTATAAAATAATTGTGTTTACTCATGAGATGAGTTCTTCATTCTCTTTGCATTCTTTTTCCTTTTTCTCTTCGAGGCGGTCCAATACGAATTTTACATCGCGGTTCATCTTTAAAAAGAAAAATCCAGTGGTAGGTTTTGAAAATTTAAAAGAAATTTTAAAGAATTATTGTTTTTCTATTTTTAGATAGTAATTATTCCCTTTGTTATCGAGTTCTAGAACTTTATCCCCGTGTTTCTCAACGAATCGTTTAATATTTTCTCCTGCTTCACAAAAATCTCCAGAAACCTCGAGAATCTCTCCGGGGTCTAATTTTTTCAATCTTTTTTTTGTTTGAGCTACTGGCATCGGACAAACAAGACCGGTACAATCTAACTCGTGGGTTTTGCTCATTATTATATCCCTCCAAATTAGGAAAAGATAATATTGTCCGCATCTTCACATTGCTCTAAAAAGCCGTGCATACTGGTCTTTTCTATCCCTTTAATAAATTCCTCTTCTTTCATACCTCTTGCTTTCATGCATACGCCACAAGCTAAAACATTAGCTCCTTCCTCTAGCACATTTTCCATCCACTCTCCTACATTATCATAGGTAGAGGGGTCTTGATTCTTTAATCCAACGAATACTCCGTCTTCTACCAAAAAAATATTAACATTATGACCGTCTAAAAGTGCAGTATAAGCAAATCTTAGAACAGTATAAGGCCGTTCCTTTGTGTACGCTCCATCTCCAACCGCAATGGTGAAGGTTTTTTTTTTATCTGACAATTTTAACACCTACTATGAAATTATCTATTATTTGAAAATATGAAAGATTATATTAATATTTTCGTTCTAAATTATTAATAATTTGGATAAATAAATAATAAATAAATAAAATTACCAAAACAAAAAAGAAATCTCTATAGACCTATGGTACTTAATACTTCCGACTCTTGCTTTTTTAACTTGGTGGCGGTGATGGAGTTTTATGGAAAGATCCTCCATCATTTATATATGGTTCCACTTTCTTGATCGGTATATGACAAAATATTCGGAAAAAACAAAATATTCGGAAAAACAAATACTTCCTCTGTTATGTTTTTAAAGATCCATTTCAATACGATAATAGAGCAAAAGATTTGAAAGTTGGAAACACAACTGTTTAAAGAAATTTTTTAAAAATCATGGGAAGTCTGACTGCACCCTGGATTTTTGTCTTTTGGTTATTACGCGCTTTTCGCGTGATGAATTTTGCCCTCCTCTTCCTATACCGTTTAAGAGCCTGCATTTTTTCTGGGCTCATAGGCGGTCAGATTTCCCACCCTTTTTATTAGAAACCTCTTCTCTGGATAGGGGGAATTCCCTAAATACTTTGAAATGTTTCAATCGATCCAAAGATTTTGTCTGGAAAACCAGTATTTAAGGGGACGAGAATCCCTATATCTATTGTATTACGAATGCTGCGGGACGGAGCGTCCTTTCAAAAAGTAATTAAGAAATATCTCAGGCTTACAGAGGATGATATTAGAGCAGATCCAGGTGAAATTCTTCACTTATATTAAATGTTTAAATTGAAGATTTCGCTGTAAGTTAAAGATTAATAAATGAAAATGTCTTCACTTGTATAAGATGTTTAAATATAACCAAATTATTTGAACTACTCACGAAATTATTTCGGACTAAAGAGTAATACTTGAACTACTCACGCCCGAAGCCGTGAGATTCATGCTCCCTAATGTTGATTTAAGTTTAGAAGAAAAAAATTCTATACCGATAATGAAATGAGAAAGTTTTCCAATTACAAGAAAGTCTTCACAGAGATTGGACTTTTTATTTTAATTCTAATTGGAGTATCTCTAACACGACTTCATAATTATCTTCTTTTTCATACTATTGTGGAGTCATATTCTATATTTATAGCTTTAGTGATCTTTATTTTTGCTTGGACAACACGAAAAGAAATAGATAATTCCTTTTTTTTAGTGCTGAGTATTTCTTCAATGTTTGTAGCGATTCTTGATTTTATACATACACTAGTTTTTCCGGGAATGAACATCATTACAGGGAGCAATACCAATCTTGCATCTCAGTTTTGGATTGCCACAAGATTTCTGCAAGTATTTTCAATACTGGGGAGTATATGGGCAATTAATAAAAAAGTTAGACCGAATTTGTTAATGTTAATTTATAGTTTAATAACAAGTGTCTTAATAATTATGATTTTCTCTGGTTTTTTCCCCGTTACTTATAGCGAAAGTACGGGATTGACGCCGTTTAAAATAACTAGCGAATATATTATAATATTAATCATATTGGTTGCAATTTTTTTAATTTATTACTTCAGAAATCAGTTTGAGAAAAACATTTACTATCTCATTGAGGGTTTTCTTGTAACTCTGATCATCTCAGAGTTCTCTTTTACCTTGTATTTAAGTGCATATGAACTCCCCAATTTAATGGGTCATATTTTTAAAATCGTTGCATTTTATTTTCTTTATAAATCAATAATTCAGATTGGGCTTAAAAATCCCGTCCAGCTCCTGTTTAGAAAACTGAATTTATCAAAAATTAAATTTGAGAATGCCTACAATCGAGCTAATTTTCTCATGAATTTAATTGCTCACGATATTAATAACATTTTGCAGGTTATTCAATTCGGAGTTGAAAACTCGAAGAACATCGTTAATTCCTCCGACAAGAATAAATCTCTGGAGGAAAGTCTCCAACTAATCGAAAATCAAGTTAGAGACGGTTCAAAATTGGTAAAAAATGTCATAAACTTATCCAAACTTGAAGATAAAGACATAATAATTAAAAAAGTTGAAATTAATCAAATTTTGGAAGAAAAAGTAGCTCAAGTTATGAAACGCTATCAAGACAGGGATCTGACAATCAAAATAAAAGCTACAAATGAACATATGTATGCTTATGCCAATGATCTATTAGGTGAAGTGTTCGATAATCTCTTGGTCAATGCAATTAAACACAATAGAGATATGAAACTAGAAATTCTTATAAGGGTTACTCGGGACCAACGAAAAGATAAAAGTTACATAAAGATAGAATTCATAGATAACGGCAAGGGTATTGAAGATAGTAGAAAAGAAACCTTATTTAAGGGGGATTTAACCCCAAAGGAAAGCATACACGGGATGGGGTTAGGGTTATCGCTCGTAAAAAGAATTATAGATCTCTTTAAAGGTAAGATTTGGATAGAAGACAGGGTAAAGGGAAATCACACAAAAGGTTGTAATTTCATAATTTTAATCCCTGAGGCTAGTAAAATGAGGTATTGAAGACTTCTTTCGCAGATCGTTAAAAGATCTTGAATGGATATTTTTGGATTACTGTGTTTTCTCATCGCTTTAATTACATTCTTACTTCATAAATGACAAAATTTCCATAATTTATTCAATATTTCTTGAAAAGGAAATTACTCTGAAAAGCTTAGAAAGTAAAATACCCCCTCTAAGAATGGGTCCCAATAAATATTATTCCTTAATAAATAATAAGACGGAGGAGTCTAAAGAAAAGGTTTCTAACTTCTTGTTAATCTTGGAAATTATTTTTTCCTCATCATCCCCCTATAAATCTTAAAATTGAATGGAACATAATTTTATATTGAGGAAATCTTAGACTATGAGTGAAACAAAATCATCGGATCGAGCCAGCGAATCGTATAAAGGTAAAGTAAAGCATCTTATATTGACCATTCCATTATTATTCTTGATAATTGTAATCTTTCTTTATATTAGCTCTTTAAATTTAAGTTTCGGGGTCATTTATATTAGTTTTTACATTGCGACAAATTTTTTTCAAGCATATTGTTGCGTATATCAAAAATGCCCATATATTGGAAAATATTGTCCAGGAATCGCATGCTTATATCCCGCAAGCCTTATTGCTCAGTTACCGATTTATCAAAATATGAAAAGAACGGAAAAACGGTTCAATACTTTCGTCGCCTTAGCTGAAATCTCGTTATGTTGTTTTGTTGTATTCCCACTTTTCTTTCTTTATGACTTAGGATTACTTTATTTTGTGGGTTATGGTGTATTTTTTCTTATTTATGCGTTTTTATTCCTCTGGTTTATATGTCCAGACTGTGCGATTAAGAATACATGTCCTGCCGGAATAGCCTCCCAAAAACTTCGTAAGCAGCAATAAGATTTTTTTTGAAGGGATCGAAAAATGGAAGACAAAATAGTTATAAGATTATGACCAAAAATGAGATTGCACAGAAAATCAAAAGCAGCTTTCTATTCTGCAAATATATATTTTTTATCTTCAATTCTTTAAATTTTTTTAGCCCATAAATTTTAAAAAGAAGATAATCATACAGATAAGTATGTTACAAACCATAGGGGGCCCCTTGTTTGAGTGGTTTTTTAATAACCTTTTTAAACTAATTTTTTCCATAATAACAATCTTAGTGGGGTATGTGATTTTTAAAATAATTAAAAGGCAGGTTTCGAAGTTAGTAGAAAACAATAAAATTAAAAGGAGAATGGCGAAAAATATCCTCAAATTTATTAGAATTTTTATTGTTATTATCCTCATTAGTGTAATTACCGCTCAATTTACAGAAGTATTAGGTTATTTCACGGGTATACTTGCTGTTGTGGGGGGTACGATAGTTGGTTTTGCTGCAATGAATACGCTTGGCAATTTAATAGCGGGTTTAATCATTATGGTTAGTAAACCGTTTATCGTGGGAGATAGAATCCTCTATGAGGAAAAAATCGCAGATGTAGTAAGTATCAATTTAATTTATACCGTTATTGTAGATCTGGATTCTTTACGAATTCATATTCCCAATCAACGATTATTACAAGAGGAAATCACTAATTTAGGCAAAGACAATATAATAAGAAGAGGGATTAGAGTTACACCAGGGTTTGAGGAAGATAGACATAAAGTAGAAAGGGTATTAATTGAAGCTGCGGAGGAAGTTCCAGAGGTACTAAACTATCCAGAACCCTATGTATGGATTAATTCATTTCAAAATTATGCGGTAGAATATATTTTATATGTTTTCATCAGGGATATTAAAAATTTACCGGAAATTGAATCTGAACTTCATAAAAAAGTTTTTGATTTATGCAAAGCAAACAATATAGATATCAGTACCCCTCTCTTACATCAAGAGAGAGAAGAAGATAAAAGAGGATAAGAGAAGAGGTTAGAAGATATATCCATACCTAAATCAAGCTGTTCCATTCAATCCAAGAGGAAAGAGTGGGATCGATTATGGTGGACCGTTCGGAAAGAACGCCAGCAACGCTAATGATAAATCTCACGAACTTGAGGTGGTTTTGAGGAAAGAGAACGGGTAAAGATCAAATTTTCATTTATCAGCGGTTACATGCGGTGGCATATGGCATTTTAGATTTCTTAGTGGTTAATCCAAGTTAAAAGTTAATACTCAATTTCTTTGGGATTTCCATAAACGGAAAAGGTCGTTTCTATTAGATGGGAATCCATCAAATGAGCACTTCTCTTATCTGGTTGTTGCCCCCCAATAAAAACAGTAAATTTTCCAGGTTCCAGAATGCATTTTCCCTGCACATTAATCAAAGCCATATCTCGCGGTGTAATATTAAAAGTGATCCGCGTCTTCTCATTTGGTAAAAGAACAATTCTTTTGAATCCGCGCAACTCATATTTAGGAACCCGAACGGATGCTTCCATATCCTTGAGATATAATTGTACAACTTCACCCCCCTTTCTTTTTCCCGTATTCGTTACATCGACTGAAATTTCCACTGAATCACCCAGATTTATTTCTTTCTGACTAAGCGTCAAATTAGAATACTGAAATGTCGTATAACTTAATCCGAACCCGAAAGAATATAATGGTTCCGTTTGAGAATATCGATAAGTGCGATTTTTCATACTATAGTCCAAGAAAGGCGGTAAATCATCCTCGTTCTTGGGAAATGTAATAGGAAGCCTCCCTGCAGGATTATAATCCCCGAAAATAACATCGGCTATGGCTTGCCCGCCCATTTCCCCAGGATACCAAGCTTCAATTATAGCAGGGATATTTTTTTGAGCCCAGTTTACGGTCATGGGGCTCCCGTTTAATAAAACAAGTATAATATTAGTATTGACATCATAAAGCTTTTCTAATAGGATTTGCTGTGACGAGGGGAGTCCTAAAAATTCCCTATCGTCATCATTCCACGGAAAGCTGGAATCCTCCCCCTCATATTTCTGCGAAATTCCTAATACCGCCAAAACCAATTCCGAATTTTTAGCAATCTCAATAGCCTCACTAAAACCCCGGGTGGAATGAGATCGCATTTTACAGCCTTGAGCATACCGAGTCTCGACGGTCGATCCCAATTTATTTCGAATAGCACGTAAGGGAGTCACATATTTTGAGAACATTCCATGATAATTGCCCAGAAGAACCTCATAATCGTCTGCATTTGGACCAATTACTGCGATTGACTTGACATCCGAGGAATAAGGAAGAAAGTTATCGTGATTTTTCAATAAGACTATGGATTGTCGAGCCGCCTTCAACGCCAAGCGTCTGTGCTGTTTGCAATCGTTCACCTTTAAAGGAATTTGTTGATATTCGCAGAGTTCTGGTGGATCGAACATTCCTAATTGGAATCGAGCCATAAATAATCGTTTTACTGCTCTATTAATATGATATTCCGAAATTAGCCCTTTCTTGTAGGCAATCGGCAACCAGCGATAAGTTCTTCCACAATTCAAGTCGCATCCGCTTTTTACAGCCTTTGCGGCAGATTTATAAAATCGATTAGTATACTTATGCCCTAAGGGACGATTAAAATCTGCAATAGCCCCACAATCCGAGACAATGTATCCGTCAAATCCCCATTTCTCCCGTAAAATGTGCTGCAATAATTCAGAATTTGCACAAGCGGGATATTCATTCACGCGATTATAGGCACACATTACTGAGGACGCTTGTCCTTCCGTGATACATTTCTTAAAGTGCGGGAGATAAGATTCATACAAGTCCTTTTTATGAACCAGAATATTCATACGATGTCGATATTTTTCTGGACCACTATGCACTGCATAGTGTTTTGGCGTGGCAATCACTCTGAAATATTTAGGGTGATCTCCTTGCAGTCCTTTGATGAAAGCGACCCCCATCTTGCCAGTCAGATAGGGACATTCCCCATAGGTTTCCTGTCCCCGTCCCCAGCGAGGATCTCTAAATAAATTAATATTTGGACTCCAAAAAGTTAAGCCTTGATACTTCCCCCGTTCCCCTTTAGGGCTATGTTCATGGTGATGTTTAGCCCGCGCTTCTTTTCCGATGGCTTGAGCGATCTGGTAATGCAGATCGGTATTGAAAGTAGCGGCCAATCCAATTGCTTGGGGAAATACTGTCGCTATACCAGCGCCTGCCACCCCATGTAAACATTCATTCCACCAGTTATATTCTTGGATATTAAGACGGGGAATAGCGGGCGCATTATAGCGCATTTGGGACATCTTTTCTTTTAGAGTCATTCGAGAGACGAGATCGTCCACTCGTTCTTCAAAGGTTAAGTTGGTATTTAAATAAGGTGGTATTGCATTTTTGTTGTTCTCCTTTTTACTGGGCATTTGATAAATATTATTGGTTTATTCTTATTAAGTTTTGATTTTGATAAATTACGAAAGAATCCGAAGGGTATACACAAATACGGGACAAGAATATAATTGTAAATTGATGGTTCATGAAGAACCGTTTGAGAAGAAGAATAACCGAACGGTCAAGATAGTTTATATTACCGAGCGGGGATTACTTCATAGCATAATTTATTTACCGATCGGAAAATGATGGACAGATTTCTGGAATATTATTACAGATAATAGATTCAATTAAAAATAATGGTTTATTTACTTAGATAGATTATATTATAATTATAAATTAGAAAAAATTAACATCATAAAGGATTATTTTATGAGAGATTTAATCATTAAAGATGGAGTAGTTTACGATCCACTAAATGAAATAAACGGAGAAAAGAAAGATATCTATATTAACAATGGTAAAATCGCGGAAAAACCGAGTAATGATGCTAAAGTTATCGATGCATCCGATATGGTCGTTTTTCCTGGCGGTGTTGATATACACTCTCATATTGCGGGAGCCAAAGTGAATTCGGGGAGGTCATTTCGACCTGAAGACCACTTTATTGACCCTGTGAAGAAAACGAAAAACACTAGAAGTGGTGTAGGTTATTCGGTCCCCAGTACCCATGTTACGGGATACCGATATGCAAAACTCGGCTATACAACTATCATGGAACCGGCAATGCCTTTGCTTGAATCTCGACATACCCATGAAGAATTTCTCGATACTCCGATAATTGATAAGGCTGCTTTCCCGCTCTTCGGAAATAATTGGTTTGTTATGCAATTTCTGAGAGATAAAGACTATGATAAACTTGCGGGATATGTTCAATGGATTTTGAAGGCAACTAAAGGATATGCAGTGAAAATTGTGAATCCCGGCGGAGTTGAGAATTGGGCATGGGGAAAAAATGTGGAATCGTTGGATGATCAAGTACTTCATTGGGGTGTAACTCCACGTGAAATTTTGGAAGGGCTAGCAAAAGCGAATGAAAAATTAGGCTTACCACACACCATTCATATCCACGCAAATAATCTGGGACATCCCGGAAATTATAAACACACCCTTAAAACATTTGATACGTTGAAAAAAGTAGAACCAAAGAAAGGACGAGATAATGTTGTTCATTTAACCCATTGTCAGTTTAATGCGTATGGAGGGTCCAACTGGGGTAATTTTCGATCAGCCGCCCCAGAAGTTGCAGAATATTTGAACCATAACAAACATGTAACTATTGATATGGGTCAAGTAGTTTTTGCGAAAGCCGCCACCACAACAATGACCGCAGACGGTCCTTGGGAATTTGCGCTTCATCATTTAAGCGGACATTCAGCGTGGGGTGCAAAACCCGGGGTTAAGTGGATTAATGGGCAAGTGGAAGGAGAATCTGGCTCGGGAATTGTACCGTATTATTTCGATCCAAAAGTAGGAGTTAATGCCATTCAATGGGCAATTGGCCTTGAATTAGCGCTGCTGGTCGACAACCCATGGCAAGTATTTATGACCACGGACCATCCAAATGGTGGACCATTTATCTATTATCCAAAAATCGTTCGTTGGTTAATGGACAGAAAATCAAGAAATGATATGTTGGATAATGTATGCTCACCGAAAGCTAAGTCTCAAACACAGCTGTACGATATTGATCGTGAACTTTCACTCTACGAAATCGCAGTTATGACTCGTGCGGGTACTTCAAAAGTTCTGGGATTAGATGATAGAGGTCATCTCGGCATAGGTGGAATTGGTGATGTGAGTATATTTGATCTTGACCCAGAAGAAAGTGATGGGCATGCAATCGAAAAGGCGTTCTCAAATGCAGCCTATACCATTAAAGACGGAAAGATCGTGGTGAAAGACGGAGAGATCGTAAGTAGCCCTCTGGGCACTACTTTAATATCAGAAGGGCAAATCGATGATCGAAAGTTTGAAGCAACTCTAGGCTCTGTGAAAGGGCGATGGAGAGATCACTATAGCATTAACTTTAACAACTATGAAATTGGAGATCATTATACTCCGAAGAGCAAAAAAATTATGGGCTCATAAAAACTTAATTGTTTTTCTCTACTTTTTCTTTTTGTTATAATTGATAAATTTCGGCAAATACGGCATACGCCTCTTCTTGAGTGGCACGAATCCTTTTAGCTTGATTGTTTGGAAACTATCCCCAAAATGATGAGATTGATTGATCGAGAGAGAGAAAACAGGACTAAATAATTGGGTTGGGTCTATAGATTTAAATAAAAAATAATGTAATACTAATATATATTCAAAAAACACAATTAATTGAAGAGAGAAAAAAATGGTGGATAGTCATAAAAAGACCTTTTTTGGAGAAGATGCCGCGATTATGATTCAAAGTACCTCCAAGGGAGACGAGTCAATTTTTTTATCCGCATTCGGAAAATTATCTGACAATAAATGGGAGAAACCTTCTCAAGGTCAAGGGAAAAAGATCAAATTGTCTTTAGAAGAGATAGTGTTAGTGTTAAGGGTTCTTAAGCAGGAAAAGAAAGCATGGTCTACTTATCATACTTATCAAGAAAAGGAAACTCCAATTGCCTTTAATTGGACTGCCGCTGAAACATTATCAATAAAGATAGATATTTATTTTATTCAGTTGAGTTTTGCCCCAGTTGAGATAATGCGATTATTGCTTAAGCATATATTAGATGAAAAAATAAGGTATGCAACTACTCCAGGAACAAGCCAAAAGAGAATTACTTCAACACCACCGAAGTCTGGTAATAAAAAGCCTCAAAAGTCGAATAACACATCTAAAGAAAGGAGCAGATTGGATGGAGCCATTAGTGGGAAAACTGCTAAAGCGTTATTGATTCGATTTGAGGGAGGGAAAGAAGAATGGATCCCAAAAAGCACAATTCATAATGACTATGACAGTGAAGAAGGAGTAATTCAGCCTTTTTTAATTGACAATTGGGTCTTGAAGAAAAACGGAATTATTGAAAATGAATAAATCCATTGACAATGTCCTAAAAGCGAATAAAAATAAAAAGATGAGATTATTTATTTTTAGTTAATTAATTTCACAAGAGTCTTCTATATCTCTATTTGAGTTTTTTCTTTTACTAACTCTTTGGCTTTTCCTCTTCTCCGTCAATATCTTTTTCCTCCTTTGGCTCTTGTTGCACTTCTGATTCCTTTAAGGGCTCGTTTTCCGTTGAAGGCTCGGATTCTTTTTTGAGCTTTTCATATTCTTCTGAGACTTCTGAGACTTCTGAGACCCTCCCTGCTTTAGAGGTTTTTGCTTTTTTCAGAGAAATTTCTTGCCTACCTTTCAGTTTCAATTTCTCATTTGCCAAAAAGGTTTGAAATATTGTATTTTCCATTTGATCGGATTTAATAGCGTCACGCTTTTCCAGATATCCAGTATATCGTCCTAAAACAAAGATAACCTCCGCTCGGGTATAATGCGAACGCATGATGAGATTCCTTCGCTCGAGAATATACCTGGAATACCAGAGATAGAAAATGAGCGTAACTACTAATACTAAGAAGTTCGTTACCATGCTTATCTGACTTGTGTTGGAAAAAACACCCGTTAATTGTCCGGCACCGGTTAATAAGATAACTTGGCCTTCGATGTAGAATAAAGTAAAAGCGTATAAGAGAAATGGAAGATTATTCTCTGAAATGAACTTAGATGTACCAATCTTGCTTCCCAGACTTCTTAAAACCATAATTGCCGTAAATACCAACAATAAGACATCCCCTACTGCCGAAAATATATCTGTGGCACCAGTTTCAATTTCTCCAGAAAGATGCCGAATGAAATTAAAGGATCTATACCAAATAAGAATCCAAATTAATATGTAAAATATCGACGAGAATATATTGGGTGTTTCATTCCGCTTGCTCTTAATGGTTAAATTGGTTAACCAATAAGAGGTTACAGCAATAATTATGAACATGCCAACATTCCATGCCATAAACCAATAAAACGGTTCTCCAGGATCATTTCCATTTTCGGGCGCAAAAAGATCCCATAGGCCCCATAGAGAGCCGACTTGCATTATAACGGGTACAATTAACGCGATAACGAGGAAAATTATCATCACAGTATTTTGTTTCTGGGAATCAATATCACTTGGCATCGCTTTGTTGTTCACCTTCAGCGATATTTCCTCAAAACCCGTTTTAATAAAGAGGATTTGGATAATATTCCATCCAAAATAAATAATTATCAGAATCGGAGGGAGAAGTAAATCCCATCCCAAAAATTCAACGGGTAAATCGGCGGATCCGCCCAAGGTGAAGTATAATATCATGATTACTATACTAGGCACAAGACACAGCAAAAAGATATAGAACTTATTTCTATCGAAACGATTCTCCGTAGAAAAGAAATAATCCTCCAATTGAGGAATACGAGAGAAAACCATCAGAAAGAGAAAAGTCAGAGCTATAGTCGTCGCTAAAAATAAAACTATATTTCCAATATTCGCTATATCAAGTAAACTGATGAGCGAAATGATCAAAGCAGAGAGAAAAAAGATAATAGTATAGAGAAAATGACTATCACTAAAAATTTTATGAAAGTTTTTGTCGATGATCTCTTTTAACTTTGCAATGTATTTATTTTCGGTTTCATCTGCTGATTTTATTTGATTTGTTTGTTCTGTCATTGAGAAACGACCTAACTATTTATTAATAATATATAGAATGATTCTTATTTAATGTTGTTGAAATCTTTAATCAGATAAATTTTAAATTTGAGGAAAAATAAAGAATATTTTTATTCGATTAATCCCAATTCTTGACGGGTTGGCTTATAGAACTCTCTGGTAGGATTTGCCGCATTATAGAAAAAATCGTATGAGAAAGCGTTTCTAAGTTTCATATCTCCGGCAAATTGAAAGAGAGCATCTGTATTTGGCTTAATTTTTCTTAATTTTTGCACGGGAGAACCATATTTGAAAATCTGATACCGTTGACGAACTTTTAATAGATGAGAAAGACGCTCTAACTCCAGCGGTGTTATTTGACTTTTATGTTGACCTAAAGTCTTTATTTTAATAGAGAGATTTTTCTTCTGAATTTTTAACAAAAAATTTGGACTAAAAGTATAATATAGAAAGATATTGCGGGGAAGATATTCTTTCCTTATCCGGAAAAGAGCCAATAAGGGAATTCTCCCAGTATTTATATGGTCATTATGAAAATCAACAGGAAAAATAGGATCTGGAGCAAAAACAATATTTGGTTTCTCTTTGAGGAGAAGGTCTTTACACCTTTTGATTGAAGATTTGGTTAGCGGTAAAAAACCGTCAACATAGCCCATTTTAACAAGTTTGGGATGATTTTTGAGTTCTTTTTCATAAATATTGTTGGCATCTTCAAGCTCTTTCATCCGGATTCTCCGAAGTCTTTTTCCTTTGAAATCAGTTCGATCAGTACCATATTCGGAATTTGTCATCAAAATTTCTTTGACTGTGTAACCAGACCGCAAAAATTCTATACATGCAAAGGAGGTCCCAAATTCTAAATCATCAGCATGAGGTACAAAAAATAGCACAGGATTGTTATGAGTAGATTGATTGTGGGAAGCCATCAAATATAAAAATGAGAACTTTTCTAATTAATATTTCTTCAGAAAAACTTTTAATTTATATTGGGAAAAAATTCACTTACTATCTTCGATTTGATTTTGTGTGCGGATTCTTCAATATTCAATTTATCGGTATTTACAATTAAATCTGGGTCCTTAGGGTCTTCATATTTAACTTGAATGCCAGGAACCGTCTTGCTTTCGCCTTTTTTTGCTTTTTCATATATTTCGTCGGGGGCTTCTTTAGTATCTGCTCGGCTCATTTCTCTTTTTATTGCCACCTTAAGCGGACACTGTAAAAAGATAAGTAAAAAGTTGGGAATGATTTCGTTTGCCAATGCTCTGTATTTTCGTCTATTTCCCGTCCCGTCCATGATGACATTTGTTCCGTGATCCACAAGTAATTTAGAAGTAAAAGCAAACGCATTATAGACTATTTGACGTTCTTGATCATTATATTGGGGATTCGGCGTTATATATTTTCGCATGTAATCTGTTTGGAGGATAAAGGCAGAGATGTCCTCCTTTTTTAATAATCTATCCAGTTTTTCTGCAATAGATGACTTTCCAGACCCCGGTATTCCCGTCAACCAGACTGCAAAATTTTTGCTATCCATCGTTTTTTACAAATTGATTTTTCATTTTTTCCAATGTAAATTTATCAGTGTCTAATGCGTATTCTATAAACTGAATCAACCGTTTTCTTACATTTGACTGTAAATTTGGATTCCATACGGGTGAAGCAAGAACTAAACATCGCCAAGCAAAAAAGGGAGAAGCTACCTCCATGATTATCCTATCATCTGTTTTCTCTAAGTAGTTATCCCAAAAAATATCAAATAATCTAAGAAAATGGTCTTGGGCTTCCTTGTACTGGAGGGCAAAGAAGAGATAATTTATAGTCATGCTGACAACATCGTCTGCGGGTTCACCCCATTCCCCTCTGCTTCTGTCTAACACAGAAAAATCCAACGTCTCATCAAATAAGATATTCCACGGGTGAAAATCCCCGTGAACTTGGGATAATCTATCCTCATAATCCCGTAATTTGTATCTCCAATCGATACATTTCTTTTCAATCCTCTTCAAATCGGTTTGTCCAATAAAGTCATAGTCTAAGGGATAGCTGTCCGTAAGACCCATAATACATTCTCCATCTCCGATAAGTTCCCTTATCCTCCTTCGATATAATAAGGGATTATCCTTTTTTTGCGAATGAATCTCAACTAAATAATCCGAGAGGGCTTTTGTTCGTTCAATATCAATCACATCGGGTTCACTTTTTTCTGCTAACTTTTCAAGATCAAAATAGTAAGGGTTTCCATCGACCTTTTCGACAATTTGAAAGAATTCTTTGGGATTATCAATTGATTCCATAGCGCCAGATTGCGTATAGACCCCAATATCAAGAGAGTTAACATGCTTTGGCAAATTATTATAACTTGAATGTGCAAAAAGTAAACCTTTTGCCCTATCATAGAAGAATTCATGACCGAATCGATTCTTTTCCATAGTGGTTAGTACTAATGACTTCGATGTGCCGTCCAGAGAATAATCCACCAACAAATTTTCGCCATACCCAAATTGCTTTAAATCTTCTTCATTTTCTTCTTCTGGTATTTTTTGAATTTGATTTATGCTTACCGGTTTACCAAAAACATTTTCTAAGTATTTTTTTATCTTTTTATTTAAATCACTCATGGGAAATTAATGGCTTTCTTTAGTAGGTGATTTTAAAATGGATGGTTAAAATTTTCAGAGTAAATCTATTCAAACAAATTAGAATCAAATATTTAAGCATTTTATCTAAAATCTAAAAATTGAGAGGGGAACTTCTTTTCGCTATAAGTTAAATTAAAAATGATGAGGAACATTATCTACCTAAGAAGAAGAGTTGAAAAAATAAGATGAAAATCGCTTGGGACCAAATACGGAAGGAATTTTTTCCAGCATTACAGGAATATACGTATTTAATGGCTGCTTCATCCTCCCCTATGAATAAGAAGGCTTATGAAAGCGGGACGGCATATTTTAATAAAATGTTACATCACGGGGATATTAAGAGTGAACAATTCTTTGAGGATGTTGATAAAGCCCGAGAATTGGTGGCGGACTATATTAATGCTAAGCCTCATGAAATTGCCTTTTTGATTAACACTTCCTCTGGGATGAACGTAGTAGCTCGATTATTTGAAAATGAGAAGGGGGAAATCTTGTATCCTTCACTTGAATTTCCCGCTTCCATACACATCTTTCGCAAGTTAGGATATTCTTGTAAGAAGATCGGAGATGAGCAGGGAAAATATCCCATTGAAGCCTTTCAAAATGAGCTCACCGACCACACAAAATATATTGTTCATACCCATGTACAATCATTCAACGGGTTTCGACAAGATTTGGAGGAATTAGGAGATTTTTGCAAAAAAAAAGAGGTCATTAATATTGTTAACGCCACGCAATCGTTTGGTTCTTACGATTTAGATGTGCAAGCACAAAAAATCGACATCTTAGTCGCTAACGGATTAAAGTGGATAGGATGCGGTTTCGGTACCGGAATTCTTTATATAAATCAGAAATTCATTAAAAAACGACCCTTACCAGTATCTTCGTGGCTTAGCGTTACAGATCCTTTCGCAATGGATAATGAAAATATGGATATCGTTCAGAAAATAAGTTCTATGGATGGTCTCGGTGGATGTCCTAATTTTCCTGCATTATTAGCGTTTAAAGGGGGATTAGAGCTTCTCAATGATGTCATTGGAGATGGCGACATCAATGTCGCAGTACGTCATATTCAAGAGAGAGTTCTCAACCTCGCGTCTATGTTACTGCAAGGTTTAAAAAAATGTCAATTAAATCTCAAAATAATTACTCCCCCAGGATCTAAGTGGAGATCGGGAATTATTACAGTAGAGTATGAATACGCAGAGAATTTATATGACTACTTGGTGCAAAATAATATCTATGTTACTTTAAAGCGGTATCCAAAATTAGAGAAATCCACACTACTTCGATTTGCGGTGAATTATTATAACAATAGAACAGATATTGAAAAAGCGCTAAATGTATTGAATTCTTTTAAGCAATAATCTATCGAGAACGACAACTTGTATTGCGAAATTGGCGAAAGTCAATTTCTCGCTCGTATAATCCAATTATGGTTGCCTTTTCTATCTCATGTTGATGAATGATTTTCCTAAAATTTCTGCAGTTTAGATCTTTTAGTTGATCCGTATCGAGTGCGTATACGGTAAAATGGAATTCATGGGTTCCCTCTTTCGGAAAAGGACCAGTATATCCTAAATCCCGGTAATCATTTTCGATTACCTTCCCAGGAACGGGTCCATTTTGCGGGATCTCCCGAACATCCTTGGGTATATCATACACGTTCCAGAGACTCCAGTTCCCCACTTTGGTATCGGGATCGATACATGTTAGTGCAAAACTTTTGGTTTCTTTAGGGGGTTGTTTCCACTTTAAATGGGGGGAAAATGATTCAGCTTGTCCCGTGAACTTTTTTTCCAACATTTCCCTATTATTAAAGTCATTACTAATCAGTTCCATCATTATCAAGGAAATAAAGGAAATAACTCAATAAAAATTCCTAGATTTTAGAATCGTTATTTTTCTGTTCTAAGAATTATGAACGTTAACCAAATATCGAAAAAAGATAAAAAAATTAAGAGGGGGGATAACATTTAAACATTAACGGGTATAGAGACCGATCATCTCTGCTTTTTCGAGAGTGTGTTGTTTTACCTTTTTCTTGAAATTACTTTTCTTGACTCCTTTTAGCTCTTCATCAAGTGCATAAACTCTAAAGAAATATCGATGAGTCCCACTTGGTGGACAAGGGCCACCATATTCTTTCTTACCGAAATCATTTTTAGCTTGTTTTCCAGGGACTGGTCCATTTTGTGCTATTTCTCTTGTGTCATCGGGAATATTATATACATACCAATGCACCCAATCACCAGCTGGTGCATCGGGATCATTACAAGAAACGGCAAAGCATTTGGTACCATTGGGTACATCATCCCACTTGAGATGCGGAGAAATATCATCGCCATCACAAGTAAACTTGCTGTCCATTTCCTCATTATGGTCAAAATCTTGGCTAGTTAACTGCATATTTTTATATCAAGATAACACTTTATTTAAAACTGATGTTTAAAAAGAATAAATTTCATTCTATCTGAAACCAGTTTTTATAAACTTCCGGGTCCAATAATAAGTATGGAAAGCCTAAGTGAAGAAGAACAATTCATCTATAAAAAATTAGTGGAAAATGACGGAAAACTGGGATATAAAGATTTACAAGATTTATGTGCAAATGAATTTGAAGGAGTTCGCCTCATCTTGAAGAAAATGAAAGGAAAGGGGATCTTAGATTACGACGGTGTGATTCCGGGATTTTCCGCGGAGATAGATTTGATTAAGGAATTCTAAATCCTTGACAATTTTTATTTTTATTTTTATTTTTATTTTCTTCGCCATAAAGGGGGGGGATTCTTTTGTCTTTAATGATAAAAAAGGGAGTGTATCTTAGAAAATCTGAGGATTTAGTGGAAGGAATCCATGAACAAGATTCCCAACTAATAGTTGAAACCGTGAGCCTTCGGTCAGAGAAAAACAATAATTTATTGAGAGGAATTTTCATCTTTTTTAAAAAGTTAAATAAAATTATTAATTCTCTTTGTTATGCTAGAATTTCGAATTTATGTTTTTGTTATAGCTTGGTTATTTATGGGTTATATTGCCTATCTTCTATTCAGCATTGATTTAATTTTGGCTCTGATTTTCTTGGCTTTTTTGGCTGTTAATATCATTTATACCGTCTTGACCTATTCCCGTTCCATCTCTTGGCCGTACCATGAATGGATTGACACTTCTTTAGTCGATATTAAAAAAGTGACAATTCCTTCCTCTACAGAAGGAGCATATCTTCAAGCATTAATTATTCGAGATAAAAGCCGGGATCCAGACAAGAAGCAACCTGGAATCCTTATCTCTCACGGATATACAGGACATAAAGAGAAGACCTTTAAATATGCAATTCCATTGGCGTTGAATGGGTTCACCATTCTTTGTATGGATCTCCGGGGACACGGAGAATCAACGGATAAACAATTCGATATGAATGATATAGTAGGTATAATGGACGATGTCGAAAAGGAAATCGATTTCTTAGAGCAAATCGAAAATGTTGATTCAGAGCGTCTGCTAATGATTGGGCATTCCTTGGGTGCTCTTGCCTCTTTAAGTGAGGGATATAAAGATCCACGATTAAAAATGATTATTGCACTCTCTGGAGTTTACAACCTATTAGAGCATTATGAGAAACATAAAAATTTTATGCTAAGAGCAATTAAATATCAATTTACAAAAGATCTGGACGGGGCATTAGAAAATTGGAATGAAAAAATATCTCCCGAATTTTTCTTAAAAAACGGGACTCCCAATAAGATTCCGGACGAAAAAAGAGTATTTTTAGTTCACAGCAAAAAGGATAAACTTCTCAATGTGGAAGGAACCTATAACATCAAAAGGGCTTTAAATCTGCCAGAAAAGAACGTATTGTTAGTAAATGCGCCCGAAGAGAAGTATTTAAATTCGGGACATGAATTAGTCGGGCAAACACCGATTATTGTAGATTTTTTAATTAAAGTAGCAAATAGAATTAAAAACACAGAATATTAAAGCAATAATTTTTTTATTTTTATTATTATTTTCATAATTCTATTATTTTGATTGTCTTGATTGTCTAAGTAATAGAAGCTTCCGATCTTCCTAATTCCCTTAGGGCTTTAATAACTCCTCTTTTTAGATGTTCAATCTTTTCGGAGTTTTCTAATGCCTCTAAAGTATCCATCAGCAAATCTCCCAGATTATCTTTTTCAATTTCCTTTAAGGCAAAAAAAGTCAGTTTCCAGACATCAGAACGCTGAGAATCTAATTTTTTTATCAGATGAGGGACAGCCTTTTTACTCCTTAGCTCTTTTAATGCCGTGATTGCGCTTCTTTGTATGTTTCTATTCGATGATTTTAACATCCTTATGAGATGCAAGGTTGAGGATTTTAAATCAAGCTCGGCATATCCTTTGATGGCTTCCACTTGAAGTGCGTCTGTATCGCTTTCAATAGCCTTCTTTAATAACTTTTTCACCGCATTAAGATATTTCCGTTCCTTTGCTGCCAGCACAATTAAAAATCTGAGTATTTCAGTCTTAATTTCAACACAAGAATCATGATTATAAATCCAGAATAAAGGATCGGTTATCTTATCACTCTTATAGTTAAAGAGAAGGATTTTCGCCGCCTCCATCCGTACGAGTGCATTCTCATCAGAAAGGAGATAACTTTCACATTGCTTAAAATGAGTTTCATCAGATAATCTATTTAAAATCTCTAAAACGCGATGTCTTTTGTTTGAATCATCAGTAATCGAATAAAGATCGTGGAGTTTTCTGATTTTTTCTGTTCGTTCAAGTTTGCATGAAGCTAAGATGTGATCGGGATCTATAACTATTCACCTTGTTAATAATTTCTTTTCTTAAGTCAATATTATAGAAAAACTGTTTAAGGTTTACGATTATAAAATAAAAAAATACGCTATTAATTAACTTCCAGTCCTTTCAGATCTTGTTTTAGGTCATATCCACATTCAGCACAGTTTCCATTCTCGATCCCTTTCAGGCTCACTGAAAACCCAGAACGCTCAATTAAGACCATTCCGCACTTAGGGCAAAAAGTATTACTACCTCTTCGATCTCTGACATTTCCAATATATGGATATTTTAGACCCACATTTTTAGCTATATCGTAAGCGTTAACCAGCAGTTTTTTGGGAGTACTTTGTTTCGATGGTTTCTTATACATGGGACGATATGCTGAGAAATGAAGAGGAGTATTAGCACCTAAATTTTCATAGATCCACTCACATAGTTGTTTCAACTCTTCATCACTATCATTTTTATCAGGAATTATTAAATTTGTAATTTCCACATGAATGCCGTTATTCTTAAATCTTTTAGCGGTCTCTAAAACAGGTTTTAGGGTAGGAACCCCACAAATTTCCTTATAAAATTCATCTTGCATCGATTTTATGTCGATATTGGCGGCATCGATGCCCACATTAATTAATTCCTCTGAGGCTTCTGGAGTGGAATATCCATTCGTCACGAGTACCGTGGTGATCCCTTCCTTCTTCAATAATTCTGCGGTGTCTATTATCCATTCATGCCATATTAGGGGTTCATTATAAGTATAAGCAACGGATCGTGCTCCGCTTTTTTTGACCTTTTCGACTAACTCCTCTGGTGACATCTCTACCAAATCCATCTCTCCTCCCCTATAATTTTCAAAATCGATAGTTCCACTACTTCCATCCTCCGAGGGGGTTGCTTGGCTAATTCGCCAATTCTGACAATTCTTACACCGAAAGGAGCACCCAATAGAGGCAATAGAATAAACTGATGTACCGGGATAAAAATGATACAAGGGTTTTTTTTCTATCGGATCGATACTTCCCTTAGAAATCATAGATCCATAGGTTAGTGAAAAAATCTCGCCGTCGATATTTTTTCTGGTTCCGCAAATACCCACATTACCAGGGGTAATAATACATTCATTTGCACACACATGGCATTCCACTTTTTTATCTTCAAGTGATTCCCATAATTTCGCTTTCTTAATCATATATATTCACTTCGAATATATCTCATCTAATAGTTTTTTTCACTTTTAATATTTAACGGGAGATTAATAAGATTAACAGTTAAGGATTATAAAATAATAACGATTTCATTCATCTTGCCTTTAAAATTGATATCCTTATGAATTCCTTTAGTCAAGTCATCATATATTTGTGAAAGAATCTTATCCTATTTAAATACGACCTACATATTATGTAATTAATTTACCTTTCAGAGAAATTAATTAGAAGAACAAGTTTTATATTTTTTCAAATTTTTAATTAAATAATTAAAATTAAATGTGTTTGATCAAATAATTTTAAGCAATACTTACATTAAACAAGTTAACCTTTTGAGATTTGATTAAATTATGAGCGAGAATATTAAACGCAAAGTATTTAAAGGCATAAATACAAAGATCTCGGATAAATTCGTTGAAGCAGGTCTTGAAAAACTCCGAGCATGTATAAATTGTGGAACTTGTACTGGAAGTTGTCCCTCGGGGCGTCGTACCGCATACAGGACACGCGCAGCATTACGGAAAGCACTTCTTGGTGATGAGAGCGTTCTTATTGATCCAGATATATGGATGTGTTCTACTTGTTATTATTGCTATGAACGGTGTCCACGTGATATTCCAGTCACTGATATGATTATAAAACTGCGGAATATAGCCGTAGAAGAATGCCATATAATGGATAGTCATTTTGGTCTTGCCGATAAAATTTTCTATGAAACTGGGCATGGCGTCCCAGCCAATGCACCTGATCAACAGAAATGGCGAGATTTACGAGAATCATATGGATTACCAGCTTTACCGCCAACGGTTCACTCTCATCCCGAAGCTGTTGAGGAATGTCAGACATTAATGAAAGAAGTAGGACTTAGAGATCTTTTAGACAAGATAGGTAAAGCTAAAGCTGAGGAAAAAGCAAAACAAGAAGCTAAAAACGAGGAGGAAGAAGAAAAATGAATGAAAAACAATTTAAATACGCATTGTTTTTGGGATGCGTCATACCCAACAGATATCCTATGATTGAGAGAAGCATTAGGGATGTTTTTGAAGAACTCGGCGCTAAAATTCTTGATATGGAAGGAGCATCTTGTTGTCCAGCACCTGGTGTATTCCGTGCATTTCATATCCCGACATGGTTAGTAATTGCAGCCCGAAATATTTCAATCGCGGAAGAACTGGGTGCCAATCCAATCACAGGATGCAACGGATGCTATGGAACCCTTAGGGATGCGTGGTATGATTTAGAGCATAATCCCGAAGAGAAAAAGGAAGTCCAAGAATTATTGGAAAAAGTGGGGCGAACTTATAAGGGTAATTTAGAACCAAAACACGTAGTTCAAGCATTATATTTGGATATGGGGCTCGACTATTTGAGTGATTTTATCAAATATCGATTCAAAGACTTAAAGGTGGCCGTACATTACGGGTGTCACATTGTAAAGCCCAGTGATAAACGACCTTGGGGAGGGGAATATGAATACCCTCAGTTCCTGGACGAAATTACCGAATTAACTGGAGCTACCAGTGTCGATTATAAGGATAAATATATGTGTTGTGGTGCAGGAGGAGCCGTTCGAACTGCTGATAAAGCAGTTGCAGCAGATTTTACCCGAGAAAAGTTGATGAACATACGGGATGCTGGTGCAGATATCATTCTTACCTGTTGCCCATTCTGTCATCTGCAGCTTGATCTCGGTCAGGTAGAAGTGAACAATTTCTATGGAGATATCATCGGCGAACCGTTTGATATTCCGGTAATATACGTTACACAACTGATAGGGATGGCTATGGGTTTGGACCCAAATCGATTGGGCTTAATTAAAAACCACGACTTAAAGGGAGTTAGTCCCTTCATTTCTGTCCAACCTTTCTTAGATATAGTGAGGGACCAGTTAGTCTGAGTCTTATTTCTCTTTCTTTTTATTTATTTCTTTTTTAAACTAACAAGCGAATTCATAATATTCTTCCGGTTCTACTTATTCTAAGCAGTAATTTATTACGTGACCAAATTCGTTGTCCATTTTTATGCCCTCCTCGTGAAAGAGAACCTTAATCTTATTAAAGAAGAATTGACATATAATAAATATAATTGAGTCATATTTTATAGTAAATTTATGTGTCCGATTTACTGGACGATAGTTGTATAAATGTCAAAAATATAAATAAGACCAATTGAGTCTAATTATCTGCTGTTACTTCTTACGATCCTCGCCTCAAGTTTAGTTAATCTCACTCTCTTATTCATTCTATGAGACTTTCCTTTTTCTCATAGGAAAAAAGGAAAACATTTATATTGATAGTTATTATAATTATAATTGAGAATCGGAAAATATATGTAAAAGTAAATCCTAAAAAATATTCTTATACCCAAAAAAGGAGGCACGTAAAGTGTCCAAAAATAATAAACACCATACCTCAACCCTTAAAACCCTGTTATAGATAAATTTTACTCTTTTTGAAAAATGTAAAGGAGTATATTTTCCTATTCTCTTCTCTTTCTTTTTATTAACATATCCATTTCAAGAAAGATCAATTCTTCGCAATACTTAATCCTTCTGCTAATAAATAAATCCTTAGGTTAAGAAATCCTAAAATTTCTTTTAAAGAGGGATATTCGAACATAAAAGAAAAATGCCGTTAAAAACTAAATTTCGTAAGAAAAAGTTTTTAATAAAACTCTTAATTTTGTTAGACTAAGTATAATTACTTTAAAATTAATCTTAGTAATTACAATAAATAAAATTACTTACTTTCTAACGAATTTTGTGAAGTTCTATGGAAGAAGCAAAAACAGAAATTAAAGTTACCAGGAAAGAAAAACCCAGAATTGGTGTCTATATATGCCATTGTGGTATTAATATTGCAGGTGTAATAGATGTTGAGAAATTAAGAGATTATGCCAAAAGCCTTCCTAATGTTGTCCTTGCAAAAGATTATAAATTTATGTGTTCAGATAATGGGCAAGTCTTAATTAAGGAAGATCTTGAAGAAGGATTAATCAATCGCGTAGTTGTAGCAGCTTGCTCTCCTCGAATGCATGAGCCTACATTCCGAATGGTTTGTAGAGAAGCGGGGCTAAATCAATTTCTTTTCGAACAAGCAAATATCAGAGAACATGCTACTTGGGTAAATATGGAAGATCCAGAAGGGGCATATGAAATTGCAAAAGACCACGTTCGAATGGCAGTAGCTAAAGCTCGGAACTTAGTGCCTCTAGAGGTACAGAAGGTTAATGTAGAGCCATCAGCCTTGGTTATTGGTGCGGGAATTGCCGGTATGAATACCGCATTAGATCTTGCCAATGATGGATACCATGTATATTTAGTAGAGCGAAGCCCAACAATTGGTGGGCATATGGCTCAGCTGGATAAAACCTTTCCAACGATGGACTGTTCGGCATGTATTCTCACTCCGCGTATGGTTGACGTGGCCAGAAATGAAAATATCGAGGTCCTTACTTATTCGGAAGTCACAGACGTGGATGGATATGTGGGGAATTTCGAAGTGACCATTAAAAAGAAACCACGTTATGTAGACCAAGATGCATGTACCGGATGTGGAGCATGCGTAGATGTATGTCCTGTGACTTGCGGAAATGAATTTGATTTAGGAATGGCAACTCGAAAGGCGATATATATTCCGTTTCCCCAAGCAGTTCCGGGAACTTATACAATAGATATGGATAAATGTATAAAATGCGGAATTTGTGCAAGTCCAGATGTATGTGAACCCGATGCGATTAGATATGACGATAAAGCTCAAGAATTAAAGAAAAAAGTCGGTACCATTATTATTGCCACTGGTTGGGATTTATATGACCCAACAGAATTAGAGCAATATGGGTATGGACGTTTTCCGAACGTTATTACGGGATTGGAAATGGAACGATTATTGAGTTCAACGGGTCCAACCCTTGGAAAGCCTGTAAGACCTTCTGATGCAAAAACACCGCATAGTATTGCCTTTTTACAATGTGTGGGAAGCAGAATGTTTGGTGATAAAGGTAATCCATATTGTTCGAGAGTATGTTGCATGTATGCCACAAAACAAGCCCGGCAATATAAGGAAAAGCATCCCGAAGCGGATGTATATATTTTCTATATGGATATTCGAGCATTTGGGAAAGGGTACGAAGAGTTTTATGAGTCTGCTCAACGCGAATATGGAATTAATTACTTCAGAGGCAGAATTGCAGAGGTTTCCGAAGATGAAGATCATAATATTGTCATCAGAGCAGAAGATACCCTCTTACAACGACCAACTGAACTCACTGTTGATCTGTTTGTTCTCTCGTGTGGTCTTGAACCACGAGCGGATGCCGATGAGATTGCCAGTTTATTAAGTGTTCAGAGATCCGCAGATGGATTCTTTATGGAAGCTCATCCAAAATTACGACCCGTAGATACCTTAACAAACGGCATTTTTGTTGCTGGTGTAGCTCAAGGTCCAAAGGATATCCCAGATACGGTAGCACAAGCAAAAGGTGCAGCATCTGGAGCGTCCACTTTAATGGCAAAGGGAGAAGTCGAAATCGAACCGTATTACGCAGTAGTATTAGAACATAAATGTTCTGGATGTCGAAGTTGCCAATCATTATGTCCGTTCGGTGCAATTGATTTTAATGAAATGGAAAATGTAGCAGAGGTAAATCTTGCATTATGTAAGGGTTGCGGTACATGTGTCGGCGCGTGTCCCTCGGAAGCGCTGGTGCAAAATCATTTTGCCGACTTTCAGTTAAGGCCCATTATTGATTGGGCGGTTAATCCCCCAGAGCAATCCGAACCTCAAGTAAAATAAATTTTTTCTTTTTCCTTTTATTTCTTTTTCGAATATAATACTAAAATTAGCTTAATTTGACCAAAAAATTTCTTTTTGTTACCCGTAATTTTTTACCCAAAAATTGCCAGAGAAAGCACACCATGAATTTCGAATTTGAATGTAAGGATTGTCGTATATGCGAAACCAATTGTTCGATCTTTTTAGAAACGGGAAAAGGGGCCGCTTATGAAAAACTAAATGTTATTAAGCGATTAAGTGAAAATGGACAATTAACTAAAGACGATATCAATATTATCTTTAGATGTACCAAATGCGAAGCGTGTCAGGAGATTTGTCCAGAGGATATTCCTCTAATGGATCTCTATGATTGGGCAAGGGATAAGATATTCTCCCGACATGGAGCCCGTAACGAGAAACAGCAAGGGTTAATCCAGAATATTTTAAATTACGGGAATCCCTTCGGAAATGAAGGTTCACGGTTGATCGGAGTGGATGAAACCCTCCTCAAACAAAAGCTATTTAAAAAGAGCGATGAGTCACCACCTTCACGCATCTTACTTCATTTTGGGTGTATGTTAGGATACCGGCTCCAATCCATGCGAGACGATTCGTTGAAAATCTTAGAGTTACTGGGCGTGGATTATTGCCTATTGGAAAATGAAATCTGCTGCGGCTACTTCATTTGGAATACAGGAGATCATGAATCTGCCAACAAGATTATTGCGAAGAATCAACAATTTTTCAAAGAGTTCGATAAAATCATTTGCGCATGTGCTGGCTGCTATACCTTCTTTAGAGAAAATTATCCAAACCCCGAAAAATTCGTTCACTTTATCGAGGTTGTCGATGAAAGAATTAGAGAACTGTCAGTTAAGCCCACGAATATGGAAAATCGTAAAAAATCCTATATTTTTCATGATTCTTGCCACCTCACTCGTCCTCATAAAATTGTACAGCCACCTCGTACAATAATGAAAGCTTTAGGTATGCCTTTAAAAGAATTCTCCCATAGGGGGGAGGAGGGATTATGCTGCGGTGCGGACGGCGGGATGAGGATAAGTAATCCCAAACTGGCAAATAGAATTGGATTAACGCGTGTACAAGAAGCGGACCATTCTGGTGCTGACACTCTACTTACTCTTTGTCCCTTTTGTATTTTTAATTTTCGTGACAGCCTCCCAAACAATTGGGATGGAATAACCATCGGGAGCCTTTATCGGGAGATCAAAGAGTGGTTAGCGGACTATATCCAGAATAAATAGAATCCAATCCTCTTTTTCCTATATATCTTATTGTCCTCTCAATAAAATTATATAGAAATTTAAAAAAATATCCATCACTAAATATAAATATAGATCTTAAAGTGGGAGTCTTTAAAGTGGAAAAAGAAAAACTAAGTAAATTTAGTATCGATAAACTTACGCATGAGTTTGTGGATGCCATAAAAGATCAAACCATAGAATTAGTGGAAGGAATTGAATATTTAATTGATGAGGACTATGAAAATTTCAAAGAGAATCTAAATAATGTTATCAAAACCAGTAAAGAGATAAAGATTAAGAAAACCTTTGAAACTAAACTGTGGAAGTCAAAACTCATTTTTTCGAAAAAAGATCGGCTTAAGGTGTTCAGCAAAATCAACGATATGAAAAATATTGGAGAATTTATGGCTCATAAAATGCAGCTTTATAAAGTGGTGTTTCCAGATAAGGAATTCAAACTACAAATTCGAAGTATTATAAAATCCTTGAGATTAATCACTAATGATTTAACTGAAGCAATTAAACACATCAGTGATGACCTTACTAAAGCGCGTGCAAAAAGCGAAGAAGTCAAAGAAGAAAGAAGAAAAATGAGAAGAGAAGAATTTGCTCTTTTAGAAAGATTATGGAACTATGACATGGACTATATATCAAGAACTTTCTTATATCTCAAGGAGTTAATAGAGAATATCATGAAGCTGGCAGATCATATTAAAGATTTTGCAGAATACATCCAATTTCTCGCAACAAAATATTTAATATTCGAATAAAAACCGGACATCCTAAAAATGGTTGAAATTGTTGCAGTTGTAACCCCCGTTTTAATTGTGATGGGAATAAGTCTTGCATTTGCGATTGGTGCAAATGATGAAACGTTAGCGGCCTTAGTAGGGACGAATATTTTAAAATTCCGCATTGCATTGATTTGCGGCGGAATGGCAGCTGGATTTGGTATGATCTTTTTAAGTCGTGGAGTGGGCGAAACAGTAGGCGCAAATATTTTAGGACCCGGCATCAAATACACCAGTTTTATGCTGTTAGCAGTGCTGATCAGTAGTATTATCTGGCTAATTCTTGGGAGCCTTGCAGGTATCCCCTTAAGCTCAACTCATAGTACTGTGGGCTCCATTTTCGGAGTATTGATTGTGTATTCTGTATTTCAAGGAGGTATTGACCCTGCAACTGCGTTAAATTACGAAAAGCTCCAAGAGGTTGTATTAAGCTGGTTTCTCTCTCCCGTTATGGGTTTAATGGTCACGTATATTATGTTTGTTATCCTTGCGAAATTATATTTATCTAAATTAAAAGGGTTGAATGAAATCGAGAAATCGGAGAAAAGATTTAGTTATTTATTATTTTTTGCAGTAATCTTTGCAGAAATATGGGTTGGAGCAAATTCTGCCGAATGCATTGGAATCTTTTATGGGCTCTTTTACAGCGGTTTTCTAACAATTGAACAATATTACTTTTATGTGGTAATCTGCGGAATTTTTGTTTTTCTCGGGATCTATATCGCTGGTCGATTTGTCATTAAAAATTTAGCCTCACAGATGACGGACGCACGACCAAGTGAGGGGTTTATCATTCAGATAGCCTCCTCTATAGTATTAATGATTGCGACGGTTTTCTCCTTACCTATCTCTCACAGTCATGTTATCGTTTTTTCTATTATCGGGATGAATTTTGCCCAAAGAAGAGAAGTTGATTACACCGCCATCGGGAAAATGGCAATATATTGGTTTTTAACGTTTCCTGTGGCAGCTATTTTTGCAGGTTTTATTTATACTGGATTCATACAATTTGGATTATACTAAACTATATATAATATATTTTTCTATATAAATACAGAAAAATCGTTACAAAGAGTGAGATGGATGGGAAGCTTAATTGATTTGAAATTTAAGAAATCTGCTGAAAATGTATTGGAAATGAGCATAAGTCACGCTCAGAAAGTTCAAGGATGTGTAGTAGAGTTAGATAAAGGGATAAATGTTCTCTTGAAAGAAAAGGATCATGAAAGGGCATTAGATGTTTTTAGGAGCGTAGATTCACTTGAAAATAACGCAGATGGAAAACGCAGGAAAATACTACGTCATATTTCTAAAAGTCAGTTGAATCCCAGCGTAAGGGGCGATTTATCTCATTTAATAAAGAATCAAGATGAAATAGCTAATTGTGCTTGCGGTGTAGCCCGGAGAATGGCCACTATCCCCGTTGCCTTTTGGGATCAAAGTAGCAAGAACTCAGTAGATACTATCTTAAATATGTCCAATAAAACTGTCGCTTGCGTGGAATATCTCGATAAAATAGTAATTGACTTATTAGGAGAACGAGAGCACATTAAGCAATACCATAATAAGATAAATAATCTCGAACACGATGTGGATATTTTGAATATTCAACTGCGAGAAGAATTACAACAGACGGGCTATGAGGTCAATCAGTTCACTATTTTTACTGTGGGAAGCACAATCAATATTATCGAGGCGATTAGCGATTCAATTGAGACTGTTGCGGATTATATCATGGCTTTATTGACCAGTTCAAATGTGGTCTAAGGGTTTCATTTTGTGTAAAAATTATTCCAAGAAATCCCAAAAATTATAATAATTTTAATTAGAAGAATATTCTAATATTATAATAATGAATCTCTTCTCTAATTAGAACTCCCAATGAGAGTAACTGTAAAATTTGGAATAGTAAGTTTCGTTATCATTCTTGTCCAATCATTTTTAAAAATTACCGCAGTTCTGTTAACTGGAAGCATTGCTTTACTATCCGAAACAATTGATACGATTGTCGACATTTTTTTCGCAGGGCTTACCTTATATTCTGTCTATATCAGTACTAGACCTCCAGATTTTGAGCATATGTACGGGCATGGAAAAATCGATTCAATCGGAGCGGTAGTGCAAGGAATCATTCTTTCGGTCATTTATTTTTTGCTAATTTATAATAGCTTGCAAATTGTTCTTAAAGGTTCATATCAGGTGACGAATCCGAAATCGGGCATAATTCTAATTATCATCTCTTTTATTATTAACATGGTATATTCCCGAATATTAATATGGCAAGGAAGGAAACAAAAGAGCTTATCCTTAAAAGTTCAAGGATTAAACTTATTCCAAGATTCATTGCGTTCCATTCTTGTCTTGGGAAGTCTTGTTTTCTCATTGTATGGTTTTGCCTTTTTGGATCCTTACTTTGGAATTGGCTTAGCTGTTTTTATTATTTATAGCTCGATAAAGCTATCCAAAGAAGGAATTAACGAATTAAGCGATGCAAATCCCCTGAATACTATGATTGTTAATGAACTTATAACCTTTATGAACAAAATCGACCATGTAAAAGAGGTAGATGATATAAAAGCACGGACCAGCGGACGGAAGTTATTCGTTGAAGTAATATTGTCTGTTGAAGAACATATTCCAATGGCATATGCAGATCGAATCAACAAATCCATTAATTCAATGACTAAGAAATTATTTCCTGTTTATGAAGTAGAACTCATGATTCAAATGAATCCAAAAGGCGGAGAAGCCGCGATGGGGGAAAGAGTAATAAAACTTGTCCAATCCATTAAAATGGATTATCCAGAGATATTAAAGATTAAGAATATATCTTTATTTGAGTATGTGCAAAAAAATTTCATCTCTATGACGATGATTGTTAATCAAACCCTTACCTTAGACGAGGCCCATACAGTTTGCACGGAGTTTGAGGGTGAACTAAAGAAACATATAAAAGAAATCGACAGAATAATCACACATATTGAAAGTGAGATAAGGTCAAGTAAAGAAATTATCAAAATCAATGAGAAGGGGATCCCAGAGAGGAAAAAGGAGGAAGTTGAAAAGAACGTAGAAAAGATCTTAAAAACATATAAAAACGTAAAAGGATATCACGGGTTAGAATGTTGGGAGGCTTTAAATTATTGCATTGTTGAACTTCATATCTTTTTTGAAGGAAGACTGAATATTAATATCGTGCATCACGACATCGAAAAAATAAAGAATGAGATTAGACATCTAAAAATCGAAAAACTCGGAGGGATTTACTTACATAGTGAGCCGTTAGAAGGGCGGACAGATGGTGTTATATTTAGGGCTCAATAAAAATATAGGAAAAGGGATGGGGACTTCTTTCGCAGATCGTTAAAGATAAAAAAAAATTTAACTTATTTAATCCCATTTGGAATCGAGTAAATCTAAAGTTTCCTCAAAATCGTTTGTGGGCGGTTTACAAGTTTTATCAACACAGATATAGGCGGTTGTTTGCTCATTTTGCTTTGAAAAGCTTTCCACATATGAGGCAATCGAATCAATCTGAGGAGATTCCATATCTGTGGGGCGATAAATTAATGCCTTATTAGGTAAAAATTCCGAGTGGATCTTATCAAGAAAAGCTTGGGTATTATTACTCGACTGGTCGCCCGAAATTACCAAGGTAAATGTAGGACCTAAAGCAAAATCAATCGCAACCAACAGCTGTGTATGCGCTACAGGATTGTCCCTTATACTTTCGGAAAAGACACGTGCTATATATTCAGCTTTCTCCTCTAACTCTGGATTGCCAGTTAACAGAGATAACCGGAGTAGATTCAACATTGCCACCGAGTTTCCGGAGGGTATAGCACTGTCATAAATTTCCTTCTGTTTTGTTAGAATCTTCTCGCTTTTTTTCGAAGTGAAAAAGAAGCCGCCAATATAATCATCCCAGAATTCATCGATTAGTGTTTGATTTAATTCAAGCGCTGTCTTTAAGTTAGAAACATCAAATGTGGCTTCATACATTTCAATGAGCCCCCAAATGAAAAAGGCATAATCATCGAGAAAGCCCCCCACATTTGCATTGCCATTCCGATAGCGGTGCATGAGTCTACCTTCGGCAGTTAGAAGATTCTCTAATATAAAGTCTATAGCTTTTTGGGCGACTTTGAGATAACTTGGGTCCTCAAAAATCTGGGAAGCTTTAGCAAGAGCAGCGATCATTAGGCCGTTCCAATCGGTTAATATCTTATCATCTTTCGATGGTTTTTCCCGTTTTTCTCTTTGCGTGAATAACTTCTTACGAATGGATTCCAACTCTGTTTTTAACTGGGTTACGGGGATTTCTAATTTTGAGGCTAGATCTTCATAAGTTTGTGTCATATACAAGATATTCTGACCAGTTTTTTCTTTTGTTGCTTCTTCTTCAAAATTTCCTTCTTCCTCTAGATTATACACTTCTTGTGCAATGTTCAATTCTTGATCGTTCAGCAACCCTTCAAGTTCCTCCAATTTCCAGATATAATACTTTCCTTCTTCTCCTTCAACATCGGCATCTTCCGCAGAATAAAATACTCCCTCCGGGGAAGTCATATCACGAAATATGTATGTAAATATTTCTCGTACGGTCTGGGCATACATCTCATTTTTAGTTTCTTTATATGCCTCACTATAGGCAATCGCCAATAAAGCATTATCATACAGCATTTTCTCAAAATGTGGAAGTTTCCAACGGGCATCAGTTGAATACCGATGAAACCCATATCCGATATGGTCATAAACGCCCCCTCGCCTCATTGCATGCAAGGTATGATCAACCATCTTTAATAGTTCTTCATTTCCAGTACGTTTCCACATTCTCAAAAGAAAAAATATATTATGGGGAGTAGGAAATTTAGGTGTCGAACCAAATCCTCCATATTCTTCATCATATCGTGTGCTTAATTGACTTATTGCATTCCTTAGGGTTTTTCTATCCGGAACTTCCCCCGGAGACTCACTTGTCACGTTTTCTAAAGCAAGCGCGATCTCTTCGGAGGTCTCTAATGCTCTATCACGGTTGTTTTTCCAAAGATCTTGAATCCGCTCGATTAATTCGATAAGCCCTGGTTGACCGAACCGCTTTTTCTTAGGTATATAAGTGCCAGCAAAAAAGGGTTTTTTTTCTGGGGTCATAATTATTGTTAATGGCCACCCTCCGCTACGGGTCATCATGTGGCAAACCGTCATATAGGTTTTATCAACATCTGGACGTTCCTCCCTGTCTACCTTGATCGGTACGAATGTTTCATTTAATAATTCGGCAACTTCGAGATCTTCGAAACTCTCATGGGCCATTACATGGCACCAATGACATGTCGAATAACCGATGGATAAAAAGATAGGCTTATCTTCCTTTTTCGCCTTTTGGAAAGCCTCTTCACCCCATGGCATCCAATCTACAGGATTATATGCATGTTGTAACAAATACGGGCTAGATTCGTTAATAAGCAGATTGGGGTCTCCATTATGGGCATTAATATCATGTTCAATTTTCTCGTTATTCATTTCATATCCAACTTAATCATTATTTGATGGTTTAAATTTGTTTTTATATTCATTTCGAAAAATAAATTCTTCTAAAGGTTTTCTCGGAGGTCTTTGTTTCTCTCCCAATTTCATATCATCGGATAATACGGGATTAATTTCTTCTGAATGCTTACCAATATTGACAAATGTTATAAGCCGCATCTCCGCGGGGATATTCAAGATCTCCTTTGCCTTCTCTTCATTAAACCCCGCAATAGGATGGGCAACCAACCCAAGTTCGGTCGCTCTCAGAATTAATTGAGCCGTAGCCAATCCCGTATCGAATAAGTAATATTTTCTTTCCTTTATAATACAATCTGCCTCGGGTTTGCTCAGTACTGCAATCATCATAGAAGCTTTTTCTATCCATCGGTTACCAGAAGAAAGGGTTGTGAATACTTGCTCAAGTTTTTGCTTATCATGAATGAATATATATTGCCACGGCTGTTTATTGGCACAAGATGGGGCAATTTGCGTACTATGGGCTAGATCCTTTATTAAATCATCTGTAATGGTAACGGGAGCAAGAGATCGATAGGCTCTCCGTCTATTAATTGCTTCTTGAACGTTCATTATATTATTATCCCTCTAATATTTACTTATTTTATTTATTACAATAAGTGTAGACTAAATGTTTTTAATATTCGGATTATCATCTATTAATCTCAATAAGTTACAAATTAAGGTTAAGGTTTGGATTAGATCTATATGGGTATGGACGTTTTCCGAACGTTATAAGAATTTAGATTAATTTAAAGTTGAGTATTATAAAGTAGTTTCACATTATTACCAAAAAGGGTAATTTGCTTGAATTCCGTTTTGCATTATTGCTTCAACATTGAAGTAAAGTACGAAAATAGTCGATAAAAGCATTGCAAGCAATAGCGGATAATAACGGAGGTCTATCTTTTTGACAATTATTACCATCGTAGCAAGTACGACAAAGATTATTTGTATAAGGAGGATAAGAAAGCCGCTCTTACTTGAATTAGCAACATCACCATTAAGTATACTTATTTCGTATGCAAGGATAAAGACGAAAATATATTCATCAAGGACCATTTTGGTCCTGGGGTCTATGAGAAGCTCAGCAAAGATTCCCAGGATTAAGTAGCCAAAATAGGTTACTTGAATAAGGTTATGACCAAGTATCTCGTCCAAATACCATGCATATATAAACATCTCCCTATATTCACTGTCTAATGCTGCGGAAGCATCTAATGCATCTAGAGCATTTACATATTCCATCCCTAAGTGAAATACATGGCCAATACAATTGAAGATGATAAAAATAACTACTCCGATTTCAATCGCGAACACAAAATACTGATTATTTCCCTCTTCTTTTTCCACACGCCCTAAGAGCCATTTCATTAAAACATAATAAATAATCCCAAATATGGGACCTAAGAAGAGAGGTTGGAGAAACCGATACCCCGTGCGAATCGAAAAAAATTGAAACTCATCGGAATATGGAATATCTAATCCGACTTGAAAAGTGCCACGGATCATCCATCTGGTGATATAGACTCCTACACCTAAGGAAATAAGAAATATGGCGGCGAACCAGATTCCAATATGATAGCGTTTTAGACGTTTCTTAATTGTTTCAATAATCGTCATCTGAACTATGAGCACCTTTTAAACAAAGAAAACATATACATGTAATTATAAAACTTCTAATATAAAGTTTCTCTGGGTTATATTCGTTTCAAACTAAAATGTTTAGATTATTTTATATCCAAAAAATCCAAATAATTTGCTGGGCAATTCTATGATTCTCCTATTGTTTCCAAAAATTGCATAAGGGGTGTTTGGAGCATCTAATTTTACAAATTAAATATAAGAGTTTCAAAAAATTCAAGCAAACTTAAAAGCATTTCTTTAAATTTAGAACTGCTTCTATTTTTTAAAACTACTGCCGTTTACCGTGATCTTCAATCAGTGATCCTTTGATGATTTGTCGGGCTGTCCCGAAATGTCCAGATTTTTTCTGACTCGTTTTTGTATACAATCGATAATTATATAAATACCTTTTTGTATATATTACATAATGCGATGGATTTTGGATGCATGCACTTTGATTTATCTTGTTAAAACCAATTTATTTGAGAATTTTGTTGATTTAATAGATTATCCTCTCATAATTGATTCAAGTGTGCATGAGGAAGTGGTTCTTAACGGAAAACGGCACAACTATACGTATGCTTTTGAAGCGGAAAAACTGCTAAAGCAATTCCGAATTCCTGTGATTCCAATTGATGTTTCTAAGTATTTGATTTTATTTCGAGATGCCGGAGAAACAAGTTGTTATATCTTGGCTAAAGAAGAAGGGATTTGCCTTACATCTGATGAAAGGGCATACAAAAAATTTCTTAAACACGGAAAAAAGGTCATCCGATTGGATACTTTCTATTTCAGAAAATGTGTTGAGGGACGATTAACAAAACAAGAGTTTATGAACGCATTGAACCGATTAGAATCCGTGAATGCAACAAAACCTAAATCTATTTTATTCTTTATGAAAAAATTAGAAAATCAAATGGAGGTTAAGAAATAAAAAATGACCGATGTCATATCGACTCGCCTAGATGAAAAAGAAGTTGAAGAATTAAATAAAATATGTGAAAAAGAACGACTGGATCGGTCGGCACTTATACGAAAATTTCTTTTGAATCAAATGAAAGAATATCGTATGAAAGAAGCTGGCAAGAAATACAGAAAAGGATTGGTCAGCTTAGCTGAAGCGGCTACACTGGCAAAAGTATCGATTTATGAAATGATGGAATATATTGATCGGGAGCGGCTGAAACCCCCTTCATTATCAAAAGAGGAATTGGAAACAGAGTTAAAAAACTCCGAAGCATTATTTGCGAAGATGGAAAAGAACAAGGATTAATCAGTTATCCCGATATTTTTAAGGGCATATTCTTTTTTAGACATAATTTCAAGTTATATTTGGTAATTAAGGGGAGGGGGGTTGGAAATAATGGCGGGGCGTTTCCATGAAAAAACGACTTGATCATCCCGTTGATTTCGGCATACGGAAAATTGTTCCCGGAATCTTTGTCTGTTTTACTCGGTGCGATGTATTACCAAAACACGAGCCAGAGAAAAACAAGGTCTTAAGGAAGAGGATATCAAAAATAAAAGAGGTTTTCAAAGCCCAACAAAGGACGATACTTGAGGTTTTTTCCACATATACCGGGGATAATCAAGAGACGCAGATGCACAATAGCCGCTTTTTTTTCACTTTGTCGAAACTTATAGCTGAAAATTAGAGATCTCTGATAATTTGTCTTTTATTGTTATCGGTTGTATCTTAGCCGTCAGATGTTATAATAGACACAAGAGTAATAGTGTGTATAGCACATTAGGGAGCACGAATCCACCGCCCTTTAGGGCGTGGTAGTTCAAGCTCGTCCTTATGGATTAAAAATCTAAAAAATAAGAATTTATTAATCCAAGTAGTTTCTATTATAGTAAAAGATCATAAAATTAGGATATAATGTATTCAGAAGAGATCATTTCATTAGTAAAAGAACGAGTAAGCAAATTCGAGGAAATAATTGCTGTATATTTATTTGGGTCATTTCTATCCAGTGAAGAATATGAGGACATCGACATTGGCATCCTTCTCGACGATACATTTGAGCCTAATTATATGTATGAAATAAAGATACAGAGAATTTTAGAAAAGCTGCTTAGAGCGAAATTGGATGTACATAAAACAGTAGACATCCATATTCTCAATCATCAAAATGTTCGATTTCTTTATGGAATACTGGGAAATTCTAAATTAATCTTATCTAAGAATGAAACAAAAAGAGCTAAATTCGAAGCTCGAGTGATTACCCATTATTTAGATATGAAACCGTTCTATGAATATTTCGACAATATGAGGAGATTAAGGTATGGACATCGATGAAAATCTTATCCAAGGAAAATTTGACATTATTGAACGGAACCTAAAGTTTCTCAATGAATTTAAGTCCTTAACCGATAAAGAATTTACAAAAAGCTACAAGGATGTTCAAGCTGCGAAATATTCTTTATTAGAAATAATTGAATCTTGTATAGATATTGCAGCGCATCTCATTTCAGTTTCTAATTTAGAAAGGCCGAAGACATATGCTGAGATGTTTAAACTTCTAGGAGAAAATGAAATAATAAACTTAAGTCTGAGTCAAAATTTATCAAATATGGCTAGGTTCAGGAACCTTTTAGTGCACAGTTATGGAAAAATAGATAATTCTAAAGTCTTAAAATATATTAAAAATGATTTGGATAAAATTACTGAATATATAAAAAACATTCTAAACCTTATTTAAATTATAAATATTTTCCTTTCTTCTTCTATTCTTCTGTATCCTCAGTATACTCAAGACTAAAAGGTATTCGATATTCCCTTTTTTTCCTGATATAATCTCCTAAGAATCCCTCCATCATAGGGACAATAACAAAAAAGAAAATTAATGAAAAAACCTCCCCTAAGAGTGCGGTGGCAAGGGGACTATTTGTGATGCCGATTATAATGGCGGTGCCGAAAAAAACAGATAAAAAAAACCATTTGCACTTGCACTGCAGAGATCTGCATTCTCCTGCTTTAACCAGATTTAGCCACACCCGCACGAGAATTGATGGAATGCTTCTGGGGAGATTTGAACCCCCGTTAAATATTATTTACCTGAACCTGAAAATTATAAAAACCGAATTCGAATCA
The DNA here is from genome assembly GCA_046483985.1 of Promethearchaeia archaeon. Classification (GTDB taxonomy): domain Archaea; phylum Asgardarchaeota; class Lokiarchaeia; order Sigyniarchaeales; family SOKP01; genus JAWOCD01. The sequence continues at coordinate 59,643 of JAWOCD010000111.1, forward strand.
CAGATGGCGGAAGTCTTCAAAACCTTAAATTGAAGGATCCTAATGAAACATCAATTACGTTCCAATTGGTAATGAAGAACATTCCATTTTTAATGTATCCATTGATGAAAAGTGTTATTTTATCAATTGTGTCTAATGTCTGTTATTTTATCAATTGTGTCTGATCGAGTCATTATTAGCTGGATTAGTGGTTGTCTCTTCATTTCCGGGAATTATTCAATTAGTCATGCGATTTGTTCTTAATTCTGATTCTATACCAATTCTCTGGGGGTTATTTAGCTATATTCCAGTTATTTTTATAATCATTATATTGACAATAAAATTTGCTTGGGAACAGCGTAGATCTAATTAAAGTGATAAGACCTTTTTTTATTTATCTTTCGAAATTCTCGTGGTCAATATCATTAAAGACGATTTAATCCTTTCTCTCTCATTAGATTTATGATTGCAAGCGCATGCATATTACTCTTAAATCTTTTATTTATACGCCATTTTTTTAAAAAGAAATTATTAAATACTAATCTAAATTAGTACTAATTATGATTAGTACTTTTATTGATCGAGAAGATGAATTATCTCTTCTCCAAAGAGAATGGGCATCCGACAAAGCAAGTTTAATCATTCTTCATGGACGGCGGAGAATTGGAAAAACACGGTTATTAATGGAATTTTATAAAGACAAACCCGGCATATTTTATATGGCAGAACAAGCATCAAAACTAATTCAAATCAACGGTCTCAAGCAGAAGATGGCAAATTTTTTAAATGATAATCTGCTTGAATCCTTGGAAATCAAGGAGTGGAATCAACTGTTTGAATATTTTGGCAAAAATGCCCCCAACGAGCGTTTTTATCTCGTAGTGGACGAATTTACATATTTAATAGAGACCGAAAAGCGTATCGTAAGCATTCTGCAAAAACATTGGGACCTCTCATTCTCTGGAAGTAAAATCCAGATCATTTTATCGGGGTCCTTACTGGGGTTGATGAATGAACAAGTGCTCTCTCAAAGATCCCCTTTATATGGAAGGAGAACCCGTGATATTCTATTAGGGTCATTAGAATTTCGAGATGCAGCTCAATTTTTATCCATGGATTCAGAAGAGCAGCTCAAAACCTACTTGATAATTGGTGGAATTCCCGAATATTTGCTAAAAGCATCAAGTTATAAAAGTCTTAGTGCGTTTTTGAGTCAAGAATTTTTCCATAAACAAGGCTACTTTTTCCGAGAACCATATTACATCCTTTCTCAGGAAATACGCAAACTCAAGATTTACTTTTCAATATTAAATGCCATCGCCTTTGGCAATACGCGCCCAACACGCATCGCCAATTTTGTGGGAATCCGCAGTAGAGAAATATACCCCTACCTGGATACTCTCATTCGTTTAGGATTTATTGAACGAGAAACACCGATTCTTCTCAGCTCAAACCGTGGCATCTATCTCATAAAGGATGACGTGTTTGATTTCTGGTTTAATTTTATCTTCAATCATCGTGAGAAAATTGAACGAAACGCCTTTATGCCCCCTCATGAGATACTTTCTCCATTCTTTGGTAAGAAATATGAACGATTTTGCCGAAAGGAATTTATACCCCGTATCTTTTCTGACTATACTCAAATTGGACGGTGGTGGTATAAAGACAAAGAAATTGATATTGTTGGCGTCGACAAAGAACAAGAAGAGATTTTGTTTATCGAATGCAAATGGAGTGAGTTGAAAGAAAGAGATATTGAAGATATTCTACAAGATCTAAAAGAGAAAGCAAAATCTGTACAATGGAAGAATACCACTCGTTCAGAAACATACGGAGTACTTGGAAGGGAGATAAAGGAAAAAGAAGAATTGGGGGATAAAGGCGTTCTATTGTTTGATCTTAGAGATATTATAGAGAATGGAGAAGGAAAATAATTAATTGAGATTAGTACTAATTATAATTAGTTTTATTGATATATGATTCCCAAATGATTTTGAAAATATAGATTTAAAATACAACGTCATAAATCGCTCCCCTTTCTCGATCTATTTCCCGAGAGGGTCAGCGAGACAAATATCTATGTCGCCGGAAGTTTTATATCTCACATTCACTATTAAGGTATTATAACCTAATTACCCTAAGACCTAAATTTGATACCAACAAATTTTTTATAAAATAAACTTTTTTTAACAAATATAATAATTAAATTAACTTTAGATAAATTATTTTTCAGCAAGTTTAATGTTAAGAAAAAAAACCTTAGTAAGGAATTATCATGACAGAAAGTGAAGAATTTAACCCTTATATTTTAGGAATCTGCTGTAATTGGTGTACATATGCAGGGGCTGATCAAGCCGGTACGTCAAGAATGCAACGGCCCGCAAACCTTCGTATCATGCGAGTCATGTGCGGAGGTCGTGTAGAACCCTCTTTTGTTTTAGATGCCCTTAAAAATGGCGCTGATGGAGTACTCGTATCCCATTGTCACCCAGGAGATTGCCATTATGTCGAAGGAAATCTAAAAACGATCAGGAAAATCCCCATGCTCCATAGAATGCTGGAGCAATTTGGAATCAATCCGAAACGGGTAAAATACACCTTCGTGTCCGCATCAGAAGGAGCCGAATTGACCGAGATTGTAAAAGAATTTGTTGCAGAGTTAAAGGAAATAGGTCCAAATCCAATTGTAAATCCGGAGGCGTAAGAGTAAATGCAAATATTTGACCTAAAAATTAACCACAATCTCTGTACAGGCTGCAATATATGTGTCGTGAGCTGTCCTATAAATTTTACCCATTTGAAAAAGGACGGCAAATTGACCGAAGAAAATGCCGTAATTTTGGTGCAAAACGGTATTGCCCATCCAATATATGATGAAGATCGAAGTTATAACTGTGATGGATGCGGAATCTGTATCAAGTCTTGTCCGCAAGAAGCTATGCAAATCAAAGTATTGGAAGTTAAAGAATAAAGAGATATCTTTTTCTTTTCCCTTTTTTTACCCAAAAAGTTGATATTTACATTCCAATTCATTCAAAAGCTATCATAAAGAATTTAATAAAATTGAAGGGCCAATATTTCTAGATGCGCAAAATCTGACGGACACAACTTACCGAATCGCGGATTTAAATCCAGGTACCTATTATTATGCAGTTCTTGCCAAAAAAGAGGGAGGGAACCGCCTTTCAAATTGTCTAAGGATTCAAGTTATATCGAAGAAGATGATTATTTATTATGTTATTTTAACATAATAAACTTATTTTAGAGAACCAAACAAGAAAATCCAGAAAACACGAATGAACAAGAAAAATTTTTCTTATTAAATTGAAATTATCTAATGGTATTCGTCTTTATTTCCATAATTCGAATGGAGTTCATTATAACTGATGTCTAATTGCTACAAATAATTATCTATAATAAGTTTTTTAAATTTCTTTACTTTTTCCAATCTAAGTAAGATGAGATATACACGAAGGTAATAAATAAACCGATGTTTCCCAAAACCCATAGGAAATTAGAAGATAATTTAGAGAAGACCAGTATTTCATTTTTGAAAGAAAATCTTGAGTTAGTTCTGGATAAGAAGAAATGCGTTGGCTGTGGAACATGCGAGCGTGCGTGCCCAAAGGAGGCCATAGTAAAAAAAGAATTAGATGAGCCGGTGAGAGTAAATCAAAAGCAAATTATTCGCAAGGTCAAACATTTCTTGATCCCGAATGTACACGACCCAGAAAAGTGTGTCTATTGTGGTGTATGCACGTACGTCTGTCCCTTTAACGCTCTCACACTCAAGATTAACGGCGAAAAGATTGAGCCCGAGCATCTCCCATTAGTTGAGGAGCATGCGCTCCCGAAAATCGATTATGAAGAGGTCACACTTGATTCGGGGGAAAAAGTTAAAAAATATGCAAGCGGCTCATTAACCATTAACGTGGAAAAATGCGCAGGAGGATGTTCCAATTGTGCTGATGTCTGTCCCAGTGGAGCAATTACGGTTGCTGACGAAAAATTTCAACCAGAAAACAAATGGGAATCTAATGTTGTCCTAGAATTGCGGGAGGATAAGTGCGTTTTTTGCGGAGCGTGTCATAACGCATGCCCGACGGGTGCGTTACAGCTCGATATTAATGAAATTTATTTTTCAGGCAATTACAATAGCCCTTTCTGGGATAATATCATGGGTCGGCTAAAACTGAAGGAAAGGAAGGATTAACGATTATAAAACAAAAAATCTCTGGGAGATCAGTAAGGCAATTTATCCTAAGATAAAGCTCTTTAAGATTTGCAGGGTTCCCGATGAAATCCTATAGAGTGGGAACATCTAAAGATTTTAAATGCGACCATTTAATTCTGATTAAAACTGCGATAGATCCGATTATTAATAGGATCGTATAAGCGATAAGTAAATACCAGTTAGCAAAAGACATCTCCATATTGTAGGAGACCATATACCCCAAGAGCACCAGAATGGCTTGACCCACGATAAATCTTAGCAGCGGTTTTTTAATATTTGTCCGCTCATCCCCTACTTGGAAGGGATCCTTGTTAGCTTTATTAACGTGATAGAGAAAATATACTAAACATAACGTAATAAAAGGTAGAAAAATGATCAAACGCCACGGGTCTTTCCAACTGAACTTACCGATAAAACCTCCGATTCCATTATAAATTGACCAGCCCAATGCAGTAGCCATTGCAAATTCCACCCCAATGAGCTTTTCTGCATTTGGATGTTTAGAAAAAGGCTGCTCTCGTATCAATGTAATCTCTTTTTTCTTAAAGGGTCGATTATAAAGATAATATGCCAATCCAAACGAAGCACCTCCCCAAAAACCAATACTCATCTCCCAATTCTTCCACCATGGAAGGTTTAAATCCGAGAATTGGGGACCGTAATGCCAAAAGGCAGAAACTGAAAACGCTAACGCAAAACCTAAGGCTACTGTCAAGGTTAAAATGACGCCACGCCATTCTTTTCGAATTACTTCATAGAGAAATAGTCCCAAAAATATCCCTAAGAGTGTCATGGAACTCAGCGAGGTCGATATAGTTCTTTCGCAGTCGGGACAGGTTGCTAAATTGGTATAATCCACGCGATTATATGCGGGATTAATCCATTCGGGAAAGAAATAAGTGATAAAATAACCAACCAGTGCACCCGCTACGGCGAAAAGTATTCGAAATATCCAATCCTTTAATTCAGTTGGCTTCTTCGATCCTGTCCATGCCAAAAAAAGTCCGCCCATTCCACCCCAAGCAAGACCGCATTGAAATAACCAAACATAACCTACCAAAGGATTCAAGGGAATGCAATTTTCTGGATAACTCAAGCAAAATTCTCCCTTAATCCACGTCATAAACTGACCATATCCATGGAGCCCACCGAGTCCAATTCCAAGCGTAATAGCAGCAATCACCCATCCCGAGCTGTAAGGTCTTTTCTTCCTTTCTGAACTTTCATAAGAAAGAAAGTACCATATCAATGCCCATCCGATCCCAGCAAATACTGCTCCAGATGAACCTCCATATCCTCCTGTACCTCGAATTGCCCAATAAAATGCCCCAAAAGTGCTAAAAATCACTACAGGAATTAAAAATTCGTAGATTAGGCTTCCTCTATCTTTTCGTAATTCTAAGTTGAGAAAAGAATCATCTTTTTTCGGGGTAGATTCAGATTCACTCATAAGAGTATTTCAAGGTTTAAATATATAAATTTTAGCGATTTTGTTGATATTTTTGAGGATGCCAAATTTTTAGGAAGAAACGTCATAGAAGGATGGATAATAAGAATTCCAATCCCTACAAAAAATAAATCTTCCAGTAGAAAAAGAATTGTCTACATATTTTAAACCAAAGAATCTATTTTGCGTTGAGGTTTATTTGGAAATCTATAAATTTTAATAAGATTCATTAAATCTTGCTAATATCCAAGGATTGGGGACATAATGCTGGCATCCGTTTCTAAGATTTATTTCGGTAATTCCGATAAGTTCTAAGATTAAGAACAATTAGACTGACGGCAATTCCATAGATACAAAACCAGAAAAAGAAATAGAAAGGCTTTTGTATGGACCACATCGGGGATTTCATCTCATGAAACTTATGCGGTGTATTTGTCTTCACCCACGTTACGCCCAGACACCATAGTTGGGAAAACCGTTCCACCGAATCGATGGTATAGACCATTACAGGAAAGCCTTCTTGGTAGAAATCTCGATATTCCTCATCCGAATATCCATCGCCTGTATTAACATAATCCCGATATGTCCAGATTTCAGTAACATTATTCGAATCAATGAGGGAGAGCCAAGATTGCGATGAAGTGGGAATCATAATATCCTCTAAATTGTCCATAAGATCAATAGTCATATTAAACAGAATTTCAGTAAAATTTGCATGATAAGGGTGATCCTCTGGAGGTTTTCGTGTGTCAAAATCCAGGTTTAAATCACATTCTCTGGTAACATTAAGGACCTCTTCAAAGCTGGGAATTTTAGCGGTCTTATACTCTTCCACTTGCTCAGGCTCAATTTTTCCGGAAGAAAGGGTGCCATAGGGATCTTTGTCAACAAACCACGATCCCGCATTTAATTGTTGTAATTCTTCCCACGTAAAAGAATCCGCTCCCTCGTTGCACCGATCTGGAAAAACTTCTTCCACATTAGTCGTTCTCTTGAGAGTGTCATCGTGCATCAGAAATGGAACACCATCTCGGCTAATGGCGATGTCAACTTCCCAGCCAACTATGTTATAATTAAGTGCTGTCTCAACCGCTTCAATTGTATTTTCGGGACCTAAAGCGGCCCCGCCTCGGTGAGCCACAATATCGGGTTTCTCGGGCAGTGGATAATTAATTACATTCGCGGGCATATAAAGCAAGGGGTAAACCCACGTGAGAACAAACAAACCGATCAATAGAGCAACCGTTGCTTTTCGGAGGGTAAAACGAGCAATTCTTTTTTCATATATTTCAATAAACCTATTTTTATATTTTTTAACCAGAATTGTAAAAACAGCCAAAGGGATAAGAATAAGTGAAGGATAAAAAAAAATACTATAAAATTGAAACATAATATAAATGTGCTTAGAATAGGACTCGATCAAAAATAGTAGAACAACGCCCAGAATGCTAAAAAAAACCAAAAGAGATAAAGATATAACTTTATGTATCCACGAGATGGTAATTTTCTTGTCATTTACTATTTTGTGCAAATGGCGGAAGATTAAGTAGTTAGAATAGCACAAGGGAATCACAAAAATAATATAGAAAATAAGGACTAAGTTTATGTCACAATCCAAATAGTTTGAAACCAAGAGATTTATATCCCCGTAATAACTTCGAAATTGAAAAAAAATGATGAGTACAGTCGACAAGAGAGAGCATAAAAACAAATAAATAAGGAACCAATGAAATTTGGTCTTTTTCAAGAAATTTGGCGTCATTTTAATATATACTAATTATAATTACAAAGTATATTAATGCTAAGGTATTAGTCCGAAGCATTATATAATTATAAGTTAGAATTGACCTATTTAAAAATATAGTTTTAAGATAACGGAAAGGCGACGAGGGAACTTTCTCCAAAGAAAACCCTTTTTCGAGGATATGCTAATGCGATGATATCCTTTTAAGTTTTTTCTAATAACTTGCGGGTGGCTCTTTAGTTAGAATATATTTATTTGCATATTTCCCAAAATTTCTGGTTCCCCCACCTTCCATGATTGTTCGAAATGCACTTTCCGAGTCTTTAAATTCCATCCCTGCTACTGCATCTAGGGCTAGTTCAAAAGCAACATCAGGTATCCATGATGAAGTTGGGCCAATGATGATTTTAAATATGGCATCTTTCGCAACTTCAAGTGGTTTTTCCACGGTATGTTCCACTACAGTGGACCCAGTCACAATTAGGATATCAATATCTTGTAAGTCATCTATGTCCCGTGTAATGATAAGTCCATCTTGCGGTTTTCCCGTGGATAATGAGGGATTATCATCCACGATGATCAAGTTTGCAGATCTTTTCACTAAGAGCTTAACAAATGGGCGAATCCTTCCCACCATTCCCACTTTTCTGTCTTTTTGTAATGGTAAAAGTTTGAGGGTATCGAGATTATTATATTTGTTATATTCTTTGGGATTTTCTTGAATATAAAACTGACTCAATGCATTCATGGTTGCAATACCAATTCCTTTTTCGATAAGATTGTCTGATTCTACATAATTGAGCAATTCACTCGCATCCATTCTACATAATTCTCCTGGGTTGGTAAAAACGTTACATTTTGAAGATTCACTTCTGGGACCGAAACATACTCCCAATATCTCTTCCAATAAGACCGCCAAATATTTGCGTCCAATAAGAACAGATGTTGTCTCTGGAAAATCTTTACCCTCCATTTTTTTTTCCAATACTACTTTAGTTTTTTTGATAAAATTTGACATTTTTTTAACCTCGTTCCTTACTTAGTTATTTAGGTTTCTTTCTATTTGACTTTTATCGAAATAGCAGAGGCGACCATTTTACAAAGAAAAAAAGAAAAAAAGAAAAAGCCGGAACGGGTTTTAATATTCCCGCTTAAATCCGTTCATTAATAAAGTTACAGAAATTGCCAAGAGAGTAGGAATTATCGGTATAAAATACCAGTTCCCACTCTGGATTTCTCTGAAAATGTTTGCCGTCATAAAGATAGTGGCAATCCAGATTAAGATTCCTATAATAATGAAGAAACTTTTCTTCTTTAAGGAAGAGCCACTGGGAGCCTGGATTCCCATTTTTAAATATAAACCCAAGAGAAGGAGGATCGAAATGCCCATAACTAAAAGAATAAATATCCAACATCCGGTAAACACGTAGTACGGAATTGAGCCCTCCACGACCTTAATTCCGAATAGACTGTGCAAATTCACTTCCAGAATTCGTAAAATCAGAGGGAACGGAACCAGCACCCGGTTTAAATAGGTCATTACTGGCGTATTCCTCTTTAACATGAATTTCTCCAAGGGCTTCATCAAAAACGACAGGGATAACAAGAGGATTGTGATTACCACTAAGTAATAGTCACGGTTGATGAGGGACACTAGTTTGTAACCCAAAAGATTTTGCCAAGACACTTGACCTTCCGAGGAAGTTAACGGTAAAAATAGACGCGTTCCCATATAAGTTCGATATACCAAGTCGGAAAGATATATGCCCTCCCCAATGGCAACACTGATAATAAATAACCCCAAACCGATAAAATATTCTCTCTGAGCAAATCCTTCCTCGAACTTGCGCCCGTCAATTATGAACTTTACACCAAATCCGATGATAATGAGTAACATGGTGTAGACACTAAGATACCCCATATTTTCATAAAAGAGGATTTCATCCATACCTAAAATTTCGAAAAATGTCATATCTTTAATTTATTTCAAGAAGTATTAATAATTTATTTTAATTAAAAACAATCTCATAAAAAATATATAACATAAATTTCCTTTTAACTTTTTAATTCTGCTTAAAGATTTTTAGTATTTGATAACTGAAATTAATCCAACAAAGATTATATGGACGAAATATTCGGCTTGGCAGTGACCAATATCCCACGGGAATATCTTTTCTTTTGGAGTTTCAGCCTCATAATCATCCATGTCGTTGAGATCTTGATTCTGGCTGATTCTAACTCTCCTGGACGATATTGCCCAGATTTGCGCACGGTACATCGCACGAGGCGGTTAAACTGATCTAATACTTGCACCTCACATTTTAAGGAATACCTTCCTCCAGATAAGATTGATTTTTAACCATTTACAGAAGGAATTTCCTTAAGTTATTTGATTAAAGTTTTGGGGAGTTTGGGAACATTATTACTTCACCTCTAAAAATAAAGGATCACTAGGCGTTTGAAGTAGTTTAAGTGGAGTTAATTATATTATGATATCAAACTATTGGATTATAGGTTTTTTCCTTAACTTTCTTACGAATCGGTAAAGAAAATTTTTTTAATAAACCAACTTTTACAAAAGTAAGTATAAATAACTTAAGAGTTATTTTACATTTAAATTTTATATTACTTAAAAACACATGTGTTAGAATATGTTTCCAAAGGTTAGAAGGAAAATATCAAAAGAAGAAGAATCGGTGAAAATTCAGTTTCTCAAGGAAGATTTTGAGCTTATTCTTGATAAAGATAAATGTGTTGGATGCGGAACATGCGCTCGTGTATGTCCTAAAGAGGCTATATCTCGTGGTCCAGTAGGCGCCGCGGAACGCTTTCCCAAAACTGAAGATATCATTCCCGAGGTTTATGATCCAAGTGCATGCGTCTTTTGTGGAACTTGTGTCTATATGTGTCCATTTAGTTCATTAAAGCTCAAAAAAAATGGCGAAGTGCTTGAATTAGAAGAGATTCCAATAGTAGAACAACATGCTGTTCCAAAACTAGAATTTGAAGCCAAGAAGCTTGATGATGGAAGAGTCGTGAAGCAATATGTTGAGGCGGAAGTAAGTATAGAACATGAAGAATGTGCCCAAGGATGCAGTACTTGTGCTGAAGTTTGCCCATCTGGAGCAATAGAAATCGCAGAGCGACCAGAACATGGGTGGGAACAGAGTAAGGCTGTTGATATTGCTGATGAAGATGCTTGCGTAGGATGCGGAGCATGCACAAACGCCTGCCCTACCGGGGCCGTGCACCTCAAAATCACAGACATTAAAAGTTCTGGCGAATATAATGAGATCTTTTGGGATGAAATCACAAAAAAATTGAAATCATTCAAAGGGAGTGAAAAAGAGGAATAAAAGATGAGTTTAGACAATCTAATATTATTAACCGGACGAACAATCGATCAAGGTGTCGCCTTAGAAGGAAGTAAAACCAGCAGAGAGAATGTTCGCGCTGCAGCACTATGCATGTTTGATAAAGAGGATTTTAAAAAACTTGATTGTCTTATTGGAACACCAGTAAAAGTTACAACTGATCATGGTGAGGTAGTGGTGTATTCCACAATCTCCGAAGAAGGACCTCATCCTGGTACAATATTTATGCCATTGGGACCATGGGCAAATCAAGTAGTTAATCCTGATTCACAATCATGTGGAACACCTACTTTTAAAGGGATGAAAGCGAAAGTCGAGCCTGTTAAAGATGGAAAAGTGTTAAATGCATTACAACTTATTGGAAGATTAAAGGAGGCATAAAAAAATGGTTGAAAGAAAAATTAAAACAGTTTATGATGTAATATGCCCATTTTGCGGGACTTTATGTGATGATCTTGAAATAGATATTGATAAAACGAAAAACGAAGTGTTAGAAGTTCGTAATGGGTGTCAAATTGGCACTAAAAAGTTTTTCAGCTCCAACCCAAGTGAGCACAGATATGAGAAACCCTTAATCAAAGAAGATGGAGAATTTAAGGAGGTCTCTTGGAATGAGGCGATTGATAGAGCCGCCTCAATTCTTGCAGACACGAAGCGTCCCTTGTTATATGGCTTTTCCAGTACAGAATGTGAAGCGCAAGGTAAAGGAGTAGAGTTAGCGGAGACCTTAGGGGGGATTTTAGATAATACCGCCTCTGTATGTCACGGACCCACATTACTTGCTGAACAAGATGTCGGCGTACCAACCTCAACATTAGGAGAATATAAAAATAGGGCCGATTTGGTTGTATTTTGGGGAAGTAATCCCGTTCATGCACATCCTCGACATCTCGGGCGATATAGTGAGTTTGTACGCGGATATTTCAAAAAAGATGGACGAAATGATCGTTATGTAGTGGTTGTTGACCCGCGAAATACACATACTGCTCAACTTGCCGACTTATATATTCAGGTTAACCCAAACCAAGATTATGAATTATTTAATGCAATTCGAGCATTATTAAGAGGGGTTGATTTGGATGTAGAAGAAATTTCTGGGGTTCCCATTGACCAAGTGAAAGAGATGGCAGATATATTGAAATCTTGTAATTACGGGGTAATTTATTTCGGGATGGGGCTTACTCAATCACTTTCTCACCACCGAAATATAGATGCTGCAGTATCATTAGTGAGGGAATTAAATGATCACACCAAGTTCCTAATTACTCCAATGAGAGGTCATTATAATGTGTCGGGAGCAAATACCGTGTTCACATGGAATACCGGTTATGCTTATTCCATTGATTTTTCACGGGGATATCCCCGATATAATCCGGGAGAGTTTTCAGCGGTAGGCACATTAATTAGAGATGAAATTGATGCTTCGCTAATAGTTGCCTCAGACCCTGCAAGCAATTTTCCAAAGGAGTCAGTGATAAATATGTTTAAACATCCATTAATCGCAATTGAACCTCATGAAACACCTACTTCTGCATATGCTGATATTGTTTTGCCTCCCGCGATTGCTGGGATTGAATGTGAAGGAACAGCCTACAGGATGGATCACGTCCCACTTCGACTTCGAAAGGTAAAAGAAGCACCTGGAGAATGTTTAACTGATTTTGAAATTTTAAATAGATTGCATAAAAAAGTTAAGGAGAAATTGGAGGGATAAAACGATGGGAGAAATAAAACTCAAACTCAAAAAGGAACCTGAATTTCCGTTAGAGGCAGAGTGTATTACACCCGATAATTTTGCGGGAAACTCAATTGATGAAATTAAACAATTGAAAGTATTTCATGCAAATCAAGAATTGACATTGGGAGAGTTCTTTGAGGTATCAGGAGATAGTGAAGATGAGGCTGAGTCTATAAATATTATTGTAGAAGGCGATCTTTCAGACGTGAAGCGGATCGGAGAAAAAATGAGTACTGGTGAAATTGAAATAAATGGTGACGTCGGAATGCATGTGGGAAACCAGATGTCCGGCGGAAAAATCTTAGTTAACGGAAATGCTGATGATTGGGCTGGAGCGATGCTAAAAGGCGGAGAGTTAGAAATCACCGGTAACGCGGGAAATTATGTTGGTGCCGCGTATCGAGGGTTTTGGAAAGGGATGGAAGATGGAGTAATAAAGGTAAAAGGAAAAATTGGGAATGAAGCGCTGTTATGGGCTCGGAGTTCTAAGGGTAAAGAGCAATTTCCAATGTTATACTGTGGAGGAGCAGATTCCTTTTTAGGTGCCCATAATCATGGAGGGACAATTATCGTAGATGGTGATGTGAATCGATATACAGGTTCGGATCAAGCACGGGGAATTATTATAGTTAAAGGAAAAGTAAATAGAATGCTTCCGTCCTATAAAAAAGCGGGCAAAGCAAAATCTGTTGAGCTGCCCAACGGCGAAAAAGTTAAGGGAAAATTCATAGAATATAGTGGAGATCACGCAACTAAAAAGGCCGCAAATGGAAGATTGTACGTAGCAAAATAAACTTTTTTTATTCTATTTTTCTTTAAAGTTCAAAATTACCTATTATATCATTCATAGAACCTCATCCGATTTAGTCAATTCTAATAAGTTCATTATGATTATAGATTTAAAGCCAAAACGGGTACCGATACTAGGACATAAAGGGATGCGAAAGATTAAAAATGCAATTGAATCCCAAAAAAAAGAACATACAATTTCGCTTTCATTAAATTTAAATTTAAATACCGCTAAAGTTAAAATTTCCCCTCAAACTCGTTCTTTTACCTTGCCAAACGGGGAAACTCTAAATTTTCCACGTCAATTTGACCCACGAAAAAAAGTTTGCTACACAATTATGGATAACCAAGTTCATATGATGCAGACATTTGACTCTAAAACGGACCTCTTCTATCAACTGGTGCCCACTAGCTATAGACCCATTTTAAAGATATCGGCAACCCCCATGCATAAAAAGCCGTTTTTAGATTATTTGGAGAGGAAAAAATTAAGGGGAAAGATATTTGATGGAGGGACAGGATTAGGATATAGCGCTATAATTGCGAGCAGAACTGCCGATAATGTGATTACAATTGAACGGGATCCCAATGTCTTAGATCTTGCACGGTATAATCCCCATTCGTATGACTTATTCACAAAACCGAATATAAAAATTATTCAAGCTGACATTACAGAAGAAATTAAGAAACATCATTATGAAAAATTTGATAATCTTATTCAAGATGGCGGGATGGTAAACTCATCCGGCACCTTCTATTCTCAAGAACATGCTCATGAATTATTCCGAGTGTTAAAATGGAAGGGAAGACTCTACTTCTATTTGCCAAGGCATGGAATAAAAAAAGGACGTGATTTTGGGGCAGAGCAGATTTCACGCTTGAAAAAAGCGGGATTTACCCTCGTAAAACGATATAGAAAAAAATCATTTGCTGTGTTAGAAAAATGAGAATCCCTCCTAAAGGAAGGAGTTTTCTTTTGCTTTTTTGATAAATTATTTATGAGATAAGAGATATATAATAGCAACTATTTCTATTTTAATAAGTGATTATGTCACAAATGTTTAAGCGGAAGGTAAAGATTACGCAAATTAAGAAAAATCAAAAGTGTGAAAAATCTGATACAGTTTTAATTGAAAAACCAATAAATTTATATCTTAATCAAGAACATTTGGTAAGTATAATTTGCTTACCCGAAAGTATAAAGGAACTTACCGTAGGATTTTTGTATTCCATTGGTCTTATTGATGATGTTACTGAAATAAAAAACATTAAGGTTAAAGATGATAAAATTTACAATGTTTTTGTAGATTTAACTAACGATGTTGCGATTTCTGATCAAAATCAAGAAATTCAATCCGTGGGAAGAGTAATTGAAACCACTTGTGGGATTACCTCTCCTTGGAGAGAGATTATAAAAAAAACTCTAAGCGGGAAAAAAGAAGAATTGGGTAAATACCAGTCAAACATTAAAAGTGAAACGATTTTTGAATCACTAAAACAACTCCAAACCGATACTACTTTATTTCGAGAAACGGGAGGATGTCATGGCGCTGCACTGTTTGATTATGAGGGAAACTTGCTCTCATTAAAAGAGGATATCGGTCGCCATAATGCAATTGATAAAGTTCTCGGTTCACACTTATTAACGACAAAAAAATCAGACTTTAATCATCTCTTTTTAGCGTCAACGGGTAGGCTTACAGGCGATTCGGTTTTAAAGGCAATCCGTGCGGGATTTGAGATTATGGCATCTTTATCGGCTGCGATTGATTCTGGAATTAAATTGGCATATAATTACAACCTCACTCTTATTGGATTTGCTCGTGGAAGCCGGATGAATATCTATACTCACCCCGACCGTATAATCATATGATTTCATTTCCGTTGAACTATTCACGCCTAAAGGTATGTGGAAATTTATAAAATGGAACTTTAGATGACAAAATAAAAATTTTATTCATAAAAATGATATGTTTGAACTTCTATATTGTCGATTTTTCACTCGGGATTCTAATTGTGCTGATAGTAATCCTTCTCTATTCATTTGAAAAACTTAATAGAAAATCGTGGATCATTTATTGGATCGGGTTTTTACTTGGCTTAGCATGGGAACTCCCAATGTCCATAGCCAATAAATATAGCCCTTTTCCTCCTGCCAGTTTTATTACGCCTATGCCCTCACATTTTATTGTAATTGTTATTATCCATAGTTTCTGGGATGGCGGTTTATTTTTAATCGGATACTTGTTAGTTCTGAAGCTTTGTGATGACCCACATTTTGAAGGTTTTAATTGTAGAGAATTAGGCGTTTTAGTTGCATGGGGTCAACTTTCAGAATTAGGAGTGGAGTTAATCAGTACCTTCAATGACGCATGGGTATTTAATGTATACTGGTGGAATCCTCAACTATTTAAATTCAATGGACACAATATAACCCTCTTGCCACAATTAATATGGCTAATAGCGCCCCTCACGTTTTACTGCATAATTATTAATTATCACATATGAAAAGTATTAATATATTTAATATATTTAACGATCTGCGAAAGAAGAGAAAACCCAAAAGTTAACCAATCAAAATTAGACACATTTCAGACAGAAACTCTTAAATCTTTTGCTTATATTTGGTAACAATGAACTTTAATTGAAATTTCGTCTTTCTCCTAAATAATAAACTATCATATAAGCCATTTATTTCTAAAATAGTTGAATGACTTACAAAAATTTAATATTTAATTTAATATTAACAAAAATTAATAAAATTAAATTATCAACTAGTAAAAGAGATTAAGAATTATGGCAGTAAAAGTAGCATTCATGCAACTCTCATCGTGTTGGGGGTGTCATCAAAGCTTATTGAACGCCCATACGGAATTACTACCAATTTTACAGGAATTAGATATTGTATATTGGCCAGCCGTTGTAGATTATAAACATGAGTCTTTAAAAAACAGAGAAGATGGAGAAATTGTGGTTGGATTTATTGAGGGTGTGGCAAGAACGAAGGAGGACACACACAATATAAAATTGATGAGAAAGAAATGTAAGATTATTGTTGCCATCGGTGCTTGTGCATGCTATGGCAGTGTAAAAGGTCTTGCTAATCTATATGATAAGGAAGATCTTATAAGGCGAAAATTCATGGAAACCGAATCTATTACTGACGATGATCCCAAAGAACCAACGGAGCATGTCCCTGGTTTTGAAGACTTTATTGTGAATGTAAAAGAGATTATCGATGTTGATATGTTTATTCCAGGTTGTCCACCAAAGACTGAAAATATTATAGCAGCAGTAAAATATCTGCTCAGTTTAGTAGGAAAAGGACCAGAATCCTTGGATAAGAAGAGTTGTGTTTGTGAAACTTGCAATCTTTATGATGAAGGTTGCTTTTTAGATGAGGGAAAATTATGCTATGGTCCAATTACTGCAGGTGGATGTGATTTAATGTGTCCAAATAATGGCGATATATGTTATGGATGCTTTAGACCAACAAATGAGCCTGGTGACAAAGCGGAACAGTTGATATCGATAATAGACGATATTGATATATTATCGGAGCAGCAAGCTGCAAGCATACAGCATTTCCTTGACTTATATTTATCTGCATCGAATATAACTAATTTTTACTTCCGTGGAGATCTGCTTCAAAGACTTGCTTATGAACCCGACAGTTTTGAGGTGGAAGAAGTCGGCGATGAAGGAAAATTAACGATTAAAGCAGATCCGACGGGGGTAGAGATACTCGATAAACTCGTTGGAAAGGCTTTATTCCTATTAAAAGATGATCCTAATTTTAAATTCAGTTCAAAAACTGTGTGTAGCCATTGCGATAGAGTCGTTGCTGATAAAGTACCAACAGATTTAAAGCGCGATCACGAAGGTTTACCTGAAATGGATACGTGCTTTTTGGAGCAAGGATATATCTGTTTAGGGCCAGTAACCCAAGCAGGATGCGGTACAATTTGTCCAAATAAGGCAAATGCTCCATGTTTAGGATGTTATGGTCCACCAGTAGGAGTAGAAGAACAAGGAGCTAAATTCATAAGCATGTTTGGTTCTTTATGCGCTGAAAAGGATCCAGAAGATATTATGGAAGTAATAAAAGATCCCGCGGGTTTATTCAACAGATTTACCTTAGCTGATAGCATTTTAGGACGTAAATATCATGATAATTTTAAGGAGGATGAATAACAATGGTAAAAGAAATAGAAGTAGAACCAGTTACCCGGTTAGAAGGTCACGGCGACCTTCGTGTTGTCCTTGGGGACGACGGGAAGGTTAAAGATGCACAGTTCAATATTACTTCTACGAGATTTTTTGAGAAGTTCGTAGAAGGACGATATTGCGAGCACGTGCCCCGGATTACCCCTCGTATTTGCGGAATTTGTCCGATCCCGCATCATCTTACCCCGACTAAGGCGGTAGAGGATGCATGGGGTGTGGAGATTCCCGATCCGGCATTAAAGTTGCGGAAGTTGTTAATCAATGCAAAGCAATATTCTTCGCATGCATTACATTTTTATGCCTTAGCAGCACCGGACTTTCTGCTCGGACCGTTCGCTGACCCCGC
>JAWOCD010000120.1:0-64893 GCA_046483985.1 Promethearchaeia archaeon
AAAAAAAGTCCCAAGCCGAGGGTTTAGGGTTTAATTCATCTTTTTGTTTAAATAATCATGGATTGCAGATTTTAATGCATCTGCGGCTAAATGTGAGCAATGCATCTTATCATCGGATAATCCGCCCAACGCATCAGATATCTCTTGATCAGAAATCCCAAGTGCTTCCTTTAAGGTTTTTCCTTTTGCTAATACCGTGGTCATACTGGAGGTGGCGATTACAGTCCCGCACCCGAACGTTTGAAAGGTGATGTCTTCAATTATCTCATCATTGTTTCCGTTTTTCCCTACTTTTATGTAAATGTAAACTAAATCATGGCACGAAGGACTTTGAATTTCGCCTAATCCATCGGCTTTCTTTAGTTCTCCAATATTTCTGGGGTGCTTAAAATGGTCTAAAACTTCTTCTGAATATTTCAAATCTAATTCCCCAAATTATTTTCATGATTATAAAACTAATATTCTTGGTTTAAAATCATTAATTTCTGTTCCTCTGGGACCGAAACCCGCTTTATATCCATTTTCTTTATCTCCTTGGCTATACTCACCAACTTAGATGGATTCTGATGGAAGAAACAAACTTCTTTCGGCTCTAAATGGTTTATCATTTCTTTTAATTGAATCTTGTCACCATGTAATTTTATTTTCAGATTCGTAGCAAAATTGTTTAAAAATAGCGCGCGCATGGGAACTTTCCACGAATCCGTGAATTCTATCAGCTTGGTCTCCTTTTTCTTACCCGACCCATTTATCAAGTCCGCACCTGGTTTTTCCCGGATGGCTCCTGTGAGATAGACTAAATTATGGGGTTTTCTCCCAATACGACTAATAATGTTTCGAATTATCCCGTAAGATAAGTCAGGAGGATGTGAAATGATGATGTTATTCTTTTTATCAAGAAAGTCAAGATTATCGTGGTCAAACCATCGGAATTTGATACTGTTAAACGGATTTGCTTTATCACGTATTAATTTTGATATCGGACCGTAAATATATTGATAACGATGGTTAATCACTTGAATATTTTTTCTTACTATTTTATCCACATAAATATTGGGGCGTTTTTTATAATCGTGTCGGAGTTGCTTTTTTCTGAAATATCTCCAAATTTTCAGCATGAGGGTAATTGCCAGTGACGACGGATCTGCCCCGATGAGGCAATCATCACCATATTCTGCTTTTTGCTCTAAAAACAATAAGAGGGTTTTCAGTTGTTGTGAGAAATTATCAAATTCTTCGTTTGCACATGTGCCATCAATTAGTAGAAAATCAATTGGTCTGGATATTTGATCTAAAAACCGACGAGTCCCAGCAAAGGGGGAATAATCCCAATAAGTATAGTCCCCCGTAAATAAAAAGCGAAAACCTCTTAGCTTCGAGAGGAGCATTAAGGCTCCCGGCATATGTCCTGCGTGATAGAAGGCTAAATAACAATCACGCTCCTTAAATTCGATTTTTTCTCCGTTTTCTACATAGATTACATTTTTAACAACATTTCGATATTCCTCTTGTTCAATTTCCTCTTGTGAATCCTGCTTCAAAAAATCGGAATCTCGCAAAATGTAAAGATCCAAGGTAATTCGAGAGCAGAAAATTGGAAGATCCGGAAATTTTTTAATCAATTCGTTTAAGCCAGAAATATGATCAAAATGACTATGAGAAAGAAAAATTGCATCTATTTGAGGTATTTCTCCTTTTTTACCGTTTAAATCTTTAACTTCTTTGCTTGTGCTCGCTTCCTTAGATTTTTCATGTGAATCCGTAACATCTTCATCGAAGTCCATTAAATTTTGAATCTCTTTTAAGGGTGCCTTTTCGTCCTTTGCTTTCTTTTGACTTTTCGTTTTCTTAATTTTTTCTAAACGATTTAATTCAGTTTTAATTAGATCGTCTTTCTTATCTAAATATTTGTGAAATACTTCGATATCTTCTTTGGATATTCCACATTCTAATATTATGTTGAACTTTCCTATGCTAAGTACCAAACAATTTTGATCGGGTTTTAATTTTACGGGAAAAAGAGAAATTTGCACGTCCTCAATTTTTTGTCCTTCGTGCAAAATTGACACATCATCAAAGGAGTGGGCATCATATCGTTTCTCGATCTTATCTATTGCCGTGCACACATCGCTGGATCCCACGGGCACTCCGGTAATGTAGAAATACCAGCCGTATCTTTTTACAAGTTTCTTTAGATGTTTGTACATCTCATCTCCAATTAAGGATTTAACCACAATTACCCGTTCTTTCTTATAATAAAGGATTTTCCTAATTGCTTTTTTTTCTACAAGCGGGACCAATTTATTTTTAAAGAAAAAATCGTGCAGTAATTTCTTTATCGGCATTTGAGGCACATGGTGAGACTTTATGATATTCCGATATTTAAAATATTCTTTTGTATGATACAGGGAACGCATGTTTTTTTTCTCAACGACTGGAATGGTTAGCTCATTAAAGGTAAATTCATCCTCTGAAACCATGACCTCATCTTCTAATCCCCCGGATGATTTGGATTTTCCCTTCTGTTCAGGGCGTTCCACAAAGAAAAACCATCCATACTCTTTGACCAATTTTGTCCGTTTCCAGATAATCGGTCTTCCTTGATTGGTAAGTACAATGATGATTCTATCTTCCGGGGCATATAAAATCTTCGAAATCGATTTCTTTACCTTTTTTTCAATATAATCGTTAACGTGAAAGAAATGTTGGATAACATCTTCAATAGGTTGCCGAGGAATTTCTTTATTTTCCATATATTTCAATTTTTTCTTATAAGAAGGAATTTTATACGATGATTCTAAATCTTCAATTCTCTCAATTTTGACATTCTCCTTTCCATAGTTAAATTCCTCAATAGTCATATTTTTGAATGGTTTTTGTTAGCAAAAAATTTTACGAAAGTTTTCGTCCGATTAATTTTCAATTTTCAAAAACGAGTAAAATTAGTTATCATTTTTGATGGGAGTCTTCATTGGTCTTTAAAGTATAGATTATTATTTTCCCTTAAAAGGAGACATCTCTCTCAGTCGTGTTACCACTTTCGGTAATGTTTCGAATAAATATTCTATCTCCCTTTCAGTCGTAAATCTGCCAATAGTAATCCTCAAGGATCCTTGAGCTTCATGATCATTAAGACCGATTGCCTTAAGTACATGAGAAGGGTTAGAAGATTCTGATGAGCATGCTGATCCGGTAGAAACGCCAATACCTTCCGTATCTAAATCTAAAACTATTGATTCTCCATCTATATGGTTAACGGTAAGATTTACGTTATTGGGAAGCCGTTTAGTGGGGTGCCCGTTTAAAAAGCTTCCATCGATTTCTGAGGTTATCGTAGAGATTATATTGTCCCGCAATTCAATCTGTCGTGCTTTTTCTTCCTCCATTTCTTCCCCAGTAAGCTCCGCTGCTTTTGCAAACCCCGCAACCAGTGGAACCGCGACTGTGCTGGGACGTATATCGTTCTCGTGACCCCCTCCATACATAAGTGGTTCAAGGTATAGATTTCCATTTTCCCTCCTTCCTCCATTGCGCATATATATGAGTCCGATCCCTTTTGGCCCATAGATTTTGTGGGAACTGGCAGAAAGGAGATCAATATTCATCTCATCTACGTCAATAGGAATCTTTCCGAACGCTTGTACGGCATCGGTATGAAAAAGTACCTCATTATCGTGGGCAATTTGTCCAATCTCGCGCATTGGTTGGATGGTTCCAATTTCGTTATTTGCGGTCATAATACTTAGCAAGATCGTTTGATCGGTGATTTTCTCTTTTAATTGCTCTAAATCAACCATTCCATTTTCATCCACAGATAAGTATGTGACCTTATACCCGTTTTTTTCTAAATATTTGCACGGATTTTCAATGGCATGATGTTCAATCGATGTGGTAATGATATGGTTTCCGTTCTTTTTGTTTTTCCGCGCTACTCCAAGAATTCCCAAATTATCTGCTTCCGTTCCTGAAGAAGTGAAAAATATCTCAGAATGTCCGGCGTTTATCAATGGTGCAATCTCCTTTCTCGAATTTTCTAAAACATCAGCGGCTTTTTGCCCAATTGAATGGACGCTGGATGAATTTCCAAATGTCTCTCTAAGATGGGCATCTATTACCTCAATTACCCTCTCATCCATTGGGGTAGTTGCCGCGTAATCTAAATATACATAATCTTCTTTACGTTTCATATCATTATTAATCATTGATAATTTTAATTTATAGCGAAAGAAGATCTTCAATAATCTATAACTATTAAAATTTTAAATTAACTCAAGTTATAATGTATCTATAATAAAAAATTAAGTATAAAATAAATACATCAATTTTCGTGAAGGTTTATGACTCTAAAAATTATGTGGGGAATTACGGGCACCGGATATCTTTTAGAAGAATCAATAGCTCTGATGAAAGAATTGCAAGAAGATTTTGATGTGGAAATCACCGTAATGCTCTCCAAGGAGGGGGCGGTTGTTGTCAAGTGGTATAAGCAATGGGATGACCTAAATGCAGTGGTTCCCAGAGTGAAGGTGGAAAAAACACCGAATAACCCATTTTTAGCAGGACCGCTACAAATTGGAAAGTATGACTTCCTAATCGTTGCTCCTCTCTCTGCAAATAGCGTTGCAAAAATTGTGTATGGGATCGCAGACTCTTTAATTACTAATTGTGTGGCACAAACTATTAAAGGGGGAGTTCCAGTTTATCTTTTACCCAGCGACCAGCATAAAGAACCAATTATCACTTCAAAACCGGATGGAGGTAAGTTAGTCCTTAAGATTAGGGATATTGAATTAGAAAATGTGGAGAAACTTAAGAAGATGGAAGGGATCACGGTCTTTTCCGATTTTGAACATATGAAAGATTTTTTACTAAAAGAAGCGAAAGATAAAACCAGTTAGCACATTAGCAATTTTCATTACTTTACCTCGTCCGGGTTATATTTTATAACCTTTATTGCTCCTTCCGGGCAATTTAATTCGCATTTCTCACATCCTTGACATTTTGAAATCTCAGAGTGCTTATATACCACTCCTTCTACTTTTTTCCCGTCTCTCATCACCTTACCCACTTCAAAAAGATGGTTCGGACATATTGCGCCATCCATATCGGTACAAAGACCGCACATAGTACACTTATCATAATCGATTTTGACATTGGCCACTTCATTGGGGACAACATAGGTCACTTGTATTAAATTCCTGGGACATACCCGCTGACAATCCAAGCATCCTTTACATTTACTGTAATCTACAAATCGCAGACTTTGCTCAAAGTAAATTGCATCGTTTTTACAAGCATTGTAACATCGCTTACATTTCGTGCACCGCTCTTGATCTATTTGAATAGGGATAAATGTTTCTTTCATTTTTTATACCGTCATTATATTCTTGTGTAAACACTATTTTAAAGATGATTTCAATACATTTAAAATTGAGTTTTATAAGAAATTAGATTAAGTTGTGGATAGAGATCCATAATTATCTCCAATTTAGGATTATGATGGAAGAAAAAGCATTAATTTTTTTGTCCGAAAAATTGATAATATTAAAATGGAGAGGAGTCTAGATAACGGGTAACTGGATTTAGTGGTAAAATCCAGTTATTGATAATACTCCGTGTAACCACCTTGTCCACCTTGTGTGAGTTGTTTCTTTTGATATTCCTTGGCCTTTTCAGCAAGTTCTAACATCTTTTCCTTTATTTCTTTACCCTCATCGATTAACGGTTTGGTGTTAATTTCTAACCCATAAATCTTATTGAGGATCTCAATAATTGCGGCAGCTCCTTCTGGTGTGGGAATCTGAAAGACAGGAGTAAAAAAAGCGCGAGGATCCAAACGATTGGTTAAGGCTTCATTTAGAATAGTTGCTTCTGGTCCCGCAATAACTCCCTTTTCAACTTTCTCAACCCCCAAATTTTCCACTTCTTCCAGCTTTTTTTCTGCTGCATAAAATACCGGAAATTCATCAATCATTCCTTTTTTAGGGATGCCTTGAAACACCACCACTTGGGAAGCTTTGACATCGTCCGATAGTGCCCAATTACAGATGGTTCGAGAAAGATCATTATAGGCTGACGGTGCTTCAAAGGGAACTTCTATAATGCCTACAATTACATTATACTT
Source organism: Promethearchaeia archaeon (assembly GCA_046483985.1). Lineage (GTDB taxonomy): Archaea > Asgardarchaeota > Lokiarchaeia > Sigyniarchaeales > SOKP01 > JAWOCD01. The sequence goes on from JAWOCD010000120.1 coordinate 6,125, forward strand.
AGGGCTGTAATATAAGCGAAAGGGATGTTTAAGCAATCCATTGTAAAACACACTAATCGGAGGGAGATATTCAGATGTTATAAAGCCAATTTGTTTAATATCGGGGATTTGGTCAATTAAAGCATTGGCGATTATAGGTCCTATTAACCCTACCCCCGCAAAACCCAACATCATAGTCGCTTTTGGCTGGATATCGACCCCAACATCTTCAATTACTACAGATGACTTCTTTCCTGGCGGGCAAACATAAGTTTTCTTTATTTTCGTCATATTCTCACTATAATTTTTAATTATACTTAACAACTAAAAATCTATTAAATAATATAAAATCTGAAACTTTTTTTATATTTTGTTTACTGGTATGAAAAGTAATTTTTTATTAAACTAAATGTTAAATAATATACAAGTTAATTTATTACAAAAAAGATGGAAGAAGGCGTTTAGTTAAAGATGGACTTATTACAACTAGAGAATGTTACCATCCCAACATTTGAAGGGGATAGTATCATCGTAGATGACGCAAGCTTCGGTGTAAAGGAAGGATCAATCCACGCAATTATTGGTCCGAACGGAAGCGGGAAATCTACACTTGCATATAGTATTATGGGAATAGATACCTATACCCCCTCTCACGGAAAAATCTATTTTGACGGAAAAGATATAACTGATCTCGATATCACAGAGAGGGCAAAAAGGGGGATTACATTGGCATGGCAAGAGCCTGCTCGCATCGATGGACTTTCGGTCTTTAAATACATTTCATTGGGAATAAAAGACAAGTCAAATTTATTGGAAGATGTAAAAAACTTTCTGGAGATTGTCAACTTAGAACCTAAGGAATACCTATCCCGGGAGATTAATGAAACCTTAAGTGGAGGAGAGCGGAAACGAATTGAATTGGCAGCTGCTATTGCAATGCAACCCCGACTAATTATACTTGATGAGCCCGATTCTGGGTTAGATGTGATTATCACAGAGGATTTTCTTAATATTTTTAACAAAATCAAGAATCTTAATATGACCATTCTGCTGATTACTCATAGAGAAGAGATTGGGATGGTTGCTGATTACGGAACCCTTCTCTGGCACGGAAATATGGTGATTACCGATGAATTTCCCGAAGTTATGCTTCGTTATTGTAAAAAGGCAGGCTTAAAAGAGTTCTGTAAGCGCACGTTGTTTAAGAATGGTGAGCGATGCTTTTCAGAAGATTATATTGACAAAATATTTGAGGGAGAGGAAGAATTATGAGCGAAGAGGAATATCCGGAGGACATTTTAAAAAGTTTAGAAGATTATGAGATTGATGTGGAGGATTTTATCCCTGGACATGGAAAGGGCGCAAAATTGCTTTTAGATTTTAATAATGTGAAAGGAGTCGAAGAAAAAGAGGGCGTTATATTAAAGGCTCGGGAAATACCGAATGGAATCGTTGCAGATGTAATTATAAAAGAGGGAACAAAGTTAGAAGAACCGGTCCACCTCTGTTTTGGAGTGAATAAACAAACGGGCGTTCAAGAATTATTTCCACGAATTATCGCAGAAGATAATACGGATGTTACCGTTCAAGCGCACTGCAGTTTTCCGAATGCGGATGGATTAATTCATAAAATGTTCGGACATTTTTACATCGGAGAGAATTGTAACTTTGAATATGCTGAAACCCATTATCATGGGGAAAAGAGCGGAGCAACCGTTGCACCCGTGGGATATATGTATGTAGGGGAGAATAGTGTATTTGAAAATAGTTTTCGATTAACTCGAGGCACTCCTGGAGATGTGAAAATCATGTTAGATATCTACGCCATGAAAAATAGCATCATTCGATCAAATGTGAAGGCTTTCGGAAAAAATAAAAACGATTCCGTGCGAATTCGGGATTCCATCTTTTTAGAAGGAGATAATTCCCGTAGTATTCTCAAAATGAAAGCTGCTGCGAAAGATGGTGGTGAAGTCTTGATGTATGGGGTTACCGAAGGAAATGCCCCCAATTGTAACGGTCATGTAGAATGTAATGAAATTGTTTTGGGGAAAGGCTCCATTTGTCGAGCAAGACCCTTTATTCGTGCCACCGATCCGAATTCTAGCGTATCACATGAAGCATCGCTCGGGCGATTTCCCCGTAAGTGGTTAAACGAACTCCAAGCGAAAGGGTTAACGGAGGAAAAAGCCACAGAAGTGTTAATTGAAGCTATGTTAAACGAATAATATTTAAAATAAACTTTAGAATAATTTAAAATAAATGTGTGAAAGATGAAAGAGGAGACCAAATATCATAAGTATCGCTTTGTTGGCAAAATAAATGTAGATGAGATTCAACCTTGGTTTGATTTCACGTCATCTAGACCGTGGGATGAAGCAGAAATCCCATGGGTGTTGGACAATCGTGTGAGAAGAGAAATTTTATTTATCCTATCCGATGGACCGTTAAGTTTTGAGGAATTGCACGAGAAAGTTAACTTTGCTCCTCAACCCCTACTTGTATCTCAAGAAGAACATGAGTGTCATATGACATATCAGTGGCCTCGTAAAACATTGGAGAATCACTTGCTAAATCTCGAATGGTATAATTTAATTCAAAAAGAAGGAGAGAAATATCATCTCTCGTTTCCGGTGGTAAAAACCGATAAAATGGACAAGGTAAAATCTTATGTCACCAAATTCGCAAACCATTGGATTAAAGTCATACAAGACCTCAAAGCAGAGATCAAAACCGATTTGACCTCGATTGAAGATCAAACAGCGCTGTATGATTTATTGATCGAAAATGCGGTTGAAAAACTCCATACCCTGTTAAAAGCAGAGGGAATTCTCCCGGATGAATCGAATCTCAAAGCATTATGGGCAGAAGAACTTAGGGACATCAATTTTGAAGAGTGGGTGCAAAAAAATTATTAGAGGACTTAACCCTCTCAAACTTTTAAATATTTAAAATTTAAAATTTTCAGTTTTTCCGGTATGGGATTTTGTTTTTTCAGTATTTTTCATTTTACTTTTTTTTCCAAATATTATATTTATAGCAAATTTCTTCGGATATGTAAATTCGGTTAGTAAATTTTAAATTTAAATCATCATATTCTCTGTATTCTTCATTTTCAATAAGTTTTTTACCATCCTTTTCCGATATAATAAGGGGATATAGATACTCACCGTTAATTAAATCATCAAAAACAACAATATAATCATCTTCATTTTCTTCCAAATCTTCATTTTGATAAGTCTCTAAAACAGAAGATTTCAAAGCATCTTCTTTTATGAATCTTTTATAGAATTTATCTTTCAATAAATTTTTAATTTGTACTATTATAAAACGCTTGTTTCTAATCAATTTTCTATTCACTTCTTTTATTTTTTTTTTTTAGTAAAAGCCGTTTCAAAATCAAGATCTCCGGTTTGATCCGTAAATCCGGTATAATCTTCTTGATTTTCGTAAATCCTAATTGTATTTTTTTTTTGCATATTTGAGTAACCTTTTATTTTTTGTAGTTTTTTAATGTTTTGATATAATATAATTATATCTTATCCTATTTAAAGCTTTAGGCGTAATAGAAAGGCGTATAATATATTTTCTATGATTTAGATTATTCAGAATAATAATATCACTATTATGCTTTATATTATCCCTTGTATTAGTATCTGTATTAGTAATTGTTAAGTTATCTAACTTAACAGGGTTAATAAGAAAGAGTAAAAAAAGTATTAAAAACCCTCTAAATCCATTTATAGGGTAAAAAAGGAAAAGATAATAAATTACTAATCTTGACTTTATTCATTCTTGAATCACCCTGTAACGTAATTTATCTTTTGATTTTGGATTATATTCAATTGCATTTTCTTTTACTAATTGATTACAAAGATTTGTAATAGTTTCTTCATTTTTTCCTAAGATTGCAGCGATCTCCCCGGAATTAAACGATCCTCTTTTTATTATTTTAAAGACTTTAGCTTTTAGGTCCGTTTCTTTTTGTACGTTTATTTTTTCGGCCATGGATTTTTGAATTTCGGTAAGTTTTTTTATTGCTTGTGTAATCTCCTTATCTTTTTCTTTTCGTTCTTTTTTAAGGAGTTTTAATAGTTCTTTTGTAGTATTTTTATCCGTTTGATCTTTCCGGTTTAAGGCTCCAAAATCCCCTCATGTTCTATAAACTCATTTACGGAATGCGTAATTAGATATGTTAAGCTCCTTATCTCCGGTCTTTCACTTATAAAATTTTCCCAATATTCTTTTACATTGGGATTTATTCTGATTTGTATGTAAGCCTTAAAAAACATTACATTTTCATTACCTTTTCATTATATTATCTACATATTACACTTATTCTTAAAGAAATTTGTAATCTCTAGATATATATCTAAATATTCTTAGGCTATAATTTGGATAATATTTTCTAATTGAATAATGAAAAACGATAGTAAATAAAATGGTATATATCAAATCTCTCATTTGCAAAGGGTTTAAGAGTTTTAAAGAACGTACGAAAATTAATTTCAACAAAGGATTTACCTCAATTGTGGGCGCAAACGGGTCGGGGAAATCGAACATTTTAGATGCCTTTGTATTTGCGCTTGGAGAATTATCGAGCAATACATTAAGGGTCAACAATATTCGGGACTTAATCTGTAACGGAGGAAAAGAAGGAAAGCCTTCAAAATATGCCCGAGTTGATGTCATCTTTGAAAACTCGTCTCGAGAAATTCCAGTAGATTCGGATACGGTAAAGATTTCACGAAAAATAAATTCTGATGGACGGGGAAAATATTATTTGAATGATAAACGAACAACTCGAACGGAAATACGAGATATTTTGGACTTAGCAGGACTAATGCCCAATTCAACTAATCTAATCTTACAAGGTGAACTTTTTAGGATAATCAACATGAATAATGACGAACGCCGGGAATTAATCGAAGATATTTCGGGAATCGCAACCTATAATGAAAAAAAAGAGAAAGCCGAAAAAGATTTGGAGAAAGTAGAGGAAAATATTTCTCGCATCACCCTTTTGCTCAATGAATTGTCAACGCAACTTGATTCTCTCGAGAGAGAGAAAGATGAGGCACTAAAATATCAAAAAGTGGACGATAAAGAAAAAAATGCCAAGAAAGCGCTTATCGTACTAAAAGTTCAGAAATTTGAAGAGGAAATAGATGATCTTAACGAAAAAAAAGAAGCGTTACAAGAAGATATCGAAGAGATTAAAGAATCAATAAGAAAAAAACGGGGAACTCTGGGCAATATTACAACTAATATAGATAAAGTAAAGCGGAAGATTAAACAACTTCAATCAAATGAATTGAAAGAGCTGACAATGAACCTAAATAAACGTAAAACGCAAGTAACGGAATTAAAAACCCAGCTGAAGAACAATAAAAAGGGGAAACAGAGATTAGAGAAGTCGCTGTCGAGGAATAAAGAGAAAAGGCAAAAATTAAAGAATAAATCGGACAAATTGAGTGACCAACTTGAGAATAAAGAGAAAATTAAAAAATCTATCGAAACAAAATTGGAGAATAAGAACAAAGAGCTAAATGAATGTCAAGATCAAATCAAAGAATTTGACTCCGAATATCAAGAGTACAATAAAGCGCACGATTCAATAACCACTCGATTAGAAAATAAAAAACAGGAAAAAAATAATATCAAATCAGAAATCAAAGTATCGAAAAATAAACTCGAGAATATCAGAGAACATCTTCGAACCACAAAGACAAAAATAGATAAAACCGAAGGTTCCATCCAAAAAATCAAAAAGCAGATAAACACATATCAGCGGAAAAAAGAAGAATTCAACAATAAAAATGACTCTAATATTGATTTTGCGCAATTGAAAAAGAACAAGCAAACGCTCAATAAAAAGTTAAAAACAGTAAGAGAAAAAATAGAAAGAAAACACACCGAAGTAATATCGTTGAAAAGCAAATTAAAGGCGGCGAAAAAATATTCAAACAGTCGTGCAGTAGAAGCCATTTTGAATATAAGAGATTCCCCCGAATTACAAACAAAATATAACATCCATGGACGGATATACGGAACTATTGCCCAATTAGGGAAAGCAGATCAAAAATATAATACAGCATTACAAGTAGCCGGGGGCGGACGATTCAATTTCATTGTGGTTGATAATCAGCAGACAGCAAAGGAATGCATCAATTATCTAAAGGAAACCGACATAGGACGTGCATCTTTTATACCCTTAAGCATTATAAGAGCCAATCCAATAAATCTTAGGGTGCCCACCGATGATAAAGTGATCGGAAGGGCAGTGGATCTCATCGAATTTGATCCAATGTTTACAAAAGCTTTTGAGTACGTGTTCGGCCGCAGTGTGATAGTAAGTGATATTGATACCGCTACAAAATTAGATGTTCCTGCGTCACGCGTTACGTTGGGCGGCGATACCGTGAACTCTTCTAATTTGATGACGGGTGGAAAGGTTCGAAAGCGAAAAGGAAGGGGATTCGGTCCCAAAGCAGAATCGAAATTACCTGAATTGGAGAGCCAATTGAATCAGTTGAAAAATAAAGAGCAGAAAATTGTAAAAAAACTAAAAGACATCGAAGATGCAATAACTTCCAATTATAAAGATCGGATTTCAAGCAATAATAAAATGAACGAAATTAAGCAGAAATTAGCAATCTTGGAAGATAAATTGAAGGATAAATCAGGGGATTTGGAGGAATTAAATGGGAACAGAAAAGAATGGGAAGGTAAATTAAAAGATGCCCAATCGGAGTTGGAAAAATTAACCGATCAATTAACCATCCTTGATTCTGAATTTGAAACTATTAAAAAGGAACAAGAAGATATCGAACATCAGATGGAACAGCTCCAAAAAAATGATTTTTCGAAGAAAATATCAACTCTGAGAGATGCGATTGATACTTTGGAGAAGAAAAAGATGGAATGTAAAGTTCAAAGCACTAAAATTGAAACACAACTACAAGAGATTAATGAAAATCAATTTGATGAGATTAAATCCGAGATTAGAACCCTTAAATCGACTCTCAAGAAGAATATCGAGAAGAATGGAGATTTAACCAAAAAGTTACGGAAAAGTAAATCAAAAATTGAAGAATTGAAGGAAAAAATTGCCAAAAAGAATGAAATTATGGGTGAGATTTATGAAAGGAAGGAAAAATTGCTCAAGCGGCAAACCGATATTAAATTAGCGATAGAAGATCTTAAATCGAGCATACATCCAAAAAATCTCAAAATAAATACCTTGAACACAAATCTTCGGAATATTGAAGCGCAAAAGGAAGAATTGGAAACCAAACATAAGCTTGAAAAGTTAAAAGACCATATTGCGGACTCAGAGGACTTTTCGGACTATCTAAATGATTCCCCAAGAAAACTGAAAAACCTCATCAATGAATGTAAAGCCAGTAAATCAGAATTGGAACCGGTCAACATGAGAGCAATTAAAAAATATGACAAAATTAAAAACCGATATGAAGACTTAATCGATAAACATGAGGAAGTTGTAGAGGAGAGAACTGCGATACTTGAATTCATTGAAAAAGTTGAAAAAGAGAAAAGACGAACCTTCCTTGATACTTTTAATGGCATTAATAAACATTTTAAACGGATATTTGCCCGCCTTTCTCCAGGAGGCGAAGCAAAATTAGAATTAGAGAATAAAGAAGACCCGTTTGAAGGAGGGGTTAAAATGTTGGCACGCCCCGGCGGAAAAAAGTGGTGTCTTACGCAATCAATGTCAGGAGGGGAAAAAACCCTTACGGTTGTTGCGTTAGTATTAGGCATTCAAATCTATATTCCTTCGCCTTATTATATTTTAGATGAGATAGACGCCGCATTCGACGATCATAACGCAAGTCAAGTTGCCTCACTTATCAAGGATCTTTCTGAAGAATCGCAATTTATTTTAATTACCCATAGAGATGTGACAATGACCAAGACGGACCAACTTTTAGGAGTATCAAACGTCCATGGGTTGACCTCAGTACTGAATCTAAATATACAGGAGGCGTTAGAGCAAATTGCTTCAAGCTAAGGATCAATTGGAAAAATTATCGACAGATGAAGAGCATTTTCAGCGGCTCAAAGACGCAGAATTTAAAAAGAAAATTGAGGCTATCTTGTTTGCAGCTCATGAAATCGTACCGATAAAGGAATTAAGAGACCAGTTACCGGAGTTGTCTAAACAAAAAGTGATAAAACTTACCAGGGATCTTATTCAAGATTATCGTTCCTACAATACTTCTTTGGAAGTGGTAGAGCTTTCAGATTATCGGTTTCAGCTTAAAATTAAGGATAAGATCGTAAATTCCATTGATAAATTTATCCACGGCAAGCTGCTACGACCAAGTGCAGTCAAAACATTGGCGGTGATCATATTTTTGCAACCTTCCGCTACACGAAAAAACTTGTATAAAAAACGAGGAAGAAGCTCCACCGTGTATCGAAACATTCGAACGCTAATTGAGTATGATTTTATTAAGGAAGTCGACAGAACCTTCTACCTCACGCAGACTTTTTATGATTATTTTCAGCTTAAGAACAAGGATCCCCATAAGGCAAAAGAAATTCTACAAAAATTCCTTGAACGCGTCCAAAAATAAAGCAATTAAAGATAATATCTCTTTACTTCTTTAATGACCAAATTGATGAGGTCTTTTTGGGATCTGATCGGATAAAAGGTCACTTTCTCTAAAAGGTCTTTAAATTTCTTTTGTGGAATAGAACGGGCACCAATAAAAAAACCAACTATTTTATGTCCTAAATTTGCTAGCTGCGAAAGGAGTTTCTTGGATTTGCCCCAATTATATATTCCAAAATCAGTAATGATAAAGACCAATGTATTGCGCTCAGCTTTCTTACATTGTTGAAAAATCTTTTCAGTCGGTAAATGCGTACCGCTCCCTTGATATTTAAGGAGGGTCTTTTCTGCTTTCCGATAATCACTGGTCCACGGGCATGTGAGGGCTGAACCGGAAAAATTGATCACGCTGAAGTTTGCCCCCTTTTTTGCCGCGTAATGAAGGGCCGCAAAGGAGGAAACTAATGCGGTATGATAATTCCCTTTTCCTTGATCTGTACGGGCATCGATATTCCAACCCATGGATCCGGAGGAATCCAAAACAATTAACAGATCTGGAATTTTCTTTTCCTCCAAATGCCCTGGACCTTCCCTATGTGTCCACTTTCTCGTCGTGATGTTGGGGATAATCAGCGGGCTCGCCAATAAACTCTGAACGATGTCGAGCTCTTCAATGGGATCTCCAATTCGCCACACTTCGGGATAGACCGGTAATTGTCCACTGGGATTTTTCTCAAAGATTCTTATTTGGATAAGATCTTTAGCCAAACCGCGGTACCAAGTTGCTAATGTATCCCCCTCGATCAAAATCCCTGCTTGACTTGCGGGAGCTCCAAACTCGGAGTAGGGGACATCTTTTGCGTATTCTTCTGCTTTTTGTCTTAATTCATCGCCATTATCTTGTTTCAACTTATCGGAATTTTTATTTTCCATAGGATTATCCATTAATTCTACGAGATCCTTGGGCATTTCTACTTTTTGCCCGCCTTTTGAAGGATCGTCTTTACTTGTCATCCCATCCCGTACTTTTACCCCACGCCCGATAAGTGTGAAGGTATTTTCGATTAAGTCTTTAAGTAAAGAAGCGACAACACGCATTTTATCCGGCCACGTAGTTTCATCTTCGAAATTCTTCATAATGACACCTTTGATTTGGTCAATAGGGTCATCAAATTGTTTCGATGTATCTTGACTATCTATCTCAATACCCCAAAATTTTTCATATGCATGCAATAAAAATTTCGATATCGGGCTTATATTGTTTTTATATTTTGCTTTAATATTAGCCGCTGTTTTCTTTAACTCCCACTCCATTAATTCCGGGTATTTATTATGTAATTTTGTATCGATTATTAAGTCAGAAAAGATATTGACTGCAATGGATGCAAAATTCCGGCTTAGAGATTTCATCGCTGCATTTAATAATTTTGCATTCATAAGCCCATCATAAGGAATGATTTGATAGTGGGACACCTCATGCATTTCTATTGCATGGTAATATTTAATGTAGTCCTCCTCATCGATAAAGACGGGTGTATTAGCCAAATTCATAGTAATTTGCCATCGATTATCGGGGTCAATATAGAACCCTTCTTTTTCTGAATGATCGAATAAAAACTTTGGCTCGTTCAATGGCGGAAAATAAAATTCCTTAAGCGTTTTTTGCCATGCTTTCTTTGCCAATTTAATTAATTTTTCTTCTTTCTCTTCCTGGATGCTTTTGGGAACTTTTTGTTTTTTTTCTTTAAAAATCTGTTTAATTCTCCACACCCTTTAGTTTAGCTTTTTTCGATATATTTGCTCTCTTCCAGAATTTCTTGAATCTCGATTGCATCAGAACCGCCGGAAATCTGAATGTTCACCAACGAGTCGTCATCCGTTCCAGTCACATTAACCTCCAATAGTAAATCCTCAGTCCGAATCTGTCTTGTTTGCCGCTTACTGAATACTTCCTTTAGAGTTTTCTCTAACACGGGAAATTCAAGAGATAAATCAGCCCATACTTCTTTCCAATATTGATATTCAAATAAGTAATCCGTTACAGTTTGTTTATACAACTCCCGATTGCACCAATTAATTAAATCACCCCTGTTGGGAAACTCCATATCCTCCATCAGTTCATCTCTTATTTCCGCTAATTTGTCTATTTTTCCCTTATCGGATGCTTCCAGTATTCTTTGGGCGATCCCTTTATATTTTTTGTTTTTTATGGATTGTACAAACGGAATAAGGTCTAATTTTACAATCAGATCATTTTTCTTAGCGTTCTTTAGTTCCCGCAACTCACCAGATTTTGCTTTTCCCTTCCGAAATTTATCAGCAATATCATAATATTTTTCACGTTCTCTAAAGCGCTCTGTTATCAACTTTAATAAATGTTTCGAAAGATCGTACTTATTTCCCCAATACGGCGATTTATTAAGGGCTCTATCCGTATATTCCACCCGATGGGAGATCACATAAGGAGCAACAGAATTGACAATATTTATATCGACTTTTTCTAAACCTAATAACCATGTCAACGCTTTTGAATAGCGAAGTAAATCTTTCGCCACGCGGACGCTTAAAATAGTATCAATTTTATTACATACATTTTTATCTGTATTAAAATGACATCCCGAACAGAGCCCTGTACTGGGTTTTAAATCATCAGTATTTCCTTTATCAACGCGGTTACATAATGTAAATTCCCGGATAATTGCATGGATATAATCACTCGCTTTTGAAGTATATTTTATTCTATTGACAAAATACCAAATTTCCATGAGCTCATCAATAATTAATATTTTGGGGACTTGAATGAGTTCATCGTAGTTGGAGTATTTCTCATCTTTTCCAGAAAGTATTTGCTTTAGGTCATGGCTTGCTGGCATTGAAATTGGCACGGATACCCCAAATCTATCTAAAAATGGTCCTGATAACTCAAATGTGCCTACATCTTGAGGGTTAATGGTCGCATAAAGACTAAATTTATTAATTTGGGTAATGGAATCATAATATTTTACGGTACCCTCGGCCAAAAGCGATAATAATATGTCTTGCGCATAGGGAGTTAGCCGATTTACCTCATCAATAATCTTCCAGAAACTTTGAATGAAATCCCTCCAAACCACTTCTTCTTTTCCTTCATGCATAAGTTTTCCTAATTTTAACGTGCCCACTAATTTTTCCTCAGTGAGCTGAGGATGCCCGCGGATAATTGCGTTTTCAATCTCGTTTAAGGAATGTGAGGTAAACATCCGTCCCAAAAGTTTTACGAGTGTTGTTTTTCCCCCTCCATGTCCGCCGATTAATAACATCGCAGAATTGGGGACAATTGCATTTAATACACATAATGTAAGTATCTCTGGTAATTTTCGAGCCTGAACAATTTCGGAATCTTGATTAAGATATTTTATGTTAATCTTCTTATGATGGACAAAGAGCTGATTTGCTTGGGTAAGATTAATGATTTTCCATACTTTTAGCCTTAAATCCTTTTCCTCAATTTCTGTCGTCATATAGAAATCCTCAAGTAATAAACATGAAGAATATATTAATCTAAGTATATATTTTTTTTGTAAATTATTGGCTGTTTTATATTTTAAACCCTCCTAAAATTTTCAGATTTTAACCTTTTAAATTAAATTTTTATATGATTATTCTTTTTAATTAAAAAGTATATGCCTAAGAAACGCAAGAAGCGTGACGAATTAGCCCACAATCCAAAATTATCCGAGGATAATAAAGATAAGAAGAGAGCGACCAAAAAACCCTCCTATAAAGACGAGTATTACGAATATGAAAAGAGTTATACGAAATATTATATGATCGCCATTTTTATAGGGCTTCTCGTGGTGATACTTGTCATCTACTCAACAGTATATAACGCTCCGGGCCCAAGAGTGGAACAATATGACGGGGTAAAGCTCAATTATGAAATATATACCGTAGACCAATATGATAACCAAGAGGACCCCACTATAGAGGAAATCAATACATGGGTGAACGCGTGTGCATCAAATACGGACGACACATGTGAAAATGGAGTGTTTGAAAGTTTTTATAAAAAACTCTTGGGAAAGAGAGAAGGAGATGTGTGTAATTATGAACCGATTGAGGATTGTGAGTGTGAGAATTATGGAGATCTTGACGGAGAGGACGTAGTTTTATGGTTTAAGGTATTAGAGATCAATAAAACGGCGCAAACAACCGAATTGGAATCTTCTTTTTGTTCGACTTATCTTAGTCCTTTCCTTGGAATTGTTCCAGGCGTCTTTATTTATCAATATCTTCCCTTGAGAAAAACAGAATAGATGCCTGTAATGGATTCAGAGAGTAAAAATCTCAGTTAAATTATCTATTACAGAATCCGGTTTATAGTCCCAATTTTCAAATCCATCGGGATATCTGTTCTCTTCGCGCTTGATCAAGCAACCGTGGATATTTGCTTGTTTAGCAGCAAAAATATCGACGTGTGAATCACCGACCATGATAGCCTCTTGGGAGTTATTGAAATCATAGTTTAGGTCTATTAATACCTTTTTTATCCCTTGCGGGGAGGGTTTAGCGAGCCTTTCGTCTTTATTCGGTCCCATTCCAAAGAATTTATGGAAATATCCTTCCAACTCAAACTGTTTTAGAATATAATTGATAATTGCATCGCTAGTATTTGAAACCAAGCAGATTTTCTTTTTATTGGTTTTTAATTTTGTAAGAACGTGAAGGACATCATCAAAAAGCTTGATCTTTTGTTGTTTGATCAATTTTTTCCGGTTTTTAAAATCAATGTCATCAAAAATATTCCAGAACTGTTCGGGTTGATTTACCCCCCACTCTTGTAAAACGAGATGATAATCCTCCCCTGCAGACCAAAAGCGAACTATTTCGGAATTATTTGGTATTATATCTGAATTTAATAGTTTCAAGGACTCAATAAGAATATTATTAAAGTAGTTTGATGTCAGTTTGATGAGACAATTATCAAGATCAAAGATGTAGTAATTGAAGTTCATTTTGGGTCCATTCCACTTTAATAAAATAATTTAAATAAAAAAATATCAAGATTTAAAAATATCCGATATGCCCTAAGTTTTTTCCGTCTTTATCCAATACATAAGCGACTCCCAAAGAAAGTGCTTGTTCTTCCTTGGAATTGTTTTTATCTGAAGTAGTCGGTTTTGCAACTCTTTTAATGGTATCTAATTTAAAGATAAAGGTTCCGTCACACTTATGACACTTCATATGTACTTTTTTCACCGTTTTATTTTCTTCTTCCTTCTCTTCAATCTTTAAAACCTCTAATTTATCTCTGTCAGCATTATCACAACCTTCTAAGAAGCATTGGTCTAATTTAATTTTCTCCCTCCCTCTGCGTGCAAGCGCTACAAATACGTAAGATGGATAATCTCTTTTTAGATCATCGATATCTTTTCCGCCTATTTTCTTTAGCATTATTTCTTCACATCATTATCTATTTTATTGTAAGACATCTTCTTAATTGGTAAATATAATAAAAATTAATTATTCTTTCTTCTTATATTATATAATAAATATATCATATAAATTCTATATTTTTATTTATTAAGCAATGACCGATGAAAAAGAATTTTCTAAAGATTCCATTGACCATATTTCTAAATTAGCGTTATTAGATCTATCCGATGATGAGAAAGAACAATATGCTTCCCAATTAAATGATATTTTAGACTATTTTACTAAGTTGGAAGACTTGGACACCACGGACGTAGAGCCCACTACTCATACAATAGAAGACTTAAACAATCAATTCAGAAAAGATAAACCATGGAAATCCCTTTCTTCCAAAGAAGCACTTAAAAACGCTGATGAGAAAAAGGACGGTTATATTAAGGCACCCAGAATTCTCAAAGAATAACTGTTCATTCTTTATATTTTTTCGTCAAGACACGGAGAGCATCTGCCATATCTTTCAATGCCTGCTGTCTTTCTGTGGGCTTGAGATTTCGGAAATCGTCACCTAAATTCAGACCTATTTTTTGGGTATCTGCTAATTTTTGGTATTTTTTAATTACTAATTGGGTAATGTAGTCTTCATATTTTTCTAATACTGCTTGCAATTGTTGATTGTCCTTAATTTGGTCCCATAACTCCAATGTTTGAAGGGAATTTATCCCTAAGTCAATCCGAAACCAACTAATGGGAAATAATACGTCAGCATTTATTCCATATTCAATCATTTCTTTATTCTCTTTGTCAATGTAAAGGGAATCGTTAGTGTTTCCCTCCTTCTTGAAAGAAATATTATCCGACATGATATACAAGTTCGCGACCTTTTTTGAGGTACAGACAAGGCCCGTTGCAAAACCATGAGCCATTTTTAGTTTATAAGCGAAATCTTCTAATTTTGATCCGAAATAATGTAAATTATTTTTTTTGGCACCCTGAAACTGGATTTTTATTTTATTGGCACGAGTCTTACTTTTATCTAATTCTTTTAGCAGCTTTGGAAAGAGATCTTCATCGCGATTTTTTTTATGGGCTTTCATTAATTTATTAATAAGTTCATAGTCAATCTTTAATCCAGGGATGACTGTATTTTCATTCATAAAAGCATCTACTTCAAAATCTACAATACCGTAAAACAATTTTCTTTCTTTGATAATTTTTTCTAACGTCTCAATGATTACTTCAATAAGTGCTTCAGAGTTCCCTCGAACGGTCGTCATCTCTCTGGGAGTGAAGGTATTAATTTGATCATCAATGCCTTCTTCCTTATAAAACTCCGCCCAACTCATCTCCGAAAAAATGTTGCCCTCGGCATAAAGATTATGAGCCGAATCAATACTAACTAAACTCATATTTCCACCTAACTCTACGCCATCTTTTGTGCCAGACGCCAATATTGCAGACGGAGGATTATAGAAGAATATAAAATCGTTTGGCAAAAAATCACCTTAATAATATTAAATTTATATATCGATAATTATTGCTTTTTATTAACCTAAAATTCCAATTATAATAAGTTTTAGAGTTATAAATATTTAAGTTATAGCGAAAGAAGTCGAATGAAGTTGTAATTCAATAAAAGGAACCTTAAAAATTGAGATTAACCGCCTTAAATTCGAGGTAATTTCACATAAAAGGTGGATCCCTTATTTATCCCGTCCGATTCGACCCAGATTTTTCCATCGTGCAACTCTATAATTTTTTTGGAAAGATACAATCCTAGTCCTGTTCCCTTCATATAAATATCAAAATTTAGTGATTTTCCTCGTTCCAAGACTGTAAACTTTTTAAATAATTTATCCATTTCCCCTTCGGTCAACCCTATCCCTGTATCTTTCACAGAAAAAATAACGTAATCCTTGTTTTCCGACTTCTCTTCTTTTACGGTAACTGTTATTTCTCCTTGAGCAGGTGTATATTTAATTGCATTTGAGAGCAAATTGGTAATAACTTGTTCCATTTTTACATTATCAAACTTTACAATCATTTGCTCAGGCAAGTTAAGGTAAATTTCATGCCGTCGCTTCTCAATAAAAAATTGTAAGTCTTTTTTGCACTTTTTAATAAGAGCAATAAGATCTTTTTCTTCTTTTTCAAATTTATTGTCATTGCTGTCCCACCTTGAATATTCGAAGAAATTCTTTAACAAATATTTTAATTTTTCGCTTCCGTTCAAGATGAGGTCAAGCAGTTCTTTTTTATCACCAGCAAGGTTTGATTCTTTGAGTAATTGAGCCGCCGAATAGATTTGGCTTAAGGGGGTTTTTAACTCATGGGAAGCACTGTCTAAGAACTCTTTTTTCTTCTCCATCTTTTTTTCTTTTTTCATTTTTTTCGCATCATCTGCAATTCGAGTTTTGTTCGAAGATTTATGAGATTTAGATAAAGTCATTTAGTATATCAATTCAAAATATTTTTATTTTCTAAGAAGATTGAATCAGAAGTTACTTATTAATCATCAAGATTATAGGATTTGTTCGTTATGATAATGAGCAAAAGTTTCTGAGAATGTTAAAGATCAATTTGATTCTAATCTTCAAAATTTTCGAGCGGTAACTCAATAAAAAATGTAGACCCTTTATATCTCCCCTCGGACTCGGCCCAAATCTTTCCACCGTGCATCTTAACAATTGTTTTAGAAATAAATAATCCTAGTCCTGTACCTTCTGTGTTTACTTTATGTCCTTTTCCATATCTTTCTATTTTACTGAATTTTTTAAATAGTCTTGGTTTCTCTTTTTCCGTTAATCCAATTCCGGTATCTTTTACGGAAAGAAGTAATGAACCCTTTCTTTTTACAACATTTATTGAAATATTTCCATGGGGAGGAGTATTTTTCAGCGCATTTGAAAGAAGGTTAGTAATTACTTGTTCAAAACGGATTTTATCAAGTTTTATTTTTGGAATTGGTTCTTTACAATGAAGTTTAATTTTGGTTTTTCTTCTTTCAGCTAAATATTTAATTTCATTGATACAATCATCGATAATTTCTTTAAAATTATAGGATTTTAATTTTAGCGGAATTAATTTATTTTCTTCCAACCGAGAGATATCTAAAAGACTTGATATTAATTTTTTAAGCCGAGTACTCCCCTTAAGAGCTATCTGGATGAATTCTTTACCTCTCTCATCTAACTCTGAGTTGTACAGTTCCAAGAAGAGTTGTAAAGCTCCATGAATTGAAGTTAAGGGAGTTTTTAGTTCATGGGAAGCACGTTTCACGAATTCTGTTCTTATTTCATCGAAATGCTTCAGTTTCTTATTTTCTTCTTTGATTATTTTTAATGCCCGTTTTTTTTCTGTAACATCAACAGACTCTACTATTATGCGGGAATTCTTATTTATAAGGACTAAATTGTAATAAATTTCAATCCATTTATTTCTTCCTTGATAATCTCTATAATTTATTTCAATCGGTTTTTTGCTCCCTTTCTTTAATCGTGCTACAAATGTTTTAAGGAGTCTCTTTACCTTCTTTTGGGGAATATCAAGTATTTCAAAAACTCTTTTTCCAACCGCTTCTCGTTTTGAAAAATTAAGATTCTCCATAGCAGCATCATTAAAATCAATTATTTTGGAATTTAAATCGAGAAGGATAATAGAGTTAGGGGATACATCTATAATTTTCCGGTTTTTTTCCTCTAGTTCTCTTAATTTAATATTTTCCTTGGTTAAAAGGGATTTTGCTAACTTCAAGTTTGATATATCTTGAGTTTCGAGTAAGACAAGATTTTTTCCCCCTATTTTCATCAAGGAATAATAAAGGTGGAGCCATTTTTTAGCGCCCTTGGCATTTACGAATTGAATTTCAATGGGTTTAAATGAGCGGTGTTTAATTCGATCGAATAGCTCATTTAAAATGTATCTTATCTTGTCCTCGGGAAAGTCCAGTAATTGAAATATATTGTGGCCGATTATTTCTTTCCGAGATTTGGAGAAGGTTTTAAGAGCTAATTTATTGCAATCCACAATTTCGCTGTTTAAGTTGACCAAATAAATCGCGTTGGGAGAATTTTCTATTAAAGTGCGATATTTTTTTTCTGATTCTCGTAGCTTTCTCTCTGCCCGCTTTTTTTTACGGTTATCCCTGGCAATAAAAATTAGTCCACGTTTTCCCTCATATTCATACACACTTCCCTTAGAATAGGTCGGTATCCATTCTCCGTTCTTGTGGTGTCCCCGGTATTCGAGAGTTAAATCCTTTTTAGTCTTAAAGATGCTTTTCATTTTCTTAACTATACACGGTAAATCTTCTGGATGCACAAATTGATATGCTCTTTTTCCTATAATTTCATCGGGACTATACCCAAACATCTTGTAAAGTTGAGAACTACAAAATTGAATCTTGAGTTTTTCATCCAACTCAATAAGCATATCTGACATATTGTTAATTAAATGGGCAAATTTGGTCTCGTTTTTCTGAAGTTTTCTTTTGGCATCTTTTTGCTCCGATATGTCCAAGCCAACACCGAGAATAGCCGTTTTTCCTTGATATGTGATTGTATTACTATATAATTCTGCCCAATAGGTCTCACCGTTTTTTTTGATTCCCTTGAATTCATAGTGGGTGATAACATCCTTTTCCCCCTTCTGTTTTTTTGCTGCTTGTTCCTGAATAAATTGGCGGTCATCAGGATGGATCACTTTCTTATAAAAAACATTTGGTTTCCAATTTAATATTTCTTGTTTAGGATATCCCATCATCTGGACTAACTTTTGGTTTACATATTTGAACGTATCGTTTTGCAAAATGAAAATGCCCATTATCGTTTGTTGAGATAAAGATTTAACAACTTTCCTTGCCTCTCTCAATTGACTCTTTATCCAATTTTCCTCTGTAATATTACGTAATACAATAAGATCCGCAGAATCTCCGTTGAATTCAATTGTATGTGAAACAATCTCAGCCCAAAATGGAGTTCCGTCTTTTTTTAACGCCTTAAAAATATAATTATTTTTTGTTCCCTTTTTCCCTTGCTGTTTTTTTCTTGCTTGGTTTTTGCTCTCTGAGCGAAAATCCGGGTGAATATAATTAAGATATTCTCCAGCTTTTAAATGGAGCATTTCTTCTTTTGAAGCTCCAAACATCTGTGCATATTTAGAGTTCACATATTGAACTTTATCGTTTTGAAGGATGCAAATGCCAATGAGGGATTGTTCCGCAATAGATGCAAACTCTCGGGAAGGGCTTATAAGTTGAGGGGTGTTTTTATAATCTTGGATATTCGTAAAGGTAAGCTGAAAAAACGGCGAACTTTCGATGGTAAATTTGGAGAAGTTTATCTTAAACCATTCATATCTGTTCTTTGTTGTTTTAATTTGGGCTTCTAAGGAAGGTAGGGATTTGAGATTCCCGTTATCTCTGATTTTCTTTAATTTATCTCGAAAATTGGATTTAATTATATCTAATTTCAAAACTTGTATATTGAGAATTGGATCTTTATTGTCTTCAAAAAAAGAGTGTTTTGCTTCCTCATTCAAAAAAACAATTTCCAAATCTTGATTTATTACCAAAGTAGGTAAGGGAGATCGCTGCAAGATCGTTTTATATTGCTTTGAGGAAAAACAATCCTCAGCATCTAAATTTTTCATTCAACAATCCCAAATTATACAAAATTGCTTTAAGAGATTATATCATTTAATCCAATTATAACATATGCCTAAAAAAACTTTTTCGTTATGATAGATGTTTCAAATTTTAAACCGAAACTTCATAATGTTTTGAGGCGTTTTTTGCGAAAGGTTGCATATTTAACAAGTGCATCCATACACTTCGTGGGTTGATCCCAGAAATCAAAGACTGGTAAGTTCATTGCAATCAATTTTTGATAAATTGATTTTTTATACGGTTGCGGTCCGACAAAGAAGATAGGGGCTTGATACTTTTCCATTATCCGTTTGCTCGGTTTTAAAAAGGCTCTATCAATTGCGCTCGAAAATTGCCGCATGTGTTTATCCACTTCAAACCCACTCTCTTCTATAACGTCAACGACTTCTTCAAAATCAAAAACACCGTAGACAATTACTGCGTCCACCTCACCTGATTTAACTAATAGTTTCGGAAACTTTACAAAAAGATTATAGAAGTTCATATCAAAGGTAACATCGATGGGGTTTCGAGCTCCAGCAGTAGGAGGAATATGTTGCCGAATTTCCTCTTGCAACTCATTTGAAAATTCGGGTACTTCCAAGCCATATAACTCAGCAGATTTAACCATCATAGAACCCGAACCGCCAGAATCTGTAATTATCCCAACTTTATTTCCTTGCGGGTAAATACGTAATTCTTGAGCGATTTCAAAGATTTTCAATAAGTAAAGAAAGTCAGTAATTGAATTAGTGGAGATGATGCCGGTCTCTTTAAACACGGCATTGTAGATGTCTTGATTGCCGCCCATAGCGCCTGTATGGCTCATAATGGATCGAGCGGCAGCTTCGGTACCGCCGGCATAGATAGCAATAATTGGTTTATGGAGCGTAATCTCTTTTGCTAATTTAATGAATTCTCTCCCTCGTTTGATTTCCTCAATATAAAGTCCAATCACTTCTGTTTCCGGATCATCTTTAAAATAGGCCAAATAATCAACTATATCAATATTTAATTCATTTCCTATTGACAAGGATTTCCCGATCTTTGTTCCCATATTATTTGCATGCCACACCGTATGACATGCAATAGTGCCCGATTGACTCGCGATAGAGATTTTTCCTTTTTCGAATGTTTCATATATCCACATAGTATTAAGGCGAGAGTTGTCATCCTCTGGATCATACCAGCCGTTATATACCCCTAAACAATTAGGACCGATAAATCGCATA
Source organism: Promethearchaeia archaeon (assembly GCA_046483985.1). Lineage (GTDB taxonomy): Archaea > Asgardarchaeota > Lokiarchaeia > Sigyniarchaeales > SOKP01 > JAWOCD01. Next base: position 26,970 of record JAWOCD010000120.1, read on the forward strand.
TCATATTTCTCCGCGATTTGAGAAATCCGTTCAGATAACTGTTCTCCTTGTTCTCCACTTTCTCTAAATCCGCCCGAGGTGATTATAAGTCGCTTAATTCCTTTTTGCCCGCATTCTTCCATAACTTCTGGGACAACTTTCGGGGGAAGGATAATAAAGGCTATATCTGGGGTCTCTGGAACGTCAAGTACTGATTTGTAGGCTTTATATCCTTGCACCTCGTCCAACTTAGGGTGAATCGGATATATATTTCCCTTGAATCCCCCCGCAATGATGTTTCTCAATTGCATGGATCCCATCGTCGTGAGTAAATTATTGTTAGCACCGAAGATGCATAAGCTTTTGGGATTTAATAAGGGATAAAGGCAATGTTCTTTACATATTGAATATTTATCGGATTCTGTCATGATTCTTTTACTATAACCTTAAAAAAATTCCTATTCTATGATTTCAAAATAAGATACTTAATTTGAATTTTTTGATCCCCGTCCTAAAGGATGATGACTCCTTTTACTATAAGTTAAAAATAATATTCCTTACTCCTTCCCGGTTGATCCAAAACCTCCCAGACCCCGTTCTGAGGGAGGAAGTTTATCTGCTTCATGAAATTCGTACGGATACATTTTTGCTAAAATTAATTGGCAAATTCTTTCTCCCTTTTTTAAAATCACTTCTTTATTGGATAAATTGACCACGATTGCCATCCATTCGTTTCGATAACCAGAATCTATGGTTCCTGGAGAATTTACGATACTAATCCCTTGCCAGAGGGCTAGTCCACTCCGCGGGACAACTTTGAAAAAATATCCTCTCGGAATGGCCGTGGCAAACCCTAACGGGCATCCGATTCGTTCAAGCGGTTTTAAGGTATACGTTTCAGCTTCGATATCAATCAGTTCTTTGTGATCGTCTTCCACTAAGATTTTCTTGAATCCGTGAATCCGCGCATCAACACCAGCATCTCCGGCCTTCGCAAATCTCGGGACTTTAACCCCCTTCCTGAGCTTTTTAAAGGGAATAGAGAGAGGTGAAGATGCTTTTTTTTTCTTTTTATTTTGTTTACTCATTATCCTATGAACTTTCTTATTTTATCCTAAAAAAAAATTATTATTAAGGATATGATAGGACACATACCATAAAGAACCTAAAAATTTTATTTATTTTTATTAATTTGTCTAAAGAATAATCGAATTCGTGAATTAATTAATATGATCGAAATAGAAAGATATGATCCAAGAAAAGATAAAGATGCATTAAAAGAAATCTTCGAGGATTTTATACAAAATAAGTGCTATTTCTCATCCAATTGGGAAGAATTTGAAAAGGAACTTGATAAACGGTCCATGGATTTACAATATCGTAATGGAATGGTAGTCGCAAAAGAAGATGGTAATTTGGTGGGGTTTGGAACATACACGATGTTTACCGATTATTTAGGGAATAATTGGGTCCTAATCCATCAAGTCATCACCAGAAAACAAGATGCATATCGAAAAGGCATTGAAGAGAAAATTATCGAAGAACTTCAATTATATGTGAAGCGATCCCTAGGTGAGGATAAAGCATATTATATTTGCCTTGATTCTGATGGTTCTAAACGAAGTACATTGATGAAAATGGGAATTAAGAAATCCGATAAGGAATGGTATGAAAAAGAATTATAGTAAGTCAATTAAACTTTTATTTAACTTTTTTTTTTTCGTTAATCCGACATTTTTTTAATACATTTTTTCTTTTTGTGGCAAAGATAAACTTTTTAACAAATTATGGATTGAAATTTCAGGAATTTTAAGGAATTTGGATCTAAAAAAAGAATATCGATCAAGTCATTATTCTGGGGTTTTTGTTCTGATATCCGGGGTTTTTGACTTGATTTTGTCCTCTTGAAGTTTTTCTAATTTTTTTATACGCTTTTCTAATTCATTTCGTCTTTTATGGAGTTCTGATTTCTCATTTTTAATTTTGTTCCGCTCTTTTCTGATAATTTTCTTTTCTTTTTGGATATCTGCTTTCTGTTTATCAAGTCGTTTCTGGTCCCGTTGAATTTCCGAGTTTAATTTGCTTTTTTTATCCTCTAAATTGTCCACATCATTGCGCAAAGTATCATATTGATTTTTTAACTTATCTAAGTTTTTTTTCAATTTTTTTTCCTTTTTTTCAAGACGGTTTGTTTTTTTTCGGATCTTTTTCATCTTTTTCTTCTCTTTTCTTCGGGTCTTCTTTGCCTTTTTTCTTTCTTTCTTCAATTCATTTTTAGTATCGTCTAAGTCGTCTTGCTTATCTTCTAACTCATCGATTTTATAATCCACTTCTTGCTTTTTATGTCGTAATTTTTCTTTTTGCTCATCGATCTTTCTCCGTTCTTCATCTAACTTATACTTTTGCCGAGAAATATCATTTTTGATTTTTGCCATTTCATCCTCTAAGTCACTCTTTTGATCCGATAAATCTGAAACCTCATCTCTTAGACTCTCTACTTTCCCTTTGAGATTATCATAATCCTCTTTTAATTTATTTCTGGCCGCCTTCAGTTTGCCCAAATCTTCTTTTAAATCCTCACTATCTGCTCTTTTCTTCTTGATGTTCTTTTTGAGATTATCCAATTGTTCTTCAAGATCATCATGTCGTTTTTGGTCCCGTTGAATTTCCGAGTTTAACGTGCTTTTTTTATTCTCCAATTTGTCCGTTCTATCCTCTAAGTCACTCTTTTGATCCGATAAATCTGAAACCTCATCTCTTAGACTCTCTACTTTCCCTTTGAGATTATCATAATCCCCTTTTAATTTATTTCTTCCCGCCTTCAGTTTATCCAAGTCTTCTTTTAAATCCTCACTATCTGCTCTTCTCTTCTTAATGTTCTTTTTGAGATCATCCAATTGATCTTCAAGATCATTTTTTCTCTGAGAAAGATCATGAATTTTCCTTTTAATGAGCGATAATTCCTTTTTTTTCTCAGTTAACTCTTGATTAATGTTATCCAGTTTCGCTTGCTCTCTTTTTTTCCGTTTTAATAATTTGTGATGGTTAGTTTCCAAATATTTTTGTTTTTCTTCAAGTTTTTCTACTTTATTTTTTTTCTTTTGTGCCACTTTAGCAATTTTTTCCCATTTTTCACGTTCTTGTTTAAGCTTTTGTTTTTCTTTCCTGATATCGTCTAATAACTGCTCATTTTTTCGAATAATATCGACTTTATCCGGGGTTTTCTCCTTTATTTTATATTTCGGGGGTGTTTTATCGTTCATCGCTATTTATAAAATTCTTTTTCTCATTTGAGATTTGAATCTAATATTTAAAATGATGGTAATTAACTTTTAAAACATTTATTTAAATATATTTATAATTAATAATTATATATACAAATATATTGTCATTATAAGCAAAAATAGTAGTGATATAATATGTCTTTTGATGATGAATTTGATGAGGATTTAGACGAAGACTTGGAGTTTGAGGAAGAAGAGCCAGAGCCGATTCAATCCAAAACACCTAATGCTACACCAGCTGAAAAGACACCAGCTGCAAAGACACCTGCTGGAGGAGGAGGTAAAAAAATTACCTTATATTTTACCTCTACAATCGGACCTGGAGAAAAGAAACAGAAGTTAATCGTGAATGATGGAAATACCGTTGGAGATATAAAAGAGACCGTAGGTAATATTTTTGGTTTAAACCCCACAGATTTCCATCTCTCTTCTGGAGGAGTAACCATGGATGACGCTAATCCACTTAGTGACTACTCCGTTTCAGAAGGCGATGATGTCTTGTTAATACCTGCTAGTACTGCAGGTTTCTAAAAAAGGTTCAAAATTTATAATTTTTTCTTTATTTTTTTATATTCATATTAAGGGTAGATAGCAAAATGAAAGAAAGATCAGAATTTTTTAGCAAAGAATTAACCGATGAGGAACGAGAACTTTATGATCGCCAATTTCGATTAGAAGGGTGGTCTCAAAAGATAGTAAAAAACTCCCGTATTCTTATAATTGGGGTTGGAGGGCTTGGATGTGAAATTGCTAAAAACTTGGCTATGTTAGGGGTAGGTCATTTAGATTTAGTAGATTTAGATATCATTGAACATTCCAACTTAAATCGCCAGTTATTATTTGCAGGTGCTGAAATGGGAGCTCCAAAAGCTTTAGTGGGCGCCGAAAGACTTTCAGAAATAAACCCAAACATCGAGATTAAAGGATATCATACTTCACTCGAACAAGTTAATCCCATTTTATATAAAAAAGCAGATGTGGTGATTGGGGGGCTCGATTCGATGAATGCCCGCCTTAATCTTAACGCTCAATGTATTAGATTTAAAAAACCTCTAGTTGATGGGGGTGTTTCTGGTTATTACGGACACACCTATACCGTTTTTCCCTACGAAAATGCGTGTTACGAGTGTAACCCGCTACCAGTTGGAGAAAGTGAGGAAATGGCCGCCTGTACGGTGGTTGGAATTCCCAGAAAACGGATCCATTGTGTATTTAAGGGAAGCATGGCTTTTGAGGAAGAATTTGACAGAGAACCTAATCCTCAAAATCTTGAGGATATGAAATTTATTAAGCAAAAAGCAAATGAATTAGTGGAAAAACATGATTTTTACCCTTATTATACGGAATCTGATATCGTGCAAATTATAGACAGACATGATCCCGGTATTATAACGATAAACGCAGCAATATCGGCATTCCAATCCCATGAGGCTATGAAAATCCTACATTGGAATAGCGGAAATAAAGGATTAGGAGAGCCCGTAAAAACTTATGTGATCTTTAACGCGGTCACTATGAAAATTTACCATATTGAAAAGAATAGAAACCCTGATTGTTTGCAATGCGGCGAACATGTACGAAGAGTCTCGGTCAAAATGAAAAAGGACTATCCTTGTTCTCGGATAGTTGATATACTTGAGCAAAATGGATTTCAAGTGGATCCTGAGTTTGAGCCAACCTTGACCGTGATGGATTTCAACAATATTAAGGTAGTTGACTTGGACAAAACTCCCCAAGAAAATGAATTAAGAAATTATGAACTTATCACAGCTGCGGGATTCAGAGAGGGAGAAATATTTGTTACGCTAAAATTACATTAAAAATAAACAAACAAATAAACTAAATTTATTTATATGTTAAGTTTCTTTAATTATTAAAGGAAATAGAAATAAACTAAAGGATTGAGTTATGAGTGTAAGAAGTAGTAGGATTAGTCAAGATTTTGCAGCCTTAAAAAAGCTTAAAAAGAAAGGGGAAATTTTACAATTAAAACCCTTTAACCCTAAAAAGAAGAGTATTGATCATTTAGCGATTTTAATTAAGGGACCCGAAGGAACCCCTTATGAGAAGGGGATTTTTAAGATTGAAATGAAATTCCCCCCTCAATATCCAAAACGACCGCCCTTTGTTCGTATGCACACGCCAATCTGGCATCCCAATTTCTGGCCTAAACCAGGCGAATACAAAGGACAGCGAAATATTTGTTTGGCTCTCGTAGATCCAAGTTTAATAGGAAAGAAAGGTGGGTGGAGCCCTTCAAAAACCGCAGTAACCGTAATTCAATCAATAAAAGCAATGTTGGATACTCGCGGAAAATATGTTAACCCCATGGATGTATTTAATAAGAAAGCTGCTCTAGAAATGATGAAAAAACCGAAGCGTTTTGAGAAAAAAGTAAAACATTTAGTTAAGAAATACGCAAATAAAAAATGGTGAAATATTTAATGCCCGATGCTCCAGAAGATACAGAAAAAATTAAAAAGGAAATAAAAGAAAAAATAAAAGGCAAACTTAAAAAACAGATAAAGAAAGAGCTTATGGACGAGATTTATCAAGAGCTCTTAAGTGAAGAAGAAGAAATTGCGGGTGATATTTCTTCTCATTTCAGTAAATCAAGTGAAACAAAGCAAAAAGAACAGAAATTAGAAGCCCCCAAACCAAAGAGAAAATCTGCGAAAACATTGATCACGGTGAAAGCAGTATTGAAGATTGCGAGTCATTCATTAAAATATGCCAATGAAAAAATCCCAAAGGATGAATGGGTGGAAGTAATTGGGTTACTTGCAGGTAAGATCAATAATGAGAATGTTTTGGTTATCGAAGATGTTTATCCGATGGGGCATGGGTCTGCAGTGAATGCTGAAATAAAGGATTATAATAATTACATCAAGGCGTTTAAAGATATTAAAAAAAATAACCTTTTTATTTGCGGATGGTATCATTCTCACCCTTCCTATGGGTGTTTTATGAGCGATGAGGATATGGGGACTCAAAAACGATATCAAAAATTATGGAAAAAGGCTCTTGCACTAGTAATTGACCCTTATGAAATAGACGGAACTTCCTATGGTTTTCAAATTTTCAGAGCTAATCTGAGAAAGAATAAATGGTACCCCGTTTCTTATGATATTAAAGGATCTCTTGACCCAAAAACCCTACCGCAATTGGTCGATTTTATCAATCCAATTGTAGACGGAAAAGCAATTTATTTAGAGTATGATGAGAAAGAATAAGCAAGTTATGAACTTTCCTACTCATCTATGGTGATATTATTGATAAGAAATCGTAATTATCTTTATCTTTTTGGAATATTTGTGATTATTGGGCTGATTCATGCCCTTATAAGGTATTCTGCTCTTATTTTTTTAACTTGGATGTTAATGGGGATATGGAGCGCATTTACAGTAAAATTATTTGAAAATATTAAATTATCGCGAGAACTAAATTCACCTAAAAATACCGAATTTTTTATTCTCTTCCCCATTTTTATCGGATTTTTTTTTCTCTTTTGGGGTCATTATACCCCTTTTCTAAATCAAAATATTTTCGGCAATAGTAATTTGTACCTTAGCCCTTGGATATTGATCTTTTCTTTACCATATCTGCTTTATTCTCTCTTTTCCCTCTTTTTATGCTTTCGAAATTATGATTTTGTCTATATTGGGAGCAAACCCTTTGAAGCAAATAAATTTGCGTTGTTTTTATCCATTTTGTGGATAATTTTTGGCCTTTTTTCATCTGTTTTTATTGAGGTGGGATATGGCATAATGGAAGGGGTCTTTTCATTTACCGTTACAAATTTCTTTTTTGATTCATTTATTTTAGTCTTAACTGTAATCTCGGGATTATTATTAATATACGGACTTGCGAAACTACGAGGTCCATTACCTGAAATTAATCAAGAGATTATCGCAAGGAGAAGGAATCGGATTTCCCGTATACAAAATGAGCAGCCTAGAACCATCCAAAATACGAGAACCCGTTCCCGGGCCTCTTCGAGGAGGAGTACTCCAACTGGAAGTTCTGCTCGAACAAGTAGAACAAGTAGAACAAGTAGATCTCGATCACGAAGAAAACGTAAGAAGAAAAAGAAGAGGAGGGCACCATCAAGAAAAACCACTAAAACCACTAAAACTATAAAATTAGGACAACTTAAACCCCGAACGGGAAATTTAAGCCTTGATGATTTTAAATGCATTCATTGCTTTCGCCTTCCAGAGTTAAAGAAAGACAAGGATAGGGGGATTGTTGTGTGCCCTCATTGTAGGTTCCCCTCCCATGCCGATGAGTTTAGAGAATGGTTGCGTAATTCAACATTATGTTCACGTTGCGATACTCCATTACCGAAATCATATGTCAGAAATCCTCCTATTATTCCCGTAGATGTTTATCTTAAGGCTATGAAGAAATTACTTAAGAGAAAATAAAAATAAAATTTTGCCATAAAATTATATTAAGATGGTGAGAGAATGGCTGAAATTAGAAAAGAGAAAGATGAAAAACCCTTAATAATAAAAAAAGAATATCATTGTTCTGTATGTCAAACAACGCATACGATAGAAATTCCAAGCAATTTAGCAGAAAGTAGAAAAAAATATCCATTTCCGTATGTATTTATTCATTCTAGCGAAGATGATAAAAATGATATAGTATCTATGCTCTATTTTGACAAGAATTTAAAAATCCGAGGGTCAGAAGCCGTTAAGCTGGAGCAGAGTAATCTCGTTTCAAAGAATCTCACCAAACAACTTGTGAGCAAACTGACTAATATTATCATGGACTTGGAAGAAGAAAACTTCCAACTTAAAAACCTCTTAAATTCTCCTCATATTGAAGAAATAATAAGGGAAGAGAGTAGAAATTTGAAGAAATCACTATTGGGGGAGTATAAGAAGAGGAAAAAACGCCAAAAACCCCAGGGATCGCATCATCGCAAAAAGAAAGTAAAGCCTAAAGTTCCAAAGAAGGATACTTCAAGGGAAATATTCGTCTATTTTACCTCTACCGTTGGTCCAGAGGAACAGACAAAAAGACTAATCATTGATAAAACCATTACTATTGCAAAACAAAAGAGAAAAATCGGAAAGATTTTTGGGTTAATCCCTGCAAACTTTCATTTAGCTTCTGGGGGTCTTAGCTTAAAGGAAACCCGTACCTTACAATCTTATAATATCTCACCTAATGATGAAATCTTGATAATCCCCTCAAGCACCGCAGGGGCATTTTATTTTGGGTAAAACCTCTTTCCTGAACTACCGCGCTCTAATGAGTTATGGATTCGTATTCCGTTGCAAACTGCTCGCCTAAGTACAGAGGATTACAGTAACTTCAAACGCTAACATTTCAGGGCTTGCGGTTACAAGATGAACTTGGTTATCGTCCATCAATATTTTTATAGTATTATGCGTTTATAGATGTATGTGAAGGGAGAAAAATAAATTATGGTTTTAATTCAATTTAACCTAGAAAAAATTATAAAGATATAAAATAACTTAAAATTATACTACTTAAATTTCTGTTGTGGTTAAAGAATGTCCGAAAAGAAAAAAGAAAGGAGAGAAACCCCTTCAACAGTAAGGAAGATATATCATTGTCCCGTGTGTAAAACGAATCATACGATCAAGCTTCCCAGTAATTTATCTGAAGACCGAAAGAAATATCCTTTTCCCTATGTTTTTATCCACTCCAGTGAGGATAATAAACATGACATTGTATCAATGCTTTATATTGATAAACACTTGCAAATACGCGGGTCAGAGGCCGTTAAACTGGAAAATAGTAATTTAGTTTCAGAGGATGTTTCCAAACAAGTTGTAAATAAATTAACGAATATTATTATGGATCTGGAAGATGAGAACTTTAAACTTAAGAGTCTCGTTCAATCTCAAAATATTGAAGACATGATAAAAGAAGAAACCAAAAATTTAAAGGAAGCCTTGTTAGGTCCTGATAAGAAGAAGTCCAAAACCGAAGAACGTGGAGAGAGTAAACCTCTTTCTTTTGAAGTTAAAGATACTCAAAATCAGCAGAATATGACGTTTCAGGAGAACCTAGATTCTATACCGAAACCGGAGCATCCAAAAGAAAAAGAAATCAATTCAAAAACATCTGAAGATAGTTCCGCGGTCCATTCAAAAACCCCCCAGGAAGTCAAAGCCGAGAAAATTGCAGTCTATTTTGCATCTACTATCGGTCCCGAGAAAAAAAAACAAAAGCTGGCTGTTAACAAGACCGTACCAGTAAAGGAACTAAAAAAAACGGTAGGAGAGATTTACGGGTTAATCACGGCAAATTTTCACTTATCTGCCGGTGGCCTTACCTTAGATGAAAATCGCACTCTCAACTTTTATAATCTGTCTCATAATGATGAAATTTTAATAATTCCCTCAAGTACTGCGGGAATTCATTCAATAACTTCCAGATAATTTTATCTGTTTTCTTTTTCTCCTTTTTTTCCCTTATATTCCTTAATAATTGTCAAAATATACAAACCTAATCCGTAAAAAATTAGTATAATCAATTATTTTGTTAATTATAAAACTCTTGTTTCTCCCCGTTTAAGTGAAAAAAATGACAAAGGATGCTGAGGTTATAGAGGAAGTATTAGAATTGAGGGAAAATGCGGAATATAAAAAGGCGTATCAGAAAATCAGTAAGCTCTATGAACAAAATAAAAAATCGTCAGAAGTTAAACAAACATATATTGATACATTATTTGCTTATGCCTTTTATTTGAGTGATGATTGCGTTTTGCAATTTGAAAAGGCAGCAGAATGCCTTAAAGAAATTCTACAGTTAGATCCCGAAAATTACCGTGCTTATTACAATTTAGGAATAACTTATTATGATATGGACAAAACTGAAAAAGCTCTTAAGATGTATAATGAAGCGTTAAAGCTTAAGCCGGATAATAAATACGTTCATTATAATATTGGAATAATCTATGAGGATAAGAATCAATTTAAGAAAGCGCTCAAATATTATAGACGCGCGATAAATCTTGATAAGGATTTTTTATACGCAAAACAAGCAAAACATTCGTTAGAACGGTATATTGAAAACAATCCAGAGAGCATAAAATCCGAACGACATCCTGAAAAACTTAAACGCCTTAAATCCTTATTTCGCGTTTCTAATAAGGTGAGGCTCGACGATATTCAAGAAATCATAAATTTTAGTCGAGAAAAAACACTTGATTTAGTGGTAGATTGGGCAGAAGATTATGGGTTGCATATTAATGGAGATTTCTTGGTTTTAAATGAAAGAAGTAAATCGGCTTTTCTTAAAAATTTAGAAATCTAGAATTTTTTATTGTTTAGGATTACTTAGTCTTTGAACTACTCACGCTTGACGGCATGATGTAGTCGTTATCAATACGATACCAGTCGTTTCGACAAATAATCTGCTCAGTCCCTTAGCTCGGAGGATAGAGCTTACGGTGCTTTAAGACGTGTTATTGCTCTGTAGAGGCTGAAACTTCTTTATCCTTATCAAAAAAGGGTTGTCTCCTGTAATAATTAACTAAGTTCCAGATAGCACCTCTTCTGACCAACATCGCCTTTAGAATCCGCTGTTGTGGTTTATTTGGTTTCAATTCTATAGTATTAGTGCGAAGCATAGAGAATCTTTTGGTTAATGTGGTTCTTAGGCTAAAATTAGGGCAAAATTCATCCTCGCCCTAAAGACGGGGTATTCTTTTGCCTTTAATAAAAAAATGAGAGGTAATGTTCTTTTTGAATAATATTTAAATATGAGCTATGTAATAAATAGTATTACCAATTAAATATGTAAAGTATTAAAGAGGTTAAAAAATATGGGAGTATACAAAAGCGTTGAGCTAGTAGGTACCAGTGAAGAGAATTGGGCTACCGCAGTTAAAAATGCTTATAATGAAGCCACAAAGACACTTCGCGGTATCCGTAATATTACAATCCTTCAATCGGATGTAAAGGTAAAAGAAGATGAGGATCTGTTAATTTATCGCGTCCGATGTCAGGTCAATTTTGAAATTGAAAAATAAATTCGTAATTTTAACTATTTTAATATAATTTCTCTTTCTTTTTTTTATCCTCCTTTCTTATTCAAATTAACCTCTAAAAATTAATGGTAGGAAGAAAAGGAAAAATAAAAAAAATAGGTAGTTAAGAGAATCTCTAAATTAATAAAATCGCTGATTATGCATCAGGGTTCTCTAAAAGAACTGCGACTCCTTGGCCGCCCCCACAGCACGCATTTGCTAACCCGTATTTTGCTCCTTTATCTCTTAAAATACGTGCTAAGGTACCAGGAAGTCGAATCATTGTGGCGCCCAACGGATGGCCGATTGCCGTACTTCCGCCCATTACATTAACTTTTTCCATTGGAATATCAAACTTATCCATACAATTGAGAGCAACAACGCAGAATGCTTCATTAATTTCCCAGTAGTCAATATCATCCGCTTCCATACCTGCATTTTCTAATGCCATTTTTGTAGCAGGAACCGGTCCTCGACCCATCACGGATGGATCAACTGCTCCCCAGCCTACTGAGACGATTTTTGCAAGGGGTTCAAGCCCTCGCTTTTTTGCCTCTTCAGCTTCCATTAGTACGCATGCAGTTGCACCAGCATTGAGAGGAGAAGCATTACCAGGAGTAATAACTCCTTTTTTCGTACCTTCACGTTCTTTGTATCCGCTTCGACCACCAATGTCTTCGCCCTGAATGTTCTTCTCCAAATAGAAGGGTTTAGAAAGTCGTGGAAGTTGAGAAACTGTCTCTAAATCGGACTTTCGAGCAGCCATATCCTTATTAATCATCTTTTCTTCATCGACGTTTCCTTCGGCGTGACCTTTAATTGGGATAATTTCACCGCCCCAAACGCCCGAAGTAAACCAATTCTTTTCCTGGCTTTCAATGGTCAGATTATGAGAACGTACACCGAGTTCATCCAAGTCCTCTTTGGTAAAAGTTGGAGTTTCTTGTTCGTAGAGCTTCTGAGCGGTTTGAATCATGTTAACTGTAGTCATAATGTCGTATTTAGGTCGGTACCATTTCGATTTCTTATTAATCATGTTCAAATTTGGCTTGATATGCTTGTTGTATTTGATGTTCATGGAAATTCGTGTCATATGTTCGAACCCTGCAGCGAGTACAACCTTACTGTTTCCGGTCATAATTTCCATCGCACCGTTAGACATAGCAGTTCCCGCGGAACCACATTGCCGTTCACAGAAATAAGCTGGTGTATCAACGGGGAAATCCGCCAAAAAGATGGGTAATCTGCCTCCATAGGTCCAATTTTCATGAACCGGAAGAGCACAAGCCATGATAACTTGGTCTATTTGTTCTTTGGTGATGCCTTTATCATTTAATTTTTGATCAAAAAATTTCATTAATAAAGTCGCGGTTAATTCATCACCACGAATTTCGCCGAATACATCTCTTTCTGGCTTTCCCGGGCGAGAGCGGGAAAAGGGAGTACGAGCATAATCAATCAGCCAAACTTCTTTTAATTCTTTTGCCATTTTATATTTCACTTTTTAAATAATTTTTTTACGTTTGTAAGTTAGATTAATAAAACAAATTATAAAAAATATTTTGAAATTTGATAAATTTCATTTTGAATTTGATAAATCTCATTTTGAATTTGAAAAGATTTAGGTAAGCAAATATTAGAATTTTTATTTCTGAAATTCTTTACCTTAAGTATGACAAGTTTAGAAAATAGGAAATCGAATAAGATTCTGGTTGCACTGATAGCGGGAAGTAAGTCCGACAAAGAGGTGTATGAGAAGGCAGAAAAAGTATTAATTGAAAATAAAATTCCCTATGAGTTGAAAATTATTTCCGCGCACCGTAATCCCGATAAACTGGATACGTATGTAAAGGAAAGTCCGGCATTGGTATTTATTGCGGTAGCAGGCTTGGCTGCCGCCTTGCCCGGCGTGATCGCTTCAAAGACAGATAAACCGGTCATCGGAGTTCCGGTGAATGCTAAATTAGACGGATTGGACGCGCTCCTTTCCATAGTGCAAATGCCTCCCGGAGTTCCGGTCGCATGCGTGGGAATTGATCGCGGAGATAATGCGGCCTATTTGGCAATTCAAATATTAAAATTAACGGGAAAAATCTAATTGGGTAGTTCGAAAGAATGAGTAAAGAGTTAATAGAAAAAGGAAAAAAAAGTGCCGCAGTGAAGGCAGTAGAAGAGCATGTGAAACCAGATATGGTTTTAGGGATCGGAAGCGGCTCTACCGTGGTGTACGCAGTGGAAAAGATAGCCGAGATGAATCAATCCCAAGATCTAAATCTAAAGTGTATTCCTACCTCCTTTCAATCGTATCAACTAATAGTGGACAATGCCTTAACCTTGGTAAACTTAGATCAATACCCAAAAATTGACTTAGATATCGATGGCGCAGATGAGGTCGATAAAAATTTAAACCTTATTAAAGGTGGTGGCGGATGTTTGGTGCAAGAAAAAATTATTGCCTCAAATTCCAGAGAACTTATCATTATAGCCGATTTTCGGAAACACGCGCAGACCTTGGGAGAAAAATGGAAGAAAGGAGTGCCAGTTGAGGTCATCCCGATGGCATATGTGCCGTTAATGAAAAAACTGAAAAAATTAGGGGGCACCCCCAAACTTCGTATGGCGAAATCAAAAGCGGGCCCGTTGGTCACAGACAACGGAAATTTCATTCTTGATGTGGATTTCGGATTAATTAAAAGCCCAGCAGCGTTAAATGACCAATTATTACATATTCCCGGGGTAGTCGATACCGGATTGTTTATAAAGATGGCATCGCACGCCTATATTGGTCAAGAAAATGGCGAAGTATTATGTTTAACAAGCGAGGATTAATATTCTTTTTTCTTAACTCTCTCTAATCTACTGCTATTTCAAGCGACTAAGAAGGCTGTTCAAAAAGAAAAAGAAAAAAATGTAAAAATTTTTTTTTCAACTTAATAGTTGGTGTATCGATTTTCCTCTCTTTTTTTGGAAACAATTATTGCGATCACAATGAGCGCAAGCACCGCAATTATAATAATTAAGACAAGCCAGAGAAGCCAATCCTCAGTTTCTTGAATTGGATCAATAGCGAGGAAGATGGTAAATTCATTAACACCGCCTTCGTTATCATAAACGCTGATATAAAGAAGTCCAAGATAAGATCCACCGCTTTGGATATCTGTCTCCGTAGAAATATTCTTTGCCCCGGTAATCGAAGGATATTTCATTTCCTTAGGGATGGTAATACTTCCTTCATGTTGTTTTGATTCAGAGTCATAGTCAACCTCAGAAACCAACAGTTCTGCGGGGTATATTAAGGACACATAATTATCACTTGATGCACTACAGATGAAAAAGTTCACAAATACTCGCATATCATCGGGGTCATCCTCATAATTCACCGAATCTTCCACTGAAATCTTAAAATTGACTATGTCCTCTTGTATCGTCTCGTAGATATAGCTTCCACCCTCATCTGAGGTGATGTCTGTAAATGATACCTCATTTCCGCTGTCTATAGAAAAAGACGATTCATCCTTATTAAACTCCGGGGGATTATTGTAGACATAAAAATTCTCTCTCGGAACGAAGGCGTTTTTATAACTCCCCTCTGTGCTATTAGGAGTTATATAAACCATTCCCAAACCCGCAGGTACTGAATCAGGAGAAGGATCATATGAATTCGAATAAGAGGAACCTTCTTCTTCTTCTACTAGCGTTATGTTTGTGGTGTATGTTTGTTCTTGGTTAAAAAATGAATCGGCATAGAATGCTAGATGGCCATCAAACTTTTCATAGGTATCATCCGAGCTTGCTTCAATTTCAACGCTCTCGGACTCTCGCGTGATATTATACGGATCTCCATCATTTTCATCTGCTGTTAACTCTTGAATCTTAGGCATTAAGGTACTGTTGTAGTAGAGTAATTTAGAGCTTGTGTTATAGGTTGTCCCGCTCACCGTTAAATTTGCTTCGATTGTATAGGGTTCATTACTCGGACTGGAGATGGTATAGCTATTGTTCAGAGCAGTCCCGTTTTGGGGGGAAAACATATTAATATTTTCCGAATTTGTATTGTTTTTTAGGGCAACGGATAAACTATCGTTCAAAATGTCGCTCGGTATTAACGAATTATTAGTCGCATATTTTGCATAGAGAGAAAGGTCGAGAGTTCCTGTTGTTGTTTGTTGTGACCGAAGTCTCGTTTGAATCGACACATTCTCATCGTTTTGATAATAGTTAATCAGATTTTCCATTAGCAAGGAATGCTCACTTTCATAGTCCGATAAATCATAATATTTCCCCATCCAATGCAGATCTCCGAAAGCGACTAATTTCCCTTTTCCATCGCTGCTTCCATCGTATGAAGCTGCCACTGTCTCACCATCTAAGGATGCAATAGATTCGGCCTCTTCCGACGTGCTTAATGCAGTCCCATCAGACCAACTAAATCCATTGACTCCAGAGAAAATCTCTCCGTGATTTAGATCTGTAACGCTCTGGGGAGTAACACTTGCACCCAGTCCAAGCCACTCATCATCCATAATGTTCGCATCAGCAACTTGTATTCCTGTTCCGAGGGTCGATAAAAGATTGTTGATATTATCCTTACAGAGTTGCTCCGATCTCGTACCCATGAATAATAAGTTACTTCCGTTGGAAAAATAGGAATTAAGGGCATCCATCTCTCTTGGACTATAAGGAAGAATTGGCGATTGTAAAACTACTAAATCGTATTGACCTAATCGTTCTTCGGTGAGCATGGAATTGTTTAATTGCGCATCATAATTTGGAGTCCATGAGACCGCATTATAGTCAAGGGATACATTTTCGGAGGCCATTTTCTTCATCGATTCATAGAAGTCCATCTGATAGAACGAAATTTCGGGTAAGAAATCGTTTAATCCGTGGAACGAGTCCATTAACACGCTGTATTCTGGAAGCTTAATTTCAAATGAGACATTGATAGTATTGACTATATTAGGTGTTAATTCATCACTTGTAAGATTAATTTGAAAATCATAGAGACCCGGTTTTGCATCATTATCAATTTTTATATCCAAAGCAGAGAAATTAACACCGGGATTTGAAAAACTAATTGGGTTTTTATCCAAATTAATTGTTAATCCTTCAACAGAGGGAATATCAATATTATAAGTTCTATTAGATCCACTAATGAGAGTTAAATTATATTGTTGGTGATCTCCCGGGAAGTTCAGTAGATCATAAGGTTCGACTGGTAAAACACCGGGATACACTTTTGCGACCTCATTCACATCTTCATTATCTTCTAAATCTTTTAAAAACTCCAATGAAGCGCTTACATTTATTATTCCGGCTCCCGATTTAAGGATGTCATCTTCATCTGAGTCCGTAAGTGATCGTGCCCCTTCTAACAGAGCGATTCTTGCAGTTTCTGGAGTTATTGAAGAATTGAAGTCCTTTAAGATCGCCAACGCACCCGCCACCATGGGACATGACATACTGGTTCCGCTTAAGGGGAGATAATCAGCATCTCCTTCAAAATCGAAATAATCACCAATAAAACGATTTCCTCCTGAAATGACTGAGTCCTTTGCTTCGCACGAGATAATATCTACCCCCGGAGCAACCACATCTGGATATCCCAAATAGGTATAGGTTGGACCCCAACTGCTAAAAGAAGCTAATTCGTCATTACGATTTGATGCCCCTACAGAGATCGCACTGGTACCAGCAGCAGGAGAGCCTCCGGTAAAGTACTCTGGACCGGAATTCCCGGCTGAGACGACACAAATTGTACCATTCTCGACTGCTACATCAATAGGTGCTGTAATTGGATCGTGCGCAGCGGGTTGTCCGCCCCCAAAACTCATTGAAATTATATCGGCACCAGCATCATTTGCCTCTTGAATTCCGTTTATGATAGATGAATCTCTCAAAGCGCCATTACTGTCCGCCGCTCGTACGTTTATAATCCCGGCACCTGGTGCTACCCCTCTAAATTCTCCATCCGAACCCGCGCCATCTCCTGCGGCGATCCCGGCACAATGGGTTCCATGCCCGTTTTTATCTTCGGTCGTACTCTCACCTACTGCATCTATACTGTCAACAATATTTAATCCCGAGTGGTTATACACTCCCGAATCAATAATCGCAACCGTAACGCCGCTTCCATCGTAGCTTAAACTATCGCCTCCAATCGAGGAAAGCCACCAATTAGGATAATTCTCTTTTTCTAATGCGGAGGGAGTAATTGAATTTCCTTCACTACCGTCTGCTTCCTCGGTTATCACGGGTTGGCTGAATGTTTTCGATTTATAAACCTTCTTGATCGCCTTGATTTCGGCAATTTCGCTTTCAGCGTCCATTAATTCATAGGGATCCACTTGCAGATACATTCCGGAGATAATATCATAATTATAAATCACTTCAAAGTCGGTAAAGTGCGATTGCAGTATGTCTAAACGTTTTTTCTTGGAAAGCCCCTCGTCAAACATAACTATAGTTTTGACTTTTTCAAGATCACGTCCATTCTTTTCTGAACTCACCTCTTGCAAATGGCTCTTTAATGACTCATCATATTTGGTATCTTCGCCTAACGAAGTTTCCGTATTCAATTGGGTTCCTTCGTCCGACTTATCCGGAAGATCGTCTAATTCAAACTGATCTAGGGAAGCTTGATTATTCTGAGCCAAGGGTTGATTAACTGATTCGAGCCCAATAAAGAGCGGAATTGACCCGTAACTAAGAAGTATGTAAAACAGAATAAGTGTTGCATTGTATTTTTTTCTCGATTTCATATTCTCATACATTTTTCAGATTATTTATTTGTTGTTATAATACCCTAAAAAAAATAAGGTTTATTTATAATTAGGTATAGTTTTTTCCATTTTCCTCAATTAGTTGAATGGAAATAAATCTTAATTTTGATCGAACAATCGCATGAGATGAATATTAATTGTATACATAAGTTTATATTTGGCAATAAAAGGATATGCGAATGGAAAATATTCAATCGGTAAAGCAGCATATTTAGCCAATCAGCCATTATCGGAATTCATGGATCTTATTATGGACTTAGGAATCAAATTAAAAATAAGTAAAGCAGATCTCTTGGAAGGTTATGAACATCTGAAAGAATTCTTCTAACGAAATTTCAAGAATGACCAAAAATTTTCCATCTCTTCCCTTTTACCTAATAGGTTATTGGAATCTTTAATTCAAAAATTTAGGGTTAAAGAATCGAAAAGAATATAAATTTTCTTTTATTCTCTAAAATAGATTATACCTTATTTTAGCATAATCTGTTGCCTTTTAAGGTGGGGCTGTGGATTAGTGGCAGATCACTCGCTTGGCATAAAGGAAAAGCTTCGGTTTTTCTCTTACAATATGCGAGAGGCCGAGGGTTCAATAAGAATACCCATTTCGGGTAAATTGAGAATCCCTCCAGCTCCACCATTTTAAATATCTTATATTTCAAAAATTCTCACAAAATTCACATGAGATTCTTATAAAAGAGCCTAAAATCAAAAATTTTTTATTTTTTTAGCTTCTTTAGTTTTATAGTAATGTAAAAATAATAAGGAAGAAAGGGGATAGAACTCAAAATTTCTGAGCAAGAATTACGCCAAATAAAAAGAGATATACGGGATGGAGAGTTTAGAAAAGCATTAGATAGCTTGATATCCTTAGCTAACGAAGATAATTTTGATTCGTTACCTGAGATTTTAAATGGGATATTAGAAGTGCAAAGCAAAGGATATGAGTTAGATGAGGAACAGCTTCGAAAATTGGACCCCTTACTAAAACTATATGATGAAACAATACAAGATTTAACCTTAGAGATACAAATAAATAATCTTAAGGGAAGTTTAAATAAGGTCAAAGAAAAAACGGAGATAATGGTTTCGAATTATGAAATTATAGAACCGCCCGTGAGAGATAAGATAATTTCTTTTTTAATCAATCATTTTTATGAATATTATAACCGTGAGAAAGCCCTCATTAGAAAGTTAATATCTTTCTTAGATGATCAAATATGGACCATACGAATTAGGATTATCGAATTTTTAAATGATATTTTTTCTGTGCGACCCAATTTTATTAAAATGTTCGATAAGGAATTGGAAATTCTCTACAATGAGAAGGATATAGATGTAATCCGGGAGGGTTTAGATTTGTTACTCAGAGTCTTCTTAAAAACATATAATCCCGAAGACCTTAGTAAATTAATCAATTCGATTAATGAAAGAGAATGGGTTGCACAAGAAAAAATATTAATGCTAATAAGCAAACTCTGTATTGAAAGACCCGAGTTATTAGAAGAATCTGTTATAAAAAATCTGATCAATTTGTTAGATCACACCGATTATTTAGTTTCTGAAACAGTTAAAAATACAATGGAAGAAATTATGGAACATTATCCGAATATATTTGATGATATCTTTTTTTCGGTGATTCAAGAGGACTCAATAGACAATATGGAATCGCTCGAGCAATTATTGAGAAGTTCAATAATAGAGAATGGGTATTCACGTTTTAAAGAGATTTTTGAAATTATCTCGTTTCGATTTTGGTCTTTAAGACACACTTTGGTGAATTTGATACGTAAATTAACTTCTTTCAATAAAAAGATGACATCGTCTTTTTTTTCCCAGATTATCCCCGAAGTCCTAAAAGAGGGCGAACTTTACCAGAAATTTACTAAAGTCTTGAAGCAAATTCAAAACCTTGATCTGTATATTGCATGTTATCAGACATTAAATAATGTAAGTTTGATAGAAAACCCAGAGATTGAAGCTCGGAGAAAGGAACTATTAACCATCTTAAAAGAAAATATGCCGGAATTGAAATTTCTGGAAGTAAAAAAGTGGTTACAAATAGAACTAAAAGAAGGACCTGTCTCCATTCATCAAGTCTGTGAGAAATTTCAATTGGATAAGTCAAGGGTCATCTCTCTTGTGAATAAATTCCAAAAATATGACGACTTTGAAACTTCTATTACGAATGGTTATATTATGCAAAAAGCCAACGAGGAGGAAAAGGAGGAAGATCTTCTGTTTTTAAAGCAATGGAAAGTTCACCGAAACCCTGAAATAAGTGAAAATGAAATTAAACTCTTCATTCAAGTAAAAAATATCTCAGGAAAAAAAATAAGTAATTTTGATATTGACATAGATTATCCCGAGAACATCTTGACCCTCCATCATCAAGATCCCTCTAGCATACGTAGTATATTAGAAAATGACCAAAATATTATTATGACGTATATCTTCAGAAATGAAGGGAGACCTAAAATGAAAAATTCCCATATAGACAAAATAAAATTCACTTTTTCATATTTAAAAGACGAAACCTCTCTCCAGATAGAAAAAGAACTTGATCTTCTTCTTCTCTAATCCAGACCTTATTTGCGCATTTTTATCATAGACGGCAAAAGAAAACACCGTCCTTTAGGGCGTGGTAGTTCAATAAGCAAAATCCAAATCATTAAAAATCCAAATCATTAAAAATCCAAATCATTAAAAATCCAAATCGTTAAAAAAGGAAAGTTGATCCTCTTCTTTGACTTTTTGATCTAAATGACCAATGTATACCCATTTAGTTAGATCTTGAAGTACATAATGACCGTCCCACGGCATTCCAATGGGATGATTATTATGTTCGCCGACCTTCGGAAATCTATAAGCTCCGGCTAATGATAATTCCTCTGCTACCTCTTTAATAAAATTATCAGACCCATAAATAGAGACCGTTTGAAGATAACGCTGTAACTTTTCTTTTCGAATTGAATGGATTAAATCTTCAATACTCGAAATTCGGGTAACGATAAGAAAACGATTTTGGCACATATCAATTTCTTTTCTGTTGGGTAAATCTCTTAAGAATACAACGGTCCAATCTAATTTATCCATCGGCGGGGTTAAGATTGTTGCCCTTTTTTTCGTCACATAATTCATAAAAAAGTATTCTCGTTTCCTTTCCACGGAAAGACCATCTGAGTGAGTTAAGTTTGCACGAGGTAAAATTTTATCCGTCAATTTTAACCCGTCTGCGAGCATTTTCGCAAATCCCATGGGAGAGAGTTCAGAATATTGGTTTCTGAGTTGTTTAATTGATCTTTGCATGAGAGTTTCTATGTTTGTTCCATTTTCGTTATTCCTCGTAGGAATATCGGAAAGAGAATCCAATACGGGATTATCCAAGGTTTTGCGATCGTTTTGTGATTTATTTGAAAGGGTATTTTGTCCCTCCTCCTTATAAACTGCAGATTCCTGGGGATCATCCATTATATAAATTACCCTCGGACTTAAACAAGCTTTTTGATTCCAACATACAGCGTCTACGGCGATTTTTTGAGCGATTTCTTCCATTTTATTTTTATCTTTAAAGATGCTCTCCGAAATAACGCTAAATGAAATTTTTGGACCGTGGTCAATTATTTTAATTCCAAAACGGTTTGCTCTACGTCTTATTTCTTCAATAGAGTGAATACCTCCCCAAGCCAACACACCATCGACCCATCCTGAATTAAATAATGCATCATAAATCTCTGTTTTACTCCCCCTCCAATAGAGCGCGGCAATTTCTTTAGCGATTTTGTCATCAACATCTGCTATAGATTCGCATAATTTTATTGCCATAAAAGGCTCTCCATGAGAAAGCTTTATTAAATTTACGTTTTTTGTAATTAACCCATAAAAGAGGCTCAACATTCCCAAATTAAAAGCATTTCCGGCCATATTGTGAAGAATAAGACCTCTCGGTTGAGCATGAATTCTTGTCGATCGCTTTTGAACCCACTCCTCTAAGTATTCCTTTCCTCCGAGTTCACTTTTTAATTGAATCTCTGTGTACTTCCGATCCCACATTTCTAATGTTCCATCAAGCTCCACCTCACATAATTTCTTGGATTGACCGGTCATTATGGGTAGAACTTCGAGTACTTCCTTTCTGATATCATAATTAGGATCGCGCCATAAATTTCCAACTTGATCAATGATGTCAAGAACTTCGTCTATATGGCGATTATGTGCCCTCCGTTTCTTTTTGGCAAGTCTCGAGGCAACTTCTAGGACCTCATTCTTTTGAAAAATGGGAAATTCCAGTTCTAATACATCATCTTGACGTTTTATGGTTTTAGATGTGGTATTTTCACCATACCCGGATTTAAATATAAAAGCTGGAATAGAAATACTTTTTTTCATACTTATAATATTAAAAAAATAATTAGTTTATTTATAATTAAAGTTTATCAGCTATTGGACTTTTTCCTTCCGTGCCTATTCAGAATACGTATCATCGACAATCTGGGCGCCGCATCCTCTAGCTTCAACGCCTTCAGCCCTTCCTACGACCTCAACAATTTTACCTTTTCTTCCGCAAGGACATTCATCTTCCATTGTAATCTTCACTATATCATCTTGAAGAACAGAAACTCCCGCGTAACTGTGGGCAAGCGGATTAATTACGTTGATTAATCCTTCTTCACCGATTCCTACAGGCTCAAGGGTTTCTACATCCCGGACAATTACATCTTGCCACGGAAGGCTGTGTTTGTTATGATATTCACATTCTGAAAACGCACAATCGGTTTCCGTAAAGCTATATGTATCAGTTATGTGAGGCTTAGGAATTCCGAGAATGTGGCACATGTCTTCTCGAAATTTTTCAGGTGATACAGCCTCTCCAGAATATGTTTTCCACCCTCCCCCCGATAGCATGAAAGAATCCTCCCCAATATTAAATGTCTGTCCAGTTTTTTGGTGATAATTCGTTAAGCTCTGGTAAATCAAGGGGATCGAGCCCGCAACCCACCCATTTCCTTTTTCAGAAGGATTATCATTTAAAAATCTGAAAGTTTTTTCGGGAGCAAATTCAAAGCGTTTTCCTTGCTTTTTTGCTTCTTCTCCCGCCGGTTTGAGGGCATAAACCCGTTTATCCATAGGAAGTTTATTCTCAACATTAAAAATATAGCCCATATGATGTACTGGCTCTGGGACCTTATCTTCAATTGTGAGTCTTTTTTTCGGCGGAGGTTGGAAGAATAAACTCCAATTATACTCCCTAATATTCGCAAGTTCTTCAATAATAATATCAAACATCTTGAAAAATCTTTGTATATTTAATTTATCCCTTCCGATTATAGATGGATCCCCGGATGTTCCACTTGATAACGTCCACACATAAATTTCATCCTCGGGAACACATAATAGTTCCTTTGGTCTTCCGGACTCGCGCTTGAAGTTTGCAGAAGTCAAATATGGAATATGCTGAACATCTTCGTAAGATTTCAAGTCTCGACGGGGATTGAAACTTTTTTGTTTACAAAATTGACGATAGACATTACAATTTTCAAACTGATATCTTGTTGTTTCACTGATCGCTTTAAATCGTTTTTGAATGATTTCTTGTTTCTCTTGGTAAAAAGTGTCCTTACCTTCATCTAAGATTTCATCGATTATCATATTTTATACCTTAAAATGGCTTATTTTATGTAATAGTGTTATAGTTTTGGAAATTTATTATTTTTGATTTTTTATTTTATTTGTCCCAATATCACGAAATAGTTATCAAAAAAGTAAAAGAAAACTTATTATTAATAAAGAAGGACTAAATGTTAAGTTTTTTGTATGAAATATCGTTTTTTAATAAAAGCGTCCCTATTATTATTATTATTATCAGAATGGATAAAAGTCCTTAAAATTGTGGTTTTCCTCTACAAATGATATAACAATTAATCTAAAAAAGAAAATATTAATTAATTCTTAAAGATTATTTTCCGCCCGCTAAGGTCACAAAGGTCATGTTATTGAAATAGTAATCAATATCCTTATTTCCGAATATTTCTCCACCGGACCCTACTATCATTCTGGGGATATCTTTTCCAATTGCATCATCAATTGTTTTTATTATTCTGGGAAAATTATCTCCATATGCAAAGAATCTAATAGCACAATCAAAACCTAATAAGAATTGAGGATCTGATATATTTTTTAAAGATTCCTTTACCGCTTTTTCTGCGGTTCTATGGAGGATCTCCATGTTACTCTGAAAAATATCAACTTCATCGGGAACTTTTTCAAAAGGAAACCCCGTATTAATTAAATTTTCCAACTCTGGATCCGTTATGGTGGCAGTAAGATGAGGGATGGTTTCTCCATTATGCTCTTCCGTCGTTCCAATGATAGTGTGATAATTCAAATAATCGGAACCTTTAAGTTCTCTCAAGGCTTTCTTTTTGATATCCGCTGCTTCACATAATCCCTCAATTGCCGATTCTCCGTTGATTTTTAGAAGAAAACTGCCGATATTTTTATCAATCGTACAACTTTTTCCGGTGGGTTCTGCTCCCGCGGCAAATCCAAACCCAAATTTGTCAGACCCCATGGGTGCAATCGTTGCTCCTACGATATTATCATCACCAATTTGATCATTATAAAATTGAATCGAATCATAATTTCGTAGGTTAGAAGCGATGTTCCCAATAACTTGATTACTCCAACTTAAATCATATAATTCTTCAAGGAATTCTTGAACGGAAGGCATTCCCATCCCTTTTTCCTTTAATTGGTCAATTTGCTTCATGAAAAATCTTTTAATTATTCCAGTAAAAATGGAAACGAAACGGCTATTTAAAGATTTTTGCTTATCCAAAACTTCTTGCGGAAGTTTTATTCCGTCTTGAAAGAGCAGCATGAATCTATCATCATTTGGTTCCAGTTTTTTGTTTTTTTTATAGATCTTTTTGGCAATTTCTTTATAATTTATCCTCGAATGGGGATAGTTGAAGGTATTCTCAATATTTATATCTCCTCCAAGTAACATGAGCCCCACACTTCTAAGAGCAATTCGATCTTCGACCAAAATCCCATTAACTGTGCTTCCGATTATATCAATCCCAGGTCCGAGTTCTTCTCTAACGCCTTTCAGTACGTTACTGTAATTATGGGGCTTACGGGCTAATGAATCTACTACTAAGATCCCTATTTTTGGGTTGGCGGTCATAGTTTCTTGAGCACCTCTTGCAACTTCTCTTCCCGCCTTATAACCATCCTTTTCGGTTGATAATTCCACTCCTGCATCTATCATATTATTTTTTCCTCTTATCGTTTGATAAAACACATTTAATTTGTATTCTTTATCTTTTTATTTATTTTTCCATTTATCTTTATTTTTTTTTAAAGTTCTTCAATAAATTCATCAATTTGATCTAAAACATCCTTGAGAGTCTCCGAAACGTTAAGCAAAAGCGTTTCTACCTTTTTTGCCGAAATCTCCTCCGTATCCTTCACTTCTTTCGGTTCGTTAGATTTAATTTTCTTTTCCGGAGCTGGTTCGGGGGTTGGTTCCTCAACTTTTCGTAATGACTGTTGAGTTTGCATTTTCTCATATTTCGGGATTTGTTCCGAGTCAAGAGAGAAAGACTTTCCTTGCTCTGAAGGTTTAGAGATAGTAGTGCTCGAGAGAATTGGAAAATTTTCTGGTTCATCTCCACTTTCAACCACTTCTATACTTGCTCCGTACAATTGTTGATTCGACTTGATCTTTGTTGCGGACACACCTGCGAAATATCTATTGACTTTACTTGAATTTGGACCACTCCATACCCATATTTTTGACCGTTTCATATGTTTATCTACAATAATATAAATCCCATCATCCTTTAGTTCCTTCTCATCGGTGGGATATATCTTTCTCTCATCTACTCTGTATATATTCAGACTCATTTTATTTTAATCATCTCCTTTATTTAATAATCCTCTGAGCCCAATTTTCGACTCGGGATTGATAATTTTTGATTTCTTCTGGTTGAATTTTCTCTTGGATCTTCTGTAATTTCCGTGCACATTTTGAGAGATCAAATAGAGCTAATGATGTTCCAATATTGTTTAATATTTTATCTTTCAAGATCTTAAGCTCTTCGGCTATTTCAACTCCTCTCTTATATTTAAATTCGGTTTTTAAAGTTTCAAAAATCTTTCTTAGGGTTTCCGATTGTTGTTCCTCGTCTAAATCCCCCAATGAATCGATAATTTCTTCCAGATTTACCGCTTTTACTTTTTCTTTTGGAACTTCTGAAGTAGTCGAGGTTGGTTCTGATATTTCTTCCGCAGTCGGAACGTGCACTTCTTCTCTCTGGGGACTGGGGATAGATTCTTCAGGGGTTGTAGTGCCGGCCGTCATTTTGGGAGTTTCAGCTTCACCCGCCTGAGGCCGAGTTGACGTTTTTGAAGAAACTTGAGCTTTTAAGGAAGATGGCCTTGTTCTTGCCCTCTCAACTTCGAGCATTGGCGCCTCTTCTGGTGGGCTTAAGACTTCTTCTCCACGTTCCCGGATAAAGGTCTTGATTCTATCAAGAATGTCTAACATTGCTAGTTTAACATAGGATAAATTAATATCATCTCGACCCAAGGCCAATAAAATACAGTTTGGCGGAATATGATACACTAAAATATATCCATTATCACCTTCCAACATTAAATCATTGAGCTCGCCGTGACCGATTCCAGAGGCAAATTGTCTGAAAGTATCCCGTAAAACACATATTTCCCATAAGATATCTTCCGACGGTGTGTGAGATATGGTCGATTCAATGACTTTTTTTTCCTTGATATTCACAAAATAACAACCATTTAACTCAGTTATCGTCTCAATCTCGCGTAAAAAATCAATTAATTCAACCATTTAACCCCCCTCCTTTAATATCAGAGACATCATTATAATCAAAATCCTCTAAGACCTCCTTAAGATCTATTGCTAAATTGCTCATTCTGAATGCAATTCTGAATAAATCCGCCTCCTTATCTGCGATTGTGGTTAAAATCGCTTTAGGTCCAGCATTTTGTATGATAGCTCTGCCGTGCTCATTCGTCATATATAAACGTTTTAGGTTTCCTTTCCTCAAATTTTTGCACAGGTTTTGAAAGGTTAATTTTACTGCCGAGGATAGAGCCCCTATAAGGATGGGATTAATCTTTCCCCGCCACGAGTTTGAAATTGGAACCCCTTGGGGGTAGGAAATAACGATTTGTCCCTGAACATCACTTTGAGATTGTGTAAACTGTTCTATCAACTCATCGACTTTTTCTATTTTATCTTCAGACATATAACATCAATCTTTTTACTTAAAATTCCTAAAAAATCATACCATATAACAAGATATTCTAAAATTATATATAATAATCTGTTCTCATTATTTATATCTTTTTTATGTTTAGGCTTGCGATTCTCACAAGGAGATTTTTTTTTAAATTGTTAAGTTTGCTAAGTTTATAGGCTTAAAGTATTTAGTTTAATACATTTACGGTCTTTATTTGCTTTAACTTGATTGCTCTAATTGTTTTCAATCTGCGAATCTTTTTCAATAATCCAAAATAATCTTTAACTTCATAATTTTGATAAATTTCTTAAATATCTTTTTAACTTTTTGCTTTCCAATATTTATTTTATTTGCGATATCTTTTTTAGAAAACCCTCGAGCGATCCATCTTAACCAGACTTCTTTCGAATAACCTGCATAATATTGCGCATTTTGTTCCAAAAGTTCTTCTACTTTCTCCCAATCAGATTCTAATTCTAAAGTGAATATTTCACAAATATTTTCAATATCCCCTTCTAAGAACTCAAGTCCATAGCTCCACTCTAGAAAGCAACCATTCATTAATTCTGCATTTTTAAATCTTAAATATATTTCATTTCTACTAATTCCTCTAGAATCTAAATGCTCAATAATTGGTCTTAGAAATTTTTCTTGAGCAAGGTAAGATCCACCGAAAAAATTATCAATTTTTTCTTGGACAGTACGAATTTTACCAACTGGTATGCAATAATTATTAATTAAAATCTCTGAAATTTGGGGTGCTGATAAACCAACTGCAATCATAATTGCAATATCATAAAGAGGTAAAGATATACCCGATGCTGACATCCCACCTGGAAGAGTGTTTAGCCCGTCCTTCTTAAGGTCTATGTACTCGGCATCAATATCTTCATGAAAATCCAATTCTAGAATTTTATTTTCATATAAATCCTTAACCGGAAATTCATCGATGTACAGAGCCTCACGCTCACACAAAACCCGCCCTCCAAAATGAATTTCAATAATATGTGGTTTTATAAAAGGGCTAAAATCGATGAAGATTTTTTCCAGTAATCTTTTTCTCTTCTCATATTGTCTTAATAAACTTAAAGATTTAATATATTTGTATGTTTCTTTAATATCATAACCAGATGATTCCAAAACTCTTACAATAGATTGATG
Organism: Promethearchaeia archaeon; assembly: GCA_046483985.1. Lineage (GTDB taxonomy): Archaea > Asgardarchaeota > Lokiarchaeia > Sigyniarchaeales > SOKP01 > JAWOCD01. The sequence goes on from JAWOCD010000120.1 coordinate 55,474, forward strand.
TAGTTTTGTATATCCAGCTTCATCGATGTTACCGTCTGTTATATAATACCCTCTTAAAGCATCCTTAATATGCTCCTTAAATCTAACCTCGTAAGGGCGCTCCGATAAACCAGCATAATATGAATCCCTAACTTCGATTGTATAAATTACTCCTCCAAATCTATTACTGTTAGCTTTATATAACTTGAGCACATCTTGAAAGTCTGGTTCATTATAACTTACATATTCTCTTCCTTTCTTATCAAATATGTGAAATTAGTTACAAGCCCACTAAATATATTATGAAGTTCAATCCAAAAGTGAGAGTAATTCATCCTTGGTAAGTTCTTGTCTGTGCTTTTGATCTGCCCATAATTTACGAAACCGATAGAAATACTCGAATAGTTCCAATTCATCGGGCGAATAGACAACAATTCCATTTTGAATCACTTTTATTTGGATATAGAGCGGTAATTCCGAGAAAAATTTCAGATCATATCGCTTTGTAAATATATCGATTTGAACCGAACAGAGAGAATACAGATCGTGTGGGTCCTCCTCGGGAGCTACCATACAGAGATCGATATCGCTTCGATTTGTCTGTGTTTCATTTGCGTACGACCCGAATAGCAATAAGCCTAAGACCTTCTTTTGCTTTAAAATAGGCATAAAATCGGTTCTAATCTGATTTAAGAGTTTTTCCGGAGCCATTCCCGCATCACCTCGTAAAAGTCTTTCATTGTTCTTATATTTGTTTTTATCCCTTTAAATGCCAATAACTCATCTATCCCGTTGTAATCGTGAACTATTACATTTCTTAACCCATTCATTTTTTTTAAACTTTCAGTTAACTCCTCGGATAGAAATTTTGTCTCTTTTAAATATCTGATATTGGCATAGTCGTCTCTTGGTTTGATTTTCAAATCTTTTACGGTCATTGCAATTAAATCTGTTATGATTTCGACTGATAACTGAAATGCGTGATAGATTGCAAATTGATCTTTTAGGTTAATTGCCAAGAAATCTTTTTTTCCAATATCCTTGATCCAATTTTCAAGGTTTTTCATATAGCTCTTAAAATGTTCCAACTTTTCGATATAACGTTCAATTCGCTCATTCGTAAAAGAGACTTTGTTATTATCTTCCATCCTAATATATTAACTGCATTTGTTAATTTAAATTTGATCATTCAAACATATTCATAATGGAAATATTAACGACTTCAATCTCTACAATTCCATTTTGATGCGTCTATGGAATAGAATCAGAGAATCACTTAACAAAAAATGCTAAGTTTGTTAAGTTCTGGCTCTTTATTAACCCCTAATCTTTAAATATGTGAATTTTCATCTAGTATTCAAGCAAATAAAAAGGCAAAATTCACTTTGAGGTTCACTATGGATAATTTAGAATATACTCATATTAGTGAGGAAGAAATAGCAAGGGACAACGCAAAGGAACTTGAGAAGGTGAAGAATCCAAAAGATAAACCGGTTGAAACTGTGTATCATGTTGAATCCTTTACGACAAGCGGAAAATATTATCAAATCCTTGAATACGAGGATGGAGATTTCCAATGCGCGTGCCCTGACCACTTCTATCGGCACCGGGAATGCAAACATATTAGAATGATAAAATATCCGGGTCCCCCGGTGCAAGAGACAACTGAGCCGCAGACTACAACGGAAAGCGAAGGTGGAGACGATGAGGTTGTCGAAATCAAATACAATCCGCCCAGATACCAAATTAATGAATATCTGGAGGTACGATTGGAAGAGGGGAACACCAAAATTTATGTGAACCACGAGGAATTTATGCACTGCAAATATCTGCTCATTATTAATCCGCAAGTATCTCAAAAACAGCAAGAAATTGACTCGATTGATGAGGCGAAGGTATATCTCAGCAATAAACTCGAAACGCAGGTAACACCGCGCGATTTGGGGCTGAGTTTACGGGAAGAATTCTGGGGGCATTGTTCAAATCTTCAAGCATGGGCCGACAACGATTATGATACGCGCATTCTGCACAGTAACCTTGCATTTCCTTTATTGAAAAAGCTAACCGAGGCCGGCGACCCTGTGGCGAGGAAGGTCTTCAAAGACGAAATCGCCAAGCGCATAGAAAGTAACTTTGCACCGGTCATTAGATTTCTCGTGCAGCAAGGCTATATTGATTTATTGAACGAAACGGAACTGAAATATTTGATGCAAGGTCCTGCGGGAGAGAAACTACGCCGGATTTTAGCACAAGGGTAATGAGAAAAGAGTTTTATATTTTATCGCAAGTATTTCGAAGAAGTGAGAAAAAACGACACGAGCTAAGGGGCGAATAGAAAGCGATATTCATATATTTTACAAATTAGATAAAGCCTCAATGGAAATATCGGACAAATACGCATCTTTATACTGCTTACACACCTCAATTTCAGCATATTCTCTTAATTTTTCTACTAGTTCTGCTCACCGGAATTTATAGTAAGCGTGCAAAGATTTAAATAAGTAAAACGCTATGTGGTATCCATATTAGTCAAAAGAATAATCAGAAATTAGAAATCTAACGGGATAAAAAATGGAATTAGCATATAAAGATGGTAAATTAATTATAAAAGAATGGACGATCAATGAAAGCGAGGTTTTGGAGAGAATTAATGATTTTAACGGAAACGAAGACAAAATCAAACAATACTTACGTCGCTGTTTGAGAACCGGAGCTTTAGCTCTTAAAGGGGCTCAAGTAGGCGAACAAGTCGACTTCATCCAGAAACGGTTTAATTCCCTGCAGAATGAGTTCGACAAGTTATTGGAAAATTATCACGATGAAATAGCGGAGACCTTCAAAGAGCACCAGAATGAGTTTTCAGAAATGATTAAAGGCGATGAGGGCGTAAAATCCTGTATGGAAGATTACTTGGGCGAAAAAGGTGCCCTAAATGAAACGATAGAAGACTATTTTGGAGAGAACGGGGCGTTTATGGACTTATTTAGCTTAGAGAAACCCGATAGCCCTCTGAAATTAATCGATAAAACCTTTAATGAAAGGGTTGAGGAAATTAAAATTAAAATGGCCGAGCATTTTGCGGATAAAGCTGCCCGCGCCGAAGAGCGAGAGAAATCCGCATTAAAGGGTTACGATTACGAAGACCAAGTGGAGATCATATTAAATAAAATTACAAAACCCTTTGGGGATGTGGTGCAGCCCGTTCAAACGAGCACCAGCGGAACCAGCGGAAAAAAGGGAGATTTTAACATTGAAGTGAACGTAGGGACGTCAGATACACCTCTTAAAATAACCGTGGAAGCCAAAGCGGGAGATCAACATATGGGAGGGAAAAGCAGTTTATTAGATATTCTCGACAAATCTATGAATGAAAGAGCTGCAGACTTCGCCATCGCCACCGTGAGAGACCTCGATGCTTTACCCCAAGAGCATCAGTCAATTGGACATTTAAGAACATACGGGATCGATAAGATAGTATGCGTGGCAAATACAGACGAAGGCTGGCTACCCCTTGATGTCGCATATAAGATTGCTCGTTCACGCCTCCTTATGGAGAATAATGAAACCACGGAAATAGACGGAGGGGTAATTAAAACGGAGATCGAATCGGTCATCAATAAAATCAATACGCTTAAGGGAATCCAAGGACAATTGACTTCAATTTCGAACAATATTAAAGAACAGAGAGATAAAATTAAAGGATTGAAGAACGAAGTGAAAGATCAGCTGAATGGAATTCTCTCCGAACTTGCGTAATGGATTTTTTTTTCAAAAGGGAATTTTTTAGTCTGTTAAGTCTGTTAAATTAATAACATTAAAATATTTAGTTTAATACATTTAATTATGGAAACCTAAAATATGGTATGAGGTAAAAAAATGACATCAGTGACAATTTATGATGGGGCCCGAACCATCGGGGGAAGCAAGATATATCTGGAGGAGGAAAATAATGGCATGTTCCTTGATTTTGGGATGAATTTTAAAAAATACGGGGAATATTTTCAGGAATTTTTAAATGCCAGGGGAACACGGGGAATCCACGATTATTTCACCTTAGATCTCATTCCAAAATTGAATATTTATCGAAGAGATTTAATTCCGGGGGACATCTCAATTTCGCAATATCCTTCTCTTAATATTCAAGGCGTGCTTCTTAGCCATGCTCATTTGGACCATTTCGGGAATATTTCCCTCTTGCGGAGAGATATTCCGATCGTGGCTTCTTCCACCAGTATTGCGTTAATGAAGGCAATCCTCGATACTTCACGGGGAAATCTGAGTAATGAAGCGGCATTTTTCAGCGAAAAGGTTCCCAAACAAAATGAGGATAGGGTGCTTGTCTCCAACGGGGAAGAATACGTGGGGCGGCAATTTTTTAGCACGAGTCACATTTCCGATGACTTACGGTATTTTATGGAATCGTGTACGCGATCCGGAAGAGGTATCCAGAGCAAGGAACTTTCCTCCCTCGCTGAACTTCGTTTGCCCTTTCATATCACACCATATCCGGTAGATCATTCTATTTTGGGCGCGAATGCTTATCTTATTGAAGGTGACACCACTATTGCCTATACCGGAGATTTTAGGCTCCACGGTCGCCGAGGCGCTCAGAGTAAAGAATTCATCAAGAATGCTACCAACGCTTCCGTGTTAATTACTGAAGGGACAAGAGTATCGAGGGAAGATGATTCGGTAACTTCCGAAGAGACAGTGTATGAAAATTGTCTCAGTACCATTGAAACTGCAAAGAATTTAGTTGTCGTCAATTTTTCTAATCGCAATATTGAACGATTTCAAACATTTAAACGCATTGCCGAGCAAACAGGCCGGCGATTGGTTGTTCCCGCAAAGATCGGATATCTGCTGAAAACCTTAGAATGTGTGGATGGAAAAAACTATTCAACGAATGTTTCTCTTTTGAAGAATCTCAAACGAAGGCAAAGGATATGGGAACGCTGCCTTACCAAGCCGGAGGGTAATAAGGAAAACGGTAGATTATCGAATTTATTCGCCGGATATTTCACCTGCGTAGATCCATTGGATATAGGCAGATCGCCCGAGCAATTTATCCTCTGCATGTCATTTTATGACCTCAAATACTTATTGGATATTAAACCCGATACTGGCATGTATATCCACTCCTCAAGTGAGGCATTTACCGAGGAGTCCGAGTTCGATTTCGTCCGGTTCTACCACTGGCTTGATCGGTTCGGGTTTCAAGTGCATGGAATGTCGATGAAAGCGGTGAATGGGACCGAAACCCCCATGTTCACGGAAGGATATCATTCATCAGGTCACGTGAATAAGGACGGGCTCCGATGGGCGATTGACACAATCGATCCTGACTTGATCATCCCAGTCCATACGGAAGAACCCGAATGGTTTCAACGGGAATTTGATGATGTTGTATTACCGGTGGAGGGGAAGAAACTTGAGTTTTAACTTGGTGAAAGACGGCGGGAAGCATATCCATGAGGGTTTTCCATTTTACATTCATATACTCAATACAATAATAAACTTAAGATATATCAAAATATAAAACAATTCAATTGGTAAAGGCTTAAAAAATGAAGATAAAAAAAGTAACAATCAAGAATTTTCGCTCGATTAAGAGCATTGCTGTGAATTTTTTAGATTACATGGTTTTCGTGGGCAAAAATAACTCGGGAAAATCCAATATTTTGAAGGCACTTGACAATTTTTTTAATTATAATGCCGAATTGGATGATTTCCGGAAGGAAGACGATACAAGGATTCCTAAATTTACCGTGCAAGTTGAATTTACCGATCTGACGGATACCGAAAAAGTAATTCACGAGGGACACATTTTAAATGAGGGAACGGACAACGAAAGGTTGGTAGTCCGATTTGTTGCAGAGTTGACCGGTGCCAATAACATCGACAAGGAATATCAATTCTCGGGTGTCTCGTTGAAACAAGATACTCAACAACTCAGAAATCATTATGCCGGCTTATTTGAAGAAAACATCTATAGATCCAAAAATAAAATACAGAACCACGAACACATTCCCGAGAAGTTCAAGGAAATGGCCCACGAATTCTTGGAGAATAAGGAATCATCTAATAGATTCAAGAAAACAGAATTTAAACGACTGCGGCAGCAGTATATCTCCGAATTAATTGACCAATATCCGAATTTAGCTAAGTATAAATATGCTGAATTGGGAATACATAAAAGAAATCCAGATAAGGACCTTGGTACTTATTTTTTCATTCCCGCGATTCAAGATATCGAAAAGGAAACCCAATATTCCGGGAGGGGAGATCGAAGTTTAAATCATTTAATCGATTATATCTTGGATGAAATGACGGATATCGAAGAGGAAAAGGAAAGCGCGGAGAGAATTGAGGGCATTTTACGTGATTATTATAAGATAGATGATGAGGATTCAGAAATGAAGGAACTGGAGGGAATTTTAAATGAAGAGCTCCAAATTTTTGATAATTCTCGGATTCAATTTAATACCGAACTCCCCAATCTCGGGAAAATCATCAGGGATTCACTAAAAGTCTATGTCAATGACGGAATCATGACGGAAGTTCAATATAAAGGGCACGGGTTGCAACGGTACTTGATGATGGTCCTTTTCAAGGTGTGGTCCCAAAAGTTGTTGGAGAAAAAATCCGGAGGATCCTCGAGCGGTAGTTCCGGTTCTGCTAAATCGGTTAGCACTTCCACGTATTTTGCCATTGAAGAGCCGGAACTCTTTTTACATCCGCAATATCAGCGAATTATCCGTACCTATCTACAGAATATAGCCTCCTACGACCGACATCAGATTATTTTAAATACACACTCTCCGAATTTCATCGAATTTGAAAACCTATATCAACTTGCAAAAGTGTATAAGCGCACGTTGGAAGAAGGAACAAAAGTTATTCAGCCGCTTGAGTTCGACGACGATGGTCAAATTGTGGAAAACCAATTTGTTAAAACGTGGGGCCGTTCAGAACAACAAAGAATATACTGGAAAAGAATTAATAAAGTTAACATGAATTATTACTTTAATCCCAATCGCAATGAAATCTTTTTCGCCGATAAAGTCGTATTAGTTGAAGGACAAACAGAGAAAATGCTTTTCCAAGCGTGGGCAAATTACTTTTTCCCGGAGGATTTTGCTATTCTTCAAAGAGTAACATATGTAGATTGCCTCGGTAAGCGTAATTTGGAACAATATGTCAAAATCTTAGGAGAATTTGAGATTCCCATGGTAGTGATTATCGATAAAGATCCAGATAATCCAAATTCACAACAAAACAATCCATACATTAGACGAGGCACATTGCGAGCTGACGGAACATATTTTGAGATTGATCCAGATTTTGAGGGTGAGTTTAACATAGTTGAAGCTGAATATGATAGTGATGGAAATAAGAAACACAAACCATATTACGCGTACAAGCAGTTTTTTGAAATTGACGGAACACCAAAGGAGGATAGGTTAGAATCTATCCGGGGTCATGATAAGTTACAAGCCATCTTCAAGGCGATCTATGACCTAGATTTAGGTTAATGGAGGTGCAAATAATGGGTGTAAAAGATATTATAAAAATCGTGGAAGATGCTTTCCTTGGTTATGAAAAACCCTACTATGAGAACGAAGTGCTGTGTAAGAAAGTGGGAAAGGCGGTGTTACAAGTTATTTCGGAGATGCGCCGGATCCAAACCAATAAAACATATGCATCGGTCCTCAATCATAGTAATGCGGTCCAGTTTATTGACCAAGTCGAGGAGTCGGATCAGCGGGTGTATATCTGGAAAGGAAATACTCTTCGTAATATCCAAGATTTAGACGACCAAGATCTTGCCTTAGTTGCCGAGATTTTGGAAAATGTAAGAGCGAGTAGGGACTAACGGGAATATCTTTATAATGCAAAATATAAATGAAAGCTAATAATAAAAAAAAATTAGTTATTTACTTCCTTTTTGTTTTCTTCTCCGGAATAATAAGACTTGTCCTTTTTCAAGAGCCACAATTGATTTAGTCTCAAATTTAGCCGATTTGCTACTTTTTATTTTTGAATGTTGGGCATTTAATTCCACCCATTAACTTTTGGGGGATAATGTCCAACTGCAGCAGTTTGTAATTGATCTGTACTATTTTTCTTCCCCAAGATCGGTATCGTCTTGCGGAGTGGTTTTCCTCTTCTTTTTCTCCTTTGGTTTGATTACAATTTTTTTCTCTTTGAGAAATTCAAAAAATTCTGTTATTTCCTTCATGGTTATTATCAGTAATAATATGTCCAATTACCCTAATAAAGCTTGAGTTTCTTCTCCGAACATATAATATTTGCTTCAGATGATAAAAAACTTTAAAAAGTTTCCGAAGAGACGAGAGATCGGGATCTGGGCTTTGAATCCGATCGTTTTCTTGTTTTATCGGTTCTAAGAAAAATTTTATGAGTAACTTTTAGGAAAAAAGCGCATGGCTTACAATCACTTACTCTTTCAAAGTTAGCAAAACAAGAAATCAAGGACATCTTTGTCTTATGGGTAAAGTTGTCAAAAATGAAGTAAGGTCAGAAAATAAAGAAATTGGATGTATGATTGTTTCTCATATATAAATATTAGCTTGAAATTTTTCGAAAAAATTACCAGCACATATTTAAATATTCAAGTTTTTTTGTTCAACTTAAAACCAATTTAAATTTCCAATCCCTTGTTAAATAAGAGAGGAGATAAGATGAAAGAACAGACTGATAATGGAAATGAAACCGAGAACACGGAACACGGGGAAGATAAAAAAGAGCTCAAGGCAAAATTGGTTTTGAATAAAGAGAACTTGACGAACATAATAACAAAAACAATATCGAATGCAGTTCCTGAACTGTCTGTTATTAACGACAAATTAGATAATATTGAAACCATGTTCAAAAAAATTCAAAAGGATATTAATGTATTGTGCCAGAAATTTAATGTGTCTGAACACTTTAAAGAGGAAAAGGGTAAAGACGAAGATCAAGCTACGAATACCATGGCTTATGTAAGAAAGAAAGTCACGCTAATTAGGGACAAAAAATCTGTAGACGACCCCGACATACCCACTATTCAAGCAGAAGCAATCTTCGATACGAATGTGAAACATTCTCTCGTGAGAAAAGACCTCGGGGAAAGGATGATTTTCTTCGGATATTACGGAGAACCGATGCAAGCCCGTGTCAAACCGACCGAGGAATCAACTCCCCGTCCTATAAAATTTCTGGGGACTAGTACCTTTTCTTTTCAGGTAAATGGATGCGGGGCAAATATCGGTGCAAATCTGGTGGAACCCGATGAGATTGATGCGGACTTGATCATCGGGCGGAACGATATGCATCGGAGCGGAATTAAGGTGAAAGAATCCGAAACGGAAGAAGGGAAGTATGTCCTGGATTTGGAGGAATGTATCAAAAAGTCTAATACACTAACAGGCGTTCGAA
>JAWOCD010000121.1:0-5557 GCA_046483985.1 Promethearchaeia archaeon
GTTTAATTTTAGGGAGTACCTCACGTAATAATTTCCCAGAAAACACCTCAGAAATGGATCAAGAATTGCTCAGTGTATCATATAACACCACAGACCCCATTTCAGTAGATGGAAACGAAGAGTTTGGTAATTTAACGGACGATAAGGGGTTCTCAGGTGAGGGAACTCTTGGCAATCCCTATGTAATTCAAGGAGTTAAAATCGATGCAGAGGGGAGTGGAAATTGCATAGAAATTAGAAACACCGATGAATATTTCAATATTTCCAGCTCTTTATTGGTAAATAGCGGCTCCGGTTCCTCTGGCATTCATTTAGAAAATGTAACGCATGGCGCCTTATATAACAACACCATTAAATCAACTGGATACGGTATTCGGCTAATTGATTCTACCAATTTCAATATTACCCAAAACGCTTTATTGAATAATAAATATGGAGTAAAAATTGAAGGTTCGTCGTCACAGTTAGACATTTGGCAGAATTATTTCCTCTATTCTGAATTATTTCAGATTGATATTGATGGGAATGAAATAGGATTAACAAATGATACAGCGGGAAATTATTGGTCAAATATTAATAGAGCCTTAAATAAAGAAAACGATAATTTTACAACAACGATAAATGGAGAGGATATCACTTTCTTCATCTGTGACTCAAAAAATAATTACACCATTTCAGACTCTCTTGTGGATGAGAATCCCTTAACTGTAAATGATACCGATGAAGATGGTTTAGACGATTTGGAGGAAGTATTATATTGGGAAACCAACATTAGTAATTCCGATTCAGACGGTGATGGGATGCCAGATTACTGGGAAGCAATCAATAATTTAGATCCGACAGTTGAAGATGGAGATCAAGATCCAGACGATGATGGACTCATCAACCTCCATGAATGGGGCAATAACACAGATCCATACGACCCCGACACCGACAATGACGGCTGGTCCGATGGCGCAGAAGTCGAAAAGGGATACGACCCAAATAATCCATATGATCATCCTGATTTTGGGAAGGAGACATCTCTTGAAATTTCGTTCGGTCTTACCTACTTAGTGTTCTTAGTAGGGGGAATCTTCTTATTACTCTCTATCATTAAACAAAAGAGAATAAATATTGGGTAAGCTTTTATTTTTTCTTTCTTTTTTCAATTTTTTTTAGAGAATAAATAACTTTTCGAAACGATTCGTTTTAAAAACCAGATAAAACCATAAGATAGAAGTTTTATAAGGAAACGAGTTAAAATTATATATATTAGATTCTAAAAGAAAATAAATTGTATTCTTTATGAGTGAAAGTATTTTAACGGAAGAGGAAATTAACGATCTCAAGAAAGAGCACCCGCAAAAGAAAATATTGCGGTGGATCTTCCTTATTGTTGGAGGATTTTTAATTGCTGTCGGATTGTTTCTCTTATTATTCGGCGTGGATTTAGGCGTTTCAATTGACGATATGAACATCTCTTTTGTCATCGATATTTTAATAATCGTTTTAGGGATGATCTTGGCTTCGAAATACTGGATAGCGCCGTACTATTTACGTGAGAATTCATTAACCATCAAATCGATACGAGATTTACGGGAACCAGTCAAGAATTACACCAAATTTTTCTCGTTTTCAATATCTCGATTATTGGCTGCGTTTTTACTGATTATCGTTGGTTTCTGGAATTATACGGTGTTTGGGATTGGTGTGGGGCATCACGAGACCCGGTATGGTAACGCATTTGTACTTGGTGGCCCTTCCTGGTTTTACTTTACGGGGTTACCGATGTTGGTCATAGGATTTTCCTTGTTATTATATGTGATATTAAGCACTTTCAAAGGGACCTTCTCGGAATCAGAGAATTTTTACTTTTTCTATGAAAATCGGCCGTTATGTCCGTGGTTAACTGAAATCCCCAAAAAAGATATCGAAGCCATCAGGTACCAAAATACCGAAATTGGCCCTAAACCGGCATGGGTAATATTGTTCATTCCTTTTATTGTAATGCAACTGCAAACGGGAATCCCTTTATTTTTTAATAATCCCAGGGCAGCCCCTGAATTTGTCTTATCGTGGACCTTCTTATTCTCTTCAATTATTGAAATTGTGGTTGTAATCATTTTGGTGGGCTTTCCGCAAAATTACTATGAAATCGCTTCGGATATGCTGCTTTATGAAATGTGGTTCTCTCCCTTAAAACTACGCAATCAACCGGAAATGACAAATGAGATCAAGGAGTTTTTTGACGTTGATATTGAAAATAATAATAATAAGTCTAAAGAGAAGGAAAAGATCAAGAAATCTCGTAAGAAAAACAAATCGGAAGAGGAGTCCCTATTCGGAAAACTTAGTGATACCCACTTTCAACTCTTTGATCTGGTATTTGGGATCTTCTTAGTTGTATCTGCAATTATCATGTTAACTCAGATGGTCTTGTTTGGTCCCTTATATTGGTATATAGCTCTTATGTTCGGAATTATTCTATTGATCAAGGCCCTCTGTCTTGACTTCAGTAAGGAGGGGGGTGTGAAATATTCCTTCGATGAAGAAAATAGTACATTCAAGTACCAACGTTGTTTTTCCTACAAGTTTTTCAACATTAAAGCAATGGATGTCGAATCGATAAAGATCCGAAAGTGGTTTAGGCGGTTAGATTTCTTCGATATTTTTGGATTAGGCGGGATGCTCATTATGTTAACCTTGCAACAAACGGAAGGATGGGCAATCGCAGATACACCGGGAGTGATTACCAGTAATATTATCAGCACCATTTATATGGCGGTAATCTTTGTCTTTATTTTTCTATATCTCTGTATGCCTATTGATGTTATTGAGTTTAAAACACCAACCATTACCTATCGAATTCGTGTGACCACCAAGAAAGGCGATAAGAGCTTGCTTCAGAAATATCTTCATAATCTGAAGAGCTTCCCGAAGGAAATCAAAAAGGACATGAAAAAGACATTTCTTTTGCGAGTGGGTATTTATCTGGCGTTAATCATTGGAACTCTACTCTTTACCATTATAACCCTAATTGGCTATTTCTATTAATTTATTTTTTCCTTTTTTTCGTTACATTTCATTTTTTCGGTTTCCTATCTCTAATCTATTTTTGTCTTGTTGCCTTATACAATATTAAGAATAAACCCAGAAAAATTAATTAAGTAGAGAAAAACTATGTCTGATGAGATTAACCTTCTGTTATATATTAAAGATATGTTATGCGATTTAGTGTACCTTAACGGGGTTATTGCCGGGGAATTGATTAAAATAACCGAAAATACTGCTGCAATGAGGCGAGGCGAGGATTTTCTAAAGAAAAGTAAATGCATACCCGAACATGAGAAGTTAAATGAAAAGATAATTGAAATCATCAAAAAATATAAGCCAAAACAAGAAGACCACGAAGATCTGGAAAAACATATCTTAGCGCACGAAGATTAGAGCCTCAATTTAGAATATCCCTTATTTATCTTCTTAAAAGAATTTACCAAATTTTTTTTACTTTTTATACCTTTTCATATGTAAGAACTAAACTATTCCTAGTAAACAATCGATTTAAGATATGACAAATAAAAAGGACGATTTTGATAATTTTGTTGATGAACTCCAGCAAGAAATTATTGAGGAGGAATTGGAAGATTATAACGAGCGTATTGTCGAGCTATTTCACCACCCGCATAATTGGGGAAAACCGGACAATGCTGAAATGGATGTCGCGAAATCATATAAAGGTCCGTGCGGGGATACCATGCAATTTTTCCTGAAAGTGAAGGATGGAGTTATAAAAAGGGCAAATTTTATTACGGACGGGTGTGGCGCTTCAGTTGCCACCGGCAGTCAAACCACCCTTTTATTGGAGGGAAAAACCTTAGAGGAGGCAAAAATATTAACGGCTGAAGAGATTGACGAGGCCTTACACGGATTACCGGACGATCATAAGCACTGCGCAGAATTAGCGATAAGAACGGTCAGACGTGTAATTAAGAAATACGAAAAAAACGAATAAAAAATAAAAAAAAGTATTCTTTTAGGTTTGAGTACTCTTTTAAAGTTAAAGCTGTTTTTTTCTCTTGAGTAGTAATCCCAGTATGGTCATTGAAAGTAGTGTCACGAGAATTGGAAAGGAATAACCAGGAATGGGCGTGGCATTCGTGGGTGGCGTATTTTCTGTCTCATCGGAAGTTTCCTCATTGATGGGTTCCTCTTCGGGTGGAAGAATTTCTTGATATTTTGCGATAAATGCATCATCATCACATTCGCCAGCAATATAAATGTTCTCTGCAGCATCTAAAGCAATTGCTCTTCATCGGTATTAGCCCAGCCTCCATCATAGGTAATATTCCATTTCTCCGTACCAGAACCGTCAAATTTTTTAATTATTGCTTGATAATTCCCATCCCCATATGTGTTTCCCACGATATATACATCATTTGAGTCATCTATTAGAAGATCATATCCCTCATCAGTCCCCGAAGTTCCATCCCACGTTTGATTCCACTGTTGATTTCCGGAATTATCAAACTTTGCCAAAAGAAGGTCACTATCATCACCATTATATGCATTACCCGCTACGTAAATATTATTTGAGTCATCTAAAGCGATTCTATTTCCAATATCAGTTCCAAAACCACCGTCCCATGTAGTATTCCATTGTTTATTGCCATTACTGTCAAATTTTGCAAGTAAAAGATCTGTTTGAGTAGTATATACTACTCCGGTAATATATATATTATTGGAGGTATCTAAAGCTATACCAAAAGAATTATCGTGAGTGTTGGTATCCCAAGTAGTATTCCATAGAGAGTGGCCAGAATTATTAAATTTCGCAATAAATACATCTTCATCCCCACTTACGGAATATCCAGTGATATATATATTATCTGAAGCATCTAAGGCAATATCCTTTCCGTAATCATTACCGTTCGATTCTCCATCCCATGTTAGATTCCATAAATGGTTTCCATGATTATCATATTTCGCAATGAAGGCATCGAATTCAGTATACCATGTGCCCATACTCCCAACGATGTAAATATTGTTTGAAGCATCTAAAGCAATTCCATTACTTCTATCTCTTTCATCAAAATCAAGTGTGGTATTCCATACTTCTTGTCCGTTCTGATTAAATTTAACGAGAAAGGCATCTTTATCGTTGGTATTAGGTCCAATTTCACCCGTGATATAGACATTATTTGCGTCATCTATCACCATATCGAGCATTTGTAACGATTCTCCACCCCAACTTGTATTATAGACCCACTGATAGTCCCCCGTTTCGACATCATTCACCCCCAAATTAGCATTATGTTGGGCATCTCTCACGGGACTCGAATTTCCGCTGTCAATGCTAAGAAAAGAAGTAAAGCAGAATGTAAGAATAAGTATTAAATTCAAAAAAACCCATTTCTTTTTAAATGTCATAAAAAGGAAAAGGTTTTTTGGTTAATTTTACAAAAGAAGGATCATTTATAAAATATTTCAACGATGGCTTATCCTAAACAGTTTCTATCCGTTTTTCTCCTCTTTCAATTCTTTTCCTCTTGACTTTGATTCTATCACCCTCTTTTTT
>JAWOCD010000005.1:0-116654 GCA_046483985.1 Promethearchaeia archaeon
TTATTTTTAGTAAAATATAAAACTTAAAGTAATTAAATTTTATTTGAATTACATCAAAATTGGAATTAAATTTTTTATCGAATAGTGACTACTATGGGAAAAGATAAGATAAGAGCAGAATTTGAAATCTTAATCCATCCGAAACTTGAATTAAAACCCGCAGAAACCATTTTAATGTACAGTTTAGATGATGGAGACAATTGGGATGATTATTACGGAAATAAATTGGGGACCCCTAAGAAGTGGCAAGTAACTATGTATGATATGCCCGAAGGGGAATCCATGAGCTTTTTTATCCGGTTCATCCAGAAAGACGGAGAAATCTTTATTGCAAATAAGGAGGGAAAGAATTATAATATCGAACTCCGAAAGAATCAAAAAGATCATTACAAGGCGCAAATTCGTATACGGAATGTGCGCCAAATCGGGAAAAAATGTATTGTATGTGGGACAATAATAGGAAAAAATAAGAACTTGTGTCCAAATGAAGAATGTAAAGCAACCTACTGTCCTGAATGCTTTCGAATGCTTCCTCCCTCGTCAAATTATTGTCCGTGGTGTGATTTACAATTTTAAGTTTCCAATTTCTTTTGGTTTTTACAAATAAAATTTTTATAAAATATATAAATCTCAATATCTAAAATTAATTTAACGAGTAATTTTAAAAAATAAATTTTGATGAATATGAGTCAATCACAATCTGATAAACCCATTTATATTCGCTTGCCGTGTATAAAATGCGGCTACGAGATAAAGGAGCTAATAGAAGGCACTTCAATTCGTTGCTTTGCATGTCACCAAGAAAATAGTTTCTTGGAATCTAAAGAAAAGTTAGAGAAATTGGCAATTGATATGTTTGGGCAAGTTCCTTCCATTGATTTTATCGAGGATCCAAGTACTCGGAAACAAACCCGGATTACAAGAGAAAACAAGTTGGGAAACAAGTTTTCTGAACTGGAAGGAAAATATACAGATCAATTTGGGAAGGTTCCGGTGATTGCCACACCGCTTGAGCAATACCCGCTTTCAAAAGAAGATGTCTTAAAAATGGCAAACGAATATAATTCTGTTGCAATTCTTCTCAAAAATTATGTATTTCCCTTGGCATTAAATGAAGCAGAACAGAAAAATTCAATGCAGATGCACTATTTCTGTGCTTGTAGAGCAATGCTTTTAATAGGATCTTACCATACGATATTAGCATCGACAGCTCAAGACAATGATCAAGCATGGGATTTATATTCCAGAGCTGCCCAAAATTTCGAGAAGTTAACCGATCTTGCAAAAGAGGCATTAGCTGAGAATATTGAAGATGACAGATTTGACACCTTCATTGCCCTCGGAGAAGCATATAGTGATTATGCCACGGGATTATCAAGTGTTTCAAAGGGGAATCCCGAATGGTTTACCTCTCGAATTAAAAATGCGAGAGCTCGCCTCAAAGAGATTATCGACGCGGGAACAAGCCCACGAGCAAAATTAGACCATGCAGCAGCTGGTATTGTTGAATCGCTCAAACCGACTGTGGATGTTATTTTCTCAGAAATAAAGGAAGGAAAAGCTATAAAAGAAGCGTTAAGTGTTCGTTCCTTACCCATCGATGTGGCAGATCAAATTTTGGAAACCCTCACAAATGTTCGGGAAAAAATTGAGAAAACAAAAGATAGATTTGAGGGGATTATAGAATTCTTCATTAAACTCAACTTTGGGGAAGAACTGAATTATGTAAAGCGATTACGAGAAGACTTCCAAAAGATTCATGTTGAGCAGAAAAAACGGTATGACGAAATCATTAACGGGACCTTAAAAGGCCTAATCAGAGACTATAAATTCAGAACCCGGGAAGTAATTCGGCGTATGAAATTAGTTGCTGAAGCGGCAAAACTTCCGGGGGAAGAAACCCGTAACTCAATAGAAGAAGAACGACAAGAGATCGACATGTTAGAGCGAACCTTAGAACCCACATTGTCAAAAGTTTTGTCACTAAGTTTCGAGGAACTCCAAAAAGATGGATTCATCCGAGAAATTCAGCCACATCTAGAAGAGTCTCATGAAAAATTTGATAAATGGGTACGAGCTGCCATATTAGAATTAATTTCAGACTACTCGGCCACTGCGGGGGATATTTCCGGTGCTCTTGATGCCATGATCGACGTGGGGAAATTAGATTCTGGATTAGAGGAACAATTCAAACAAGCGCGAGCAGATTTAGATTCTCTGGGATTTGCCATTTCAGAAATAATAGATTTATCTTATAATGTAAGAAGGGCAGAATTTACAGATCAGATAAGCCTTGCTCAATCAAATCAGAGAAGGCGATTTGACAGGTTAGTACGAAACGGGATTGTAAGTCTCATTAGAGATTATGAGTTTAAAAATAATGCCATTGTAAAGGGTATAGAGCCCTTAATAGAAGCTGCAAAAGTCCTTGGAACCACAGCAGTTGAGGAAATCGTACAAGCTAAAGCCGATATAAATAGTTTGGACGCGTTATTTGATTCGGTAGTGGGTCAAATTTTAAATACCAGTTATGATGTCAAGAGAGGAGAATTTACAGAACTAATCTCTGAGGTACAAGCGAAGCGTAAGAGAGATTTCAATGATCAAGTTCGATTAGCAACTAGAAAGATTCTCGATTATGCAGGACGAGCAAGAGTTGAATTACGTGATGACTTGAAAGCTGTACAAGATCGTGCAGAATCCGCGATGATTGAAGGTGATTATGAAGAATCATCTCGGTTGTTTGAGATTGCCTCTCGTATTGCCTCGGAACTTAACTTAGAAGAGCAAAGTAAGGAACTCCTCAAACGTTCTAAATCTATGAAGCGTTTAATTTTATAATTTTTTTCTTTTCTATTTTAATTTAAATTTAAATATCCGTATCCAAATAAGGGGTTTGGACCCTCTAGAGAAAAATTTAAAATCTTGTCTTTCCTAATAATATTTGATTTTTGAAAAAATGTGAATAATATGAAAAACGAAGAAAATAAAAAAGATCTCGATATCAATAAAGAACGAGACAAATTAGATCAAATGGGAGCAAAGAGCACCTGGGATCTCTTAGAAGAGAAGAAGAAAGAGGAATCAGACTCAAACGAGAAGCAAGGGAAAAATAAGCCATTTACCTAGCCTTTTGTTTTGATATAGCAATTTTTAATATTTCTAAATTTGATTTATAAAAACATAACTATAAAATCCTATAGAATATTATTTCATATGTCTTTAGGAAATTAAAAGAGATTGAATATGGCGGGAAAAATAGTTTATTGCGATGTTTGTGAGGATTATGTACGGTTGACCAGAAAAAAATTTGATCACATTTACCATGAGGTGCTAGTGTTTCTTATTCTCACTGGAATTGGTGCCATAGTTTACTTGATTCTAAAATATTCGAGATCCAAAAATACTTGTCCAAATTGCGAAAAAGAATTTAATTTAGATTCTCTTTCCGACATGGGAAAACGAGAACCACACACGGGAGAAATCATATATAAAGAAGCTTAAAGTTTTCGTATATTTAGTTGGTTCTTGCATTATAAAGAAGCTTAAAGTTTTCGTATATTTAGTTGGTTCTTGCATCGAGGGCATATTTTATCTTTTTCGTTTAATTTCCGTTTCACCAATGTTTTCTCAAATTTACAATTATCGCATTTTAATTTGAATTTTGTAAATGAAAATTTTTTTTTCGGAGAAGGTTGTGCTGCTGCTTCAGTTTGCTGAGACTTTTCTTCAATTTTTTCTTCTTTAGGTTTTTTTACCTCCTTGGATTCCTTTTCTTTTTCTTCTTTTTCTTCTTTTTCTTCTTTCTCCTCTTTTTCCGTTTTCTTATCTGTTTTTAACCATTTATCTAAGCTCAAATTTACACCTCCTAATAAGGATTAGAAACAATTACGGTAATTCGATCACTTCTCGGATCAATAGGGAGTCGTTTGAATGCAATATGGTTTGATTCCTCTCCGTAACGCTTTCCTTGCCAGAGAAAGGTAATTTTAGCCTTCGGCATTAGTGTGAATTTTTTCTTCACCAACTCTTTTACCTCTTTTAAACTCATACCTCCATCCACTAAAATCTGCCGTTCGCCTTTGTCGCCGAACACACCCATAAGTTTAAACTCAACAGATGGCAATTTCTTGGAAAGATGTGATTTTTTTAGAATAATTCTAATTTACCCTATTTAATATAAAAAAGAATGAAAAAGAATTAAATTTTTACCCTATATCTCACTAACAGAAATATTTAAAATACTTGTTCTTTTCCAGCGATGAGTCGCTCTCTAAGATTGATTATGTTTTCATTACTGAGTTTTTCGGCAGAAACCTCTTTTGCGATCTTTTTTACACTTTTAAAATTTACATTGTCCGCAGGAATTAGGCTTATTGAATTTACCCATGGATCAGTAATAGGTCGGCCAATTTGAGACACTAATTTAACATTCGCTTCAATGATATCTCCTTGACCTCTTTTTATAATTTCTTTGGCCATATTATTTGCCAAAACATTATAAATCTTGCCCACATGATTGATTGGATTTTTACCGCATACCGCTTCAAGACTCATAGTACGACAAGGGGTGATCAGCCCATTGGCGCGATTTCCCCGTCCTACTTCTCCGTCGTCACCTGCTTCGGCTGAAGTACCAGTCAATGTAAGATAGACTAACCCGTCATCAAGATTATCCCCTACATTTACAGAACATCTTACTTCTCGTTCTGGAATTAACTTGGCGGCTAAATCAAGTACAGCTTCTTTCATCTGATTAGTATAATTAATATATTCTCCTTTATCATTAATATACTTGCTCACCATTGCACAGCATACCGTAATATCGATTTTATTCCCTAACCGCTCCGTCATAACTTTAATATCCTCACCAGACCCTGGACATTTTTCCTTGAATTTATCGGAATTTAATAATCTTTCTGCTTCTAAAGTTATTTTTTCTACATCTGAAAGCGGTGCATATCCAACTCCGAAGCTAGTATCATTTGCCAGAGGTACTTGTTCAAGAGCATCTGACTCTTCAAACACGCCAGTTAGATCAATAGATCCGGGACGTACAGCATAATCAAATTGGATTTGGCTTGTTAAATCTAGATTGCGGAATATATCAGAAACTACCTGACGGCAAGCATCGAGACAAATAGTGGCAACGGGTATATATTCAAGATCTTTTTCTCTTAGTACTTGATTGATTGCTCTTCCAACAATTAAGAAATATTGCGGTTCAATTATCATACCGCCTCCGAATTCGGGCTTAGAAATCCCCCCAACCAGCGCTGCTTTATCTACATTATGATGATAATATCTCCCAAAATTTTTGTAATAATATTTACATAATGCTCGAGAACAAGCATCTGCCGCAGCATCACACACAGAATCAGGATGTCCTACACCTTTCCGTTCCACGATTTCGGGAAAATCAGACTCTTCAATTGGTTTAACATTTGATTTGTTTATTTTCTGCATTATATGTCAACTATTCAGTAATTATATTTTAAAATTTAAGTTCTCATATAAAAAAATTGTTTTTTGGTATAATAATAATTAGTTTTATTATACCTAAACCAAATCTTTGATATTCGGATAAAGATTAAACCAACCAATTTCATCTTGAAATTTTTACGATAAGATTTAAATTGTCTTATTAATTTTGTTAAATTAATTATATTAACAGAAAGGTTTAAAACCTTAAAATGTTTGCCAATCAAATTCATGTTGTATTTAATGCGAAAGAAGATAAACGCATAACTGACCCCATCTTGAAGAACCCCCCAAATAAACTATATTATTTTACCGCAAATATTGAAGCTACGGGCCAAAAAGATGAAAATATGGATTATTTTCAAAAGAATACGAAATTATTAGAAAAAAAAATCCCAACATTGGAGATCATTCATAGGGAATTAGACTATACTAATTACATTCAAGTGATCCAAGAAATATCCAAGATCATTAAGGATGAGCGTGAGGAAAATGAGAATGCAGAAATTTACATTAACGTGGGAACGGGCTCAAAAATTACTGCATTAGCATCCAGTGAAGCATCAAAATTATGGAACTGTTATATATATTACGTATTTGCGAGTAAATATGATCCGTCAGGCGAAGGACCCCAACATAAAGGGGAAATGTTTATTAAGGAGCCTATTACCTTCCCTATTAAAAAACCAAAACCGTTATACATAAAAATACTGAAATTGTTCAAAAATATGTTAGTGGAAAAATATCAGGGGAAGGAATACGATAAAAGCCAAGGAAAATACATTTTTAAGAAAAACTTTATTGATAAACTGATTGAAGAGGCCATCCTCCAGTTGGAGCATGAAAATGAAAATGAAAGAAAGCGGCGCGCCAGTTATTACATGAAAAGTAAGAAATATTTTGAACCTTTGGAGGATCAGTTGGGATACATTGAAATCTCCGATGATAAAAGAAATAAAAAAATTCGCCTTACTAAAACGGGAAAAGATATCCTGAAAATATTTAAACATTTAGTATAAAAGACTAGGGAGGTTGGTTTCTTTGCCATATGCATTAAGAAAAAGTATTGAAATTTATAATTAAGTTCAATTAAATTTTTTTATCGGTAATATTATATGTTATATGAACTACTTGAATAAAATTTTATATTTTCATTTGATCAAGAACTAAATAAAGAGGATTTATTTTGACTGTGGAAAAAATTGTTGAAAAAGCTAATAATTTACTGAAACAGTTAAATTATCATACGTTCACCTTTATCGGAGAGCAAAGTAAATTTTGTTTCGATTTATTGGTGAAAAAAGGGAATTATATTTTGATGCTAAAAGTTTTCTCCAACATAGATAATATCGATAAGGAGGAAATAGAAAATATAAAGAGCCTTTCAATATTATTGAAATCAAAGCCCGTATTAATTGGTATAAGAAATCGATATCAAAAACTGGATGATAGCACTATTTATGTACGCTACGGATTACCATTTATTACCTATACCACCTTCAAGCGGATTCTTACCAAGAATCAATACCCCCATATTCTTGCAAGAAGAGGAGGAGGGGTTATCTATCTGGATGGGGATTTGATGAAAAATATCCGTTCGGAAAAAAGGATCTCCCGTAAAGAATTATCCGAGGAGTTAGGAGTAGCCAAAAGAACTGTTTTTTCCTATGAAAATGAAAAAATGCGTCCTTCAAAAGAAATTGCAAATAAAATCTTAAATATTTTAGAAGAATCCTCGATCTTCAGGCGTATTAATGTATTTGAATGGCATATGAAATTTGATCTCTCACAGGAAATTTTTCATAAAAAACAAGAACTTTCCGAGTTTAAAGCTCATCTGCAGAATATCATTAATGATATAGGTATATCATCGCTATGGTATGAACAAGGAAATGCTCCATTTGAAGTCACGATGTATTCCAGTGACTATATTTCAAAGGGAGAGGATAATAAATCTGGAAAAAGAAAAAGAAACTTTTATCCCTTATTCTCTGGAGTCTCTGATGATGCCCAGCGCGTGAAAGACATTAACATAGAAGCTTTAAATATGTTCACGAGATTATTTAATAAGAAGGGAATTTTCATAGTAGATAATGATTTTAAACTTCCCGACAATTATCTGAAGAAATTACCTTTCATAAAAATAAAACAACTTGATAAAATCGATACTGAAGAGGAATTCATTGACTTCATTAAGAAAAAATAAGGATGTTTTAGAACCTCTTATATGTGGGATTGATGAGGCGGGAAGAGGTCCAGTCTTAGGCAGCCTTGTGATTTCTGGTGTATGCTTTTTTTCAAATGACTTGGAATTTTTAGAAGACATTGAAGTGAAAGATTCTAAAAAACTTATCCCCACCAAGAGGGCAGAACTTGCAAAATCTATAAGACAAAATTGCCACTCTTATCATTTGATAATTATTGATGCAGAAGAAATTGATAAGAGAGAAAAGCAGAGAATAACATTAAATCGCCTGGAAGAATTAAAGATGGCAGAAATAATAAATCATTTGCAACCGGACATTATTTATATTGATGCTGCAGATACCAACGAGTATCGATTCAAAATGGCAATCAAACATCTAATGGATTATTCGCCTCAAAAAATTATTTCCAAACACAAGGCGGACGAGTTGTTTCCGATTGTGTCTGCTGCTTCCATTCTCGCTAAGAATAAACGAGATGCGTTAATTAAAGATCTAAATACAAATTTTTTGGAAGATATAGGTTCTGGGTATCCTTCTGACGAAAAAACAGTTACATTTCTCAGAAATTATATTAGAACCAATAAAAAAGCTCCCTTTTGTGCCCGAAAGACATGGAAGACCACCAAAAAAATATTGAACGAAGAAATTGGAAATCGTAAAATAACTGAATTCTTTACTTAATTTAACTGAGATCCTTTAACCTTTTTGAATGATAAGGGCAATATGGTTCGCTGCAAATTTATGGATATTTATGGTTTCTACGATTTGATATCCCGCTTCTTTGAATTGTTCTTTTTCCTCCTTATAGACTTTTTCTGAGCTCTTTACACTATTAATGGATTGTGATTTTATTGCAACAATGATAATGCCCTTTTCCTTTAAATAATAATCAGAATTTGCGATTGCAATTTCCGCCTGATTTGGCTGGGCAACATCTTGGTATATGAGATCTATATTTGTAAATATCGATTCTGCAAATTTATGAGGATATCGGGCGTCATCTAAGATGGGAATAATATTTTCTCTTTCCGTTGTATTTTGAATTAATTGTCGCATACTTCGGGGTGCAAACTCCACTCCATATATAACTCCCTTATGGGCAATATCCGAAAGGTGAGAAATGGTAGTCCCTGAGGAGGCTCCTAAATAAAGACATTTTAAATCATCAGAGAGAAAATTTAGCATTGGGTTGTTTAACAATATTGCTGCTAATTTACTTCGATAAGGATCCCAACCCCGGTATTCTTCATTTTTAAATTGATGTAGTCTTTCTCCATATACCTGATTTCCGGGAATCAAGTTCTTAGTATATAATTTCCAATTCCCAGCGGGACCAGATACAAATACTCCGTTAAATTTCGGATGACTCCTAATTGTCTTATTTCCCATTCTAAATCACTTTTAACATTTTATAATTTTTTTATTTTGGCGGTTCTGGATATTTTTTTTCCAACTCTTTAATTTTTTCTTCAATTTCTTCTGCGTATTGATCTCCGATAAAGTCGCCAGAAAAATAGTCGACTTTTGCAGCAAGACCAAGTTTTCCAGCAATAAGGCGTGCGATCTTGCCACGTAACCATGGTTTTGCAGACCTAATTTGTTTCCATTGAAAGATGATTCCGTACTTAGGGCGTTTTTCTCCCGTCTTTAAGAAACGATATAATGCTTTCTCTGCTCCTAAAATTTGGATACGAGATGCAGGACTGTAAGCTAGTTCCTTCAAGCTTCCCGATTTTGAAATTAATTTCGCACCAATTAATGAACCAACGATAGCTTTCATATTGGGTGCTGTTTCTTCCATGAGTTCATCTAACCGACCCTCCAAATCCTTCCGATAATTGTTAAGGCTTAATATCTTATCTGCAAACTGTTTGACCATTTTTAAATTAATATCTGCCCCCATGGAGATAGAAACTTTCTCTCTTATTTCTTTAATTTTTCTTTTTTCTCCCTCTAAAATGGATTTTAGATTTTCCTCAGTGAATTCCTTTTTCTTTCCCAATTCAGAAACAAGTCGAGAAAACACTATATTGTCATCGATAATTTTATCGCTTAATTCTGGGAAATGCAAGCCATACCATTCTTTTAACCGTCCCGAAAAGAGGCTTATGGTTTTTTTTAAGGTTTGTAAAGTTTCGATTATTTGAATTATGGTTACGTCATTCTTGGTTCCTTCTTGCTTAATATGATACTTGATCAATGCTTGATTTACTTGTTTATAGGTTTCTTGAATTTCCTCCCTTGATTTTGAGATTCCAATCTTTTTAAGTTGAGTGGTAAGATTCAGTCGGAAATTTCTAAATTCCAAGGAGGAATAGTCTTTCTGAAGATTATAATTAAAGTGGTTGTCCAGTTTCGACTTCAATTCAAAATTATCCAAAATAAACTCTGTATACCCTGAATCTTCTAACTCTGAGAAAATTTCATTGAAAAATTCTAAATACGGTCCCAATTTCTTTTTGTAACGAATATATTTATAGAACTCCACAATATCATCAACTTCTCCATCGAAATCCCGAAAATTAATAATGGTTCCTCTATCATCGATAGCGAAAATTCCTATTAGTGTATCTATTATCCAGCATTTCATGATAAACGCACATCTATGATTAATTAAACAATTACTTAAACAATAATATTAATTATGTCTTAAATATAATAATAATCATCTTTCAATTTTATTGGAAAATTATGCTTGAGATAAATATTTCTGGTTTAAAATTAGCCCCTCCTGTCATTCTTGCGTCTGGAATCTTAGGTATATCCTCAGGATCAATGTACAGAATAATTAAAGCGGGAGCGGGAGCAGTAACCTCTAAATCTATCGGTCCTCAACCCAGAAAAGGATACAAAAACCCTTCCATTATTCAAGTATCAGATGATACTTTTATTAATAGCGTAGGATTGGCCAATCCCGGAATCGATAATTTCATCTCAGAAATAAAAGAGATTAAAAAACAACACATTCCCCTTATCGTGAGTATATTTGGAAATGATGAGCGCACATATTTGGAAGTTGCAAAAAAGGCGGTTCATGCGGGAGCGGATGCAATCGAATTAAATATTTCTTGTCCTCACGCTGAAGTATCTTCTATCGGAATAGATGAGAAATTGACATATTCTCTCATAAATTCCTTACGCTCTGTTATTAATAAACCACTCCTCGTAAAGTTAAATCCGAATGTCACTGATATTTGTAAAATCGCTAAGGCTGCAGAAAAAGCCGGTGCGGATGGAGTAGTGGCTATCAATACTATGGCAGCGATGGTAATTGATGTTGATGTCCAAAGACCAATCCTATCTCATGGGAGTGGAGGCCTTTCGGGAAGAGCAATTCATCCCATTGCCGTGAAAAAAGTCTATGATCTCTATGAAGATTTGGATATTCCGATTATTGCATGTGGTGGAATTCTAAGTTGGACTGACGCCATTGAGTTCTTTTTAGCCGGGGCGAGTGTGGTACAAATTGGAACTGCTTTACATAAAGGACCAGAAATTATCACAGAGATTGTGAAAGGGATAGAAACATATTTAAAAAAGGAAAATTATGAATCAATAAAAGACATAATTGGACTCTCTCATCAATTTAAACTACAAGAGGTACCGGATTTTGAATAAATATCGTCCAAAAATCTTTAAAATTAAACGGATAATTAATCGATGTAAGGATGTTAAAACATTTATCATAAAGACTAATGATCTTGCCACACCTAAGCCTGGGCAATTCGTTATGATTTGGATACCTGGAGTAGATGAAGTGCCCATGTCTCTTTCTGGCTATGATAAAAAAGGAAATTGGGGCATTACAGTCAAGAAAATAGGAAAATGCACCGCAGCAATGCACAATTTACAAATTAATGACTATGTCGGAATTAGGGGCCCCTTAGGAAATTACTTTAAAATTCCTGATAAAAACAAAGAAATTTTTTTAATTGCTGGCGGAATAGGATCTGCTCCGTTAAAGTGCCTTGCATTTGATTTAAGTCAAAAAGGGTATTCCTTTTCATTCATAGAAGGTGCTAAAATCCACAATGAGCTAATGTTCATGGATGAATTTCGTGTTATCAAGAAAAAGGATACCGAGTTTCTCTTTTGTACGGATGACGGAAGTTATGGACATGAAGGGTTTCCCACAAAGATATTTAGAAATAAAATCAAAAACTTTTCCACGGATAGACTTTCTGATGTGGTAGTCTATACATGTGGTCCAGAGAAAATGATGTATGAATTATTCGAGATTTGTGAGCAAAACAACATCCAGATGTTTGCTTCGTTGGAGAGGAATATGAGGTGCGGATGCGGCTTATGTGGCCTATGTACCTTGGATCCACTTGGTTTAACAGTTTGTAAAGATGGACCCGTTTTTGAGTCCAACGTTTTAAGGAAGCTCAGCGATTTTGGAAAATATAAGCGTAAATTCAATGGAACAAAGGAAAAAATTGACTAATAAAGAGAGGAACTTTATTGATTTTTTATTATTAGTATTCATAAAAAGGTTTTAATCTAAGAGCTATTTTGTCATGATAATTACTTATTTTATCATTTTTGGTAAAAATGTATCTATTTTGATAAAAAAATAATACCGTGTTGATCTTTTTAGAATCATTCTCATATTTTAAAAAAATAAAATTTAATGAGGAGAAACTCTAAAGCCTCCAGGATCTGAATTTTATTATCTTTCTTATGGTGATTTTCTATTATTTTTTAATCATAACATTTAAATATATGGGTGTATACTTTTTTACTATCAAATGAAGATTGTGTGTATAAAAAAATATTCTTTCACTTTTTAATGGTAAAAAATCCATTTTAGTCTAAAAATATTTTTTGTGATATGCATATTCTTCTTTAATATTTATCTAATAACAGGTAGTTTAAAATGGTTGAAGTAGAACAGAATCTCCAGATGAATCTTTGTCCAGAATGTGGTGGTAGTGTAGTATCTACTCACCAACGGGGAGAAATTGTATGTAGAAAATGTGGTCTCGTAGTGAGTGAAAGAGAAATAGATCTTAACCATAGTGGGGTAAGAGCATATAGTAAACAGGAAAAAGATAAAAAAGCAAGAACGGGAAGTCCTATTTCTATACTTATGCCCGATATTGGCTTAAGTACGGTCATAGATCGCTCAAAAATAAAAAACCCCGATCTACGCCGAGCCGCTAAATGGAATACTCATATGAGCTGGAAAAATAGAAACATGCTGATAGCAATAACGGAATTGAAACGAATCGGAAGTAACTTGAACATTCCGACACGGGTTTTAAAGGCAACAGTTCATTTATATAAAAAAGTATTTGGACGAAATCTATTAAGAGGAAGATCTATAAATGGGATGATTACTGCTTGTGCGTACTATAAATGCAAAGAAGAGAAAATTCCTATTACTATGCAAGAAATTTTAGATGAAGCATCCATTAATTCTAATATTGTAAAAAAATGCTATAAAGTTTTAGTGAGAGAATTTAATTTACAGACTCATCATTTAGATCCCATCTCATTGATCCCTCGATATTGTGCTGAGCTTGGCTTGGGAATTGAGGTTGAAAAATCAACAATTAATTTGCTTAAAAAATTTCTCTCTGAAGCTTCTATTTGCGGAAAAGATCCCAAGGGATTATGTGCAGGAGCGCTCTATTTAATTGCTAAGTTAAAAAATCAGAAAGTAAGCCAAAAAGAAATTTCAAAAATGGTTAATGTTACGGAGGTAACACTACGCTCTCGCTATAAGGAATTATTAAACCACGTTAGTTTTAAATTCTAAATACTTTATTTACCTATTTTTTTACTTGTATCCCTTAGAAGCACATTATACCAATCGTCGTGATACTTTTTCCACATTGCTAAACCAAATATATTCTTATAATTAAAGAAATTCTTAAGGAGAGGAAAATATTTTTCTTTATAATCAAAAATTAGAGAATTTAAGGAATAATTTTTAGAAGGCTTATTGGGAACTGATACTTTTAATTGATTCATTTTCCTTTTCCACCATTCCTTAATAAAGATAGTCCCAAATTTTTTCTCAAATTGTTTCATATGATGGTACACAAATACATTTGGATAATTTGAAAATAGAGTTGGACCTATTTGGATTTTATTACTTTTTATGTTTTCTTGGAGGAAATTTATCGTATTATCAAAAGTAACTGAGTTTTCTCCCGGAAAACCGGCAAGGATATTAACTCTACAATAGGTTCCTGGGTTTTCATTGTAAATTTTTAATATTTTCTTCATATTTTTAACATAACGGGGGGGATATTTGGTTTTATGCATTTCTTTTAATAAATTGTAATCCGCCGACTCAAATCCAAATCCGATGATGAAATTATTCTTCCTAAGACGTTTTAGATTGTTGTTTTTCGCAGCGGTTTCAACTCTAGATTGACAAGAAAAGATAAATTCTTCATGGAGTTCATTTTTTTCAATGTATTCAATTAATTCCTTTTTAATCTTGACTTTATTGAACAATTGATCAGCAAATATAATTTTTGGATTTTTGGGATTATATTCCTGGACAATATTACATAGATTCTCAAATCTATGCTTGAAAGAATCAAAATTAAAGGACCGGAATTTGAAATTTTTAGCGCAAAAAGCACATTGATAAGGGCACCCTCTTGAAGTATATATCTCAAAATTGAATCTATTTTTAAAAGGATAATTATTTAAGTATTGGGAATAATCGGGTATGGGAAGCTTATTGATATCTATTAGTTTATCCGCGGATAAGACGCACGATCTTCCTTTATTGGCTTTAATGTTTCTATTCTTATTTCTCTGTAATAAATTTAACAGTACACCTTCTCCTTCGCCTTTGATTATAAAATCGAATGGAGATTTTTCATATGTAAAATCGTGGGGTATTGCCGTTGGATGGTATCCTCCGGTAAAAATAATTTTATTGGGGAACTGCTCTTTTAAAATTTCCGCAATATATTTACTAAATAGGTATTGAAAACTTGTATAACAACTAATACCAATATAATTATACTCTGAAATATTATAGGTTTCTAAAATATGAATAAATTCTTTTTTATATTCAACTAAATCTGGTATTTTATGATTTAAAGTACTATGCTTTTCGTTTTCGATCCGTAAATCAATAATATTAGTATTTGCATTTAGTCTCTTTTTTAAAAAAGCGGATATCTGTAATGTACCAAGGGGAATATCGTTGTAATATAAATATTTTTGATAATCCTCAATATAGAAAAAATCAGGAATTAAGAATAATATATTAACTGCCATTGGAATATGTGTTATTTAGCAATATTTCCATATCCAAATTTAAAAACCTCTAAATTTTACTTTATTTACATTCCTTGGTTTTTTAAAAATTTGGCATAATTTAGAAATTTTCTATACGTATTTTCAAAGAATAACTTATATCCCTCACAGAAATAAGTTTTGCTTTTTTCTTTCATATTTGATGTTTTTCTATCTTTTACACACCCGCCATGGCAGAATTTTAACCATTTGCAGTCGCTACATTCCTTTGGTAAATTTCCTTTTAAATCCATGAATTGCTCATTTCTACGTTGTTTTAATCCTGAAAACGTATTTTCTTTGAAATTTCCTAATTTATACTCTTGATTGACAAAAAAATCGCATGGATACACATCGCCGTTCCATTCTATTACCATATATTCCCCACATTTTTTATTTAGAGCACAATAGCCCCTGGGATAATCTAATATTTGCGACAATATCGAGTTAAAAATACGTATATGCATTTCTTGGGGATTTTTTATCCAAAGATCAAAAAGATCCGTCAAAAATTTTCCGTATTGTCTTGGGCTGACACAGAAATTCGCAATCTTTCCTTCTCTATTTAATTCTAGCGTGGGAATAAACTGTACATGATGAAAATCGTGCGCCAAGAAAAAATTATACAATTTCTGTACCCGATTTATATTGGCTTTACTGAGCACACATAAAATATTGAAATTGACTTGATGCTGTTTTAAAACTTCCGTTGCTTGCATAACTTTTGACCAGACAGACTCATGTTTTTTTGACCTCCGATATTTATCATGCATCTCTTTTGGACCATCAAGGCTTATTCCTACAAGAAATTTATATTTCGAAAGAAATTTTGCCCAGTTCTCATCTAATAATATCCCGTTTGTTTGTAATGCATTTCCGATAACTTGCCCTGTTTCTCCATATTTTTGTTGAAGTTCTACAACCTTTTCAAAAAATTTCAACCCCATTAAGGTTGGTTCTCCCCCTTGCCATCCAAAAATTGATTCTTTAAATCTAAAACTCAAAAATTTAGAGATCATTGTCTCTAAGACATCTTCACTCATTCTCGGATGCTTTATTTTCGGATATTCCTTACAAACTCTTAGATAAAAGCAATATCTACAATAAAGATTGCAATCAAACGATGCTGGTTTAATAAGAAGTTGAAATTGTTTCAATTTTAATCAATCATTTTTAATTGAATTCTCTGAAATATTATTGGGTTGTCTGTTCTTCATTCTTTCGCTTGAAATCTTTTTCTTTCTCATTTTTAAGAACCAATAGATCATAACAATCCAAATATTTTTAAATTAATCGAGAATATATTTAAATCTTTGAAAAATAAGATTAAATGCTCAAAAGAAATGGATTAATTAAAACTAGTTTAATTTTTGTGACCTGTGCGTCTTGCAGAGATTTGTCCCACTTTTCGCCCTGGAGGAGTATTCCTTCCTACGGTAGTTGATTTATGAGATGATTGCTTTTGACCTCCTCCATGAGGATGAGCAACTGCATTCATTGTACAACCACGAACAATGGGCCATTTCTTTCCTTTGGGTTTTAAATGATGATATTTTGCTCCAGCTTTCAAGAATGGCTTGTCAGTTCTCCCTCCGCCCGCTACTACACCAATAGTACATAGGCATTTGGGATTAAACCATTTTCTTTTTTTGGACCTGAAAATGACTTGTACTTTCCCATCCTTTTGTTTCTCATTTATAATTGCCGAAACTCCCGAAGATCTTGCAAACTTACCTCCATCTCCGGGTCTAGCTTCAATATTGTAGATTAAAACACCGATAGGAACTTCCCTTATTGGCAAGACATTTCCTACTTTAATATCAACATTTATTAAAGATTGAGTAAATTTATCACCCACAAAAATCCCTTCTGGGGGGAGCCATAAATCTTTTACACCATCTTCATAGCGAATTTTTGCAACAGGAGCCCCTCTTCCAGGAGAATGTAATAAATCAATTACTTCAAATGTGAATTCTTTCTCATTCTCTTTAAAACTACGATATTTTACTCTCCCAAGATGTCGATGAGCTGGAGAGCGAGACCATAAGTTTCCTTGTCCTTTCCTTTGAGCTAGAATGCGCTTTCCCATTTGTATCATCACGAAATATTTTAGAATTAAATAACTTAATTAATAAAGATTTAAAATTTTTATTAATTTCTCCTTCCTCACTACGAAAACAAGGAAAGAGCATAAAGGAAGTTAATTTAAAAAAAATAAAAATTACGTTTTTACTCATTGAGTAGGTTTTTAATATCCCGCTCAGAATAATTAAAGGCAATGGGTATCTCTCGTTTCAAAAATTCTCCAGCAATATTAGTTTTTAACAGTCTTGAAACCTCATTCTTATTGGTAGTTTGTCCTAATACCCAGCCAAGCTTTACATAGCCCACCTCTGGGATCATATTTCTTCCAGGGATAACACCCAAATTAAGCAATTCTCTCCCTGTAGAATAGACGTTCATTCCCGTAAACCCATGAAGAGTCTGGACAGTCATTAAAATCGTGATCCCCTCTTCAATAGCCCGTTCAATGGCATTATAAAAATTCTCGCCTACATGTCCGAGACCAGTTCCTGCCAAAACAATCCCCTTATATCCCATATCGATATAATGATGTAGAATCTCATCATCCAACCCTGGATGATAGTATATCAGCCCTATCTTCTTTTCAAATTTCGTTTTAGCTACTGTCTCTTTATTTGATCTTTTTTGATAATCATTTTTCAGCATATTAATTTCTCTATCCTTTACAACGCCCAAAGGAATATCATCAATTGTCCGAAAAGTAGCCCTCACCGAGGAATGCATTTTCCTTACTAATGTCCCACGATGAATAAATCCATAATTATGAGACGAAGACCCCAACATACATAAAACGACTTCAGCAATATCTGAAGTTGCGGTGACTGTTGCATTGATGAGATTTAGAGCAGCGTCTGAGGAGGGCCTATCGGAACTACGTTGGCTTCCCACGAGAACAACGGGTATCGATAAATCCTTTAACATAAACGACAGAGCAGCGGCTGTATAGCCCATTGTATCCGTTCCATGTCCGATAACGATTCCCTCTATTCCTGAATTAGCTGCTGTTTCAATTTTTTTGGCTAACTGTTGCCAATATTGGGGTTTCATATTTTCCGATAAGATTTCAAAGACAATTTCCGTGTCCAAATTACAAATTTCAGCTAATTCTGGCACGGAACTAAATAATTCTCCAGGAGTGAATGATGGAATCACCGCACCAGTTGTATAATCTAATCGGGATGCTACTGTTCCGCCAGTCCCAAACAATTTAATATTAGGCAAATCTTCGTTTTTGGGGAATTCCTTCTCGGGAATTTGATATTTTGCTTCCTTTTCTCCAATTTTTTTAATCTTAGAAATATCTGAAACGCTTATTCCTACGTTATAATTATTTGCGAGTTTAATTTCGATATAATTTGGTGGGGATGTCTCAATCCTCGGAAGCAATATTCCTTCAAACTCATTTTTCTCAGTTGTGATCTGAAGAATATCCCAAACCTCTATCTCTTTTTCCGTTAGGATCTCTAATGCCTTATCTTTATATCCTTTTAAATTTTCAGTCAATTTTTATTCCTCCTTTATCATTTTAAGTAGTTGTTTTTTTAATTCTTTTGATACGATTGCTCCGTCGATTTTTCCCCGCACTTTTTTCATAAGTTCCCCCATTAAAGGACCCATTGCTCGCATTTCTCTTTCCTTAATCATCTTTTTATTCTGTTCAGTGATTTGGGTAACTACTTCTCTTAAATCTTCTAATGATATGCTTTCTATATTTAACTCATCTTTAATTTGTTTTATATTCATCTTTGGATTCTCCGTTTTTCCAATCATTAATTCCTCTATTGCCTCTTTTCCGATTTCCTTCTCGCTTAAAAGAGTAAAAATATCTTTATAGTCTTTTGAAATAATGTTTCCGATCTGTTTTCCATCTCTCCTTAAGGCGGTGGTTGTTTCTAATAATGTAGTTATAATTAACATAGGGTCTTTAGGATAAATCTTATTTAATTCTTTGAATAAATCCAACTGCCCAGTAAAAATTAATTCTTTTACCATTCGTTCCTCAATATCGAACTCCTTTGAAAATTCCTTAATTGTTTCCCAGGGATAATCGGGAAGTTCTTTTTCTATCTGTCTGATCTCATCGTCCGGGTTAAGAATCGCTTGCAAATCCGTATCGGGATATAATCGTGCCCCCCCATGGAGTTCCCGTAAGAACTCTGAATTCCCATTTTCTAATGCTCTTCTAGTTTCTGGAGGCACTCCAGTTAGGGAAAATTTGACTCTTTTCTTGATAACCTTTAACGCTTTTTTAACATTATCTAATTCCCCTAGAACCAGTACTAAACAGTCTGACTCTTTTGAAGCGTCTAGTTCTTGAAAAATTTTATTGATATCTTTCTTTGAAAATCCATAATCTTTCAAATTTTCATCAGAGTGAATTATGCCTTGCAAGCCAGAAATTGATTTAACTTTGCTACTTACCTCAGTTCCAAATCGATAATCTGGCATTAATTCCTTTCCAAAAATATCCTTGAACTTTTCGAACTTGATCCCATATAATTTCTTTCCCGATTTAATTCCTTTCTTAATAAATTGGCACGTTGTATCCCGAAGTGCTTCCGATAAATCTTTCTCCACCTCGTTGATATCAGACGGTTTAATTTCTCTTTCCTTAAGTATTTTTTTTATTTCCAATAATCCTAGTTGTCTTGAAATTTCATGATTAATGAGTAAGGGTATCCAATCTAGTTTCTGTACCCCCTTGATCTCAATCCGGGTTCCATTCTTAATACTTACATTGACATCTTGGCGGATTGAACCCAATACTTTTTTAACATTTGTGGACCATAGTAAAAGCCCTAATCTCTCTGCACACTCACGACACTCCTCTGGGTGGTTAATATCGGGTTTGGTGGTTATTTCAACCAACGGGATTCCTAATCTATCTAAGCGATAATAATTCGTCTTGTTTTCAGTTTTGATCTTTCTTGCTGCATCTTCTTCCAAACAGACGAGATCAATTCCGATTTTTTTTCCATTCTCTAATTGGATATTGCCGTCTTTTGCAAGAATCATTGTTCTCTGAAATCCGCACGGCACACTCCCATCTAAATAATTTTTCCTGCATACGTGCATCTCCTCTATTATATATGCATTTAAAAGGAGGGCAATTTCGATTCCTATTCGTTTAGCTTCTTGATTACACGGAAATGGAGGGGTTTCATCCAATTCATAGGTACAGATGAGATCATTATAACATTCATAAACGATCGTCATATCTTTTTCGTATTCTGTTAACATTGCTTTGTCATAAGTTCCCATTTCCCCTAAAACAGGTCGCATATACCGCTGAACGGTAAAATCCGGATCTCGAGTACCTTGAAGTTCATTTGGACATCGACAGAAAAGTTTTGTGTTCGAGTTGAGTTGTTGATGAATTTCCAAACCACATTTCAAACCAAGTTGTTCATAATCAAAATCATTCATAACCGTATTCACTTGTTTTTCTTTTAAATAATTGAATTCAAATATTCAAATAAATTTTTAGAAAGTGAGAATAAATCTGGACATATCGGGACAATCCCGACAGATCCTCAGAGGAATCGCTGACTGACGATCGGGGTAAAAGTGAGTTCGAATAGTTTTTAAAAGAAAACGAGATTGTTGAATTTTGGAAACCATTATTTAAAACTTTTGAGCAAGGGATAGCCAATAATATGAGCGACATCCTTGGAGAAGCAAAACCAAGGTAAAGAAAATTTTGGAAAACATAGAAAAAAATGAAGAAAAAAAGAGATAAAATCGGCAGACTCTGAAAAATTTGGTCGTAAACCCTAAGGAATACGACTTATAAACCGTTAAATCATCCGGATAATAGATAGATTTAAATTATGTCCAAGTTTGTCTAGATACATATCAGCTATTACTTATACTAAAAAATGAGTTCTTTCATTATCAAAGAATTATTAAAATAAATGGAGAATTATAACAAACAAAATTAATATGAGAAAATGCTGCATATTATATTTTTAATCCTATTCTTTGCGGATTATGGGCTGCATCTTTATGGAACCTATTTAGAACATAAAAAATTAAGGTGGGTTACTAAACCACTTTTACTCCCCTTTATTATTGTAGTTTATATTTCTGGAGCTTTTCCAGATCTGAACATCCTTCTGATAATAGGATTAATTTTTGGCTGGTTGGGCGATATTTTTTTGATGATTGATCGTGAAGAAAAATGGTTTATCTTGGGTCTCGGCTCGTTTTTAATGGGGCATATATTCTATATTATCATCTTTCTTTTGTCAATCCCCAATCTGCTTGATTTTTCTTTCCTGGGAATTTTGTATCTTATTCCCGCTGCTTTGATAGCACTATATGTGCTTTATAGAATTAAGGGGAAAATGGGTGATATGACTAAACCGGTTCTGATATATATGGGTGTAATCTTTTTGATGGGGCTTTCGGCAGTTTTACGTTATGCTGGGGGTCAAGAAATTTCTTTCTTCTTGGTATTGATAGGTTCAATCCTTTTTATTATCTCTGATGGATTGATTGCCCTCGATAAATTTCATAAAGAGATTGACCAAGTCCACGTGTATATTATGGCTACATATGCGATAGCACAATTTTGCATTGCATATGGCTTTATCGTCTAATTTCGTTTCTTTTTTTCTTTTTTTTTGCACATGAGAAGATTATAACGATTTCGAAACATATGGCCCATCGCGTTGATATCCCAGTTCATAAAACCAATTTCGTACACCGATCCCACTAATTACTGAAATCTTGGTACAGTTAAAATCCTCTTTAGCTATTTTTTCTGCTTCTTGCATCAGATTAGTTCCATATCCTCTATGCTGCATTTGGCTTTCTCTTACGGGTTTGTTGTCTTTTGGGACTAATTCGCCGACTATCCTGACCTCCCGTACTATCATGGTTTTTCCGTTATTAAACTCCTTTCGATGTGCCAATTCGGAGGGTTTTCTCAAACGCAAATATCCCACCAAAAAATCGTATTCCTTATTTTCATAGGATAAGAAAACTTCGTGTCCTTTTGATGCCCGATAATCCATCCTTTCTAACTTTAGGTCATTCAATGCAGAATCCGGGATCTTTTTCCTCCGTTTTGCAATTCCATATTCCCGACATCGGATACAATTACACGTTTTATTGAGTTCCTGAAGCCGCTTTTGAACCAGTTGTCGCAAATTACTTTTATGACATCCTGCCTCAATTAATGTCGCCGGAATATCTCTCATAATTCGCTGAATTCTCACGTATTTAGGAAGATTTTGCTTAGCTGTAGCGATAAGTTCAATTAACTCGTCCAAATCATAGGGCTGGTACTTCCCATCTTTCCAGAGCCTATAGAGATCCGTCCCCTTCACCACCACTGTGGGATAAATCTTCAGCATATCAGGACGGTAATCTGGATCTTCAAACAAAATCTTAAAAGTTTGTAAATCTTGTTCATAATTCACTTTTGGTAAATTGGGCATCATATGGGCATTCACTTTGAACCCGGCATCTTTTGAAATTCTTATTGCATCTTTACTATCTTGCACCGTATGTCCTCGTTTAACATATTTATATACCTCATTAAACACGGTTTGGATTCCGATTTCCACTCGGGTTGTGCCGTAATCTAACATTCTATCAACATCGGTCTCTTTACAATAATCTGGTCGAGTTTCAATAGTAATTCCTACCAATCTTCGTTCAGCATTTTCCGCATATTTTTTTGCCTCTTCCAAGCTCGAGAACCGTTCATTTATTACTCCTTCTAATGCGCCTTTCACAAATTTCTGTTGATAATCTGTATCAGTTGATAAAAATGTCCCCCCCATTATGATAAGCTCAATTTTATCTATTTTGTGTCCTATGGCTTCAAGATCATTAATTCGTGACTTGACTTGATAATAGGGATCATAATGGTTATGAATAGACCGCATTGCCGCGGGTTCACGTCCTGTGTAGGATTGTGCAACTTTTTCGCCTGGCTGTGAGTCTCTTCCAGGACAATAAATGCATGTACCTGGACAAGGTAAGGGCTCGGTCATGATCGCAATAACTGAGACTCCCGATAAAGTACGTGTGGATCTCCGTCTCAATTTCTTAATAATTTGCTTTCTTTCTTCTGCCCTTGTGTATTCTAAAATTGTCGCGTTTTTAATTACTCGATCATACCCACATTTTTTCGCAAATTTTCCCTTGAGATTGGTTATTTTAGAACGAGGGGTGTTGGGATTCTCAATTAAGTAATTAATGGTCCTCCTTGCAACATTTTTGATTTTTTCTTCTTCTGATTTGTTTGAAGCTTCCATCTTGCTGTATGTTCTAATGAACGAGTTGTATAGTTATTACAAAGCAGCAAAAGACAAATAGTTTTGGATTATAGAACCAAAAATGAAAATTAAAAAAGTCAAGATCTTAATCCTTTAATAAATCAAAAACAAATTCAAAATCTGAAAAATTAAAAGGTTTCAAGATATAGCCGTCCGCTCCGGTTTCTTCCAATTTTTCTTTTACTTCCGTCCCGGCTACTCCCGTGAGGTAATATACCTTAATATCTTTATACTCTTCATCCGATTTTATCTTTTTACAAATATCGTATCCACTCAGATCCGGAAGAATGATGTCCAATAAAATTAATTTAGGCTTTCCATTTTTCAATTCTTCCATTCCCCTTGCTCCCGATACGATTCCCTTTACGGTAAACCCTTTACTTTCGAAAAAGCTTTTTATTAATCGAACAGTACTCAGGTCATCCTCGATTAAAAGGATATCATATTCCGTGTCCTTCTGTTTCATATTATCTAAAAAATTAATGATTCTTTTTTCTAATGAGATGCTCTGGTCGAATATATTTTGAATTGTCTCATGTACATCTTCGTTCAGGTTATTTCCATAATTCTCTAAAACGAGTTGTGCATATCCCTTAATTGAAGTAAGGGGCTCTTTTAATGCATGAGAGATATTTGACATTTTTTCGGTGTTTATATTTCCAGAGAGCATCTCTTTATTATAGTTCTTAATATAATTTTTCACGCTTTTTCTGATTAAATTCGAGATAGTGGAATAATTCTCGCTTTTCTCTATGAATTTAATCCATTCTTCCTTCATATCTTCTTTTACATACAGAGAAATCCGTTCCTTATTCCGATTATATACTTTCTCTCCCTTTAGCCACCGTTTATAATTTTCCGTCACAACTCCACGCCATATCGCATGCTTTCCGGTCTTTTCCTCATATTCCATCATTTTTGGGGTTTTCTTGGGTGATATTTTTTCATATTGATCCTCCTGGTTGTTTTTTTGGGAAGAGTCTTTTTTTCCTTCTTTCTTTGGGCCGTCTTCGTCTATCTTTTTATCACCTGAAAATTATTCTTATTATATTGTTTTGGAGACTATATTAAATTTTTCTGACTGTTCAAATAATATTCTTCTTTTTTATAAACATATCGGATTCGAAAAAGGATTACATCTAATCACAGTTTATTCTTTAAAGTGCAGTAATCCAATTTGATCCAAAATTTTTAATTTTTGTTCTAGAGATTTAGACTAATACTTTTTATATATAAAACCTTATTATGTAGTGAATATTCTGTGGAAAAAAATATGACTTAGAAATATAATTTAGTAAAAACACTTTAACTTTAATTCTTTTTTAAAAAGATGGGAAAAAATCAAGACTCCGACGGGAAAAAACCCTCGCCTTCAAAAAATGAGGAAGATATTACCGCGCAAAGAGAGAGAGATACGGATACTCTTAAAAGGCTTGAGGAGAAGAACGGAAATCTCACCGACGAAGATAAAACAGAGGAAATGAAAAAGTATGAAGAGGAAACAGATAAGTTCGCGATTTGGAGGGGAAAAATAACAGAAGGATTTCGGAAATGGGTCAGGGGCGAAAAAATCTATGACTACGATAAAGAACGCATTTCCCTCTATGTTTCAGGAGATACAAAAGAAAAGTGGCAGAATTTTATTAACACCCATGGAGTCTCGACTATATCGAAACTAATTCGAGAGAGCGTAAACAAGAATATTGACAAAAAAACGAAGATCTATGGTTCATTCCGGGAAAAATCCGAAATGGATTTTCAATTACTTTCCAATTTTTCTCATTCGCTTAAGGAACCGTTGACAACCATAAAGGGGTTCAGTCAGCTCCTTATGGAAAATCATAAAGACGAATTAGAAGAGCCGGTTTTGAAGACGATAAAAAATATCTTCGAAAGTTCTAAGAAACTGGAACATAAAATTCGAAAAATGCTGGATGATATTATAGTAGAAAGTTCAGAATATGATATTCTCTTGATTGAGGACGATCTAAGCACCATTAAACTTATAACCAGCTATTTTGAAAGTAAGGGCTATTCTTGCAAGGGGGTTGTCAGTGCTTCCAAAGGGTTGGAGGAGCTACGAAATTTCAAGCCCAAATTTATCTTACTCGATATTATTTTACCAGATAAAAGTGGATACGAGCTGTGCAAGCAGATCAAATCGGAGGAAGAGTATAAAGAAATCCCAGTCTTTTTATTAACTGCCATTCCCGCTGCGGAGGTGAAAGAGAAGTTGGAAGAAACCGGAGCGAACGGCTATATCTTGAAACCTTTTGATTTCTCTGACTTTCAGATTTTATTTAAATATTTATAATATCTTTAAAATTCATTTTATCAACTTTTCCTTCATAACATCCTTCCCTTCCTAAATGTATTGTATATTACGTTAAGGATTATGAGTTCTTCTGTCTTTTATAATAGAAGTAAGATAAGCGGGCTATGAGGGATTTGAACCCCCGGCCATCAGGTTAAGAGCCTGCTGCGCTACCTGTCTGCGCCAATAGCCCATTTTTTTTTATTAAAATAAGTAGAAATAGGGTCTTATATGTAATTTTTAAAATAAAAAATGCTATTTTACTTTTACGATTTATATTTCTTCTTGAAAACTAAGCAAATTACAAGAGATAAGGATCTTTTCCAAATATAAAAATTTATAGACCATTTTAAGGGACGGATTTATCTAAACCGAGATTGTCTGGGAAAAGAAAAGCGGCGACGGAGGGATTTGAACCCACGAGCGCTCTCGCGCACTGGCTCTCAAGGCCAGCGTCTTACCACTAGGCTACGTCGCCACAAAATACGTAACAGAAACGGTTAGCCAGTACTGAGTGTATTATTATAATAAATTATAATATTTGATTTTTATGAATTTCTAAATTTGCTACTTTGAGGGAGGGTGAGTACAGTTAAAACTACTTTTTACGAAGAGTGGCTCTCGTATACGAGGCAAAACTTAAATTTGGATGGTTACCCAATATATTTCTTAAGATTTTTTGCATTTGTATAAAAAAATAAGGAAAAAAACGAAATTCTTGAAAGATTCCTAATAATCGCCCTAAATATTTTATTATTCCGAGATTATTTCAAAAACCATCTTTTCAATTATAGGTTTCTTGGTATACCGCTTATCGTAATACCAGCCCACTAAATGCGCTTTCTGGTCCTTCTCCTCAATCTCAGGGATAACAATGATCATTACCCCATTACTCAGATACTTTAAAACTCGTTTATCTATTTCGTGCAACTTTTCATTGCCAGACGGGTGGGAATGCCATTGCCATACAATATCTACATCCCGTTCTTCTTTAAATTTGCGCATGTTATAGATCTTTGACTTTTTATACCGCATCCAACTGCTTGGCTTCTGGTGGCCCTTGGTTTTGTCTATGTCGGAATTCATGATATACTTTTTGCAGATTCCGAAATTTTCCTTTCTGTCCGCAAACAACCATCCATGTACAATATAGGGAAGTTCTTCCTTTGCTTTTTCGGTAATCTCTTCAAAAAGGCTTTGTGGTATCAGATAGCGAAAATCGTCAGCGCTGCCCATATACTATCACCTCTATTGGGTAAAATGAAGCATAAAATTTATAACTTCCTTTTTATAGAGGTTGGAAATTCCTTTCTCGAAGAAAGGAGAAGGCAGTTTCGAGGTTGTGCGATTGTAAAATCCGCCGCTTGTCTCCCTCTACTGCTATTTAAAGCCGCAAAGAACCATCTCCGGAAAACCGAAAAAATAAAAAATGGACGATGATTTACTAACATACTATCTAAATGGGTTATCATACTTTGGATAGAAAGTGCTGCTCAGGTCGCTTAGCTTGGTAGAGCGCTGGTCTGCTAAACCAGTATCCT
This sequence comes from Promethearchaeia archaeon, assembly GCA_046483985.1. Classification (GTDB taxonomy): domain Archaea; phylum Asgardarchaeota; class Lokiarchaeia; order Sigyniarchaeales; family SOKP01; genus JAWOCD01. The sequence continues at coordinate 27,188 of JAWOCD010000005.1, forward strand.
ACGGATGCGCGGGTTCGAAGCAAAAATGCGTCTCGCGTTTTTTCGAGACTCCCGTCCTGAGCGCCATTTTTCGCTCCGAGTGTCCATCGGAAGTAATATAAAAAGTGGTCGGCACGGTAAAACAAGGAAAAAGCGATAACAAACTATTAAACATTTCAAATATTATCACTACCAAATACGGCTTCTGCGTATCGGAACAAAACCGTGAGCCCATAGTCTAGCTGGCTATGACGTCGCGCTTACACCGCGAAGATCGGGAGTTCGAATCTCCCTGGGCTCACTATATCTCCTAATATTTCTCAAATAAAGAAAAACCATATATATTCCTTATCTTAACTAATATCTGTTATAGGAGGCTCTACAATTACAAATATTAATCTTGTAATGATTGAACGTATTCCATTTTGGGTTTTAAATCATCGTAACATAAAATACATCGAACTCGGAGAGAATGAGATAAAAGATATTCCAAACTAAAAGAGAAAATTAGGTTTACTAAAATATAATATTTGTAGTATTTAGATATTTCCGAAGTCTCTTTGGGCTCACCCTTTTAATTTTATAATCAGCAGGGTAGAGGATTTTAAGAGGATTCTGAATAAAAAAAAAAAATTGGAATAATTATTTTATTTAATCTATACGTTATAATTTAAATTATTAATGAGATTCAGTTCTAAAATATTGAGTAGTATCGCTATAATGATTACTCCTGCGATAATAAGAGCAATCCATCGTGTCCGATTATCGATCTTATCATTTACCGCAAAACCAGTAAATCCAAGAAATACGAACAAAAAGCCGAGATATACTCCAATTCTTGCTAAGTTAACAAGGATCGCCTCTTGAAATTCCATCCAATATGTCATTTGCTCTATCTCCTCTCTCCTCTCCACATATTCTCCGTACCCATATTCTCCGTCCCAATAATTCATCTTATTTTCTTGATCTTGTATATTTTTCCAAGTACTTGCATTATTCGCTAGGGAAGTACTTACAGCCATAATAACACCAAAAAGAAGGGCTGCAATGATACCGTAGACAATGAACTTTGTTGCCTTCCTTTTATCGATGAATGCAAGGTCGTCAAAGAAGCTCCCTTTCTTTCCAGTTCGTTCTTGTTCTAATTCCTCCATTTTACGCTTTCACCTCGGTTGTTCTTTGATATAACTGATAGGACACCACGGCTAAAAAGGCAACGATCAAACTCCCGCCGATAACGTTAAAGACCGTGTTGATAACATCGCCGGCATCCATTGGACCGTCTGTCTTGATGCTGATATCGAATTGGGTTTCATTTAATCCGGCAGATACAATAACTACGTAGTTTCCAGGTACGGATTTTAAGTTTCCATTTCCATCAGTATCTCCAGCAAATTCGATATAGTAATAATCATCATTTTCAATAGTGACGGATGATACATCCTGACTTACACCCGTATTTGGAGTATCTCCCATTGCAAATTCACTATAAACAAAGTTTTCCCCCGTCATAGCTGATGGATCATCATCAGGTTCTGAGTCAAATTCACCCTTTCCTATTATTTCAAGTGTCGCTGTACTATTGGGATAGGAGGTTGAAAATTCAATTATTGCTCTCTCATTTGTTTCTAATGATATTTCTTGTGTGTAAGCTTTTTCTGCGTCCGTTTCAGAATCTGCATCGATTTCTTTTTCCGTTTCCTCCGCGATTACGGTTTTATCCAAGGCTTTCCCGAGTACCGGCGCAAGACCGAGCAAGACAATGCCCGCGACTAACAAGATTACCAGTATCAATTTCGTTTGTTTTGAATTTAAATCCATTTTTTTCACACTCGATTTATTTTTGACTAAATAATTTGTTAAATAATCATTATGTTTTTCCTTATTTAAGTATTTCCTAAAGGGTATGAAAAAAAAGAAGATTACTGGAGAATCAGCGACATTAAAAATGTATCCCCAAAAAAAGACCGAGATTAATAGATTAGAAAGCAGATCAGAAGGGGCAGACGCGTCCAAGCTTACAAAAATAAGTTCCGAATCTTTTGCGGGCGCAGCGCACTTAGATCACAAAATTGTAAATCGTGTCCGATCTCGGCAATGATGCCCGGTGCGGTGGTCTCTGTTCGGAGGGTCACCATATGGTCCAAAAAGAAATACCGTTCTCGTTCAAGTATGTCCTCATAATGCCCATTTTTGACGATCGCTTTTTTCACTTGGCTTTTGGTGGCGCCCGACACAAAAATCCGTTCTAATCCATCATTGATGAGATTGCGGAAGAATCGAATGGAGTCAGCGGCGAGTTTGCCTTCTATCTCGTGGGTTTTGGGATCTATTTCTGTAATCTCAACGTGGATCGGGAAATGGTTAATAAACCCGTAGGTGTTAATGATATCGCGCACGGATACTTGTCTGAAATTACATAACTGCTCCCTGAGAATATGTAACGGGATTAGTACGTCTGTTGATGGGACGGTAATTCCGCAGTCGATAAATAGTCCAAAGCCCACCTCGCCGACATCAACCATTTGCCCTTTTAAGATGTCACCGGCTTCTAAATCCTTAAACTTTTTCAACGTTCCGATCTCAGTCTTTAAGAAATTTGCAACGAATTCCTCTTCGGATCCCCGAATCTCGACTTCAAACCGTTTATCGTGCTCCCGAAACCGTACTAAGGTAATCATTACCTCCGGAAAATCCTCTCCGATTAAGACCTTTAAATATCGGGAATAGATAGCCCGATAATCCTTAATATACCGAAGCTCTTCGAAATTATGAAACCGATCCAACAATACCAAACGCTTTGAAATGGCTCTCACCGGAACTAATAAAAACACTTATGCCATATATAATTTGTCATTTCAAAAAAGACTTCGCATCATTGGGGTTTCTGATTGTTCGCCTAAAAAACCGATTTCCTTCTCTGGGTGAAATCTGCAAGGTTTGATCCCTTTTCTGGGGATAATCTCCCTTTTTAACGGGATTATATTCAAAAATAATAAACATTAATAATGTGATAAAATTATTTTATTAAACAGCAAGATTTGTTTTTCTAAAAGTTTAAATTAGAATAGTCTATTTAAACGAATACAGAAGTACTCTTAATAGGGGATTAAGAATGGAGGAACTAGAACAAAAATTTGAAGAGATGTGTGATGATCTCAAGGAATATGAAGGGGTAAAGGAAGCGTTTTTGTTAAATAATGAAGGGAATGTGCTTTTTAAATCAAATAATTTTGAACTTTCCAACGAAGAATCGCGGGCAATCCTACAAGCGTGGAAAGATAAAAAACCAGCCCTAAATTATCGTAATGCGCGATATGCCGTCTTAAAAAATGACGAAATCCAACTCGCTGCAAAAAATGTCTCCAATGGGAAGGGAATCGCAGGTTCCGTGACCAAGGATGGAAATTACCTTATAATTCAAACAGAACAAGATTCCGGTATGATTCTCTTGGAGTGGTCGATATTTGTAAACAAGGTCGCATGGACATAACCCTCTTTTTTAAAGATAACGTTAGTGTTTTCTCTCTTTATTTAGTACCTAAAAATCTGAAATAATATAAGGTAGGTTATTTTCACTATCATTATGGATAACAAACAATTTAATATCGTTTATGTTATTGGTCTCGCTGTTACCTCTCTTTTGATGGTATGGATCCTTTTTGCCGGTGAGACTTCGCTCAATTTCACGTTCCTTGTGTTCTTTTGGGTGGTCAGGTTTTTATCGGGTTTTGGATTAGTTCTGGCAGTAGCGCGTGGATTTTTACTCCTTCTTGATAAGGCTGGTAATAAACTGGGAAAAAAGGGGACAAATGTTCTTATAGTGATTGAAATTATTATACCTGTCTTTTTAATCGGATACGGCATTTATAAAATCATGTCAAGTTATGCGGCCCGAGCAGTCATTACTCAGACGGGACTCTTGTTATGGTTCGATAACATTATTTATATCTATGGTATTGCCTCTCTATTGCTGAATTTATATATCATACCGTTAATTAGCGAACAATTTCAAAAAGCAGTTGAGTTAGGAAAAGCATCAAGTATTAAAAAAGGTGCCAAAAAAGTTGCCCGGAAGGTGAAAAAGAAATACTTCACCCTTCGGAAGAAATACGCTAAAGCCCAAGTGCAAGATCAGATGACAGTGCGGGATATTTTAGATCTCTGGCGTAACAAATTCTCGGTCATTCTTCTTCTTGTGCTTTCTATTGGTGCTTTTCTTTTTATGCCCGTCGCATTTGTGTGCGTAATGTTTTGGCTAAGATTATATGTATTCTTCAGAAACCCGACCCAACGCTTTGAAAAAATTTTCCTTTTAATTTCAATGATCTTTATTGGACTGGTTGCCTCTATTGCCTCTCTCCCATTCATTCAGTTTGGACTGTTAAATGAACTTTTCACCAGTATCGAATATTATTACTGGACAGTAGATCTGTTCTACTTAGTGGGAATCTGTATCGCCACATTCATTTTCGTTAAGAAACTGTTGAATCTGCAGGGAATCACCCTCAGGGCACTAAAGATGTGGAGAAAAGAGAAAAAAATTGATCAACTTACCCAAGAAAAAGAACAATTGAAAAGACAATTAGAGGAGAAAAAGGAATAAAACCTTAGACAATAATATTTATTTTTTTATTTGATTTCTTTTTTTTCCTCCATTCTATTTCTTTATTTATCACGACATTCTAAAAGAATAAGGTTAGATTTATGGAATTTATAAATAAAATATAAATTAATTGCTTTATTTATTAGATGTAAGTTTAAAAAAAAATAAATTTAAAACAAAACAAAATTTAAAGGTCTATTATTGTTTTGAACATGCAATATGTGTGTAATGGACCAACAAAATAATTTAAAAAGAGGTTTATGACTTATGTTTCAGCAAAAAGGACGCGGCTATGATAGGGCAATAACTCAATTTTCTCCGGAAGGTCGGCTCTTTCAAGTCGAATATGCTATTGAAGCAGTTCGCCGGGGAACTACAGCAATTGTGTGTAAAAATGAAAATTCTGTTGTGTTTGCTGTGGAAAAGAAAAGCTCAGAACTTCAATCCGAGAATATTGGTTCTGAAAAGATTTTCAAGATAGATGATCATATCGGTGTCGCGATCGCGGGTCTTACCGCAGATGCACGAGTTCTAATCGATCGTGCTCGAGTACAAGCGCAAGTTAATCGATTATCGTATGATGAGAAAATCTCTGTGAAGGACGTGACTTTAAATATCTGCGAATATAAACAGCAGTTCACGCAGAACGCAGGCGTAAGACCCTTTGGCGTTTCATTATTGGTCGCCGGTATAGATGCTGACGGCCCTTCTTTATATTTAACCGACCCCAGTGGAGCCATGTGGGGGTATAAGTCTTTCGCTATAGGCTCGGGAGCGGATGAGGCTCGAACTTACCTTGAAGAAAACTATGATGAAGAAATTAGCGATGAGGAATTAAAGATTTTACCTCTCAAGGCGTTGAAGGAAATTATGGGTGATGATTTAAATAAAAATGCATGTGATGTAGCATTTATTCTGAAAGAAGATGTCACTTTTAAATTATTAAACTTGGAAGAGAAAGAAGAATTACTCGAAAAACTTTAATCAGATGTTAGAACAGATTAATTTCATTTTAAGCATATCAAGGTCAAAGATTAATTTCATTCTCTTTTCACCTTTTACGATTATAGGAAAAGGGATTAATTAAAAATAAAAATTAGAATATCGTCTGAAATTTGTGAAAAATAAATGATTGATCGAGGCAGAATTGATTTAGGAAAACACATTATTGGTCATTTAGAAAAAGGGGGAAGAACTTTTGAGATGTTAATGGACCCCGAAAAAGCGTGGAAAGCAAGAAAGATAATTCGTGAAGAAATCAATTCCCGATTAAAAGAGGGTAAGCAAAAATCTCGGCTCACCGTTGAAGATGTTAAAAAGGATCCTCGGCTAGATTTAGATTTAATATTTGAAAGTTTTATTGTGTTTGAAGATCTTAGACGGGGTAAAAAGGCGACCAATGGAGATATGGAGGCAGTATTTGATACGAGTGATGGAGCAGATATCGGAGCGCATATCCTGCTGGAAGGAAAGATACATTGGACAAAGGCTCAGCGAGAAGAAGAGCGTAACAAAAAACTTAAGCAGATCATTAATATTATTAGCAAGAACGCAATTAACCCTCAAAATAAAAAACCGCATCCGCCAGAGAGAATTGAAAAAGCAATAGAAGAGGCCAATATCAACATTGATTTAATGAAAAATGCGGAAGAACAAGTGGATGACATTGTTAAAAAATTGCAGACGATTATTCCAATTCGGATGGAACAAGCCGAATTAGCAATTAAGATCCCATCTTCTTATACTGCTAAAGGGTATAATGTAGTTGCTCAATTATCGCAAATAAAAAAAGAAGAATGGCAAAAAGACGGATCTTGGGTTTCGGTGGTAAGTTTACCAGCAGGTTTACAAATGGAATTAATTGACAAGTTAAATAAGTTAACACACGGGCGTGTTCAGACAAAACCTTTAAAGTAAAATTCCTAAAAACGAATAAATAAATATCTTAAATTAATATTATTTTTTAGGAATAAGGAACTACATAATAATTTAGAGTGTGAATAGAATTGAACAGTCAAGAAGATTCAGACGAAAATCAAGATGCTGAGGAAATAGATAAGGACGAATATGATGAAGACGAGCAAGTTGAGGAGGATTACGAAGAAAATGGAGAATACGACGAAACTCAAGACGATGCCCACGATGAGGATGAAGAGGAGTACGAAGATGTTGACGATGAGGACGATAATCTAAGAGATATCGTTGTTCCGGGAGAGACGCTTACAGAGGACCTTGACACTTACAAACCAGGTAGAGGCACCATAATTAATAAAACAGAGAATAAGATTATTTCTCTTTATATTGGGCTTAAAAATATCAAAAATAACTACATTAATGTCATCCCCTTACGAGGAATATACACGCCGAAAGTTGGAGATAAAGTAATTGCGATAGTGGTTGATAAGAACCCCGTGAAATATAAGTGTGACATTAATGCGAAATATAAAGCTCAATTGAGACCTAAAAATACCGTGAAACAGGGTAAATTTCGAAGAAAAAAACGGAAAAGAATGGATACTTCCAAATACGATCTTGGCGATGTATTAGTTGCGAAGGTTATTTCAGCTAATAGATTGAATAAACCGAGGTTAACAACTGTTGGAAAATACTTGGGTAAAAAATCAGGAGGAGTTGTTATCAACATTGATCCTCCGAAAATACCCCGAGTGATTGGCCGCAACGGTTCGATGATAAAAATGTTAAAGCGAATGACAAATTCAAATATTTTTGTAACTCAAAATGGTCGAATCTGGCTTAAAGGGGATAGCCCCGCAAATGAACGTTTGCTAATTGATGCAATAAATAAAATTCAAAGGGAAGCGCACACCAGTGGTTTAACTGATCGTGTGCAAGCCTATATAGAAAGCGAAAAACAAAAAAGAGGGATTGATTAAACAATGACGTTATTAGTTAAGGATGAATATCCAGAAAAGTTATTTCAAGAAGATGGAAAAAGACTTGATGGTCGAGATAAAAAACAGCTGCGACCGATTAGTTTTGATGTTGGAGTAATTCCAAATGCTGATGGTAGCGCATATTTAGAATGGGGAAACAATAAAATCTTTGCAGCAGTGTACGGACCTAAAGAGGTTCACCCACGTCATATAGCTAAATCTGATCGTGGAATATTACGTATATTTTACCGAATGGCGACATTTTCTGTGTTTGACAGAAAGCGTCCTGCTCCTGGTCGAAGGGAGAAGGAAATTTCAATGGTTGTTTCTGATTGTTTAGAACCTGTACTATTTCTTGAATTATATCCTCAAACATGTTTTGAGATATACATAGAAGTAATTGATGCCGATGGAGGAACTCGGTGTGCAAGCACTACTGTTGCGGCTTTAGCGTTAGCCGATGCAGGAGTTCCTATGAAAAGTTTGGTAACCGCTCTTGCAGTTGGAAAAATTGATGGTGAATTGGTTGTAGATCTCTCGGGAATCGAAGATAAGGCAGGAGAAGCGGATTTGCCGGTTGCAGTTACATGGTTTAACGAAGAACTTTCTTTGTTGCAATTTGATGGGGAAATATCTATGGATGAACTTAACACATTATTGGACTATGCTGAAGATGCGTTACAAAAAGTATACGAAAAACAAAAAGAGGCATTGAAATCGAAATATATTGATATTCAATTAGAAACTAAAAAAGAACTTGAAGAAACTCAAGGAGGAGAAGAATAAAAATGATGGACGTTAAACGCGTAATCTCGACTATTGAGAAAAATCATATCAAAAAGAACCTTAAGGACGGAGTGCGAATTGATGAGAGAGGTCTTTGGGAATTTAGAGAGATTGAAGTGAATACGGACGTAGTCGCTGCAGCAGAAGGATCCTCCGATGTAAAAATCGGAGATACACGGATTATGACTGGTCTTAAATATGATATTGGGACTCCATATCCCGACTTACCCGATGAAGGAGTATGTACCGTAATGGCAGAATTACTTCCATTAGCTTCACCCTTATTTGAACGAGGTCCTCCAGATGAGCAATCCATTGAATTGGCAAGGGTAGTGGATCGGGGTATAAGACATGCCGACTGTATTCAAACCAAAAATCTATGTGTCAAGGAAGAGGAAGCTGTATATATCTTATTTCTTGATATGTATGTCATCAATTATGCTGGTAATTTGATTGATTGTGGAGGATTAGGGGGACTCATGGCCCTAATTTCAGCACAACTTCCCGAAGGAAAGTGGAATGAAGAAACAGAAGAGCCCGAATGGACTGGAAATTATATCAAACCGGAAAATCTGGTGAATGAACTTCCAATAGCCATTACTTTTGGGAAGATCGAGGATATGTTATTCGTGGATCCGTCTCTTCCCGAAGAGTTAGTGGCCGATGGAACTGTTACCTTCTCTTGCACCGAGGAAAACATAACTTCTATCCAGAAATCAGGTTCAGCAACCTTTACTTTTGACGAGATAAGAGAACTGGGAAAAAAATCACTGGAAATTTCGAAAGATCTCAGAAATCAATTAGATCCTTGGCAATACAAATCAGAAATCTAAAAAAAAATCAAACAATTTTTTTATAATCTCAATTTTTGCTTATTTTTTAATTGCCAAATTTAATAAAAAATTCTTCCTTTTAAATTAATATAATCTTTAATCTATATGAGAAATTGAACTGGTTGACATGAAAAAGAAAAAGAAACTGCGGAAAGTTGGGATTACCGGCAAATACGGTCCTAGATATGGAGCCGTTGTAAGGAAAAGAGCAAGAGCGTTAATGGAAGGAATGAAGGCGGAAGATGTTAGATGTCCGCGCTGTGCTACAAAGGGGAAGCTAGAGAGAGTCTCAACGGGGATCTGGCATTGTGCAAAGTGTGATGTAAAGTTTACAGGAGGCGCTTATTTAAGCAAAACAGAACGTGGAAGAGAGTCATTTAGAATAGCAAATCGGAAAAATAGAGAATTAAAGAACAAAGAAGAATCATGAATCATGAACCTCTTTCTATAAGAACTTCCACACAAATTTCTTTCCCTTCTCAGAAAATATGTAATTCTTGTTATAAATCATTTTTACCGGAATTAAATGAATTTCAGACAGATCGGTCAACAATAACTATGAAGAAAGCAGAAAATTGTATAATTTTTGATATAAAGTGTAAGGATATCACCGCTTTTCGAGCAACAATGAGTTCTGTTATCGGGTTTGGAAAAATTTATGAAAAAATTTATGATTTATGTAAAAAATAATTTTATAGATTAAATGATAATGGAAATTAACAGATTAAAAAAAAATAAATATTAACAAATAAATACTTTATTAAAGTGTAGGTTTTTAATATGTCCATAAATCTTGATAATTATAGCGATGAAGTGAAAAAGAAAATTCAGTCTTTACAAAATTTACAACAGAGCCTTGAATTTTTAAGTAACCAAAGGATGCAAATTCAAAGTAATTTACGAGAGACTGAACAAGCAATTGAAATTCTGGAGAAAACAGATGAAGACGAAGTAGTATATAAATCGATTGGTGGAATCATGGTAAAATCTGATCAAAAAAAACTTCTTGATGAAAAAAAGTCGCTTAAAGTTACTCTTGAAATGCGATCAAAAACGGTTCAACAGAAGGTTGATAGAACTAAAAAACAATTAGAAAATTTGCGACAATCACTCCAGTCTGAACTTCAAAACCAATAATTTGCTATCTTTTTTACTCTCTCTCCCTTAACTCTATTTTTATTTTATCTATCTTGAAAAAGCCAATTTGATCGAGAATGATAATTGAGGATAAAATCAAAAAGCTGATAAAATATCTTCGGAACAAACAGATTTTAATTTTGACTCACCATTCCGCAGATATTGACGCGCTAAGTTCTTGTTATTTGTTCCACCATGTACTAAAAGAAATCTTTGAGCCTAAGACTTTAGATTTATATTTTTCAAGCATTTCAAGGACAACGAGGCAGTTTATGGATCAGTTCATTTCCTCCTTTCCAAACTTTAGTTTTGACATGAAGAAGACTATAGACCAACAAGACTATGATATTATTATAATTATAGACACCAACAATCTGAATCAAGTTGAAGGAATTTCTTTTTCAAACGATCCTTCTAATTTAGACTATCTTTTTATCGACCATCATGCGAATTTAGGGCAACAAACCATTCGTAGTATATCAGAATATAATATAATTGATGACTATTATTCGTCTGCGTCTGAAATTATCTTTGAAATTGTAAAAGTATATCAGCTTAATTTAAGTATTCCTTTGAAATTCTTGACTATTTCGGGAATACTTGTTGATTCTGGTTTTTTTAAGTTTGCAAATAATCATACCATTCACACCTGTTCTCAATTATTGGATGAAGATTTTACGATTTATGATGTCTATTCAATGCTTGAGTTTGAAGAGGATATTTCCCAAAAGATCGCCAGAATAAAGGGTTTGCAACGTTTAAATTTAATACGCCATGGTGATTATCTCCTCGGTATAACTCATATTGGAAGTTTTGAATCCGTGGTTGCATCGAATATCATCAAGAACGGATTGGATATCATAATCGTGTATTCAAAAAAAGCTGAATCACGATTTCGGATTACAACGAGAGCGAAAAGAAAGATTTGCAAATCGACTGAACTTCACTTAGGAAAATTATTAAACGAAACATCAAAAAAATATCATGCAAATGGAGGCGGACATGATGGTGCAGCGTCGATGAATTTACGGAAGACTTCAGAGGTGGAGATTGAAAAGCTGCTTGATGAGCTAATACAACAAATAAAACAAATTTTAAATGAATCCTAAATTATCTTGAACAAGAAAGATGTCCCTCATAAATTTTCATAATTTCTCGTTCCGATACAAGGGAAACACCGATTATGCGATTAAAGATATTAATATCGAAATAGAAAAAAATAAATTCATTTTACTTTGCGGAGAGACTGGCTCCGGAAAAACGACTTTAATTCGCACTTTAAATGGTTTGATTCCTCAATTTTATGCGGGATATTATAAAGGCTTTGTAGAAGTTAATGGTCAAAATACAGAAGAGATATCTATCGCTGATTTATCAACAGAAGTGGGCATAGTTTTTCAGAACCCAGAGAATCAATTAATCGCTATGAATGTGGAACACGAAATCGTGTTTGGGTTAGAAAATTTGGGATTTCCTTCTGATGAGATTTCAAGACGCCTCAAAAAGAGCGTAAGAATTACGCAAATAGAACACCTTTTAGATAAACCTCCATTTGAGTTAAGCGGAGGGGAGCAACAAAGAGTGGCCATTGCCTCGATTATCGCCTTAGATCCAGATATTCTGGTATTAGATGAACCCACTTCTCTTTTGGATCCTTTTATGGCAAAAAGAATTTTAGAATTATTAAATGAAATTCAAAAAAAAAGAGATATGACGGTAATCATAAGCGAACATAGAATGGATTTAGTCCTACCCTTTGTGGATGAAATCATATTGATGAAGAAGGGTCGGGTATTTGACCAAGGTGAAGCCCATAAGATAATAAACGGAGATAAATTTCAGCGGGTAAAAATCAATCAACCCAGCATATATAGGGTTTTTAAAAATCTTAAAGAGAAAGGGCTTTATGCAGATAAACTCCCCAGTTCAATTCCAGAGGCGATAAAGTCTCTTAAACAAAACACACCGATATAAATGAGTTGCAGAATTTGACAGATAACATGAAAAAAAATCACCCGTTAATCACCATTAATAAAGTTTCATATTCATATACCGAACAAAATAAAGCCTTAGATAATATTAATGTAAATATTTATGCGGGAGAGATTATGGGAATCATGGGGCAGAATGGCGCTGGAAAAACCACCCTTATCAGAACTCTCAATGGTTTAATAAGACCTTCTAACGGAGATGTGTTTATTGACGGAAAAAACATAGAATTACAAACAATTGCTCAGTTGTCGGCAAAAGTTGGAATTATTTTCCAGAATCCCTCTCTTCAATTATTTTCAAACACTGTTGAGGATGAAATTAAATTTTCTCTAAAAAATCTTGAATTAGATCAACAAAAATTAGAGGATAAAACAGAATATTATTTAGATTTATTCGATCTCAAACAATATAGAACTCGTTCTCCCTTAAATTTATCGGGAGGAGAAACAAAGAAATTAGCAACCGCTACGATATTATGCAGAGATCCGGATATTTTAGTTTTTGATGAACCAACCCTGGGACAAGATGCAAAGGAAATTGAATTTTTTGTTAATTTAATTACGGAACAAAAAGAACTTGGAAAGACCATCATTATCGTAACCCATAATATCGAATTTGCCGTTGAATATATTCCCAGAACAATACTCATGGCGGACGGAAAAATCCTTGCCGACGGGCCTACTAAAAAAATATTAACCAATAAAGACCTCATTAAAAAATCTTCCTTAATATTACCACAAATATATAAATTCTGTTTGGAATTAAGGAAACACGGGATCCATTGTCCTGATGATATTTTGCTCAAGGAGGATATGGTTCATTTCTTATCAGAATATTTAAAAAAACAATAAATTCAAAATCTATTATATATTAAATTTATAAAAACAAATACAGACAACTGATTTCATGTCTTTGGATTTTTTTAACGCTTTCCAATTTTTTGAAAAAGATACCATAATTCATCGTTTAGATCCAAGGACTAAACTTATACTTTCTATTATTTATTCAATTTCCGCTCTTTTATATGTTAATCTTATACCGCTCCTCCTTCTCTTGTTATCCCTCTTACCGTTCATCTTCTTTGGAAAAATCTTTAAACAATGGTTTAAAAGCATACGGGGTCTTTCCTTTCTATATCTGATTATTTTAATTTTGAATACATTTTTTCTTTCATTTTCTATGGCAATAGCGATGATTATACGTATTACAATTATGATCTCTGCCTTTTCCATCTTTTTTCTTACTGTTCATCCTAATGATTTGGCCCTTTCCCTTATTTCTATGGGGATGCCTTACGAGTTTGCTTTTTCTTTCTCTTTATCTTTCCGGTTTGTTCCAACAATAGCCCGAGAGACCCAAAATATAATGGATGCACAGCAAAGCAGAGGTTATGAAATGCAGAAAAAAGGCCTTATCAATCAAATAAAAAATCTCTTTCCTCTTTTAATTCCATTAATAGTCTGCTCTATTAAACGTGCTTTTAAGGTTGCTGAAGCATTAGAATCAAGGTCTTTTGGAAGTCAAAAAGAAAGAACTTTTTATTATAGAATCGATTTTACCACAAAGGATTGGGTATTAACCTTTTACCTTTTGGCTTTAATTTCGATTTTAATCTATCTTAAAATTCAATTCTCAATTATGCCTGGTTGGTTTCAATGGAGTTTACCAATATGATTACTCGTCAGTTCACTATCGATATAAATAGTACTCAATTATCTTATTATGTAGGGATGGATCAATTCATTCTAAAATATGATGAATTTCTTATTGAAAATAATATTAAAAATGAGGATAAAACATTACAGGTTTTAATTAATAAAATTTCTCAAATTCAAAATGGATTTGCTGGAAGTTCTATTCAATTACTGGACAATAATTATCTATTAAATGCGCGTCACCTTTTTTTAGGAGCTTATTTTATGCAAAAAGCTTTTCAATACGGCATTAATATTTCTAACAAACGAAATATTGAATTGTTGTTATATTTAACAGCTCGAAGACAGATAAAACGCGCTTTAAATACATTTGGATTAAAAATTTCCGAACTTAATAAAGGTTCTCTTACCTTTTGTATTATCTCACCCAAGAATAACCTAGGGGAAATAAAGAACCAAATTTTAAGCCAAATTTCAACTAAGTCTATAAAAAGATTAAATATAAATGATTTGAGTGTAAAAAAGTTGGAAGGGATCAGGAACTTTTTTAAGATAACTAACCAACAGATTCAAGTTCTCTTTAGAGCTTATAATCATGAATTTAGCGGACTTCGGGAAGAGGGAAGTTTACAAAAGTACGCTAAGGTCTTAGGTGATCTTATTGCTGAAAAAATGGCAAAACTGAGTCTCGAAAAGGTAAATCTCTCTTAAGGTTATTGGGAATTTACCCGTAAGATTTCATTCTTATCTAAATAGGAAATGCCACAATATTTACCTAATATTTCAAACCGGACTATAATATCTGGCTCTTCTAAATCAACGGGGTTATCAAAATTTAACGCAATATTGTCAATAAATTCATCCCTTTCAATTATTTTACTGTCTCGCCGTATGAGTCTAATTCGGAATTTATCTGTTTTATTAATGTGATCATTTTTAGTTCTTTTTATAAATTCATCAATAATTTCTGGATCCGTTTTACACACGTAATCAATAGGTACAACTTTTAAAATATATTGAAAGAAATCTGGGTCCTCCTCAAGGAGGTTATGTAATTTTCGAACTACAACGTGACAATCAAGAACACTATATCCTGTAATTAATCCTGGAAACTTGAAATCGGAGATTAATGGATATTTGTCTCCATACATAAGTAATATAAACCATAACTCCGCTTTGCAATTTGCTTCATTATAGCGAGAAGTGGAGACTAAGAAATTAAAATTATTCATTATGGAGACCCTCTTTAAATTTAGTTATTCTATTGCTTTCTCTAAATCTTCCCTAGAAATTTTTCCTTTTCTTAAAATGTTAATTTCCCCCTCGGTGCAATCAACAATAGTGGTAGCGATACCTGATTTGGTTTTTCCAGAATTTAAAATATAATATATCATTCGCGAAAATATTTTTGCCACTTGGGTACCCGAAGTATAAGGAGGTTCTTCCGAAAAATTTGCAGAAGTTTCAATTATGCCCCCAAATTTTCCTTTTTTTTTCAAATAGTTTAAAATTGAAAGAACAACTGGATTTTTAGGGACTCTAAGTCCAATGGTATTACGATTTCCAGTAACTTGCGGTGGAATAAACGAGGATTCTCGCTGTTTCACAATTAAAGTTAGTTCTCCGGGCCAAAATCTCTGAGATAATTTCTCCGCTAAATTATTGAATTCCGCTATTTTCTTTGCCTCTTCTATATCAGCAACTAAAAGAGGAAATCCTTTCGATCTATCCCGCATTTTAATACTGTAGAGACGTTCGCAAACATCTAAATTCCTTGGATCTCCTCCTAACCCATATACAGAATTAGTGGGAAAAGCGATTAATTTTCCCTCAATTATATGATCTGCGGCAATTTCAAAGTACATTCTTTCTTTTTCGAAATTCTCTTTTGTTCCAGTAACTTTGACTACAAAACCCATCTTTTTCTTATCACTTCTGACTTTGTTGGAAAATATGAATAAGATTTGTTATATCTCTCATAGAGATTATAGTTTTGAATTTAATAAACCTATAGGTATGGAATAAATAATGGGAAAAAAAATCACGCCATTTTAATTTAAGAATTTAATAAACCGTTGGAAAATTCTAAAATATAATGATTCAAAATTAAAATTTTAAATTTAATAAAATTAAATTAATATTAAATAAAATTATAATCATTTAATAAATTTGATTCGAAAATGAGCATTGAATTCGAAGAATATGAAGATCCACTAGCGAGAGTAGGAGCATTTATCCTTCTTCTTGCTTCTGCGCTTATCATAGTATATGGAGCCATTGGAAGCACCATTATCTCAGGAGGTACCGCCTTTGATGCTTCTGAATTATCTGTTGGTTATACATTTATGGTCATATTTCTTTTAGGCCTTTTAAATGCCTTACTCGCTTTATTTTCATTTATTCGTCCATGGATTAATAGAAAAATAAACGTATTTATTGCCGCTGTTGTTGCCTTGGTCACAAATAATGCGATGATATTGATGATCCCAGGGGGTCAAATCACAAGTACCGCAGCTTTAATATTGAATATTTTTGTGTGGATTGGCATCGGTGCAGTCTTTTTAATTTTTATTGCGAAACGCCCCAATCTCGGAAAGGAGAGTGACAAACATATCTACCAAGCCTATGGCGGTTTTATAGATATTATTGTAGGCATTTTCATGGTATTATTAGGTCTATATGTATATTATATAGACATAAGTCAATTTGCGGGAAGCGGGACTTTTCCGGGGGGATTAGAAGCGTTCAGTGATGCATATATTGAAGAATATAGTACGATTGAATACACCTATGAATCTATCAGAGAATCTGGATTAATTATGCTAATTGGGGGGTTGATTATTATTGGTGCTGCTGCTATTAGGAATTATATCACTCTTACATTGGCTTCTGGAGTCATTATCGCAGGAATTATAACGTCATTGGTTGGTCTAATTTTGTTTTTTCAAAACTGGCAAGAACTCGATTCGCTTTTAAGAGAGAATTATCCTGACCAGTATTTTGCTCAGTTAATTTTAAGTGATCCGATCGTACTCAGTCTCGGGGCTGTTCTAATGCTATATCTTTTCCTTGGAGTGGTTATGATTATTTATGCTTCATCCCAGAGCCAGCCCTTAGAGAAATGGAAGACTAAAAGAAATCATAATCTTGCTGCCGCCGAGGTAGCCATCCGAGATCAAAAATTGAATAAGGCTATAGACTATTTAGAAACTGCAGCGAAGTGGTCTTCTAAATTGGGTGAAGAAGATAAAGCCGTAGAATTGATTACGCGGATAAATAACATTAAAGAAAAAGCCATTAAGATGAGAAAGGCAGAAGCGGCGGAGAAAAAGAAGAAGGAGCTACAGAAGGCGAAGGAAAAAGCTGAGGAAAAGGCCCCATCCGTGAAAAAGTAATTAGAAATCTAAAGATTTTTTATTTCCCTTTTTTTATTAAAAGAACTTCGGCTATAAATTAATTTCTGATTTCTGAAAAGAAAAATGATTAATTGTTATATTTTTTCTATGATCAAACTGTAACTTCTTCATCTAAAAACCATTCGAACTCCCCCCGAAAATTGTGTCTTCAACTGACCCAGTAGAATCTCTTTCTTAAGGAGATTTTTCCCAGATTCAAAGGGTTTTTTAAACTTCTTGTTATAATAATGGTGCGAATAGCCGTGTTTACCTTTTTAGAGAACGAAGGAAAAGGAGTGATTTTATTTTTATCTTCTTACAAAAAATATAACACTTAGTCAAAAAATAAAAGAATAAAGAAATTTGAATAAAAGAATTAAAATTAGTTCTGTTTACCCTTGTTTTGGGATTTCAATTTTGCTTTAATTTGTTTCCACTTATTATCTATTTGATTTTCAAGTTTAATTAAATCCTCTTCGCTGATACCCGAAAATCGCTTTTGTTTAGAAATATATTTGCCAAAAGGCTCTCTTTTCTTTGGATCCAAGAGGCGTTTACTTTTTTTAGATAATTTGAGGATTCCATTTTCTATTTCGTAAAGTGGCCAAAATCCAGTCCTTACCGCCAATCGTGCGATCTCCACAGTTTCATCTGAAGCGTATCCCCAACCGGGAGGGCAAGGTGCCAAGATATGAATATATTTACATCCTTCTATTGATTTTGCTTTTTTGAACTTTTCATAAATATCTAAAGGCTCGCTAACACTACAAGTAGCTACATAAGGAATGTCGTGTGCTGCCATTATCCGAGGCACATCTTTTTTATATCTCTGCTTTCCAAATGGTGTTGTTGTCGTTTTTGCTCCATGAGGTGTGCTTGAGGATCGCTGAATACCAGTATTCATATAAGCTTCATTATCATAGCAAACATATATTATATTTGAATTACGCTCGGCCGCTCCACTTAGCCCTTGAATCCCGATGTCCGTAGTACCTCCATCTCCAGCAAAAACTAAAGCAGTCATATCATCCCATTTTCCCTCTGGAAACTTCTTAGCTTTGGCTTTAAAAGCAGCATCAAGTCCGCTCGCGGCAGCCGCTCCTGCGGCAAATGCCATGTTGACAAAAGGAAAATCTGGTGCTGTTTTAGGCCATAAACCAATAACTACATTTAAACAAGATGCAGGGGTAACCAGAGCTGTTTTAGGTCCCAAAGCTTTCATTGCCCATCGAAGTGCGATTTCAAGTCCACATCCCGCACAGCATGAATTACCGGGCAGGAACCATTCCTTGCAAGCTATATCATCTTTCATTACTTTTTTTAGAGATGCCATTTTATTGCTCATCCTCCATAGTTAATTTTCCATGCCACAAAGTTCCGTGTAATAAATCTTGGGGATACTTTCCCTCTTCGTGTATTTTCATCAATAATTTAAGTTGTTCCTTCTGTTGTTCTAAGGTCACTTCTCGTCCTCCTATACCAGCAATAATGGGAAGCACTTCACAATTTTTCTCTTCTCCTTGTAAAACCGTCTTCACTTCTGAGCTGACTGGACCCCCAGTTGGTGAACCAAATGAACATGCTCTATCAATCACACCAAGAACTTTGACCTTATCTGCTATCTCCAAAACCTCTTCGCTGGGAAAAGGTCTAAAATATCGTAACTTCGTCATTCCTACTTTATAACCGTTTTCTCTTAAATCGTCAATGGCTTGTTCCATCTGAAGAGCCAGATCTCCGTATATTATTACTCCGACCTCCGCGTCATCCATTTTGTAATTTCTTACTAATCCGTTTCCATAATCTCTTCCAAATTTTTGCTTGAATTCTTTTGCAACCTCTCTGATTTTATCCTTAGCACGATTTTGTGCATTATGGATTTTCATCCGAAATTCCGAATAAAAACCTGAGGGCATTATGAGATTTCCGTGCATGATCGGCCGATCTGGGTCAATCCAAATATGTGGCCATCCTTTTTCATCCGGTAAGGGAGGCAAAAACTCGTCTACTTTCTCTTGATCTTCTATTTTTACTGGTTTTGAGGTGTGAGATAAGATAAACCCCCCATATGCCACAAACTTGGGCAACAATACTTCGGGGTCTTCACAAACTTTATATGACATAAGTATTTCATCATATATCTCTTGATGAGTTGCACAAAATGCGCTCATCCATCCAGTATCTCTGGTATTAATGACATCCGAAAAATCTGCCCAAATATTCCAAGGGGGTGCAGTTCCCCTTGAAGCAATAGCCGTTACAATGGGAAGTCGAGTTCCGGCAGCCCAATGAACCATCTCGTTCATATAAAAAAGCCCTTGTCCAGAGGTAGCAGTAAAAGTACGAGTTCCGGCGAGGCTTGCTCCAACGATTGATGCCATGACACTATGTTCCGATTCCATTTTTAAATAAACTGTATCAGGCATTAAACCTCCATCCACGAATTGAGATAATTTTTCAACAACGGTGGTTTGTGGAGTGATTGGATATGCACTAATTACTTGAACACGGGCTGACTTTGCAGCATAGGCTGCAGATAAATTTCCTTTGATTATCTTTGTCTCTTTTTTTTGGGTTATATCTTTTTTCTCTGCTTTATTCATTATTTTCACTCTCTCTAATCATTTCAATATTATCAGTCGGACATTCTTTTGCACATATTCCGCATCCTTTACAATATTCGAGGTTAATTTTAAAACTTCCGTCCTCTTTCCGCTCAATAGTACCTTCTGGACAATACATCCAACAAATACCGCATTGAGTACAATCTTCTTGATCAATAACGGGTCTGAACGTTCTCCAATTTCCTGTTCGACCGATTGACCCACGATTCGGAATAGAAATAGGAATAGGGGGTAATTCTTTCCAATTTTTATACTTTTGTACTTTTGGACGCTCCTCTCGAGATTTATTTATTGCTTTCCATTTTTTAGAATCGTTTTCTGAATCTGACATTTTATTTCATTTCCTCCACGGATTTAAATGCCTCTTCCGCTACTTTAATGTTTAATTTTGCTTTTTTTTCTCCAAATTCTTCATTAAGTACCTTTTCCATGACCTTTAAATCATAATATCCTGTAATTTCTCCAAATGCACCAAGCATTGGAATATTAAGAATGGGCCCGCTGGAATGCATAAAATTATGCTCGATACAAATTCCCGTTGCGTCGATAAGATAGATGTTGATATTTTTAGGTAAATTTTTTGTATTTATTGGAGTATCGCTATTAACTATTAATGTGACACCCTCCTTAATGGTATTGTACACTTTAGGAATCTCGAGTAAGGACGTATCAAATATAAATATGTAATCTGGGTTTTTTACGCTGTCGTAATTTTTTATAATCTTATCTTTAGAAATCCTTGTAAAGGCTTTAATTGGTGCCCCTCGTCTTTCCGCGCCAATAATGGGGATTGCGATAGTATCTTTAAAACCAGTTTCGAAAGCAAACTGGGCTAGCAACTTACTTGCCGTAATTGCAGTTTGACCTCCTCGACCGTGAAAAGTGACTTCAATTATTCCATTTTCCATCAATTTTGTTCCAACTTCTCTTAGTTTCTATTTTTGATTAATAATTTATATACTATACCAATACGACCATAAAACCCCGAGAATGAGATTTTATTATCGTATTATAAAATTACTACTACTCGTAAGAATACGAGAATAATAGCTAACAATAATATATTTGTAGAAAGTGAAGATAATAAAATATTCTTTAGGTTATACATTTTTCCACCAATATATTATTGTTGTTTTAATAATGTAAAGATATAATTTAATATTCTTAAAACTTTTTTATTTTAAAAATTTTATCATTATTATAGCATTTTTTTGTTATTGGGTTTTTTGTGTTCCCTTATTCCTCAAATACCTCAATAAGAGAATTTATATACTGAAATAACTGTTTTGCTATATACGAGTAAAGAAAATGTCAAAAAAAGCAGAAAAAACGAAAGAAGAATATAGTTTTACGTGTCCTGTCTGTAAAAAAGGAACAGTTTCAATTGAAAAGACCTTGTATCAATTACCAGATGAAGATCAAATGCTTATCATTAACTTTGAATGTGATACTTGTACTTTTCATGAGAATGACATTATCCCCATGACCACCCGAACTGAACCGGGATTAAGTATATTAAAAGTAACATCGAAAGAAGATTTAGAATCGAAAGTTTATCGCTCGCCGACTGGTAAATTAGAGATTCCAGAACTCGAAATTCTCGTAGAACCAGGTCCCGCATCCCAATTTTATTTTACAAATATTGAGGGGGTATTAAACAAGTTTGAACGGGCGGTTTTAATCCACAAAAATGATCTCTATGATCAAGATCCTGAAGGAGAGGATTTTAAAGCTGTTTTGAAAATTTTAGATGATCTCGAAAAAGCTAAGAAGGGAGAATTTGATTTTACCCTAAAAATTGAGGATCGTGGGGGAGGAAGTTATATCGTTCCTACAGATAAATCTAAATTCTCCTTCAAGAAGATTGAATCAAAAGAATAAGACACATAACCATTTATTTTTATAATATTTACCGTCTCAATTAATTCAGAGTTGATATTATATTGTATAATTGATTATATTGAATTATACTTTAAATAATAGAAAAAAAGGAGTGTGAAGAAAATGGCGATTAAAAAAGTTGGAATTTTAACTGGTGGAGGCGACTGTCCGGGACTTAATAGCGTAATCTATGGAATTATGCTAAAAGCATTTGACGCGGGCCTAGAATGTATTGGAATCATAAAAGGGTGGAAAGGTTTTATGGAAAATGACACTATTGCATTAGATATAGCAGAACACGATGATCTTCATACCGTGGGCGGGACGTTATTATATACAAGCCGTACTAATCCTTTTGAAAGGTTGAAGAAATTAGAAACAGAAGAAGAAAAAGAACAATTTAAGAAGAAAAGAGCACAAGAGATGGCCGCCCAGTTCGATGAACTCGGGATTGATGCACTTGTAGTGATTGGCGGGGATGATACCCTTGGAGTTGCTGATACGATGCATAAATATGCCGAAACAAATGTGATTGGCTGCCCAAAAACGATTGATGATGATGTGAGTGGAACGGATTACACTTTTGGCTTTTGGAGCGGAACTCAATTAGCGTCCAATTCTCTTGACAACCTCACCACGACTGCTCGTTCTCATCAACGTGTTTTTATCGTCGAGATTATGGGTCGTGATGCGGGATTTCTTACAATGTATAGTGGACTCTCGGCTGGAGCAGATATTATCTTGATCCCAGAGTCTCCCTTTAATTTGGAAGAGGATGTCATTAATGTACTTAAGGAAAGAGTACGAAGAGGATATAAATATCATATTATTGCGTGTTCTGAAGGAGCCTATCCTACGAATGAGTCACTTAAAGAAGATTTTAATACTATCTCAAAAGAAACGATTGATAAATTACCGAAGGACTCATTTGGCAATCCATTACTTGCAAAATTAAACATTTCTCAGATTCTAGTAAAGGAATTGAATATGCGTGATGATATAAAAAAAGTCTTTGCGGAAAACGGAATTACTTATGAATGTAGAAGTGTAGTTCTTGGACATACCATGAGAGCGGGAACCCCAAATGCATTTGATAGAATTCTTGGACTTCGATTCGGATTAGCAGCGATGAAACAAATCCTTGAGGGAAATTTTGGAAAGATGGTCTCTTTACGGGGAAATTCAATCGAACCAGTCCCTCTTGCGGCTGCAGCGGAGAAAAAATATATTAAAGAAGATAGCGATCTCATGGAACTTAAGGAACTCTTAGTAAAAGTCCGTTATTTGTCCAAGGATTCAAATTCATGAAACGCTATTCTTCAAAAATAATTTATCAAAAAATAATTAGTTTTCAATTTTCTTTCTTTTTCTTATATTTCAAGGAGTTCAAAAATAGCGGATAAAAAAAATAAAATAAAAAAATTAAAATAAAATTAAAAGTTCATCCAAAATGTTTCTCCTCTTCGGCATCAGCATCAATTGCATCTTGTTCCACGTCTCTCCCTACCCACTTTTTACTTAGCACTTCATTATAATATTCATGTTGTATAATAAGAGACATTATCTCTGAAGTTCCAGTCCAGATCATACTCAACCGAGCATCTCTAAGAAGGCGTTCAATAGGATAAACTGTAGTATACCCTATACCGCCCATTACTTGCATTGCGTTATTAATTATGTCCCAGCATTTTTCAGTTGCAAACTTTTTCGATTCCGAAACTAATCTCCTTTGTACGCTCGGAGGGGCTCCCGCATCAATAGCTTTTGCGGTATTCATTACTAAAGATCGCGAAGCATCCAGTAAAGAGATACTGTCCGCAATATTAAAACTAACAGCTTCGAATTTTTTAATAACTTTTCCGAATGCCTTTCGTTTTGAACTATATTTTGCCGCAATCTTTAAGCACGCTCTTGCAGTTCCAAGTATCCCTCCTGCGCTAGTCATCCGTTCGGGAACCATCATTTGATAAAAGATTTTTCCGCCTCCCCCTTCTCCAAGAATTAAATTTTCCTCTGGAACTTCAACGTTTTCAAATTTTAAGCGACCGGCTCCTCCACCTCGGGTTCCCATTAACCCATAAATATATTCCGCAGTTACATTATCTGTTTTATCCACAATGAAAAGACTAATTGATTTTTTAGGATCAGCATCAGGATCCGTTTTTGCATATACCAAAAAGAAGTCCGCTCCCTCAGCTCCAACCACAAATCGTTTTTCCCCGTTTAAAATATAATGGTCTCCCTCTTTCTTGGCAGTTGTGGTGGCTCCAAAAAAGTCAGATCCTCCTCTTGGTTCTGTTAGCGCTTCCGCGGTAAATTTTTTTCCTTCCAACATGGGTTTTAGATAATTTTCTTTCTGATATTCAGACCCAAACATATTTATTGCTTCTCCACAAATTGAGGGCAGCGAATAAAGGCATCCTAATGCCATCCCGAGCACACCAATCTCTTGCAGTGCTACTATCTCACTTTCCCACCCTAATCCACGCCCCCCATATTTTTTGGGAAATCGCAATCCAATCAAATTATGTTCTGCAAGTTTTTCAACATATTCAGTGGGATATTGAATCTCATCTTTGTCCATTTTCTTTAAAAGAGAATGTGGCACCTCTTCTTTCACAAAAGCGCGCGTCTCCTCTTGAATTTTTTTAGCTTCGTCATTTACAATATAATCAAACATATTTAACTCAACTCTTTTGTTATCAATTAATTATATTTATGGAAATAATTTAATTATATTTATTTAAAACAACTCAAAGCGACCAAGAAATTTATATTTTAAAAATGATATGGATTTAATCTTTTCTATATTACCATCCACTAAAATATTTCATGTGGTGAAAAGAGATACATAGTAAAATTCTTCTGGCAGTAGATGACTCTGAAGATGCACTAGGGGTCGTAAAAAGAGCTATTGAGATAAAAAAAAAAAATTAATAATCCCTTCTGTTGACTATTGGAAAAAGCTAATAAACTTTTTAAAAAAGAGCAATTGGAGGTATAAACCCGGCTTGTAGAAGAAATTAAATAAGAAGATTTTGATTTGGCGGTCTTAGGGACAGAGGAAGATATTCGAATGTAAAACAAATTGTTTTAGGTACTATGACAACAAATGTGTTGAACATAATTTCCTGTGATGTCCTTGTGGTTCGCTAAACAGTTTCTTTAATACGTTCTCAAATCAAAAGGAAGATTATTTTTTTAAACTTGGTTAATAGTTCTAATAGTTCTTTAATTGGGAATAGAGAAAAATAAGTATTCCAATAATCATTATAACGGGCGGAATTTCCAACGGAAAAGCCGGAAAGGAGGAAACAAATAATTCCGTATCCATCATGTTACCGATTGTTATAAAAATCAATCCGACTAATAACCAAGCTGCATTCTTTCGAACAGCACCTGTCCCCTTAATTATAATATATATGTAAAGAAAAAATACTACACCGATAGAAACTGGCAAGAGGGTATACATCATGGTAAGCGCGATATATCTGTCCGCTCCACCTATTAAAGAAACCAGAGCTATTCCAAATGTAATGAGAGTCACAATTAAAAAGATCTTTTTTGTTTTGGTAATCATGTAGGTCTCTAATATATATAACCAGAAGATTATCCCAATTAAGGAACTGATATAGCCCACAGTGGTGTAAAAATCATAATACTCCGAGTTGCGAACCCCAAAGATGAAGAAAATCCGAGTTAATCCAAAAAATAAAGTAAAAACCGCATAACCAAAAAAAACCATTTTACTGCTTTTCAAATCGATTTCTCTTCCCTTCATTAAAAACAAGAAGAACGCAAGAAATAAAAGCCCAATTGATATAATCCAGAGAATAAGAGAAGGACCTTCGTAATATTCGATTCCTTGAAATGAGTCTGGTAATTCTAATATCATTAATATCTAGATTAAGAAAGTATATACTTTTTTAAAAATTATTTTAATTTAGAAATTATTTAATGATTTCAGTTATGAAACACGTCTCGATTATTTTGACACCTTCAATAGGAGATATCTTTGATTCTATTAGCGGATTAAAGTCTTGTATATCCGAAATTTCTACAATGGCAAAGATCCCACAATCCCCCGATAATCTCCAAATATCCGTGATCTCCTCAACAGATCGTAATTTTTTTAAGATCCTTTTGATTTCTTTATAATTCGGTTCAATTTTAATGGTTGCCTGGATTTTGGGCTCTGAATCAATTTCATATTCGATTGTAAATTTTTCAATAACTCCCTCTTCAACTAAGTTTTTAACTCTCCTTCTAACCGTTGCATTTGTCCTATCTACAACTTTCGCAATATCACTATAGGACTGTCTTCCATCTCGTTCTAATTCTTCTAAAATTTTTTTATCGATAATATCTACCATTTTTTTCTCATCCTATAATACATTATTCTAATATGATCACTTATTTATGAAAAAAGTGAGATTTCTTATATAATTTGTTTAAAATTTTAAATCTATATTTAGGAACTGGATAGTTGTGTTTTTCATTTCTTAAATAATAATTAAATATTTTCCCTTAGTATATAGAAAAATTCCTTAAATAGGTTGGTTTTAATGTGTTTTCCTTGAATTCTCTCACTCCACTCATACTTGTGTTAACTTCAACGTTTTTAATAACTTTACTTTCTGTATCTTAGTAGGAAATAAGAGAAAGGAACGAGATTTTTTAAGAAAATTTGTATTATAATACAAGATGGAATTAAGAATTTCGTTAAACAAGTGGATATTAAGAGCATTTATCTTATCCATTTTGATCCGTTTATTTTTGGCTTCCTTGAATATCTTCCCATTGATGGATGATATAATCAACCCTTTTTTAGAACTTGAACTGATTCAAAATCTTGAACTTTTTTCTGATTATCATTTTTATTATAAGGAATTCGCGAAAGAATTTGTGTCCGGCAATTGGATACCGTATTTGGAAGATGCGAAAATTCACTCTATTGAGTATCCCTTGCTTTATCCTCCCTTCTTTTTGTACGCTATTAGTTTTCCGGCGTTAATTCATCCAGATTTAACGTTTGTTCTCCTGTTATTCGCGGATTGTTTACTTCCCTTAATGGTCTATAAATTTCTTCGGGAATTTCAAACAAAAAAGGTTGCAGAATGGGGGTTGTTGGCAACTGCATACTCTCCCTTTCTCCTAATTTATACGGGCGCTTTATTTTTGAATACGTCTTTAGTTAACTTATTTTTTATAAGTACTCTCTATTATGTTGCGAAGCGGAAATATAATTTAGCTACGCTTCTTCTGGGAATCTCATTTTTATTTAAACAGATTATTCTTTTTTTTATAATCCCTCTCGTGCTATATATGACTCTTGATTCTACACAGAGTGAGAATGGAAAAAAAGATTCATTTAAATTGGCACTTAAATACTTTGGAATTTTATTTCTTGTGATTTTTCTTGGATCTTTACCGTGGATTATAATTAGTCCGTTTAATTATATCATTTCTCTTTCCGTTGGAGAACTACCTAATTTCTTTCCACAATTTCAAAGCTTCAAAAGTTGGTGGGTCAGGCCGATCAAATGGTACGATTTCTTGATTCTTAAGGATGCTCCCTATTGGGTTATTTATATCGCTGGATTTCTAAACTTTTCTTTATTTGGTATATACCTTGTGCAGATACTTGCCATGTATCTTCTTTATAAATGGCATCACACCGAAGAATTAGATTTTAAACACTTTCTCAACTTATTACTCATTATTGCATTTTTATCGCATCTTTGGATGTCTCGTGGAGTATTTAAATATTATTTTACATTTTTTATCCCTATTGTAGTACTATGGTTAGGATATTATCAAACGGTTCAAATATCGCAACGAAAATCAAAACGGAACAGACTTTTATTTTTAATGATAGGGATTTCATTATTTCTCATACTTCTTAATAGATATATCTATTTACTGATTGTTTGGCTCTTATTTTTTGTTTTTTCTTATAAAATTATAATGAAGGTTAGGATTGATGGAATTCCCGAAGAATTCCACCAAGGTGGCTTTTGAGGGGGAATGTGGTTATGATTTCCATGTTGATTCCCAAAAACAGCTTTAATGAATACATTTGAGTGAAATCGCCAGTTAAATGATTCGTCTTAACCCCTCGATTTTTGAATGCCCTCCTTTTTTACATGACCACCAATTATATAAATTTGTCGCTACTTAAATATTTTGAAAGATTAACAAGCTTAACAAGCTTAACAATTCTAAACTTAATTTGTTTTTTAGCATCCAGATTAACTAAACACGCCTAAAGGCGTGAGATTCATATTCTCTGATACATAATCTTTACATTAGACAAAATATAGGTTGGCTCTCCTACCTTAAATTAAGGTCCTGCTTCTTTTTATGATTACGAAGTAGATTTAGTGATTTAAACGCAAAATTCATCTCCATCCTAAAGGATGGAGTTTTCTTTTGCTTTTTTGATAAAAATTGCTAAGTACAAAAAATTAAATTTCATAAATGTGTTATTAAGTTAGGTATTGGATATTTTAGTTTTGTGGTAGGATAAGAATATGAGATTATACTGGACCGTGCTTAAAGATGTTGATGCAATTGAATATGAATTTGCACCACTCCATTTCAATCGAAGGGCCCAAATTTTAGAGAGCGTAAAAGCCCCTAAAAATGATAAATGCAACGAAGAGTGGATGAAAGAATCGATTATTATTGAGCAGAGCGCGAAATTGTTACCACTTGTAAGGAGATTTCCTGGTCGTATGGTAAAAGCGGTTAAAATCGAATTTAAT
Source organism: Promethearchaeia archaeon (assembly GCA_046483985.1). Taxonomy (GTDB): domain Archaea; phylum Asgardarchaeota; class Lokiarchaeia; order Sigyniarchaeales; family SOKP01; genus JAWOCD01. The sequence continues at coordinate 55,737 of JAWOCD010000005.1, forward strand.
GGAAAAGAGTTATTAATTTTTGATGCTGATTATTCCTTTTTACAGAATGGCTGGTATGGGATGACCATTCTAAAGACGCGTAAAGAAGATCTACCTGTGAATCAAGAATTACAGTTGAGTAGCGAAGTTTATGAGATCGTGAATGATTATCTCTTGGGAAAAATTACTGATCTGAAATCTGGGATACAAAAGGAAATTGAAAAATATAAAAATTCCCAAGTAGTCTCTTGCTTTAATAAGGCAAGGAAAAAGAAAGGAGAGAAATATTTTTTAGAGGATATTATTGATCCATTGGATACTTCCTCGTCAAAGTGGGACATTTTCCTTATCCACAAAACGGGAGAGCCCGTAACAGACATTTATCGAGTATTTAAAAGCTATTCAAATGGCTCAACCAATTTTATCAAATTAGACATGGAGCGAAAATATGATTTACCAGGATATGAGAAGGAAATGGAACTTACCAAAATTCATAACCTAAATTGTATGGCTCTTAGTGCAGCATATACACTTTGCGGGAAAGTGGGCAATTTAATGGGGTATAAACGAGCGAAACTCCGTCATACTACGACTAAACTTCATAAAAACCTAGGAGTTGGATTCACTTTCTTGGAGCATGCTGAGATAAAGGGAAAGGAAATAATTTTTTGTTTAGATGTTAAAAATAAACTATCTGCTGGAGATAAACATATCAATAAATTGTTTGGGAACGAACGGAAAACACTTAAAAAGATAAAAAAAAACATTGTTAAGTCGGGTTCTTTAAAAGCATCAAAAATACGTAAGAGCATTAGAAAAGAGATATAATTAAAATAAAGAAATACTTTTAAGATTCTATTAAGGAAAAAATAGAAGTTTTTAAAAGAGTCTGAATGCTTCTTTCATTTTCTCTATTCGTTTCCTTTATTTCAAATTCGATTTCCAAACCCCTTCTCTTTCCTCTTTATTTTCCAATTCCAAGATTCCATTTGGTACTTTAACTTTTTCTTTCCGATTTTCGAATGCAAATTTTCTAAGACTGAAAATTTATATGTAGCTTTTTATTTAAAATAACCATTGTAATCATAGATAAAGAAGGTGTAAAACTGATGGGAAATAAATGGAATAAATACTTACGATTGAAACGCTATGAAAATCTCCCGAAGATGGTTTTTGATGTCATTCAGAGACATTCGGAAAAACTTGCGATGCGTTGGTTTGAGGACGGCGGAGATTCCATACAAAAATTAACATATGCCCAGTTAGGCAAAAAAATCATCGATGTTTTTTATGGATTAAAGCAATTAAATTATGAAAAGGGGGATCATATAGCGATTTGTTCGGAAACTTCTCAAATGTGGGCGTTTGCAGATTTAGGAGTTCAATGTCTGGGCGGCGTGACCGTTGCAATATATCCCTCTCTAACCCCAAAAGAGATTCTCTATATTTTGAAGGATTCAGAAACAAAATGTCTCTTTGTTGATTCACAAGAGAACTTGGAGAAGGTGGTTTCCATTTGGAAAGAGATTATAAATTTAAAAGACGTTATTCTAATGGAAGATATTGATACTGCAACTAAAAAGGAGGTTATTTCTGATTATTCTTCTAATGAGATTATCCCTCTGGATGGTTCATCGAAACTTGATCATATTTATAGTTGGGAAGAGTTTTTACGACCCGCACTAGTGAAGAGCATTGAAAGAAAAACTGAATTAGTGGAACAATCAATGGATGCAATTAAAGAAGAGGATTTGGCAAGCCTAATCTATACTTCGGGTACGACCGGCATCCCAAAAGGAGTTATGCTTACCCATAAAAACTTTCTCAGCGATATCGTTGCCTCCTCTGCAATTGCTAGTACATTGGAAAAGGACGAAAAACCATGGGCACAAGACACTATTACATATTTACCGTATGCTCATTCGTTTGGAAGGACCGTGGAAGAGTATAGCATGATCTATAATGGTTCTTGTATCAATTATGTTGGTGGACGTTCCCAAGAGCTATTACAGAAAGCGTTTGAAGAATTCCAACCAACTATTATGATCGGAGTACCTTATGTGTTTCAAAAGCTCTATGAAACCATTATGCAAACAGTAGATGAGATGTCTGAGTACGTACAGAATATATTTCATAAAGCAGTGAAGGCGGGAAAGGAATATTATACGAATAAAATCGAAGGCAAGAAAAATTCATTTGGATTACGTATTAAATATTGGATCCTAAAGAAATTAGTTCTTGGGCAAATTCAAAAAAAGTTAGGAGGAAGATTGAAAATTATGCTCTCTGGTTCGGCTGCCATATCCCCCTCTTTGATGCTTTTCTTCTTATCGTGCGGATTTAATATGTTAGAAGGGTATGGTCTTACAGAGTCTGCGCCAGTCACTCATGTGCTACGAAATGAAGAGAACTCAGACTTTCGTCCCAATTTCAGTAAAAAAATCCCCTTATATGAGAAATTAGGGTCTATCGGTCCACCGGTCGAGATTCCAAACAATCCCTATGAAAATGTTCAGCAGAAGCTAACTGAAGAAGGAGAATTACTGATAAAAGGACCGATGGTTATGAAAGGATACTGGAAAAAACCAAAACTTACAGCAAATGTAGTAGACGAAGATGGTTGGCTCCATACTGGCGATTTAGCGGAGATAGATAATGACGGATATGTAAAGATAAAAGGTCGTTTGAAGGCTATTGTGAAATTATCTACGGGCAAAATGGTTAGCCCCGCCGCAGTGGAAGGGATGATTGTCCCGTATTCTGAAATAGTTGCTCAAATCATCCTTGTGGGCTCAGAAAAAAAGTATCTCACAGCGATAGTAGTTCCTTACCAAGAGCCGCTAAAAAACTATGCGGAAGAGCATGACATTTCCTATGATACATGGGAAGATATTATCCGCACTCCTGAAATACTACAATTAATAAAAAAAGATATAGAAGAATATACTGAGGATGTGTCGCATTATTCCGTCCCAAAGAAATTCGCAATAAGCAGTCAACCTTTTGGAAAAGGAGATGGATATTTAACTCCGACCTTGAAGTTTAAGCGAAATAAGATTTACGAAGATTTTCAAGACGTGATTGACAAACTCTACGAAATTGATGGGGAATTCTATATAATTGAAGAACGGATGACAGATTTCTACGATCAGAGCCTACTTACTTAATTTCTTTCTTTTTCTTATCTTTTTTAATTAACTCTCTCCTCTCTAGTTAAATGAGTAGTGGAATTAATAACGAAATTTAAAAAACAGTAGTCAATGATATAATATATAGAATTAAAAAAAGAGTATAATTACAGATGTTTGTCGCTGCACTAGATTTAGGCACTACGGGATGCCGAACATTTATTTTTGACTTAGGAGGCAAAATCATTTCGAGTGCTTATGAAGAATGGGAAAGTTTCTATCCGCGTCCATCATATGTCGAGCAAGATGCGAATGCATGGTGGGACTCAATTAAAAATACGATTGAATTAGCGCTCAAGAAGAGCGGAATAGATAAGCAAGAACTCGTCTCGCTTTCTGTTACAAACCAGCGAGAAACTATCGTCCCAGTCAATAAGAAGGGAGAGCCGCTTCATAATGCAATTGTTTGGCAAGACAGACGCACCACAGATCAAGTAGACCTTATCAGAGAACGAGTAGGAGAAGAAAAAATATATGAAACCACGGGATTAACTATTGATCCTTATTTTTCGGCAACTAAAATTCTCTGGTTTAAACAGAGAAAACCGGAGATTTATAAAAAAACGCATAAATTTCTCTTGGTTTCCGATTTCATTATCCATAAACTGACAGGTAGATTTTGCACAGATTTTTCCAATGCATCGAGAACAATGTTATTTGATATTAATAATCTACGTTACTCCGAGAATATTGCCTCCGAATTAGAAATCGATTTAGATAAAATGCCCGAACCAATAGAAAGCGGTGTTGATATTGGGGAGATTAAAACAGATGAAACAGAATTTGATGAAAAAACTTTAGTTGTGACTGGCGCTGGAGATCAACAATCTGCTGCTCTGGGTGTGGGGGTTATTTCTCCTGGAGAAGTTAAATGCACCACGGGTACTGGGAGTTTTATTCTTTCATATCTCTCTGAGCCCAATTTTGATCCCCAGCGGCGTGTACTATGTAGTTGTCATGCCATACCTGGGGCATGGGTACAAGAGGCGAGTATCTTTACTTCAGGAGCGATGTTGCGATGGTTTAGAGATGAATTAGGAATCCAAGAATGCTTAATTGCGGAAGAAAAGGGTATAGATCCCTACGAAGTAATGACTAGTGAGGCGGAAAAGTCAAAAATTGGAGCCAATGGCTTGGTACTTATACCTCATTTAGTTGGTGCGGGTGCACCCCATTGGAATCCTTTTGCGAAAGCTGTTTTGTTTGGATTATCGTTAGGTCATCAGCGTAGAGATGTCTACCGGGCGGGTCTCGAAGGTGTCGCCTTTGAAGTAAGAAAAAATATAGAAGTATTTAAAGAGATTGGGATTGAACCAAAAGAATTAAGGGTTACTGGGGGTGGTTCTCGTTCAGACCTTTGGAACCAAATTTATGCAGACGTCATAAAAATTACTTGTGTGCGAAATGAAATCGAAGAAGCTACTTCATTGGGAGCAGCAATATTAGCTGCAGCTGGTGCAGGACTTTTTCCTGATATATCAAAAGCGGCGGAAAAATTATGTAAAGTTGATAAAAAGTGGCTTTCTAATGAGAAAAATCATCAAATTTATAACGATTTATACGATTTTTCCAAGAATTTCTATAATACCTTAAACAAGCAAAATATCTATAAGGATTTTAATGAACTTTTGCTTAAGTTGGAAGCCAAGGAAAAAATGGAAATTTAAAATTTTTTATACTTTCCTTTTTATTTAATTTTTAAATATAATATTAAAATATGAACTTGTCATATTTCTTACTAGACTTAATTATAATTTAATGGGAAAACAATATGAGTGAAAATAAGTCGAAGGCTACAACCAGTGCAAAGAAAGAGATACTTCCAGATTTTGGAGAGTTTTCGAAAAATCAGAGGAGAATTGCGTTAATGTTTTATATATCTATTGTAATCGCAGGATTAATTACAATTGGAGGTACAATTTATACAATTGCCGATTTGATAATGGCAACTGGTAAGATGCAACTTTTTTTAGAACTCAGCCTCGGATTTAAAATTTCAATTATAGGGGGATTATTAGCGGGCCTATTTTTCTTGATAATTTTATTTTATGGCTTATATAAGAAAGGAGTTAAATCTATCTTGCATACTCTCTTTAAAGAAAGAAAAGTTGCTGAAAGATATCAAAATAAATTATTGGTAAAAATAATTGCGGGAGCATTAATGGTCAGTGTGTTTACGATCATTGTAGGGATTATATATTCCATATTTCAATACCTCTTAATTGGATTTATTCAGAGTTCTGAGGTTACTCTTGCCAATATTTTTTCTAATTTCTTACCAGGTCAAATTGTTCTCTTGATTGGGGGGATTGTCTTTCTTATCATTGGACTCAGCTTTTTGTTCAACTATCTTTGGTACAATGGCTATTACTTTATCATCCACCTCATTTATAGTCTCGAACCCGAAGAATAAATTTTTCTCTTTTTTTCTCTTTTTTTCTCAGTTTCAAACTTCTAGTCTCCAATAATTTCTCTTTTACTGAAAATCGGAAGTCTACCTTTCTTTAAATAGTACTCCCATTTATGTTAATTATAAAGATCTAAGATCGTTATAAACAAAAGCAGGCGATTTATCTCATATGTCGGAAAAAGTAGGTACGGTTTTAAACTATGAAAATTTGCCCGATGTCTCTAAATTCCCGTTTGTCATTAGTAAACAAAGCAGTTTGGATGTAAAAAAGGGATTATTTGTCTATACGGAGTCCATGGAAGGATTTTTGATTGGCATTGTGGAAAAAATTGTACTCCTGAATGAATATTTTTCAGATGCCTTAACCATTAAATCCTACAATACTAACACGAACCCTAATATCTTAAAGGGATTATTTCCTAGTGAAGATTTTGAATTTGCCATCGCCATCGTGGGCTGCTTGGGTATTGTGCAATTCAGCGATGAGAATAAAAAAGAAATTGAAACGATCAAACGGATGGCTTATCCTGCCACCCCTGGAAAAGAGGTATTTTTAGTGAGCGAACAAATCTTGAATGCATTTATAGGTTTAGACAACCAGCAAGGCATTAACTTGGGAAACATTAAGGTGTCGGGATATCCGGCGAAGATCAATATGAATCGCCTTTTAAATAAACATTTTGCCATTTTAGCCATCTCGGGAGCGGGAAAAAGCTATCTAATGTCGGTTCTTATCGAAGAATTGTTGGAAAGGGAAGATAAGTACGGTACTCCGCAAGTTGTTTTAATTGATGTCCACGGCGAATATACGTATCTTAATGAGATTCCCGAATTAGTAAATCATATTAACGTTCAAAACACTCGCTACTTTCAGATTGCGGTTCCTAAATTAAGTGCATATAAATATCAAAAATTTCAGAGAAATATCTCAAACGTACAAGTCCGTGAACTTGCGAAATATATTAGGGAATTACGCAAAGATGATGAAAAACATGGGATCTTTTCACTTTCAGATATTATAGATAAGTTGGAATGTGATGAGGAGATAAGTAAAAGTACACGACAAGCATTAACTCAGTGGTTATTAGATCTGCAGCGTCTTCAGCTATTTGGCCCCCAAGAAAATCCAAAATTAACGAATTTAATTAAAGAAAAGAAACTCACTATTTTTGACCTTTCAAATGAAATAAATTTACGGAAAAAACAAATTATAGTCAATTATATCTCCGAGCGTCTATTTAACCTCAGAAGGAGGGATAAGATCCCACCATTTTTAATTGTGATCGAAGAAGCCCACCAATTTTGTCCGGAAGCGAAATTGTCAAAAGCGATCTCTAAACCTATCATAGAAACAATTGCCCGGGAAGGAAGAAAATTTATGTCTTGCCTTGCTCTTATAAGTCAGAGACCTAAAAAATTGAGTGTCACTGCACTTTCCCAGATGAATTCAAAACTGGTTTTAAATATTAAGAATCCCTACGATTTAAGGCATTTAATGGATAGTTCTGAAGCAATTACAAAAGAATATGCGGAGATAATTTCCAGTTTAGGAATTGGGGAAATGCTATTAATGGGGAATGCAGTAAATTTTCCGATTTTTTTAAACGTACGACAAAGACATTTCACATCTAATGAGGATGAATTATCTCTTGCGGATGTATGTTTAAAATGGCAAAAAAAACAATTGGAGCAAAAATAATCCTATTAAGTTAAATCTTTTAAAATATCCTTTTTTAAAGCTCTAGTTCGTTTGTTTAATACGATCATTTTTTTCCGACGTGAAATTCTGAAAACATTTATAATATTTTGAGACTCTAATTTCATGAAATATTCTTCTAACTGAATAGGGTTAATAAAGGGATATTCTTTCCGAAGTAATTCTTCCAAACGCCTATCTAGAATCTCACCTCTATTGTCGACTATAATATCTAAAATTTCGTTTACTATTGGTTTATATACCCATCTCTTTTTACTCATAACTATTCACCTTTATCATTTTTTTAATCATTTTAGGTAATACATTATATATTTAAGATTATATAAAATAAGCTGAACCTTCTATATAGTAAGAAATAACGATGTAATTAAATATTTGTGTTTAGACGAACAGTGACTTTTCTTCATCGGAACGATGAGAAGAGACTCGACGTTGTTTCAATTTATCTTGATAATCTTCGTACCATTGAACAATATCATCGTTAATACTGGCGCTAACGAATTCTCTTGCTCGCTCAAAATGATTCATATTTACCGTTCGTGCTCTAATATTATCTCGTAATGCGATCATCGCTGCTTCCCGGCAGAATGTTTCAATATCTGCTCCTGAAAATCCTTCGGTCATTTTTATTACTTTATCTACCTCTACATCTGTGGAGAGTGGCATTGGTTCAGCAAATATTTCAAAAATCTCTTCTCTTTCTTCCTTATTGGGAGCAGGCACCAATAATATTCGATCAATCCGACCGGGACGAATCAGAGCTGGATCAAGGATATCTGGCCGGTTAGTTGCGGCGATAACTACAATATCCTTATTGACTTCTAATCCATCTAATTCTGTGAGAAATTGAGATAATACTTTTTCGGTCACACCCGAGTCTGAAGTATGCCTTCCACGGCTTGGTGCAAGAGAGTCAAATTCGTCAAAGAAAATAATACATGGTGCTGCCATTTTTGCTTTTCTAAATACTTCCCGAATTGCCTTTTCACTTTCACCTACCCATTTCGAGAGGAGCTCTGGTCCTTTGATTGAGATGAAATTAGCTTTACTTTCAGTTGCAACCGCGCGTGCTAAGAGTGTCTTGCCGCACCCTGGTGGACCATATAGAAGGATCCCTTTAGGTGGGGTAATACCCATGCGAGAAAATACTTTCGTATTTGAAATAGGCCAATTTACCGATTCAATTAATTTTTGTTTTAAATCGTCTAGTCCTCCTACTTCATCCCACGAGACATTCGGAATTTCGACAAATACCTCCCGAATTCCTGAGGGGAGAACTTCCTTTAAAGCTTCCTGAAAGTCTTCCCTCGAAACTTGAATTTGTTCCAATAATTCTGGATCTATTATCTCGGATTCCAAATTAATTTCCGGAAGATACCTACGTAATGCTGACATCGCCGCTTCACGAGATACTGCCGAAATATCTGCCCCTACAAAACCATGTGTTATTTTTGCATACTCTTTAAGGGAGATTTCCTTATCCAAGGGCATATTTCTGGTATGGATCTGAAAAATCTCTAATCTCCCTTTTTCGTCTGGTACTTTTATTTCAATCTCCCGATCAAATCTCCCAGGGCGGCGTAAAGCAGGATCTAAACTATTAGGACGGTTTGTGGCCCCGATGACTATAACTCTTCCTCTACTATGTAATCCGTCCATTAACGCTAATAATTGTGCGACCACGCGACGTTCCACTTCGCCAGTTACATTTTCCCTTTTTGGAGCGATTGCATCAATCTCATCAATAAAAATTATCGAAGGGCTCTTTTCCTCGGCCTCGACAAAGATATTTCTTAATTTCTTTTCAGATTCTCCATAAAATTTGCTCATAACTTCTGGGCCATTAATTGAAATAAAATGAGCTTCGCTTTCATTGGCTACAGCTTTTGCTAACAAGGTCTTTCCACATCCTGGGGGCCCTCTTAAAAGTACACCTTTCGGTGGGTCGATTCCAAGTCTCTTAAATAATGAAGGATGACGGAGAGGTAATTCAACCATTTCCCGAACACGCTGTATTTCTTTATCTAGTCCACCAACATCTTCATAGGTGATATAAGTACCCTCATCGATACCTTCCGAGATTCTTTCACTGATATGAAGGTTAGTCTCACTTGTTATAATACAGACGCCTTTTGGTCTTAAATTCGTTACTTTAAAGGTTAGCTCTCTACTAATCCCAATTGAAATAATAATATAATCGTCCATAGTTATGGGTAATTTGTTTAATCTTCTCTTGACAAATGATTCAAATTTAGAATTAGTTTTGATAGTAATATTAGAAGCCGAAAGTACTACTGTATCAGCTTCCATTTTTTTAACCTTTTTTACTTCCACGGTATCATCTATACTAGTCCCAGTATTTTTTCTTAATCGAGAATCAATGCGTGCTATTTGAAGACCGTTATCTTGTGGGTAACTTGGCCATGCAATTCCAGCGCTTTTTTTTTTGCCTTCTATTGCAATTATGTCGCCTGTTTCAATATTTAATTTTTCCATTGTTTCTTGATCTATTCGGATGATATTCCGTCCAACGTCACGCTTTTTCGCTTTTTGAATTCTTAAGGTAACGCTTCTATTGCTATCATCATTATCTGGCGTCATGTAATCTTCCTTTTTGATTTCTTTAAAAAATAATTATTCCTTTATTAAAAAAAGAAATTATTTCGTTTTAATTTTTTGCTTTTTCTTAAAATTTCATTTAAAGAACGTATCTAACGAGGTTTGCTTGGAATTTCTTTTCAACTTTTTAAGTCGCTCTAATGCGTTTTTTACCCGTTGAGTTGAAAAATTATGTTGTTCAATCAGCAATTCTTCAACTTTTTCATAATTTACACTTTTCCATTTTGGCTTTGGATAATCCTTATTCACATTCGGGTTTAGAAATATATCCTTCACTTGCTCTATGATACTTGAATCGATTTGGATTTTTTTTTTTCCAATTGTAATTTCTTGTTCCATCAGATTTTCAATTGATCCGTATTCTTTAATGAGATCATAGGCTTTATGTTGACCAATCCCTTTAATACCTTGAAAAAAATCAGTTCCGATTAAAATCCCCATATCAACTAATTGCTCTTGGGAAATGTCCAAATGCTCTAAAAGTTTTGTTAGATTAATATATTCAATGTCTAAAGTAATTGTAGTGTTCTTAACCTTTTTACTCCGCTTCACAGCAAAATTACGGATTAGACGGTCTCCACCAAATAAGAGAGTGTCATAATCTTGAGATGCTATCCCCCATGCATCCCCTTGTTGTACCATATACGCTGATTGTGCTTCCCCTTCCGAATTCGCTTGAACCACGGGAACTCCAAGATGATCAATCAGTTTTTTTCCTTCCTCGATCATATTCGGGGTCAGTTTTGAGGTCTGTTGGGCATATTTTCGGGCTTCTTCGTAATTTTCCGCCTCTTGGGCTTCAATCATTTTTTCTTTTGCTTCCTTTTTAATATCCTTTCTTTCTTGGATTGTGTCCAATTTTAATCTGGAGGGTTCTCCGTCAAACACATAAATAGGTTTAATCTCATTTTCCAGAAAATTAATAGTACGATAAAAGAGCCCTGAAAGATGAGAAGTTATATTTCCTTCATAATCTTTTAAAGGAGTTCCATCTCTTTGGCGGATAATTGCCAAAAACTGATAAATGGTATTAAAAGCATCAATTGCTATTTTCTTATTAAAAAGGTTTTCAAACGTAATGGCTTTTTTAACGTCTTTGAGGAGTTCATTTATTTTTGTTCCCATGATGATCACCACTAAATTTACAACTTAATAATAAGGAATTATCGTTATAATTATTTTTTCATTCTGCGTTTTAACTTTTCCCCACAGAATTCACAAGGTTCCTCCAAGTGCTCAGCATCATAGACTTTTTTACAAAAGGGACAATAAACCTCCCATTTAATTTTTTTTGTTATCCCTCTTTTACCTAAAGGAGAATAAGGAATGGCGAGTTCTTGAGAGACATTTTCCATTGAATAATCGTTTGATAACAGGATTATCTTCTCCTTTCCGTGTAACTTACTTAAATCGAATGCTAAAGCAATAAGTTCCTTATCAGCCCTACTTAATGCTTTCATATCCCCTGTGTGCTTTGAAATCTTTTCGACATGTTGAAGGGACTCCTGGGATGGAATTTGAACAATTAACTTTTTGCCTTCAATAGCGGCGTGAATCCGGTTTAAGATATTTCGATTTTTATGATGATAACGTTTTACTTTAATTTCTTCGATAATAGAAGGAGTTGTATACAACTTCCCTTTGAATAAATTAAAAGAAACCCCTTGTAAAAAGATGTTTGTATCTAAAATGAAGATTGATTTGTTCATGAATTTTCCGCTCATAAAAATCCTCAATTTGTTTAAGACTTTCCTTAGAGATTAAGGTGACCTCGCAAACTATTCTTCTGGACTATCGTCCAAAGGAACGTTTACGGTCCCGATTATTTTCTTTCTCAACCTTGTGAAATAACTTGACCGAGAACCATTGTCCGTAAATCGTATGAACTTTACTGATTTTTCAGATCCCCTTATAAGTATACGGGAATTAGGAGCAACATCTTTAATTACTTCTTGTCCATCAATTACGACTTTTCCATTTAATCGGGGTCTTAATAATTTGATTTCTATTTCTGAATCGAGAGGCAAGATGATTGGTTTTAAACCCGATTGGGCATAACTATTTAAGGGTGTAATTTGAATAACGTCTAGATCTGGAGATACTATCGCCCCTCCCGCGCTTAAATTATATGCTGTTGAGCCTATAGCCGTCGAGAGGATAATCCCATCTAAATAACTTCTATTCAAGAAGATTCCGTTAACTTTAACCGAAATCTGTAAAACCTTGGAGTGTTTTGAAGAAACAATTAGGACCTCATTTAAAGCATTATTAAGTTTAATTTTTTTTCCTTCCTTATTAAATAAATAAGGGGTAATTTGAGAACATTTTTCAATCACATAATCTTCATTGAGTAATTTTTCAATATCATCAAAAATTCTATGATCGGTTGATTCATCGAGAAACCCAATTGAGCCCACGTTAACCCCTAAAATTGGGGGGGGATTTTTATGGGTTAAGCCTTGAGCGACCCTCAATATGCTTCCATCCCCTCCAAAACTGATAAGAAATTTGATTTCCGAGGAATTCATTTGTGCTAAATCCATTCCATTATGGGGAAAGATTTTCGGGGCAATTCTTGTTTCTAGATAAACAACTTCCCCCTTTTTAATTAAATATTCAAATATTTTTTTTGCAAGCTTTAACGCTTCTTCGGAGTCCATTCTGGATGCGATTGCAATTGCCTTTTTTGCCATTTAATTTAACTTGCTCCTTGGTCTTTAAAATTAAAATAATAAGAAAAATTTGTAAAAAAAGAGGATTCGACCCTTCGTCAAGGACTCAGTTTAATCAATAATAATACGATGAATTAATGTTCTACCTGCAACTTTCCAATACTCTATCCGTGCCGAAGCCATTTCGTCTGGATTTTCACGTAACTCTTCAACTTTCTTTTTCAATTTTTCCTCACGGGGCCATTTTATATCCAATGATTCATATGACTCTAAATCCATAATGTTAATTACATTATCCTCAATATAATTTATTTGAGCCGAACTTTTAATTATTTCGGGGACCATCACAGTTGAACCGCTGGGATACGTCTCACTTCGCTTGTTCTCATCAAACATCCCCTCGCAAATAACTCTTACTTTGGCATGCCCGTGTTTCCCAGATTTACTTCGCTCAGTGCTCTTAATGATACATGGTTCATCGTCGACCATTAAATAATTCCCCGATTTTAATTTTTGTATCTCCTTTCTAAAATAGGACATTAGTTTATTCTTTCCTTTTTCTTTTTTAATAATTAATTAAATTTTAAGCTTATAATTTAATTATTTAAAATCGTAAAAAAATTTTATCTTTTAAATCTTTTAATCACAAATTTGGCTTTTAATTCTAGAAGTTCTTCCAAAATTTTATTATGCTGATTTTTCTTTTAAGTTATACGAACGAATGTTAAGCAAAAAAATATTAATTTTTAAGCACAAATAGAATTAGAAAGAAATATTAAATTGATGGTTATATGGTATTAGAAAACCTCGGTAGATCACTAGAAAAGGTAATGCGTCGTATCAAACGTCTCCCTAAGGTGGATAAGGAGGCTATTCTTGCTTCGATTCAAGATCTTCAACGTGCCTTAATCCAATCAGATGTAAAGGTTGAATTAGTCCTTGATATGACAGAGAAGATCAAAAAGGAGGCTATGAATACAGATTTATCAAAAAGAACAAGGAGAAAGGATTTTGTTATTAAACTCATCCACGATGAACTCATTAATGTCTTAGGCGGAGAAAAAGCTCCCTTTCGAATTAAACCAGGTAAAAAGAATGTAATACTGTTGGTGGGTATTCAAGGCTCGGGAAAAACTACTACTGTTGGAAAACTTGCGAATTATTATAAAAATAAAGGCTTTAAAATTGCTACTCTTACCACAGATACTTGGAGACCAGGGGCCTACGAACAATTGCAACAATTAACCGAAGAGATCGGGGTAAATTGCTATGGGGATCCAAATGGTAAAAGTGCCATTAAAGTCGCCTTGAAAGAAACAAGAAAAGCGATTAAAGACGGATTTGATTTACTCATCGTGGATACAGCCGGGAGACATAAAGAGGAAAAAGCTCTTATGAAAGAGATGAAACAATTAGAAAATAAGTTGAAACCCAACGAAGTCATTCTTGTTATTGATGGGACGCTGGGACAAGGCGCCTACTCTCAAGCAGAAGAATTTTCTAAAGCAACGGATTTAGGATCAATCATCGTGACAAAATTGGACGGAACAGCAAAAGGGGGTGGTGCTCTTTCTGCTTGTGCCGCTACTGATGTTCCTATACGATTTATCGGCACTGGAGAAAAAATAAATGAACTTGAACCATTTAACCCGACATCATTTGTCGGAGAATTATTGGGGATCCCTAATTTGGATGCATTAGTTGAACGAGTGCAAGATGCGGAAGCAATGCCCGATCAAGACACAGTAAAACGGATGATGCGCGGTAAATTTACTTTAGACGACCTTTATAACCAGTTAAAATCGATGAAAAAGATCGGTAAGTTCAATAAAATCATCAGTATGATGGGTGGAGGTAATATCCCAGACGGATTAAAAGATGATGCCCAGAGAAATGTAGAAAAATGGGAAGTCGTGCTTAATTCTATGACGCAATATGAAAAAGAAAATCCTAAAGTTATTAAAAAGAGCAGAAAAAGAAGGATTGCCATTGGTAGTGGAACATCCTATACGTTGATAAATAGAATGTTAGACCAGTATAACCAAATGAAGAAGATGATGAAACGTGTTATGCAGATGCGCAAAAAAGGAATGAAAGGGCTGGCAGGGAAAAAACTCCCCGGTGGAATGGGGGACTTAATGAAAAAATTTGGTAATAAATTTTAAAATAATCTAATACTCTGATCAATGTGGTAAGTTTCTTAATTTTAGTACATCATTTAGAAAAGTATTCGAAGAAAGATATTAATCACGGAAAAACTCCAAAAAGTATCTATACCTTATGTTGTGCCATTAGAGAGGCATTTTGTCTCTCTTATAATATTCGAAAGGAAAATAATGTCTTTCTTTATTTTCAAGATTCTCATATTCTTATTAAATTGGTGGGGAGAAAATTGAGATATTTAGGACCGGATGAACGTTCCCAGACAATTTTAGTAAATAAAGCGTTAAAATTAGTAAATCCAAAGACCAATAAAAAAGATACAGGATGGATACCCTCAACCCCTGGTTTTTTTATCCGTAAATTTCCCAGTAATGACTCTTTTTTGCGTTACTTCGAGACCATAGTAGGCGAAATCCCTTTGCTAGTAACAGATAAACCTTTTAAGAAAGTGGATTCTTCAATTGAAGAGATCCAACTGAACTCGATAACTAGATATGAATCGTCTTTTTTTATTATTCCTGCTGGAAAGATAGATGATCTTAACCAATTTATTCAAAAAATGTATGATTTTATTCCCTCCATGAAAAATATTAATTTACCTCAGCTACATTTTTCTTTTGAAAGAATTTTATTCATAAATTATAAAAAAGATAAGAAAAGCCAAACTATACAACAATAAGAGTGATTAAGAATTGTGATTCTCTTTAATGCAAAGATATTCTCTGAGTCAATACTACGAGAAGGTACTATTCTTGTAAAAGATGGAAAGATAAAAGATATCCGTTTTAACCCCACCCAAGACGATCTCAAGGATTTAAGGAATCAGAATGGGACCGACCACGAAATTGATTGTCAAAAGAAAATTATCATTCCGGGCATTATAGATATCCACGCCCATCTAAGAGATCTCGAGCAAATAGAAAAGGAATCCTTCTCCTCGGGTACAAAAGCAGCAGCTTATTCAGGGATAACCACGGTTTTTAATATGCCAAATACCAACCCTCCCGTAATTACGCCCGAACGGGTTGCATCTTGGATGGAAAAGGCGCAGGATAATATATATACAAATGTGGGATTTATAGCGGGGGTGCCAAGAGGGATTAATATGGATGAAATGAAAGAAATGAAAAAGCAAGGAGTTTTGGGATTTAAAATTTATCCACTTGACTCGTTAAACGGTATCGACTGGACAAACACCTCTAATATTAGAATTCTTTTCAGAAGGTCTTCTCAGTTACGTACCAGAATCTTTATTCATCCAGATTGGCCAAAATCTTCAAAAGAAAAATCCATAATTTACAGTAATTATATTACTTGGGGCTGGCCATTGCTAAAATTTCATAATAAACTGTTTTCCGTTGACACGGAAGAAAAATATGTACAATTTATCTTGAAAAATTACAAAGAATTTATTGAAAATAATGATCTCCCTCCAGAGAAATATCCAATTATCCATTTCTGTCACATAAGTTCCAAAAATAGTTATCGGAAAATTAATAAGACCTTGAATTCAGTCGATAACGCAAATATTACCTATGAAATTACCCCTCATCATTTATTGCTTTCTAATACATTAGAGCTTAAGAATGAAAACCTTGGAAAGGTTTTACCCCCTCTTCGAGATCCAAAACATTCGGAATTCCTTTTTCAGAAGTTCAGAGATGGTGAGATTATGTTAATTGGTACAGATCATGCCCCGCATACTTTACACGAAAAGAATCTGGATTATTTTGACGCTCCCTCTGGTTTTCCTGGCTTCGAAACATACCCGCTCCTTTTATTAAATAAAATATGTCAATATGAACTTTCTTTGGAAATATTTGTTAAAGCTTCGGCTCAAAGACCAGCTCAGATATTTAATCTTCCTTCAAAAGGATTTATTAAAGTTGGGTATGATGCAGATCTCCTTATTATAGACAAAATTCCAGAATATTCAATTGATCCTCAGAAATTTCATACAAAAGCCAAATATTCACCCTTTCAAAACTTTCCATCCAAGGTAGAGATTTGGAAAGTATTTTTACGAGGAAAAGAAGTGAATAGGGAGGATATAGAACCCTTAGGGCAAGTCATTCGAGATCAAAACGATAACTAGTTATTTTTTATTGTAAGTATAAATATTATATTATGAAATACATTTTTAATTAAATATTAAAGAACAGAGGATTTGGAAAAATGTCAAAAGAAAAAGACTTTAGTATTGAAGATGGGAAAATGCTAATAAAATTTGCACGTGAGAATATAGAAAATTATCTCAAAAATGATAAAAGAATTAGGGTACCAGAAAAAATGAGAGAGATGTTTGGAGATAAATACGGAGCGTTTATTACCTTAAATAAAACCAATAAGTCCGGTAATCCTCTGAGAGGATGTATTGGACATGTCGAACCTAAATTCCCGCTCTGTGAAACCGTTCATAGAGTCTCAGTTAGTGCTGCTGTTGAGGATCCACGGTTCTCCTCGGTGTCGATTGAGGAAATGGAAAATATAGTAATTGAACTCTCAATTTTGACCCCACCAGAATTAATTGAAGTTGAAGATCCTGAGGAATATTTGGAGAAAATTGAAATTGGAAAACACGGCCTTATTGCGGAGCGAGGAATGCGGAGAGGATTATTACTTCCTCAAGTTCCCGTAGATCATGATAGAAACTGGGATGTCAAAACCTTCTTACAGCATACATGTCAAAAAGCATGGCTCCCAGCAGACGCTTGGAAAGATAAAAAAACAAAATTATATAAATTTCGTGCAATTCTGTTTGAAGAAAAAGAACCAAACGGTGAAATCAAAAGAAAATATATAAGAAAGAGATAAAAAATGAATATTTATTTTTTTATTGACAATCTAAATTAATTATTTTAAGGTATTTTTGCGGCTCCAATCAGTCCGATTATTGCACCAGCAGTCCCTATGAAAAATCCATTTCCTAAACGCCATGTATACATTGTTGCTTCTCCGAAAAATATATTATACTCCTCACTTCCGGTGATGAAATTAAGGAAATCGATTCCCCATTCCAAACTCTCATTATTTGTAAGAGCAATGCAAAAAAGCGCCAATCCTCCAACCATCATGAGTGCGCTCAAAATACCTACTCCTTTTGTCTCTTGTGATGCTGCATAAATAATTAAGACGGATCCTAAAAGATATATTATCCCTGCAACTAATCCGAGCGTTTCCAAGGCAAGCTCCGATTCCTCTCCACTACTCATACCAAACGCATTTAGATAAAAGGTTGTATTGAACAGATCATTTTCCACTTGCCACCACGCGCCCAATGATTCTTCAATAAAAAAGGAAAGGACCGCGAAAATGCCTATAAGGCCAGCTACGATAGCAATTATTTTTGTGTCATTATTTTTTCTTCCCATTTCAATCAACATTTAATTGTTTTAATAGAAAAAGGATTTAATTTCCTTTTTAAACTTATTCTCTAGTAATAATAAAGTATTTTGAATCATATACAAGATGCCAATTTCTGAATTATATACAAGGTGCCAATATAAATATAAGATCCGATCGGGATAAGAAGTAAGGAATAAAAAGCAAACAAATCTGTAGTTAGCGTACCCGCAATAATAGCAATGAAAAAAGGTCCTATTACCCAACCCGCAATTCGGGAATATTTTGGACTATGAAAGGAAATGAAATAAAATATTATGACCATTGAAAATCCCGGTAAATAATAAAAAGGCACGTAAGGCCAAATTGGAATTGGCTGTCCTAAACCTCCCAATACACGGAATGAAGCAAGAGTGGAGTCCCACCAATTTCCCGCGGGAAAGGGATATACTCCAGTATCAATCCATTGGCTCATCCAATACATGACATCTTCAAACATGGTCATAAAAAAGAGCCCCATAACTATTTGTTCAATAGTAAATTTTCCCTTATATCTCGTGGTAATTGCAACACAGAGCACCACCCCGAGATACATAATTGTCCAATTCAAGGTTGGTCCTAATAAATCGAGCAAACGGGGATAATGATAAACAATAAAGTATTCATAAATCCCATACAAGAATGAATAGAGGAAAGCGGTTAAAAAACCCCTTTTCATAATATTTCTGTGAACTTCCTTTTCATAAATTCGCAAGGGACGTTTTAGGAAGAAATCTTCTATTCTTTTTATGAGTTTCATAAAAATAATTGATATCCAAAATCTAATAAATATTTGTGAAAATTTATCGTTTAATATTGATTTGGCAATTTGAGCAATTCACTGACGGATCGTTTGTTCTGAATTGAATTCTGTGTTTTATATGATCTATGATCTTCATAGAGGGGCATTCCCCACTGAGCTCAGTTAATCATCGCGGGTTCTTCCCAAATGTCACGTTTCTGGTTTTTAACAAATTAATAAGGTATTTTGGATATTATAATATAATGAGTATAACATATGAAGAATCGGATTTGAATTATTTTGATTAATGGAGTGGTCGTTCCCGCACTAACCTTTTTTAATAATGAATATCGATTAATTAATGAGTTAAATTCACTTTTATACAGACATATTGTTTTAAATGGGGCAAATGGGGTATTTTTATTCGGAACCACCGGTGAAGGGATGATGTTTACCGATAAAATTGAACAAAAAATAAATTATATAAACTTAACAATCGAGAGTGAACAAAAAGTTCCCGTTCTTCTTGGAGTTTGGGGAAACGATGAAGATAAGATAATTGATGAGATTAAAGAACTAGCAATTCAATTTCCTGCATTAAATTTCGTCATTATTCCTCCAATGAATGAAAAAAAATCTATTGCAGATTTAAAATCTTATTTTGAAACCATTTTAGGTTCATTAGATATAAAAAATCCGATCTATCTTTATAATAATCCGGATCTTTTTGCTGGAAACAATATAAATCAAAATATTCTTAGGTGGCTTTTGACTTTTTCGAATTTAGCGGGTATAATAGACTCCTCGCGAAAAATCAAGACGTATAAAGGTTGTATAGAATTTTTAAGTGAGGAATTTAGTGTTTACTGTGGACGGGAGAGTAATTTTTCCAATTTTCTACAACTTATCCCACAAGAAAAACGAAAATATGCTGGATTAGCCCCGAGTATTGGAAATCTATCAAATATATCAAAAAAGTTATATCAAGCGGCATTAGAAAAAGAGCCGTTAAAACTAGTACAGTTGCAAGAAGAACTTAATGATTTTCGAGATAAAATCTATGATATTAAAGTAAGGAAAGGTAAACAACAAAGGGGGCTAAAATATGCATTTTACAATCTTTATGAAGACATTATTAGTACACCTGAACAAAAAGCTTTAACAGTTGCACCCAGAAACGAGCGTATTTTAGAAGATACGGTAAAAGACAGAATCACCGCTACCGTTCAATTTTTATTCAATCAATCTTATATTGATCGATTTTATAAAATCGGGAATCATTTATATGATTTCACGACTCTTGCTTCAAAGATTTCCAAAATCGATAAATTACAAGAACTCGGTGAACTAAAAAAAATAAAGGGTCCTTATGGAGGGAGAATAAACAAAATTTATCGAATAAAATTGGGTATCAATTCATATGTGCTCAGAGCACGAACTTCTCAAGCGTTTCGTTATGAAGGCTTAATAAAAGAAAAAGTATTATTCCCCTTTTTGGATAGCTCTTTACATAAAGAATTACCAGATCTTGGAAATCGGGTTGATAAGATCTGTGGTGAGAAAAAAGGCTCTTATACATTTGACGAAGACTCTCCATCTGTTATACCTGTTTACGATTTAATATATTATGACGAAACAAAGGAATTATTCCCGCATATATATTCCATTCATGAATATCTGCCGGGAAAGACATTATACTCTTTGCTGGAAGATTATAAAATTCTTAAAGAAAGCAGGCTTTTCAAGAATTTTTTGGATCTCTTTGAAAACATAGGTAAAATTCTTGGAAAGATTCACGAGATCTCTTTCAACGGATTTTATTACAAAATTGATGAAATTGGACATCAAGCTAAACAATTAGAGTGGGGAGAACTATTTCAAAAGCAATTAGAAGAGGAACTTTCCCAATTAAATGAAGAGAAATTAGAAATCATCCCGGACATCAAGCAATATTTCGAAGAACATTCTTCTTTAATTAAAGAGAATGAAGAAGCAGTATTGATTCATAATGATTTTCAAGGACAAAATATAATCGTTAAAGAAGAAGAATCAACTGGAGCATTTCGTTTAAATGGACTTATTGATTTTGATAATTGGAGAGTGGGTGTGCGAGCTCAAGATTTTGTTAAGATAAATTTTTGGACATTAAATCCGCTAAATGACCCTCAATTGAAAGAGGCCTTTTATAAGGGATATCAAAACCGATCTGGTATTTTAATAAGTGAAACTTTTGAGAAAAAAATTGAGATCTATTCTCTGCTTTGGTTCTTAAAAGTATATAATTTTGAAATGGATAAAATGCAGAAAGGGAAGCAAGGTAAAATTATAGATAAACGATTTCCTCCCCCAGAACAATACATAAATGAAATAAAAAAAATATTGACCCCTTAATTAGGTTCGTATAGTACTGCAACCATTAACGTAAATTCCCACGGGGCGTTTGCCTTGTCATAAACCAGCGTTTGAATATCTTCTGATGCTTCTCTCTTTGTATGTTTATAAAAGACTTCCCATGCAGTCTGTCCTATTATCTGCGGATCGTTTAAAACATCTGAAAATTTTTTATTTATGCCCGCATAATAAATAGCTTTATTATCAATAATTTGTTTTAACTCTGCCAGATCCATAAGTTTTGCTGTTTTTACAATATTTTCGGTAATTTGCCCAAAATAATCACTTAATTTCTTAGAAACCTCATTGGGAGCACCTTCTTTGCCATCATACAGAAAAACTATACCAATTGCTTCCATTTTTTTCTCTTGACTCATAATTTCTCACTAATAAAAAAATTTAGAAAATTATACTTATGCTTTATGGTATAAAAAATATTTAAACAATTTCTATTTTATTAATTCATTTTCATTTAGGGGTTTATACTTCATAAAACTTTAGAAAAATGTGTTGAAATTTTTTAAGTGGGAATTCTATAACTCCAATTGATTTCAGTTTTCATTTTTATAAAATAAAAAAAATTATGATTAAGGGGTGAGAAAGAGAATGTATTTATTTATATACAACACAAGCACATAGAGTAAAGTTCCATGGTGCATCTTCTCCCTTATAGATTAAACAACGGATATCCTCATCAGCCTCTATATTTGTATGTTTTTTAAATAGCTCCCAAGCCAAATCTCCGAGTTTATCCCCGTTTTCGATGACTTCATTGAATCTTTTTTTAACAGCTCCCCAATAGATCTTTTTCTCATCGATTATCTTCTTAAGATCAACTAATTCCATTAACCCCTCACGAACCAAGTTTTCTGTTACCCCAGAAAAATATTTTTTAAATTCTTTAGATACATCTTCTGGTTTACCCTCTTCCATGTTAAATAAGAAGACTATACCCTGTGCTTTTCCTAAATCAGACATTTAAATCCTATTAAAAAGTTGTTGTTTAATGATTTAATTATAATATATGATCTAATTATAGTATTTATTATTATACCGTTCATCATAATTTCGGCAGGGAAATTCACACATTTAAAATCATTTAATAATACATTTCTGTTAAGTTATAAGGAACCATGGTTCACAGAAAAACTTGTAATTACCAGCAAAAAGCGGATAAAGAAGCGTCAGAATGGATTAAAACTAGAAATCGATTTGTAGAAAAATTTAATCCAGCAATTTTTCTACTACTTTAGTTGCCTTTCTTGCATTTTCGGCATAACCGTCTGCCCCTACTTTTTTCCAAAGATCGGGAATCATGTTAAAGGCTTTCCCTCCCACCAGTATCTTTATATCCGAACACTCGGAAATTCGTATCTTATCAACCAATTGTTTAACTAAATAGATATGATTTATTAAACTACTTGAAATGGCAAGTAAATCCGCGTCTTGCTTTTTTATCATATTGAGAATCGAATTACGAGGTGCATTTGCCCCAATATAAAAAACTTTCCAGCCTTCATATTCCAAAAGATTAGAAATCATCTTAATTCCTAATTCATGCTGTTCTCTTTCAATACATGTAGAGATAATGGTTTTCTTGTCCTTTTCTGGCTTCGATTCGATATTTTTGAATTGACTAATAATTGTATCGGAGATTACGGTGCTTAAGTGTTCTCGGGCGACAGAGATTTGGTTAATTTCCCAGAGCCTACCGACTTCATATTGAGCGGGTTGAATAACATTCAAATAGATATCTACTAATGGCACCCCTTCTTGTTCTAATTTTTCGATGATTAAAAACGCCTTTTCTCTATATCCCTTAAGGATGAAGTCTAAATAATCTTGTGCTTCTTTATTATAAGGATTATCCATCTTAATAAAACTCAGCGGGACTTTAAGTTCCTCTTGAAAGATATTATTTATTCCAGAAAAGAAGCGATTTAAAATGTCGTGAATTGTTTTTTCTTTGAATTCTAAATTTAAGATATTTTTGGTCTCTTCCAATGTTATTAAAACTAATTCTCCCGTCAATCCCCGATTTTCTAATACATTTTTTATCCACTTAACATATTTTTTAAATAATTCGGGTTGATCTAAAAGAATAGCATGGGAAAGATATTCCAAATGGTATGTAAGGTCTTGAAGGGATTGTTGTTTTTTTTTTTCACCATAGATATTTTCGAGTGCCGATACTCTTTCAAAGATCCTTTCTAAGATGGATTTTGCTAATTTTTCCTTTTGATTTAATAAAATTTCTCCAAATTCTTGCTTATCCATTTATAATCAACAACTACCTGTTTACAATTTAAATGAGCATTAAGTGTGTGATCTTCTTTAGATCAACTAATTCCATTAAACCCATACGAACCACGTTTTTTCCTCCCCCCGAGAAATATTCTTTAAACTTTTCTGACAGATCTGAGGGTTTTTCCTCCTCCATATTAAACAAGAAAACTGTATCTTTTGCTTTCCCTAAATCAGACATCTAAAATTCTATTGAAATATTATTGTTTCATTATCTAATTATAATATATGATTCAATCATAGTATTTATTATTATACTGTTAGAAAAAATCTGGGCATATCGGGACAAGCCAGACCTCGTTACTTTGGAAAAAATTTGACATTAAAAAAAATTTTTAATGGTTAAAGGTTCATTTAAAGTGATTAAAGGATTTTATATATTTATCATGAAGTTAAGATCGCTTAAGTGTATTAAAAATTTCAAGAGAAAAAATGAACTATCAAAAAGAACTTAAAATTGCAACAAAATTAGTTCGAAATGCTTCTCAGATAACCAGTTGGTTTAAGGAACGAAGCTTTAGAGAGCTACGGAAGCAAGATAAGACTCCCGTGACTTTGGCAGATTGGGCTTCCCAAATATATATTATTTCCCAGTTAAAAGAAAGTTTTTCCAATGATCAAATTATTGCTGAAGAGGATAGTTCGGTACTCATCTCAACTCTTTCTTCTAATATTCGTAAATGTTACCTTGATTTGAATGTAACAATTGAATCTAATCTTAAAAGCATTTTAAATTATCGAGGTTCAAAGTCTCAGAGAAAATGGACTATAGACCCTGTGGCGGGAACCAGAGGATTTTGTCTTCCCAATGGAATTTACTGCATTGCTATAGGATTTATGATTGAAAATGACCCAAAAGTATGCGCAATACATATACCAAATTATAAGGATGGAACCCCTGCAACCTTTCGTGCAATTAAAAATGCTGGAGCTTATGCCTCTTATAAAGGCGGAGAATTCCAAAAGATTCATGTAAGTTCTCGTTCTAAATTGGATTCTGCCCGAATGTGTCAATCAAAGCATAATTCCGCTCCCGAGATATATAAGTTTGCAGATATGGTTGGGATATCTGATAAATTAGTTATTGACAGCATGGCAAAATATTGTAAAATCGCTGAGGGGAGTTATGATTTCTATTTACGCCAGAGCAATTTCTACAATGGCTCTTGGGACTTTGTTCCTGGAAATCTCCTTGTTCAAGAGGCTGGAGGTAATATGACAGACTTAAAGAATAATTCTTTGCAATTTCATGAGGAATGCTGTATTTTATCTGCCCCTGGATTTCTTGCTTCGAATGATATGCTCCATGATAGAATTCTGGAAATTTATAATGATAACTTCCTATAATCTCCCTATTTTTTCACATAAGTATCCTTTTTGTTTCAAGATTTCAGACTTGTATGAAGTTAAGTAAGTTTGTTTGAAAGGTTTCACATTCAGAGAAATTAGAAATTTTTACTCCCACTAATCGAATCTTTTTATTAATTTCATGGAATTCCTGATATAATTCTAAAATTTGGTTTAATACTAATTTTTGATTTCTTAAGGGATATAAAAAGGAAGAAGATCGAGTAAAAGTTTCAAAATCTTCATTTCGTACTTTTAAAGTGATCGTTCTATAGAATATATTCAAATCTCGTGCTTTCTGATGCACCTTGAGGTTTAGCTTTTCCAAGGTGGAAATGATAAGGTTTTTGTTGGTTACATCTTCTCGAAAGGTTCTTTCTTTACTGATGGATTTGCGTTCATGCTCTTGTTCTAAAGGTCTCTTATCTGATCCGTTAATCACTTTCCAGATCCATTTTGCCGATTTTCCAAATTTCTCAGTCAATTCATATAATTTAAAATCATAAAAATCAGAGATCTTTTTTATGCCTTCTCGGTGATAAATCTTTTTGGTCTTCTTTCCAATACCCGGGATCCGCGTTATTTCCATATTTTTAAGAAAATCTTTTATTTTATCCGAAGGCACACATGTGATCCCTTCTGGCTTTTTAAAGTCTGACGCAATTTTTGCAATAGATTTTGTGGAACCAATTCCAATTGATACGGTAATCCCAACTTTTCTTTTAACTTCTTCTTGAATTTTTTGGGCAATTTTTCTGGCTTCGCATAAATTTGTACATTTTTCTGTAATTTCAATATAAGCCTCATCAATACTGACCTTCTGAAAAATGTCTGTGTATCTTTTGAACACTTTCATGACATTCTTAGACACTTTTGAGTATTTCTGATGATTGGGTCTTAAATAAATCGCGTGTGGGCATAATTTATATGCTCTTGAGATAGGCATAGCCGAATGTAAGCCATACTCTCTCGCTTCGTAAGAACATGTAGAGACAACACCTCGTCCCTTTCCTCCTTTTGGGTCTGCCCCAATCACGACCGGTTCCTTTCTATATTCTGGATTATCACGCATTTCAACTGCAGCAAAAAAGCAATCAAGATCGCAGTGCAGAATAATCCGACTCATTTTCTGAAAGTAACATTAAATAGGTTTTTCTTTAAAATTTAAAATTTCAAAATGTATTTAAACAAAGAGGGAGGCTCAGATTTCTGTAAATTTTAATAATCGTTGCTTAGACAATTTTTATTTCAAAATAATTTTTTAGCAAATAATAATTACCTTATTTATAATGGCTAAAGAAAAAAAAATTAGGAATGAAATAATTAATGCGGGGAAAACGCTCTTTGAAAAAGGCGTTGTCGAAAATAACGAGGGAAATATCAGTGTACGATACGGAAGAAAAGAAGAACTTTTCATTACTCCGACGGCTAATAATTACCAAAAATGCACACCTGAAGAAATTGTGCACATGGACTTTGACGGAACAGCTTTAAGCAAAGGAAAACTCCCCTCAACAGAATCAAAATTACATGTTGATCTATATGAGGCACGTAGAAAAGCAAAATGTGTAATTCATACCCATTCACGATATGCTACAATCCTTTCAGTGGTTCATAAAAGCATCCCCATTATAATGGAAGAACAAATAATCTATTTAGGTGGTTCCATCGATATGGCACCCTATGGCGAAGCCCATACAGAGAATATTGGCGAGGCTGCGCTTCAAGCCTTAGGAAAGAAGAATGCCGCTCTCTTAGCCAATCATGGGGTGGTGGTTTGCGGAAAATCAGTTGCTAATGCGGTAAAAGCGGCCGAACTGGTTGAAAAGTTAGCGCAAGTATATTGGGGGGCACTCCAAGTCGGGGAGCCGAACATTATACCCAAAGACCAAACCGAAAAATTCGAGAAGATGTTTAATATGTTGTTTCGCGCTAAGTAAACCAATTAACCCATAAAAACAATCTTCTTCTTTTTATTTTAAAAAAGAAAATTTAAGATAACATAAAAAAAATTTAAAATCAAATAACATGAATTTAGGAATAAGTTCTTTGGGGCATATTAATCAATATGCCAAAGAAAAGGAATATGACACACTTTTTGACTTATTGTATGAGGCAACGAGGGATTGTCTTCTTTATGTGGAAAAACAAAATCTGAATCTCTGTGAGGTTCTCTTGGAGCCGTTGGCTTTGATGAAGGCTCAGGAAAAACAAGAATTCATTGAATTATGTAATTCTTTCCATTCAATTAAAAAACAAGTCCATGGCCCCTTTATCAGTGTAAGTTTATGTTCGCATAATAAATTCATTTCCGACGCATCGATTGAATCCTATGTCCTTGCAGCTGAAGTAGGCGAGCAAATCGGAGCTCAAAATATGACAATTCACCCGGGATTGGTCAGTTTTTTACCAAAACCTTTGAGAGTTTTCCACCGGGAGAGAATAGAGGCTGCTCTTACAAAATTACTCAAGACGACGAAAAAGTTTGATCTGAAGATCTGTCTGGAAAATATGCCAAAAGGTGTTGGAATCTGTTTAAAGCCCGAGGAGATACAAAGGTTTTTGGAACATACGGATATTTATAACCTCTTTTTTACATGGGATACGAGTCATTCATGGACAAATGATATAGAGGTATCAAAAATTTGGAAGTTACTTCATCAATACATTAAAAATATCCATATTGTGGATAATTTTGAAAGGGAATCTGATACGCATCCTGCTTTGGGAACCGGAAAAATAGACTTTCGAGAGATTTTTTCATTTATCCAACAATACGATTACACCGGATCTTTAATTTTAGAAATAGGACAAGCAAAGGATTTAGATGAAAGTCTCGATTATATCCAACATTATTTATATTCCCCAGTTTAAATTATATAATATAAAATGATTAACCGAGATAGAGCATAAAAAATGTCTCCGATAATATCACTTCAAGTCTCCGAAGATCTTCACGAGCGGTTCGAAAAGGTAAGGACTTTAGTGGGGTTTGATTCTAAAAGTGAGGCGTTACGTGATGCCATCGTAAATTTTATTAAGATCCACGAAGAATTTGAAAATATCGAGGGATATAAGATAATGAATATTAACCTTGTGTATCCCTTTAAAGAAATTGTGATAGATAGAGTTTCTGAAATCTATACGGAATTTAATAATGTTATCCGAAATGTCTCAGATTGGCGAATCGCTGAAAAAAAAATTGAGATTGTCCTTGCCGTGGGCGAATTCGGATTAATTCGCGATCTTTATGATAAACTGGCAAAAATTAAACATGTGGTCGTGTCAATTCACGAGATCATTCTGGATTAGTCCAAATCATCCGCTAATTTAATAAAAGTGAAGAGATAGATCCACCTCTTCGGACGGAAACTGAGTTAATCTACTTGAACTTATTACATCTGGTTCTGCTTCCAAATAAGAGGCCAGATTCTCGAAATTAATCCCCCCCGATACCTCAATTAAGACTTTATTACGCAAACCGTGCTCATTAAGTAGATTAATGGCATTTTTTACCTCTTCTGGATCCATATTATCCAGCATAATTATATCTGCTCCAATTTTTGCAGCTGTTAATAAATTCTCTACTTTCTCAATTTCAATTTCGATTTTTTTTGTAAAACTCGCTTTTTCTTTAACAGCTCTTAAAAGCACTTCCACATCACCATTATAATAACGTAAATGTGTATCTTTTAAAAGAATCATATCATCTAAGGAAAACCGATGGGGATCACCACCCCCGATTTCAATTGCTGCTTTTTCGAAGATGCGAAGTCCAGGGAGAGTTTTTCGTGTTCCTGCAATTTTTGTTTTTTTCTTCAATTTTTGAGTAAGATTTACATATTTTCTCGTAGTTGACGAGATAGCACTCATATGCGTAAGAAGATTTAATCCAACACGTTCTATTAAAAGAATATCATGAGCATTTCCGGTTAAGTCAACGATATGATCTCCTTTTTCTATAAAATCACCGTCCCGGTTTTGAAGATCTGATTCTACATTACACATATCGCATAGAACATTAAAAAATGTTAAACCAGAGATATAACCTTTACTTTTTGCGATAATTTTTGCTTTCACCCTTTCCTCTTCCGGAATAAATGCGGAGCTTACATCCTTAAATTGGCAATCTTCTTTCAAATATTCTCTAAGTTTTTCTTTAATCAAGATGATATTATAGTTTTTATCAACAGATTCCTTTACTTCTTTTGGGAGATTTTCAATTATATGGAGTTTGGTTTCTGGAGTAATTAAACAAACACCCTTCGGTTCTAGGTTCGTCACTTTAAATTTCTGTTTTCTACCTTTCCCCCTCGAAATAATGAGATTATCATCCAAGGTTATTGGAGTATTCTGGGAATTCTTTTTAATGAGGGATTTAACTTGGGAATTACGTTTTATATCGAAATTTAAAGCAGTAAGACTAACAGATTTGGCATCTTTTGCTTTAGCCTTTCTAATTCTAACAATGTCTCCTTTTTTAGTTTTCGTATTTTTTCTAAGACGGGAATCAATCCGAGCAATTTGTAGCCCCTTATCGTCTGGATAATTTGGCCAAACTATTCCCGCACTTTTCTTTTTCCCTTTAATTACAACGATGTCTCCTGTTTCCAGATTTAAGTTTTTCATTATTTTTTCATCTATTCGAATGATATTTCGACCCTCATCTCGATCTTTAGCGCTTTGAACTTCTAAGATATAAATTTTTTCATTATGGTTATTATTGTTTTTCTTCATTATCTCTTTTCTCTTTCCATTCTCTTTGAATATTGTTCTTAAATTAAAAAAAAGACATTACTGTATAATTATTTATTCTAATCCTTTAAACAATTTATATAGTCCAATTGAATTTAATATTTATCTCCCCTTATTTTTAATTATGGTTGTTCTTAAGGATTTATTTATTGATGTTAACGGCATTCAATTAGAAGCCGAATATCTTCATTCCACCACTGATAATGAATTTGCAGTTATTATTTGTCATCCTCATCCGCAATACGGGGGAAGCATGCACAACAATGTGGTTTCAGCCGTTTTTTCTCGGTTAAAGATGGAAAATATCAATTGTCTTCGTTTTAATTTTAGGGGTGTCGGAAACTCTTCTGGATCTCCTTCTGACGGAGTAGGAGAATTGGAGGATGTAAAAGCATGTGTCGAGTACTTAGTTGGGGAAAAACATTATGAGAAAATATTAATATGCGGCTACTCTTATGGCGCTGCGATTGGTTGTTCTGCAGTTAATTATAGTAAACATATTGTTGGTTTTGTAGCAATCTCTTTTCCATGGGATTTTATGGATGAAAATTTCAAGAAATTATCCCAAACTGGGAAACCGAAATTTTTTATTCAAGGAGATGAAGACTCTATAGCTAAATATAATAGATTTCAAGAACATTATGACGATTATCAAGAACCGAAGGAATATACTATAATCAAGGGTGCAAACCACTTTTACAGAAGTTATGAACACCAAGTTGCTGAGGAAGTACACAAATTTATTAAAAAAAATTATTCCCTTGATTAAGAAACTAAATTTCTAAAAAATTTCGCAGCAAATTTCTATATTTTTTTAAATTTTCTTTCAAGATATCATAATGCGTAAATCTGCCTTTTTTCCACCCTCTAATTAATTCAATATTTTCAAGAATTCGGAGATGATGAGAGATTGTCGGTTGTGATTTATCTAAATATGCTTCCAATTCGCAAACGCAGCGATCCTTTTCCTTTAAGATCTCAAAAATTTTTAAACGATCTTCATTTCCCAATGCATTACAGAATCTCAAAACTTTTTGAAAATCTGTGTCCTTTGGAATTTTTCTACCTTTTTCTTGGAGATTCTGATAATATTCTACGAGGTCTCTATTTTTTAAATCTATACATCCTTTAAGTGTCTCAATTATCTCTTGTTTTCTATCTTTTCTCATTTGACAGTCAATTAGTAGTATTTGTTTTTTACTTCTAATATATTATTATATCTTTTAATATTAAATTTATTTTTATCAATTCAAATCGAAGCACTTAAATCCAAATAACAATATCAATGAATTAAAATATATAATACAAAAACAAAAAAATGTTTGAAAATGCCTAAAAGTAAAAAGAATTATGAAATTATAATTGAAAAAGAAATTGATAGAGATCATTAGGGTGATAAATGTGAAAAAAATAACCTTTCAAATAACTATGCCGGTGAAGGAGGTAAGTAAAAATAAGGAATTTATTGTTAAAGTTGATAACCACGCGACATTTGTTAATGCCTTGGCGAAAGTGGATAAATTTGCGATGGCTCATCCCGAAAAGGCCCATTTTTCCGATGATCATAATTATATTCGGAGTTATTTACAATTATTTTGGGATCCGAAGGAGAATGAAATTTATTCGGATATACGGGTCTTTGCAGCAAGTCCCAAAGGATTTATGCCTATAGAGCGTAATATTAATTTTAACTTGCATAATGATAGTGAGATCTCGCTTACCTCTTCCTCATGAGGGTGATGAGGGGGTTTGGGAAATCGCCCCGGTTATGCAGAATTTAAAAACATTCTCCGGAATAAATACGGAAAAGAAGATGAAACCTTTATCCATTACTTTCAAGCAAATAGAAATAATAATTGAATGATATCCTCCAACAAATGCTAGTGGAGGGTTGACAATGGGATCGCATCCCAATTTTTGATCTAAAATAGATAATCTAATGATATTTAACCTTATTAGATTACGTGATATTTGGTTTTGACAAAATGAATAAAAGAATAAGGGAAATTAATTTTTAGATTTCTGCCAACTTTTTTAGTTCTGGCTCGGCATTTTCTTGGGCCCAATCAAGGAGTTGATCATAATATTTCTCTACGTCCTCCTCTGGCGGAAGGTCCGCTAAGATAGCAAGTATGAACTGCGTATTTTCATTAATTATAATATTACGGCAAATGATGAAATCCTCTTTATATTTAATCTTCATGGATTGAAAGGCTGATAAGTCAATCTCCTCTGCAGCTTTATATGCTGATTCACTTAGCAGTGATCCCATAGCAGCTACTACCTTTTCATCTACCTCCTCTGCTTTTTGGGATGCTAAAACTAAGCCCGCCTCCGTTGAGAAAAGCGAGGCCCTGAAATCACCATTTTCCATCAATCCTTTTAATACTCTCTCCAATCGACTAACCACGGATTAAATTCACATAAATTTTATTAGTATTAAAGTTAAAGAAAAACTGATATTTAATTTTATTTGAAATTGGTTTGTTCTAAGTTTTTAAATTTACTATAAAGGTTGAAAACATATTGGTATCTTCATCAATTTTTAAGGTTAAAACAGTTTTTTTAGCTCTTGGTTCATCAAATCCCGTTTTCTTAGGTGCCTTTTTAGGATTGGTCGGTGATCCAGGATTAAGAAGTAATTTATCGTAAGGAGTTCCTTTTATTAGGGGGTAGTGTGTGTGTCCATGAATTAAGATATCTAGTTCGTTTTGATCGAAAAAATCTTTTAAATGGTCAGGAAGTTGATGAATTATTCCAATCTTATAGATCCCGGCTTTAATTTTCTTAAATTGTGGTTCGTCCAACCTTTGATCTTCTTCTCCCTTAACACAGATGGTTGGTGCAATTGTTTCCAATTCTCGGAGTAATTTTTTATCACAAACATCCCCTGCGTGAATTATTCTATCAACGTCTTTAAAACTACTACTCAATTGATCCAAAAGCGACTTAAATTTTTCTGGGTCTTCCCTTTGGGAAAGATGAGTATCCGCAATAATACCAATCTTCATTCTTCTCACACACCCATAGTTAATCCTAAAAATAATATAAGAAACCCCAAAAACAAGTCAATTCCGATCCGAACAATACGATCTGAATTGGATTCTTTTTGCTTTTTTTCCAAATATTCTTGCTTCTTAAAATAATTCCCAAATTGTTTGAACCCCGTTTTTAGCGCGTTCTTAATTCTTGAGAATTGCCAAATAAATAAAATAATACTGATACCCAATAAAGGAAGATATAAGGTAAATGTGATAAATGAAAAGGGATTTCCTTGCAGATAATTCCATGCTGCATGAGCCGAGACAATATTGTTCAAGAAATGGGCAATTATCACCGGAAATAACCACCGCTTATTAATAATAAAAAGAGAAAAAATTATACCCACAAAAAAGGTTTGCAAGAACCAGATAAATGGGAGCCAAAAAGGATAGTTTCTACTTAACGGATTTAAATAATAGACAAAATGCATAAGACCAAAATAGAATGAAGAAATAATGACTGCTGAAATTTTATTAAAAATCTGGCTTCCTCTATTTGTGAGAAAGCCCCTTACTAAAGTTTCTTCATAAAATGAAACACTAAATTGGACAATCAACACGGAAAAGAGGAAGATCAAGTATGATTTTGTAAGATATATATCCTTAGAGCTGCTTGAGATAGACACCGCAACATATTCCAAAATCTTCGGTTCCAGTAGATAGGTTATATAATCTAATGGTAAAAATATGATAAAAAAGAGCAAAAATCCATATAATACTTGATATTTTAAATTTGACTTTTTCACTTTAAATAGTTTAATATGTCTTAAAGCGGGTGAAGCATCATCCTCTAAAATAATCTTTTGTTTTTGAGTATTTAGAATAAGATTTGAAAAATACAGAAATAAAGGGATTCCGATAAGGACGGCAATAATTCGGAGTAAATAAAAGTTTATCCCATAAAAAATAGAATTAGTTTCTAAAAGTAAAGGCAACGCAAGACTTGGAATCAAGGAAAAAAGAAAAACCCCAAAAAACACTATTGCGATTTCTACAAAAAAGATAAAACGTTCAATGATTATTTGTTTTTTTCTATTAGATGTTGACTGCATTAGAGAATAGATCCATATGAATTTATTTTTTAATTAATTTGATAAAAAGATGATATTTTAATTTTATTAGTATTTTTTATATCTTTCTAATGTCTTTTTCATCGGGGATTCCATTCCTTGCTCCAAAATGCTGAATGCAAAGACTTGCCACATAATTCCCCACCTTAATACACCTTAATAAATTAGTCCAAATGAGCTCGAGATTCGAAATTAATCCACAGATGAACCCCGCAGAGAATGCATCCCCTGCCCCAGTAGTGTCCACCACCTCGTTTACGGGACATGGCGATACTTTTTTTGATTTTTCCTTGTGTAAAAGGATTGCCCCGTCACTTCCCATTGTAACAATTAAAAATTTTATTCCAATATCAAAAAGAATCTGGCTCTTCTGGACGAGTATATCTCGCTCTATTTTTTCACTCTGAAGTAATGTTTTATACTCTCTTTTTGAAATAATTAGAATATCAATAATTTCTAATAACTGTTTTATTTCTGAGATTCCTTGATCAATAATAAGCATTCCAGGGTTTAATATAACGGGAATCCCATTTCGCTGGGCAATTTTAGCCGCCTTGATAAAAGGGTTAATATTTTTTAGGCTGCTTAAATACAATATTTTGGCACGTAAAATCTCTTCAGATTTAATATTATCCTTGGATAATTTATCGGCAGCCCCGCTATGTGCGTAGATTCTTCGGTCTCCCTTGGAATCAACTGCCACGTATGCAGATCCCGTCCCATAATTTTTGCTCATTTTTAATAGGTCTAAAAAGACACCAACCTTCCTAAAATCTGCTATGATTTTCTTTCCGAACTGATCCCCTTTCCCGATTTTCCCTAAAAAAGCGGATTTTAGCCCTAATTTGGCACAAGCATAAGCTGTATTTGCAGCAGCCCCCCCAGATAAGAGATCCAAACGGGCCACGAACACCTCATCATCACTTTTTGGATGTCGCTTAACCCGAGCTGACATATCTACTAATGCTGCACCCACAGAAATTACATCAAATTGATGATTCTTCATTTTAGATACTTTTTATTCGCTTTTTTAAGTTAATTAAGAATATTCAAATTCTCCATAGTCTGAGTCTATTTTTAAGGAATTTTGCTTAGCCACCTTATTTTTTTCACAATGACCGATGATTTTTGCTTCTAAATTAAATTTGTCTGCGTATTTAATTATTTCATTAGCAATATCTTCGTTGCAATAAAATTCAAGCCGGTGACCCATGTTAAATACTTGATACATTTCTCTCCACGTTGTATTTGAGGATTTTTGAATGATCCTAAATATTCTAGGGAGTTTGAATAATGAATCTTTAATGTATTTTACTTCTTTTCCAAATTTCAAACATTTGGTCTGTCCACCTCCCGTATTATGGATAATTCCATGAATTTGATCTCGATATTCTCTTAGTACTTCTAATATTACTGGAGTATATGTTCTCGTGGGAGATAATAGGGCACGTCCTATATCCAAATTGTAATTAGATATGGATTCTGTTAATGTGTGATCTCCAAAAAAGGCTAATTCTGGGTCGATATTTTTATCATAACACTCAGGAAACTTTTCGTAATAGGAATGATCTAAGGTACCATGCCGAGCCAATGTTAAGCCGTTGCTTCCAATTCCGCTATTATAATTATCTTCGTACGAAGTTTGCCCGAAACTGGCTAATCCTACAATCACGTCCGATTTATTGATGTCTCCAGCATTGATGACCTTTTTTCTCTTTAAAGTTGTAAAGGCAGATGCATCAACAATTAAGGTTTTTACTAAATCTCCCACATCTGCTGTTTCCCCCCCGCACATAATTACTTCTAACCCCAAATTAGATATTACCTCAGCATACTCATGATATCCGCTGATAATGGTATCTATTACCTTGCCGTCGATAAAGTTGCTATTTCTACCAATGTTATTGGAAAAGAAAATTGGACCTGTCGCCCCCACACAGAGCATATCATCGATGTTCATTACCATAGCATCTTGCACTATTCCTTTAAACACGGAAAGATCGCCTGTTTCTTTATAGTACATATATGCCAAACTAGTTTTTGTTCCCGCCCCGTCTGAATGAAATACGGAACAATACTTATTCTTATGCCTGATATCTTCTACAATTTTACAAAATGCGCCAGGAAACAAACCTTGATCAAGATGTTTTATGACCTCATGCACATCTTCTTTTTGAGACGATACTCCCAATTTTCCGTAGAGATCTTCCTTCTTTCCCGACATTATTTTTTCATATATCATGCTTTTTTTTCAAATGAGATATAGAATATTCCACTTGTTCCACTGCTTTTCCGATATAATTTTCGGGGTTTAACAATTCATTTAATTCCTCGGAGCTAAAGTTTTCCTTAATCTGTTCATT
This sequence comes from Promethearchaeia archaeon, assembly GCA_046483985.1. Lineage (GTDB taxonomy): Archaea > Asgardarchaeota > Lokiarchaeia > Sigyniarchaeales > SOKP01 > JAWOCD01. The sequence goes on from JAWOCD010000005.1 coordinate 91,879, forward strand.
TTGCATTAAAATTTTTTTCATGTGAATATCTTCTTCTTGCGCTTTAATTGCGGCTTTTCTTAAAATCTCATGTCCATCTTGGCGCCCAATTCCACGACCCACCAATTCTACCATAACTTTTTCCGCTAAACATGCCCCTTTTGTGAGATTTAAATTCTTTTTAATATTTTCTTTATTAAAGACCACTCCTTTCAAATTTTTATGTAACTGGTTGATCATAAAATCCAAAAAGATAAAATTTTCTGAAAAGAGCACACGTTCAGAGGCAGAATTGGTGAGGTCTCGTTCATCCTCCAAGATCATATTATCCAAAGCCGGAATAACGTTGGATTTCAAGATACGGGCTAAACTACAAATACGTTCCGACTTGTGCGGATTTCTTTTATGAGGCATCGTGGAGCTGCCAACTTGCGATTTCTTAAATGGTTCAAACATCTCTGCAATTTCATTTCGCTGGAGGATCCTTTGTTCTCGAGCGATTTTTGCTAAAGTTTGTCCGATTAATGCAGTTAAGTTGATAACTTCTGCGTGTCGATCCCTTTGGACCACTTGGTTCGCGATAAGTACCGGATTAAGTCCAAGTTCCTTCATCGTCATTTCTTGAATCTTTGGTCCTTTTTCTCCAAAACTTGCCATGGTTCCAACCGCTCCGGACATTTTTCCATAGGAAATTTGCTCTTTAATTTGATCGATTCGTCCCAAGTGCCGACTAATCTCATATGCCCACACGCCGAATTTCATTCCATAGGTGGTTGGGATAGCATGTTGTCCATGAGTGCGACCGATGCAAACCAATTCTTTGGTTTCCTCCATTAAATTTATGAGAGTGCCTAATAGATTGGTAAGTGAGCTTTTAATATAACTTAATGCTTCAACTAATTGTAAAGCAAGCGCGCTATCTTCAATATCATAACTGGTTGCGCCTAAATGGATATATTTCCCTGCATCCCCCTCACATTGCTCGGTCAACCCTTTCACCATTGCCATTAAATCATGATGAATCTCTTTATCTATTTCTTTTACCCGCTCTATTTTAACATCGTTTGTATTTGCTTTTTTTGTGATTTCTTTTGCCGCCGCATCGGGAATATTCCCAACGCTGGCATGTACGCGTGCCAAAGCCGCTTCTACCTTAAGCCAATTCTCCAGCTTTTTCTCTTCGGTAAATAACTCTGCTATTTCCGTTCTATATCTGGTTTCAACAGGATGAATAAATTTATGCGTCATTTTATTGTTTTTACTTTATTTTATTTATATACATTATATAATATCTTTTCAAAAAAATAATATCTTCTCTAAATTTATCAACATTTTAACAAAACTCCGTTTATCTTTTTATTTTAAATTTTATATTACAAAAATTAATTACCCCCTTTTGGCTTATTAATTTCTTTCATTTCTTTTTTAGTATGTACAATAATCTGAAAAAGTTTTATTTCTATAGATGTAGTCATTGTGGGAATTGGCATTACTCCGATAAACGTATTAAGGTCAAAAAGTGCCTTTCATGTCACCGTTCCTTTACCTTTGAACATGCTAAAAAGTTTTCGAAGGAATGTACGACCTATGAGGCGATATCTGTAATGAAGGAATTAAAAAAACAAATGTCCAAAGAACAGTTAAATCCCCATCTTTATAAGATCAAAAGTATCTCAGACTAAACTCTTTCTTTTATAATTTCCTATTTTTTTATGGTTTAAATCTGTTGTAATCATTATAAACCATGCAGCCTAATTTTATTATATACAAGCCAATAATATAATTTAACATTAATTATGAGAATAAGAACCAGAGAGAAGATTAAAAAGAAAAATGCTGCAATCACGTTATTATTTTTATTACCGCTTATTGGATTCAGTACCTACGCAGCTGGGGCCTTATATATCCTCGACGACATGACATCCTATACTTTTGACGAAAAAATCAAACCAGACGTCGACCATTTTTATGAAAGGGAGGATATTAACAATACGCTTTTAGCGGAAATTGCCAAGCAGTTGGAAATCAGGAATAATGAATATCATCTCCCCACGAATCTAAGCGTCAGTCTTTATATGAAGGATTATAATTATGATAACGTAAGTAAATATAGAATGAACGAGAATGCTGGCCTCCGCGGAGGAGAGTTACTCTTCTCTGAATGTTTGCGCTATGCTACAGCTAAACGAGAAAATAATTCTTGGGCAAAAAACCATTCAATGACTGTCATAAGAAAATTAGTCGATGGTTTTGCTAAGCTTATGGAAGTTCCTAATGGGGGACTGGGACCGGAGTACTCGGGAATTCTAGCTCGCTTCTATGCCGCTCCCGAACATAAAGAAATTTTCCCGAAAATGTTTCAATCGCATTATAAACATTTTAATGGCTCTGATCCCGAGTATAAAAATTGGCGAGTTAGATTGAAAACCTCCAAGGATGAATTGGGAGGATATGCTCTCGGATTGGCTTCAATCCTTAAATTTATTGATCCCGATGATTCAAGCGATGCGAGCTGGTGCCATGAAACAGTGAAATTGATTATCGATCAACTCCTAACAGGGTTTTTGAAGAACGATTGGCTTCTTTTAGATGGAGATGGATGGCCAGATGGTGTTGATCTTCATCCGTATTTCTTTTCTGGTGGGGCCTGGCAACTCACCTATCTTAAACTAGGTGCTATAGCCTACCCCAAGAAATATGAATCCAAATATAACTACTATGCATCGAAAACGATAAATCATCATATCGCAGGAGGGGGATCTTCGCATAATACGGTAATGGAATTCTTTGCGTACAATTTCGCTCAAGCACTAGTATTCGCATTGATCATGTTGGAGGAAGACCCCAATTTACAACAGTTATACATTAAGTTATTCGAAGAGAGCTTCTATAACGTTCTAAAATATCATAGAAATGCGTGGCATAATGCAGCACATCTTGCCTTTATGACTATGTTGGGAGACCAAAAAAGAAAGCAATTTGAAAATGATAATTATAAAGATGATACGATTGAGTGGGACGTGCTCGATCAATTATATCGGTTTAAAGATTGGGTCAATCCTAAAGGAATGTCACTGACCAAGAAACAGTGGGGTGTTAGAGATTATAACCTTACACAGCGCCCGCATTCCACACGAGCAACCAGTAACAATCCTGAGATAAGAAAGATGGTACGAGATCCTACTCCAAAAAGATGGCGAGAATTTTTCGATAACCATCCATTTGGAAGTCTTTATGCTTGGTTGGAAGAGGATTTATTGGACTTTGAAGATCATTATCTTCTCCCCGTTACTGTTTCAGAGCAAGGTGGCGCTGCAATAATTTGGAATCGAAATGCGTTCTATACAGAGGGAGGAGACCCCAACAGCAACGGACTTAAGGAAAACCGGGGATTAAGTTTTCTGTTACCTTACTGGATCGGAAGATATTACGGTTTTATCGACGGTCCCAATTAACTCTCTATTTCTTCTTTTTTTTTAGACTTAAATAATAAAATTCTAATAGTATGTGATAGATTGAAGAATATTAGAGATGAAGTTTTCTGAACAAACGAATGAACAATCTAAATTATTAGACTCCTCTTTGATTAAAAAGTTAAATAAACTCGCGAAGGATAATATTGATTATTGGGATCTCCGCTGTGAATTGGGTACTGGCTCTTTATTAGAATTTACAGATGGTAAAAGTAAAGAGGTTTCCGCTTATGATTCTGTTAACCTAGGGATCCGTACATTTAAGAATGGTGGATGGGGTTTTGTTGTTTTAAAAGAAATATCCAAGGAAAAAATAATTGAATCTTTTTCAAGGGCTATGAAACTTGCTAAGTTTACTGAATCCCTCTGTAAAACAAAATTTCAGATTCGGGAACAAGACCCGATAGAAGATTCTTTTGAAATCAAGCCCAAAAAGGATTTAATGGATACCGGCATCGATATTAAGATTGATTTGGTCAAGGAACACGAAAAAATGGCTGCAGATTATTCTGACAGGATTAAAAACACAAGAACTTTATATATGGACTCCCTAGTCAGAAAATTATTTTTCAACTCTTGGGGCAGTGATATTCGACAAGATATCTCATTACTCCGGTTATATTGTACTGTATATTCCCAAGAGAATCAAATTCTGCAGAAATCTTCAAATTCTGTGGGAGGATTGGGAGGATTTGAAATAGTTAAAACGCCTAAAGCGAGAAATATCAGTAAAAAATCCGCTAAGGAAGCTATAGAATTGCTCAGCGCAAAATCTCCCTCGGGAGGAAAATTTACGGTAATCATGGATCCAGATTTGACTGGAACATTTATACATGAAGCATTTGGTCATGCGGCTGAAGCGGACCATATTTTAAATAAGGAAAGTATCTTAGCAGGTAAAATTGGAAAACAGGTTGCTTTAGAAAAAGTTAATATAATTGATAATCCAAAAATGGGACGAGGGAAACAATACGGATTGCCTTATGAATTATACGGGAGTTATTTTGTAGATGATGAGGGAATTCCGGTTCAAGAGACCACTATTATTGAGAACGGAATCTTGAAAAATTTTCTTCATAATCTGGAAACCGCCTCCCGAATGAATGAAACTCCAAATGGTCATGGCAGAGCTTCATCTGCAGCTACTCGTCCTCAAGTAAGAATGGGAATTACTACCCTACAACCCGGAGATTGGAGTTTAGAAGAAATGATTGAAGACACAAAAAATGGCATACTGTGTGAAGATTTCCAATACGGATATTGTGACCCCAGTACAGGAAACTTTCAATTCAAATGTAAGTTATCTTATCGGATTGAAAATGGTGAAAAAAAGGAAATGATGAGAGATGTAGCTTTATCTGGTATGACATTGGAAGTATTGAATAAAATTACTGCCTTTGGAAAAGATCTCGACTTCTCTGATGGTCATTGCGGAAAAAGAGGGCAGACTGTAAGAGTCTGTGACGGCGGACCCTATTTAAGAGTTAAAAATGTAACTGTGGGGGGATTAAATTAATGTTTGAGAAAAATAGAGTTTTTGATCTGGCGAAATTTACCTTAGATTTAGCGGAAAAGAAAACCACTGCAATTAAATGTGCGGAACTTTATTTTAGTGTAAATAAATACTTGGATGTAGAAATTGAAGAGAATTCCATTAAGAATAGCGAGTTGGGAACAGATTTCGGCACTAGTTTACGATTGATAGATAATCGGGGCTCTTTGGGATTTGCATTCACCAATTATATTGAAAAAGACTCCCTACAGAAATTAGTTTCACGCTCCATTAAAATGATGCGGGCGGGTACCCCAGATCCAGACTTCAAAAATTTACCTAGTCCTCCAGCCAAATATCCAAATATACAGAATTTATACGATAAGAACTTGAAAAATATTGAAATCGAAGAAGGAATTAATTATGTGGAAGAGATGATCAATCTCTGTAAAAGGGATGAAAAAGCAATTTCCCAATCAGCAGAATTTTCGGTAAATTATTTTGAAGAATATATTTTCAATTCAAACGGAATAGAAGCGTCAGGAAAAGGAACAAATGTATCCGTCTCTTCGAATATGATAGCCAAAGATCCTATTTCCAAAGAAACATCTTTCGGATATGATTGGCAATCTGAACGACAATTAGAAGATATCAAACCCAAAACAGTGGCAGAGACTGCTCTTAAAAAGGCAAAACGTAATTTAAATCGGATCAAGATCAAGAATATGAGGGCCCCCCTTATTTTAACTCCGACTGGAACAATTAATTTAATATTACGTCCCCTTGCTTCTGCCATTAACGGAGAAACTTTTCAATATAAACGAAGCTTTTTAGTAGGGAAACGCAAGAAAAAAATTGGAGTGGATGCCCTTTCAATCACTGATGATGCCCTTATTGATGGTGCCGTGGGCTCCGATATTTTCGATGCAGAAGGGGTACCTGGACAATCTCAAACAATAATCAAGAACGGAAAATTTCTGAAAACAGCCCTTCTTCACAATAGCTATACCGCCCATAAAGCTGGAGTAAAGAGCACTGGAAATGCGAGCAGAAGTTCTTATAAAGGCATCCCCTCGATCTCCTCGACAAATTTTAAGATGGAGCCCGGGGATTATGGTCAGGAAGAAATTATTGAAGAGGTCAAAAAAGGCATTTTGTTGGATTATACCGGAGATTCGCCGAACATCACGACGGGAGATTTTTCGGGGTTGATTCTCCAAGGAAATCTCATTGAAAATGGTGAGATCAGCAAACCACTTAATGAAACGATGATAGGTGTGAATCTATTGGATTTATTCCAAAAAATTGAAGCTATCTCAGATCAGCAAAAAGTATACGGTAAATTCTTTGCCCCATGGGTGAAAGTTAGAGAAGTGCAGATTATAGGTTCCAAATAATTTTCTTTCTATTTTTATTTCTTCTCAATTTTTAGAAATTAAATAAATACGGGATAATTGAATAATTTGAACCAATAACTGCAGTAATATCGGTAATGATATGGATAAAAAAGAGGGGTAACATAGATTTGGTTTTTTCGTATAGGAAGATATAGCCCAGAACGATGATAAATTGCGAAATAAAAAAGATCTCGTAATAGGGGGATGTTTGTCCGAATTGCATAAGAAATTTATCCCAGAATAAGGCATGGATCATTCCCACGAAAATAAGGCTCATTACGAGCCCAACTATTCTTAAGAAATTTTTCTTCGCGCCCGAATATTCTTGGTTAGCGAATGCTTCGAATAGATAGATCCATAGAATTTGTTCCATAAAGGCATTTATTGGCGCCCAAAAAATCAATGTGGAAAAACACCCCATGGATTTGAACTTTCAAGGTAAACAATATTTTGTAATCCCGCCCATTGGGTAATGATTTGGACGGCAATAAGGATTATAAATAAGGGAAGCGCCCAGTTCTTAGGCGCCCCATAATCCAAGGTCTTTTTTCGCCAATATGGCAATCCAATGCATCCTACTCCATATTACAACGATAAAGGGATGAGCGCACCAGTTATTTCAAATAAGAGCGCACATACAAGAGGGAAAAAAAAGCTAAAGCCACTTGCTATCATAATATCGCTGAAATTTGCCCTAAATTGTTTTTCACATCTCATACTTTCTTCAGGCCGTGACATTAAAACGTAGATATACAATATCATAAAACTCCTCAGTTTCCTCTCCCGTAACCTCCCAGAGTTCTAAAATGAGGAGTCTATTTGTGCCGTTTTTATGGTACGAGATGCTGAGTTGTTCAGAAGTCCAATCATTCTCCAATTCTAATGTAGTTTTCTTTACCGTAAAATTTAAGTCTGCGTTTTTAGATCCGTTTGAACTAAGTTCCGTTTCCTTGTTATCTTTCAAGACCTTTATTATAAATGTAAACGGACGTTCCAGGTGATTTTCCACGTAGGCATAGAAATGTACATCTTCTCCGACGGTGATATTGGTTGGATAATCCTCGGCTTTTTTTTCTGAATTAAGAATTCCAAATCCCACAAATCCTGGGTCTGGATTGACTATATAAAAAATAATAAATCCGGATACCACAATTATACCTAAAATTAAGCTAATTTTTATGATCTGCCCAAAACTCTGGTAACTGGACTCGTCTTCTTGCGCCTCGCCATTAGGTGGAAGTTTGTTTTTCAAAATCTTTAAACCATACTATTGTTTTTTTTAATCCTTCTTTTAAATCTGGGGGATTTATTCCCAATTGAGAATCTCTTTCGCCTGAATATAATACTTCAATATACATGTCCTTGATTTATCGTTGAATAACCCCTTTCATCCATTCCAGAGTCTTTGATATTCCTTCTTCAATTTCTATTGTTGGCGTCCAACCCACAATTCTTTTTATTCTACTCAAGTCTGGACACCTTCTTTGTGGATCTCCTTCTGGTAATTCACGATAAACTAACTCAGATTTTGAATTAGCTAATTCTTTAATAGTTTTTGCTAAATTCAAAATAGACATCTCATTGTCATTCCCTAAATTCATAACCTTACCAATGGCTTCTTTAGTTGAAATCATTCTTAAAAATCCTTCGATTTCATCAACAACATAAGTAAATGAACGGGTTTGGTTTCCCGTACCGAATATTTCAATGGGCTTATCCAAGAGGGCGGAATGGCAGAAATTACTTACAGCTCTCCCCCATAAAGGACCCCATTTCATCCTAGGTCCATAGGTATTAAAAATTCTCACGATTGATACTTTAACCTTATGACGAAGCTCGTAAGCTTTGCAGAATGCTTCGCCGGTCCTCTTACTTTCATCATAAGGAGCTCTAATTGATAGAGGATCTACATTTCCGTTATATTCTTCACTCGTTGGAATGTGCTCAGAAGGAACATCCCCGTATATTTCCGATGTAGATGTAAAAAACAGAAGCGCGTTATGAGCTTTAGCAATTCCTAAAGCGTTCATCGTACCTATTGTATTACTTTTTAATATTGAAATTGGATGCGCCTCGAACTCAAATGGTGAAGCTCGGCTTGCCATATGCATAACAATATCAATATTGGGAATGTCTGCTACGGATGCACCTCGAGAATGTTGACTGAATCCAAAAAAGATAGGTTTTGAAATATCGTAATGGATAAACCGAAAATTATCTTTTCCAATATTATGGTTTATGTTTTGATAACTTCCAGAAGTGAGGTTATCAAGACATATGCAGTACGCACCTTGAGATACAAGAACATCACAAACCCATGATCCTAAAAATCCCGCTCCACCGGTTACTAAAACAACCTTATCTTCGAATGAGATATTGTTTTCTTCTAATCTTCGATTAATCTCTTTAATATCATTAGTTATAAGATCCTTCATTGAGATTATAAATAAACAAAAAAATAAAAAGATTTCAAAAAAGATTAGGAGTAGAAAAGTTTTCTTTGTCTGCGGAATTCTTTTGTTATGAATTTTACCACTAAAGTGCGAGAAAGCATCGTCCTTTAGGGCGGTGATGAATCGTACATATATTTATACGGGGGCGCTACTATAATGTAATTGATGGACTACAACCAAGTTCATCTTCAACCGTAGGGACTCCGGGGCTGGGGTTTGGAGAAGATGTCAGACTGATGGTATGTCAGCAAATTGTCTCATTTTTAACGTCAATAAACAGTTCCAGACGGAATGTTTCCTCAAAACAACTGGATCTGAAAAACAGTAATAACCCTCATCCGCTTACGTAAAAAAGTTCATCAATTTTGGGTTGTATTTCCTTAATGCATTAAGGAAAACTAATTATTTTGGAATAAAACTTAGTTTAGACTAAGAAAAGGATTTTAGAAATTATTCTGTCTTCTGCCCGCAATATTGGCAGAACTTAAGTTCAGTAGGGTATAATTTTCCACAATTGGGACATAGTCTTAATGAATTTTTTAAAATTTCACTTCCCAACATTTCAAAGGCCTCCTCTACGTTTTTACCGGTCTTTGCGGACGTATTGATAATTTCGCCTTTAAAATTATATTGATCAAATATCTTTTGCGCATCCTCCTCTGTAACTCTTCGTTGCTCTTCCAAATCCGCTTTTGCTTCTACCAATAATTTTGTACGTGGAGGATTTGGTACCCCTTCAATAACCGATATCCACTCATGAATTTCTTTCAAGGATTTCTTACTTGTGATGTCATAGAGAAGCATCGCTCCCGAGGCACCAGATACATAACTCGGAAATAAGACTCGGAACCTCTTCTCACCGCCAAAATCCCAAAGGTTCAAGAGGATATCAATCTTCTCGTCTCCTTCTGGTTTATTTATCTTTAGCTTTTTTGTTTCAAAATCCACTCCGATTGTGGATAATGTGGATTTCTGAAATTTTCCAGTTGCATATCGGCGTAACAATGAGGTTTTACCAACGTTTTTTGCTCCTCCGATGACAACTTTAAATTTGATCATTTTTTACACCTTTAAAAACTTAGTTTCCTTTATTCCTTTTCTTTTGATATAAATAAAGTCCCCAAGTTTCATTAATTTAATTATAATTAATATTATTCCTGTTAGTTAAAAATTTTATTTCTCTTGGAATTTACTGAAAATGAGCTGAGAAATTATGTTTTTTCGTCATCATATTTATATCTGCTCAGTTTATAAATCTCTTGAGCGATCTTTCTTCCTATTCCATCAATTTCCATCAGATTTCCGATATCTGAATTAAATACGGTTTGGAGAGTTCTCATAGATTTTAATAAACTTTTTGCGCGAGAACTATTGATCCCCGGTATCCCAGATACGATATATTCTAATAGATGAGAATTTTCAATAGGCGCTTTTTCGAACCGTAAATTAATATTGGTTTTTGATTTTGTTTGTTCCTTTTTTGCTAATTGATAGATGAACATTGCAGTCTCCCGACTGTTTACAGTCTTATACACTGTTATTCCCATGTTTAAAATAATGGAGGATATAGCCCCATACAAGGAATTGTGATTTATATTGGTATTTTTAAAAGGGTTTCCTTCCAATATCAAGATGGCTCGTTCAAATTCCTTTTTGAGGTTAATTAATTCTTCAAACAATCTGCCGTCCATAAGAGAATCATTAAAATCTTGGGCGCCTTTCCGTTCAATACCGACCCGATTGGAGATTACATAATCCCCCACTTTTAATTGTTCTAATTCAAGAAAAACACCCATGATCGATAATGCTCTAACTACGGATCCCGATGTTTCCCGATTGTCACAAATCACTGTGTATTCTTCGGCACCCTCTATTTGCTCAATATTTTTCATCAGAGCATCATTGTTTTCCTCGTCTTGAGAAGATTTAGACTTACTCTTTTTTTCCTTCTTACTCTCCTTCCCTACGAATCTCATGATATCAGACTGTGCAGAATCATTGTCAATCTCGTCTTTCTTTAATTTCTTTAGATTTTCTTTCATCTGCTTTTCTTTATGCTTTTCTGCCCAGTAGTATCCTTCATCTCGGGTCCCTTTTGCCATTAAAATGTATACTTTTCCCTCCTTGTTTCTTCCGGTCCTTCCCCGTCTCTGTATGGAGCGGACTGCACTGGGGACTACATCGTAAAAAACGACTAGATCACACTCTGCGATATCTAATCCTTCTTCTGCCACACTTGTTCCGATTAGGGTGTTGTATTTCCCGGCTTTAAAGTCTTCCAGAATCTCTATTTGTCTTTTTTGACTTAACCCCTTATCAGATCCTCGATTGGCTTGTCCGACAAATTTATGAACTTTAATTACATCATCATCTTGAAAATTTTTTACGATATTATTCACAGAATCCCGATAATGGCAGAAGACCAAAATTCTGGAGTCTTTATTCTCGTCCAACTGCCGATGGATGATCTGATCCAACTTTTCAATTTTTGGATGAATTAATCCTTCGGATTGGAGTTTATAGGTGAGGTTTTTCATATTCTTGATTTCGGGATCGCTCATGAGTTCTTTTAGGGATTTATTAGCCTTATTTTTTAGTATCTTTTTTTCATTTTTCGCTAAATAGTCTTTTAAGGCATTAATTCCTTGGGTTTCGATTAACTCCGTCATATGCGAGAGCCGGAGTGCATTTGCTGCTAACTTTTTAGCATAGAACATTTCGTATTTCTCATCATTATTACGAGCATTTGCGATCCGGTTATTTATTTTTTTATTGAGTTTGAGTAGATCTCGCCGATTTATCTTACTTATGTCGTAAGAATTAAGCAATTCCTTTTTTTTTAGGTGCTTATAGATATTCTTAAGTTTTTTTTCTAAGATATTCTTAATTTGTTGGAATCTTTTTGGTAAATCAATTTTAATCCATTCGTTATCGACTTTATGTACATAAGGTTTAACATCCCTATCTTTTTCCGTCCGAATCTCAATATGGTTAATATATAAATTCTGTTTTATCTCTTGGATTTTTTCTTTTGAAGATCCTGGGCTGGCTGTAAGCCCCAAAATTTGCGGTGTGTTTGCTATGTCTATGTATTTCTTTGCGATAAAACAATAGGAGTAATCGCCCACCGCACGATGACATTCATCAAAAATGATTAAGGAGACATCCTCGATGGAATATTGTCCTGCAATGATATCATTTTGTAATACTTGCGGTGTCATAAATGCAACTGTAGTATTGCCCCATATTTCCTCTCTGTTTTCAGGAGGAATGTCTCCTGTGACAGATTGCAGTTCTTCTTCTGGGATATTTGTTAGATTCTTGAAAGATTCAAAATGTTGATTTACCAACGGCTTCGTAGGGGCAAGAAAAATAACCGTTGATTCCTCTTCATCTGAAAGCCGATATACAGCTAACATTAATGCGATTATCGTCTTTCCTAATCCTGTAGGGATTACAACAAGCGAATTTTTATTTAAACAATTGATAAAAATATTCTCTTGATATTCTCTTCGCTTTATAACTTCATCCTTTATTAGGGGATGCGAAATAAACTGCTCGCTTTTTGAAACTTTGCTCACCATCTTGAAGAGGTTAAATTCAGAATATGATCGTTGTTGTAATTATGTTAGACACTTATTTAAAAAAATAGACTCTAATTAATTTCTTATTAATAGAAGTTTAATAATTTCATTTAGCTTCTTTGTCGATGGAAAAGTTTATTTTTCATTTAGGACTATTTCAATCACAAATTTGCGCGAGTAGTTTAGCTCGGTTATAACGACACGTTCACACCGTGTAGAGCAGGGGTTCAAATCCCCTCTTGCGCATCCAACTCACGATTAAATACTTCTGATTTATCAAATGGAACGAGCAGATTCTCCAAAATAATTTCTCTCTTTTTTTCCTTACTATTGTGATTATTATCACAAGTTTGACTTCTTAAGAAGAACCAAAAATCTATCGTCTAAGAAGCCTTTTTTATTTATTTTTTCAATTTGAAGTCAATTAGTATTTGAAGTCAATTATTATTTTGATTTTTTTATATATAAATGACAATATTATATTTATAAAAATATATTCAAATCGAAACTGATGAATTCAAATCGATAAATTTTAATATATCTAAATCTTATTTTAAATATAAGTCAAAATAAGTGGAATAACGTGAATGATCATAATAATAAAAAAAAATGGACTTGTCCTGAATGCGGACATGTAGCGTATTATGTAGGAGCGCCACCAGATCAATGTCCCCTATGTGGTGAGGAATTGAGTTTTTTCGATAAATTCCTTCCGTTATGGATCGCAATCTGTATAATAATTGGGCTTCTACTTTCTCAATTTGTCCCTAACATCGCCGAAGCAATTGATTCTTGGCAAATTGCCGGAATTTCCGTTCCAATCGGAATTTGTTTATTTCTAATGATGTATCCCGCAATGTTAAATCTTAAAGGTTCCGAAATTAAAAAATTGGGCCGCAATCCAAAACCCATAATACTTTCTCTTTTATCTAACTGGTTTGTTGCTCCTTTAGTGGGTCTGTTAATGGCGATTACATTTCTAGGAGGTAATCCGCAATTAGTACTTGCTATAATATTACTGTCTAGTAGTCCATGTACTGCAATGGTTTTGGTATGGGGATGGATGGCAAAAGGAAATCAAGAGCAAAATGTTATAACAACAAGTTTGAACACAGTTACCATCATCTTCTTTTATGTGCCGATGGTTTATTTATTAGTTTCATTGGCAAATCTTACATTAACAGAACCTATACCCTTAGATATTTTTCAATTACTGATTTCACTAGTGGTCTTTATCGGTCTACCACTTATAGTGGGATTAATAAGTAGAAAAACTCTAACGGATACAAAAGGGAAAGAATGGTTTGATGAAAAATATCGCCCCGCAGTCGGAAAAGTTGCGATCCTAGCACTTTTGATGACATTAATTATTCTATTCTCCTTAAATGGGGTTGTTCTAATTAAAAACCCTACCCTATTACTTCTAGTAACAATCCCATTGCTTCTTGGATTTGCCATTGTCGTAGGATATAATATTTTAGTTACAAAACTACTAAAATTAAGATACAGGCAAGCTATCATTACGGTAATTATCGGATCATCCAGTCACTTTGAAATTGCTATTGCTGTAGCCGTTGCAATGCATGGTGTCGGTTCGATCGCTGCCTTAGGTACTACTATGGGTTTGTTTTGGGAAGTGCCCGTGATGGTTTCGTTAGTATATTTGGGGAGATATCTTGGAAGACGTGGTTATTGGAAAGGTTACAAAGAAGCAATTACAAAATATACATAAATTTCTTTTTTTTATAATTATAATACACAAATCGGATTTTTAGAATTTAAAATGAGGCAACAAAGAAAACAAGACGCTTAAGGACCCCGCCTCCACAAGTTGAGAGTTAATTTCAGAATAGTGTTGAACTTAATAACTGATTGTGACATTTATTAGGATTATCTTATAAAATCACAGCTTAGACTTATGAAAAAAGTAATATGTTAAGCCCCTTAAATATTAATTTTCAGAAAAAAAGATTTCTCATCCTTTATCCATCAAATTTTTTATTCAACCCCAAAGATTAAATTTTATGATTAACTAAATCAATCATAATTACTCTTTTTTAGTTTTGAATACCTATGTCTAGCTACTTAGAATCAAAAGAATTAAGAAAAAAGTATAAGGAAGTTAATGAGTATGTTAAAATCGGGCCTATATTCCTCACACGATACGAAAAAGCCCGGATTGTGGGTGCACGTGCCTTACAAATAAGTTATGGAGCCCCTATTCTTGTTGAAAAACCAAAAGAAGTAATCGATCCAATTAAAATTGCATTGTTGGAATTAAAATCCAAGATACTTCCATTAACTATAAGAAGAACGAAGCCCAGTTCTGAAGAATTCCAAGATATCCCGATTAACAAATTAATTTTGAAGAAAGATTAAGTATTTTCTCTTTTTTTCTCTTTTCCATATCACAATCTCTAATTTCTCCAAAAATATTTTATTGAACTCGATATTTTCCTCTTTCGGTTAGAAAATAAACCTCTTTTCCTTCCACAGTTTCGGAGTCGACATATCCTTTCTCCATTAAACTCGCTAAAATCTCCTTCAAGTCTGCTTTCTTGAACGGTTCAATACCCAGGGGCACACGGCTCTGATTCACAATAATTGCAATACGGGAAAGAAATAAACGCCGCCCCATAAATGTTTCTAATACGGTTATTTCGTCATTGCTGAGTCGTTCGAAATGATCATGGGTAAGCATCTGTTCCTTTAACGATCTTGCTAGGTCCTTTGCGTCTCCCCTCATTTTCTGCTTTTGGGTCTCGACATGCTCTAGTTTGACTTTGTCTTTTGCCGATTCTGATTTTTTCTTTCTGGTGTTTTGAAAAAGATCACTTAGTTCTTCCTTTTTCCCTTTTTCCTTCTCTTCATGATCATGATTTGTTTCTTTTTTAACCATAATAAAGAATAATAAACAATTTTAATATTAAAAAATAATGAAACCGCGGTCGTTCAAGTTAGATAACAAAGAAAAAATCATCATTCGCAATGTAAAACGCTCTGATATTGAAGGAATTTGGGAGAATTTCAACCAAGTCATAGAAGAAGGCGAATATCTTCCCGTTTTCTCTCCCGTGGTTTCCGAATTTGAGAAAAAGGGATGGTACAATACACTGAAAGATGCCCATGAGATTTGTATTATTGCCGAAAATCCGAAGTCGGATTCCCCCAAAAATATCGTGGGGCAATGTGAAATTTCTGATCTTGAGTGGGAAGCAGCAGCCCATGTAGGACAGTTGGGTATCATCGTAAAGCAAAAATACCGAGATAGTGGTATTGGTGAACAATTGATAGATGGGGCAATCCGAGAGTCAAAAAAGGTCAATAATAAGAAAAAGATAATCCTTAGTTGTTTTGAACAAAATAAACGTGCGCTCCATTTATACAAAAAATTTGGCTTCACTACCGTGGGAATACGGAAAAATCAGTTTTATATGAATGAGAAGTACTACAATGAAGTCCTGATGGAATTATGGATCAAGGATTATTTGGATTAACCATAATACTTAGGAATTCTAAATTATTTTCTCCAATAATTTTTAAATTTCCGATAGGCACGGAAACTCTGCTCGGACAAGGGGTTATCATTTAGGAAGAACCGATCTAAGCTTTTGAGTTTTTCCACTTTAGCAGCACTAAACTCTTGAATCTCATTTTGTTCTAAAAAAAGAATGATTAAATTCTCTAAAGCCTCCACCCCCTCAAGGTTTTCTATTTTATTTTTATCCAAATATAATTCTTGTAATTCCCGATTTTGGGAAAGCCCTTCTATTTTAGTAATCTGGTTTTCCGAGAGTTCCAATTTTCTTAAATTTTTTAAATCCTCTAAACCCTCAATGGTTTTGATATCATTATTTGATAAAAATAACCCTCTTAATTTTTTTAACAATCCAAGTCCTTCTATTTTTTCAATCTGATTATCATTTAGATAAAGCCAAATTAAATTTGGTAATACTTTAATATTTTCCAATTTCTCAATTCGGTTATAAGACAAGTTGAGCTTTTTAAGGTGGATTATTCCATTTAGCTGCTCAATGGCTTCAATCTGGTTATTACTGAGGTTTAGATACTTCAGAGTTTTTAGATGGGTGAGATTTTGAATTTTGGAGATCTCATTATAGCTTAAATCGAGGGTTTTAAGGTTATGTTGATGGGTTAAATTAGCAATGGATTTAATTTGATTATGGGAGAGATTTATATCCTCCAAGGCGGTTTGATTTTCTAGATGGGCGATGGTTTGGATTTGGTTATGGGACACATCGATGTTGATAAGCTTTCGTAGGTTAGGAATTCCCTTTAGACTGGATAATTCGTTCCGTTTCAAGGAAAGATATTGTAAATGGTGTAATTCTTGAAGATGGGAAATTTCATTAATGGATTTCAGATTTCCTCCCTCACAATCTAATAAGATAATAAATCCGTTTCGCATTGTAACATTATAGCCGCATTTTTCCTTGTAGTGCTTATATAAGGTAATATTCAAACAAATATCAAATACGTTCTCGGTGAATCTCTCATAAGGAGCACAAAGCGGAAGAGGGGTTGGAAGTTGTGAGGCGTTATGAGGGCTAATGGATCTAATTAATTTTTTTAAAAAATCAGTCAGAATGCTTCGTGCTTGATAACCCCCCATTTCCCATAAAGTCTGCATGCCAAAGAGGGTAATGTCAATGTGAGTGGGTTGATTTAGGCAATATTGTAATAAGTTTAGAAAATCGGGATGTTTACTATATTTATCCCTCAAGATCTTTCCTGCAGTAATACCTACGGAAATATCGTTGTCAGAAATGAATAATTGCTCATAAAACGGAAAATGAGTACCTTCGTCTATTTTTCCCATTACTCTGAGGGATCCTTTTCTTATATGGGACTTCTGTGAGTTTTCAATCCATTTTTTTAAAAGACGGAATGCTTCCTTTCTTCCCAATTTCTCCAAATTCTTTTGTATATAATCGGGACTTAAATCCATTATACTTACTCCAATATGCCTTATAGTAATAGAATTTCCATTTTGGGGGAAAATATTCCCGTATTTGAAGAGAAAAACTGAAGAATGTCTTAGGAATAGATATATTCTTTTACGCTATGGTCCTTATCTTTCAGTTTTACCAAGGCTTTATTGAAATGTTCTTGTGTAATCTCCGTTTTTCCCTCTCTTAAACACAGCATTCCTGCCTCAGTGCAAAGAGATTTTAGGTGCGCGCCACTAAACCGATCAGTCCCCTTTGCAATAGACTTAAGATTCGTATCTTCATGTAAATTGAGGTCACGTGTGTGGATTTGTAAAATTTTATATCGGGCATCTTTATCTGGGAGATCAAATCTAATAACTCTATCAAATCGCCCAGGGCGTAAGATTGCAGGGTCTAGAACGTCCTCTCTGTTAGTTGCAGCCACAAACATTATCCCCTCCGTATTAGCAAATCCATCTAATTCCGAAAGAAGCTGCATAAAGGTTCTCTGAACTTCTCGATCCCCTTTATATACTTCACTTGTTCGCTTTATTGCAATAGCGTCAATTTCATCGATAAAGATAATTGCCGGAAGGTTTTTTTTTGCTAAGGCAAAGACTTCGCGTACCATCCGGGACCCTTCTCCAATAAATTTTTGTACCAAATCAGACCCAACTAAATGAATAAATCGTACGTTCGTGCTATTTGCTACCGCTTTTGCTAATAAGGTCTTGCCTGTACCTGGTGGACCAGATAACAGAGCCCCGCTCGGGGCTTCTATTCCTATTTTCTCAAATAATTCGGGCTGCAGTAGAGGTAATTCAACTACTTCTCTTATTGCTTGAATTTGCTCATCGAGCCCCCCAATATCTTCATAGGTTTCATCGGGTGTCTCCATAAGTTCCATTGCTGCAACATGTCCTCTGATATCCTTTGAGAGCACTTCTAATACTTGGAAACTTTTGGGATGTAAGACCACAGTGTCTCCTGGTTGAAAATCTAGCAGATCATTTTTGGGAATAATCATCCTATTGCCTGGTGTGTGTGAAATGATTGCTCGACCATCTTTGAGGACTCGTTCCACTGACCCGATCACCATGGGCTGGTCTTTGAAGCCATCCAGGAGTTCTTCATATGATTTTACTTTTTCTCTCAATCGACTATTTTCTTTCTCTAAATTTCGCTTTTTAGTCATATTCTCTCTAAAAGCATTTTTCATGTTTCCTTTAAATAGTATAATTAAAGATTAAAAATATAATTTTCCACGATAAATTTCCTTTTTGGTCCATTTTTCTAATCTTGGCATCATTTTTCCAATCATTTTATTTGCTTCAACGTTCTTCCGATTTCTGTTGAAGGACGTTTAAGGTTCAAAAAGACTATATTTGCCAAATATCAAATTAGAAAAAAATTTGCGCAATCTGAGCAGCTCGATCCCGGATATCTTTTACTGAGTCGTTGATGGCATTGATCACTTTTGTCTGGTTCTTATAGCCGAAGTTTTCGAATTGAATGAGGAGGATATCCGCGATGATTTCATCGACGGTATCCTCAATTATGTCATAGATTTCGCTGGAAAAAACATTTAGTACTTTCTCAAGCCCTTCCCTTTTTGGATCGTCCTTGCTTAGCCCTTCTGGTTCCTTAGTGGGAAAATGCTCGGGTAAAATCTTTTGGGACTTAAGCTGCGACAAAAACCCGAAGCCTTTTTCTGAGAGCTTAATTTTAAATTGGGCCCCACCCGACCCCTCCCGTTTGATGGGTAATTTATGAATGTATTCCTCCCGCTCGAGTTTGCTAAGAATGGAATACAACTCTCTTTCTGCTTTGCTCAAATCGGATTTATGGTCTATTCCTAAGAAATCTCGAATTTCTGGGGCTTCACAGTAAGGATTGGACACAATAAAGCCCATTACCCGAAAAATCTTTCCTAATTTCTCTAAATTCATTGTATTGAAATTTTAGCTAATTAAATTACTTAGATTATAGTAATTAATCCTTTTATATTTATCGCTCTTCCTTTAGATATGACTTACAAAAATTTTGATCTCACCCTTTTAAATAGGAATAACTTTTTTGCCCAATTTTTTTGATAAAAAGGTGGTAATATGGCTTGAGTTTCAATTTTTTTAAAGTCAATATTTATTTGAATATTCACTTATTTTGGGTATTTTTGAGAATTTCTAACACAGATACTTCCCCAATTTATAATTTTTTATGTAATCCTTTTGGTATTTTCTCATTTCTGCACGCAACATGCCTCATTTTCAAGTTCCCGTAATTTTTTTAATTGTAAAAGTTTAAAAGATCATAACGAAATATTATATATATTACAAGTTGTCACTTTCTATAGTAAAAAATAGAATAGTTGATATTTATACTGTATTTAAACAAAATAACTAATAATAAACTGAGCTGAATAAAGATATGTCAGAAGAAGATTTCTTGAACGCAAAAGCGTTAGTAGTTGATAACGGTACTGGTATCTCGAAAAACGGTTTCGCAGGTGAAGATCAACCTCGGTCGGTCTTTCCCACGTTAATCGGATACCCAAAATACGAGTCCATCATGACCGACGTTGAGCACTACACACGAGAGTATTACATCGGCGAAGAAGCGATGCAACTTAAAGGTGTGTTGAAATTAATGTTTCCGGTTGAACACGGAGTTATTGAGGATTGGACCGCTATGGAAAAGATTTGGCACTATACTTTCTATACAGACTTACGAATTGACCCAAGTGAACATCCGGTCCTCTTAACCGAAGCGCCATTAAACCCACGACCAAATCGTGAAAAGATGGCTGAAATAATGTTTGAAACATTTAATACACCAGCCTTGTATGTCGCTATGCAAGCAGTACTTTCACTTTATGCTTCTGGTCGTACTACTGGGTGCGTCATCGATATTGGAGACGGTGTATCTCACGTTGTCCCCATTTTTGAAGGTTTCGCGTTGAGCCACGCAATTCAAAGAATTGACTTGGCAGGACGTGATATTACCACTTATCTACAGAGGCTCCTACGACAAAAGGGTTACTCCTTTACCACATCTGCGGAAAAAGAGATTGTGCGAGATATTAAAGAAAAACTCTGCTATGTGGCGGTCGATCCTGAAAAGGAAATGATGCTTTCCAAGAAAGTTGCGGGTATGGAAAAGAGTTACATGCTCCCCGATGGTGAGACTATCAGTGTCGGTGTTGAGCGATTCCTTGCTCCCGAATGCTTCTTTAACCCAAGTGTCATTGGAAAAGAATTAGAACCGCTGGATGATGTGATTGTCGGAGCGATCTCGGAATGCGATGTTGATCTCAGAAGAGACCTTTATAGTAATATTGTTCTGTCCGGTGGGTCTACGATGTTCCCCGGTATAAAGGAGAGATTGACCAAAGAGATAAAAGAACAGATAGCGGAGTCGGTCGATGTTAAGATCATCGCACCTCCGGAGCGGATGTACTCAGTGTGGATTGGCGGCTCCATCTTGAGCTCGCTGAAAACCTTCCACAGAATGTGGGTCACCCGACGTGAATATAAAGAGATGGGACCACAAGTCATCCACAGATGCTTCTAAAGTAAGCAACTAAAAAACCTCATAATTTTTTTTCATTTTTTTCTTGTTCTCTATTTTTCATTTCCCGAGTTTGCAAATTTCCACTTCAAAATAGAAATTTCTGTAAAAAATTCGCTCATCCGTACGGGCGGGCTTGACATCCAGACCCTCACACGCATCCCTGAAGCCGCCTTTGATCCGGAAAACCCGTTCTTTATATCGCCCTTACACCACTTGAAAACCACCAAACGGCGCAAGCTTTCCAAGCAAGTTACCGATATCATGCCCACCTATCGGACTCATCACATCGAAAACTACAAAGAGGTAATCCAAAAAAAGATGGAAGGCGGCAAGGAAGATGTAGCGCAAATGCTCGAAGGACTCATTGAAGACGAGGAAACGCCCACGCCGAAGGCAATACACGGCGAAATCAGGGAGACACACCTCAGTGCAGAGGTATGGGAGGGCTTACTCAGAGAATACGAGGATCATTGGTCCGGCGACGAGTATTCCCATTACCGATTCCGCCTCACCGAGCGCATCCTCCAAGCCCTCCGCGACCGCACCGAGACCGACTATATCCGAGTCCTTCAAGACGCCGTCCGCGCCGAGCATGAGTTCTCCAAGGAGCGCATCCAAGACGAATACGGCAAGGCATCCAGAGTCGCCGAAGACCTCGTACGCCAGTTCGAGAGGGACTTCCTCATCGGCTGGCGATATGCCTACAGGCTGGAAAAAGAGATAGAAAAGGAACAATTAGACGTATTTCTGGGCGAATATCAAGCTGGTTCAAAAGAGCTCGTTGATCTCCTAAATTTCATCGAGGAACACTTCAATAGAAAAGATGTTACCGATACACTCCAAAGCGAACACAAGGGCGTTCCAAATCTCTACGAGGACCTCGATGAGTGGCTTAAAAAAAATTACGAAGTTCTCTACCAGAAAGTGGAGAACTTGGTGGAAAACCATCCAAAAATTGAGAAAATAGGGGAAGGCAAGATCGTCGCCTCCCTCCTCCGCTACGCCTTTACCAAGAAGATGCTGATGGGCGACAGAGAGACGTGGCTGGCGTGCGGGCTCAAGCACCACTACGAAAAGGGCAGTTATCCCTCAGCCTTCGAACGCCTTCTCCCGAGCCAAAAGGCTTCCAGTTTCTACTGGGCGAGGTTAAATGAACATGCGGCGGACAATATTGAGTGGGGGGAAGCAGACATCGCGAAGGACTTTTCCAGCAACCAGTTGCAAGAGAAGAAAGACAAAAACTGAGCCCCCCGGTGACGCCAGCGGCACCCATAGATTTAAATACCGCCGCCCCCTCTAAAAGAGTAGGGAGAAAAAAAAAACTAAATGTAAAATATAAAATACAAAATACAAAATACAAAATACAAAATACAAAATACAAAATACAAAATACAAAATACAAAATACCGAACAAAAAAAAAGAGTGTGAAGAATCCAGCAATGAAACTCGGACGCGTCATCGAGCACCGCCACCCGCTCATCCGCAACCTCTGCTACACCTTAAGAGAGGTATTGAGAACCGCGTGCTTCGAGAAGGGGTTGGAAATCGAAGAAGAAGCCTCACGTATTATCCATGAGGCATATGAATTTCCACGGGGAAGCGAAGAGCGTGAAAGATTGAGAGAAAAAGGTCACAAAGTTAAAAAGCGCGCCAATCATTGGAAGAACACCTTCCGCGGCACCATCTGCGCGTGCGGCTCGTGCGGCCTTACCAAGCAGACTATGATCTACACCAAAGGCCTATATCTCGAAGGGTTAGACCATCAATTCCCGGATCGGTGGATTTGCATTCACTGCTACAACAAGCGTCAAGAGGTGGAAGATTTTATCATCAACGACCACTTGTCCCTCCGCGCCGATGGCGCACAAATAAATATCTACGTGGACGGCGAAGAGTTCAAGACTTGCAAGTTTCTACCCATCATGATCGAGCTCAACGACGAGGAGCAGATGCAAACCCAAGCCGAAGCCGGCTCGATCGACGAGTTGGAGGGCAGCTTCGGAGGCGAAGACCAAAAACTCCCGCTCCCGCTATTCATACGGGACGAAATGCAAGCCCACGCCTCCAACCTTCAAGTCTGGGCGGAGCATGACTACGACACAACCCTCTTACATCGCTCGCTTGCCTTCCCGTTGCTCAAGGAACTCACGAAGGCGGGCGATGAGAAGGCAGCCCGCGT
Source organism: Promethearchaeia archaeon (assembly GCA_046483985.1). GTDB lineage: Archaea > Asgardarchaeota > Lokiarchaeia > Sigyniarchaeales > SOKP01 > JAWOCD01. Next base: position 114,959 of record JAWOCD010000005.1, read on the forward strand.
GTTTCGCCGGGAAATCAAAAAGCGTTTCCTCAGCGGTTACCCGCCGGTCCAAGAATTCCTCCGCGAGGAGGGATACCTTAAATTTCTTTCGGCGGAGGATTTAAAAGACTTGCGCCAAAGGTTCGATGAGGAAATTAACTTTATAGACATAGAGCTATTTTTAAAAAGACCCCAACTGGAGAGGGGCGTTCCGGAAGCCAGAAAGGAATTGATTGAAAACATTCGGCTTAGATTTCAAGAAAACGACTATCAAACAGTTGAGCATTTCCTGAAATATGATTATTTAGAGTATCTAACGCAAGACGAAATCGACTCCGTTCCCGAACTTAAACGATTAAGCGCGTTAAGCGAAAGAATGTCCGATTTGCAGTTGTTAATAAATTGGGCCAACTCGGGAAACCAAGAAGGCAAAGAGAGGCTGAAAGAGGTGGTGAGCGCGGCATTCGCCGATGGAAAGTTTTATATAAAAACATTCTTCATAAAAAAGGGATGTTTGGATTTTTTCACGGAAGACGAGCGAAAGGCTCTTACAGAACGCGAAGAGCTTACCATTAGAAAGGAATGTTAGATAAAGTTTCAAATTTTCTAATTTTAAAAAATTAGATATAAGATAGATAATATCGTAAAATTAAGGACTAAATTGCAAGTTCGGAAAATTAATAAAAGATTAAATGAAAAGGATGTGATAATATGCACTCCAGAGGAAATGGTATATTAAAGGAAGAGAAAACACTGGAAGAGATTCATAAGATAAGAGAAAAGCTCTCCAAAATGGATGAAGAGGAAAAAAAGAAGCTCCTTAAAAAAGTTAGAGAAAAGTATAAGGAACTCTTCTGAATAGAAATTAGTAGTACGACATTAGGATGCCGACCCTTCCCATGTTTCTGCTCTTTTTGTTCGATGTGAAGTCTCTCTCCCCTATGTCTTTTTATAGCCCTAATCCATATTGGCCATATGAATTATATGTATAGCCCAAAGTGATGAGTCAGTATGAAAATAGATATCGATACTCTCACGATCATTAACGATGAGACGATTCGGATGGAGGCGAACCCGCCCCGCCAGGAGGTCAATGTAGGTCGGGATAAATTAGAACAGTTAGGGTGGGAAATAATTGAGCCGCCTTCCGAAAGCAGCGAAGATAGGGAGAAATGGATACTGGAGAAAAAAATCTCAAAGAAAATGTATTAACTTTAGTCGGAAATTTATATAACTAAAAAAGAAATAATAATATATTTTAATTTGTATATTGTAAAATAGGTAAAAAAGAGTCAAATAAGGATGTCAGAAGAGAAAATATTAAGATTCAAAAATATCATCTTGTGTAAATTGGAAATAACCTTTGAAGAAAATCTAATAAATCCTCCAGATATAATTGGAGAAATAAATGTAAATAATTTGATGGGGATTTCAACAATTTTTTTGGATAATATTGGGAAGGATGATATCACATTCATTTTAACTTCAAAAAATAATCGAGAAACGGACAATAAAAAAAAAAAAAAAAAAAAAAAAAATATCTATTGAATCCACAACTGAATCAATAATAAAAATTAATAAAAAGTATATTAGTTACATCACTCCTCCCTTCAAGGAGATTAAGTATGAAAAAATTATTGATAATTTATCAGGAAATAGTAAAATCAGATAATTATCTGATTTTAAATGATTTCTTTGAGAATATTAATCAAAAAAA
>JAWOCD010000039.1:0-109053 GCA_046483985.1 Promethearchaeia archaeon
CGTTGTTGTAAAATTATCGTTTTCTTTATTTAAGGCTCTATTAATATTTGACCAATAATTTCCCGCTGTATCATTTGTTAATCCTATTTCATTCCCACCAATCGTTTCATCAATATCAATCTGAAATAATTCAGAATAGAGGAAATAATTCTGCCAAATGTCTAACTGTGACGACGAACCTTCAATTTTTACTCCATATTTATTATTCAATAAAGCGTTTTGGGTAATATTGAAATTGGTAGAATCAATTAGCCGAATACCGTATCCAGTTGATTTAATGGTGTTATTGACCAAAGCTCCGTGTGTCACATTATTCAAATAGAGTCCAGAGGAACTGGAACCGCTATTCATCAATAATGAGTCAGTAATATTGAAATACATATCCTCCGTGTTTTTAATTTCTATACAATTTCCGCTTCCCCCTGCATCGATTTTAACTCCTTGAATTACATAGGGATCGCCAAGAGTTCCACTTCCGTTAAACCAAGATTTATCGTTTAGTGTTTCCCACTCATCATTTCCATCTACTGAAATAGGGTCTGTGGTGTTATATGATACACTGAGCAATTCTTGATCCATTTCTGAGGTGTTTTCTGGGAAATTATTACGTGAGGTACTCCCTAAAATTAAACCTGAAATGAGAACGGAAATGAATAGAACTGCGATGATTCCCAAAAGAGAATACATCTTTGTAGTTTTCATAATTAACTTATGTCCGTGTTTATATTTTTATTATTATTACATTACATTTTGATTTTTCTTAATTTATATTTTAATTTATAATTTCATTTTTTTTTTATAACAAGAAAATTTTAATAGATAAGTGCTTAATTATTTCTCAATATTATGGATTTTAAAGATTTTTTTGATGGGCTCGTGAGCTTAAGTCTCGTCGTTTTTATTTTTTCCTTAACATTTATGATCGGCTCGATAATACTTAAGCCGTATATTGCGTTGGAACCCGCACATATGTATTTCATTATCACCCTCTGTATTATAAATCTTAATTTTGCCGTCTACTACTTGTTTGAGGCCTTTCAATTTAAAAAGGCTTTTCCATTAAAGGATGTTTTTCTTGAGAAGGTAGCAAAACGGTGCGGACTGGTTTCAGTTTTTTATCTTTTCCATTTAATCTTGGTACTTTCTTTATTCTTTTTGGGATTACATAACCTGGAAGTACTGATGGTCTTTCTCCTCACCCTAATGGAAACTTTTCTCCTTGGTCTCGTGTTTAAAGAGGTCTATGATCTCCTTTATCAACCCGAAAGATTTAGGAGAGATGAACTGAGGAATAACCGCCACCGTTACTTTAATCAAGACTGAAAAGTAGAGAAAGAAAAGACGTGTTCTTCGGAATTATTATTTACTTAACTTTTCAAGAGCTGTATCGGCCATTTTCAATTTTATAGAATATTTTTCCATGAGTTCTGCAAATTTTTCGGCATTGATCTCGTTGTTTTTTTTCATCATTTTTAATTCATTAATTGTACGGATTAGCCCAGCTTTCTTATCTAAAAGTTTCTCTTTTTTGCTGTACGGAATCTTTTTCTCCAATTTTTTCTTCTTGAATTTATTAAACCTCTGGCTGTTTACATCCTTTGGTACAAATTTTGTGAGGTACACCGTACTTTTTGGGACGAATGGGGCTAAATTCTCTGGAATTAATACCACGGGTTCAGGATCCATAATTCGTTTTATCTCTTCGTAGGGTAATTCCTCTACGTCTAAATCATTAATTAATTCATTGACTACTTCAATATTAATCTCTAAGTTCTCTTTTTCTTCTTGTTTAAGATCCTTAAGACTCCTAAGCATCTTATTCCAAATCCTTTTTGATTTGGAGTAATAAAACAGCGCTTTCTGTTTGAGCCTTTTAACCTTTTCGGATTTGATATTGGTTAAGCTGGATTCAACCGTTGCTTGTGCTTTAAGTTCACATGCTTTTCCCATATCATAGTGAAATTGGGCTCGAATTTGTTGTTTCTTTTTCTCCTTATGCCGCTTTAGATAGAAGATCCGTTTGTACATTGCAGACAATCCCGAATACAATTTCGAACAAAAGTAGAGATTGTTTTTTTCCTCTTCTCGGGTGGCAGCAATACTTTGGGCTAAAGTTCTTGTCTCTTCGGACTTTAGTTCTAAGTTCTCCGAGGCAAGGACACTTCCTTTTTCATATTGATGTACTGCTGAAACACTAAAATAGGCAGAAGCCTTATACATTTTACTGCTCTCATACATTGCTGTTATTGCATTATCCCAATCCTCATTTTCTTCGTAATCCTCTGCTAACTGACCATAACAACGTGCTAATACCCAGATAATCCGGGCGCATTCAAACATGAGGTCGTAAACCTCAATTTCTTTCTCATCCTGAGGATCATAATAAGTTTCAGTTATATCTAATTCACTTAGAATTCGTTTATGATTTTCATTTTGATAATTAATGTTTAAAATCATCGTATATTCTAAGACCAAATTAAGATCATCAAGGTCAAAAGTTTCTTCCTCTTTTTCAAGAGCGTCTTCGATTTTCTTTATCTTATAATGAAGAAACCGGATGCGTTGCATGGTTTCTTTATCAAAAAAAGTCATAAAATCATCTTTTTTTAGATTTAAATTAAGTTAAGTTAAAATTATATTTTATTTCATTTTAATTTAAGCATGGATACTGGGAACAAAATATTCATATTTGAATTTATTTCGGGGGGTGGTTTTAACAAAGAAAATATTCCCTCGTCTCTTTTTTGTGAAGGCTTTGCCATGCTTAACGCAATTACCGCCGACTTTTCTCAGTTACAATTTGAGGTGCACACTCTTTTAGATGAGAGAATAGCCTTTTTTTCCAAATATTTGCACATCGATGATTTCCTTCCAGTGAAAAAAAAGGATAAATATTTTGTAAAATTCAAACAAGCTTTATCCAAATGTGACTCGTGTCTTATTATTGCACCTGAATTCTCGAATATCCTCTACGATCTTACACGGTTGGCTGAAAAAGAAAATAAAACTATTTTGAGCGTTACTTCAGAAGGGATAGAATTGGCCGGATCTAAAATGAACACTTACGATCTTTTTCGAGCGGAAGATATTCCCACCCCCAAGACTTATGCACTTTTTTCCGAAGCCCAAAATGTAAAAGAAAGATTTTTATCGATTTCAAATAAATTAGGATTTCCTTTGATTATCAAACCAAATGATGGCGTGAGCGCAGAGTCAGTCTACTTAATCGAAAACAAAAAAGAAGTGGACGATTTTTTTGAGCAATCTAAAGAATATTTAGATCAAAAAAGGGAATACTTGGTGCAAGAATATCGACCAGGTCGGAATTTGAGTGCTTCTGTAATCTTGCCCCTATTGACGTTGGATAAAAAAAAGGCAAGCCGAAAATCTATTCTTTTAAGTATTAACAATCAAAACCTAAAATTTGAAGACATATCCGTGGATTCAGAATATATTGGTGGGGCTACTCCCGCCACGGGCTTGAAGGCAATATCTAAGAATTTTCTAGATCATTTAAATCACTTAGATTTATCCTCTTTTCAAAGCTATATCGGGATTGATTTCATTTTAAATGAGTGCAATGAAATCTCTTTTATTGAGATCAATCCCCGGTTAACCACTTCCTATATTGGAATCAGAAACGCATTACATGAAAATCCAATACATATCTTATTAAATCCAGGAGAATACGGTGAAAAATTCTTTTTTTCCCGCCAAAAATGGAAACATTCTCAATTTTCTCGTGTAGAATTAGTGTATAAAGGAGATAAGGATCTGATGTATATTTATGAAGACCTTATTCCAGAGATTCTTACAGAGATTCCTGAATTTGTTACACCTCCCATTTCATTTGGGAAACCAGATAAGAATAGAAATATGAGATTCTCGTGTTTTTTAGCAACAAGCTGTGAAAATAAAAGGGAATCGAGAGTGCGAATAGCCCAAATTTACGATTTACTTCAAAAATGGAGATTTTATCACCTATAATCTTCCGATTTTCGAGCGAATCTTAAAACGAAATAAAGAGAAGGATTGAAAATCCGGAATAATGCAACACGAGTGATATAATTAACGCATTTTCGATTTTTATATCTTTTATCAATGAAAGACTATAAGTAAGCAACCATAGCGCCCATACTTGAAAAAAAATCATAAGACTTTTATCAATGATATTCATGACGGAAAATTTGAGAAGGTTTGTAACAGTAAACAGGTAATGGATAATCAAATAAATCACCATCGGGAAAAGAACCATGCTAAAAGAAGCGAGGAATTCCCTTGAATTCTCTTCTTTCTGCAAAAGATATCGATTTATTCCCTCAATCAAGAGGAAATATAGAACAAAATTGAGAATAAAATCACATGAAAGCCATACTTGGAAAAATCCATCCATAGATTCCAAAGAATCTATTGCACTTACGTTAAAAAGAAAAAACATATAAGATCCATTTAACCCGTTGAAAATAGACCCAGTAATTAATATGATAACGGATAACAGTACCGTATAGATCTTATCCTCCTCTTCATATGCTATGAATCTTTTGGGAGTTAATTTAAATAACCCTTGAAGTAGAGGAGAATTGAATTCTCCCTTGGAAGTAGGCGTCTTAATGGATTCCATATTTTCTAACATTGAACTGTATGCGTGTTCCCCCAAAGGAGTTAAATAGTATTTCTTATCGTCTTTCTGTTCGATTAAACCCGATAAATTTTCAAGATGATGATATATTGTACCGGTACTTACTTTAAGTGTTTTCTTTAAGCTTGTAAAAGAAGTATATTCTTGTTTTCCAATTATTTTTATGATTTTTCTCCGGAGATCATGGCTTAAAGCAACATAAAACTCATCTTCTAAATCCTCTTCATTTCCTTCTGACTTTGCATTCATTTTATATACTTTATCCTAGTATTTTTCTAATGTTAGATAACTACACTTACTTTTGAGTAATAAGGATGTTGATGGTATAAAAAATATTCAAAATAAATCCCGCAATGCAAAAATAAAAACCTATCCCGATTGTTGGAAGATATTCTAGCTCACCTGGAATAAAATCAAAGAAGAATAGCAGTAAAAAGCCTAATCCGACGAGAAATACTATTACTGCGTTTATTTGATAATCTTCTTTGTAATATAAAATGCACGTGCCTGTAAGGCAAATGATACCACTAATGAGCGGAAATAGATAAAAGAAGGCATCCTCAAGTGCAATAGTCGTCTGGAATATATATATGTTCAAGAGAGAATAATCGGTTAACCATGGAAGAAATTCGGATATAATTATTAATAACGAGCCACACAACCCCATTAGTCGAAAATCGAGGTACTCCCTTAAATTTGATTTCATTATCTCTACTTCACCATTTGAAGGCAATGATTAAATTTTAATATCAACATGAAATTATAATTATTTAAAGCTTTTTTCTAATAAATTTTTAAGTTAATAAGATTAATTTATCTTGAATAAGATTATGTCGACGAAAGAGGAATTATCTGCAACAGAACCATCTCCTTTATTAAATTACTTAAAGGAGGAAATTCCGATTGAAGATATGCGCGATTATTCGAGCCCCGAACGGATTGAATCTATTGATTTTGTAAAGGGGTTTGCCATTGTCTTTATTATGCTGGCCCATTGTTCCGCAGCTTGGCTTAATAATAATTGGAAATATCTTTATGGATTGGTCTTCGCGGGGTTAGATATCTTAGGTCCTTCCTTATTCATTTTTCTATCGGCTTTGAGCGTCATATTTAGTATTAAAAAAAAGAAAGGGAGATTACCAGAAAATGTTATACGAAATCGAATTTTCTCACGTGGTCTGAGTATTATTCTTATTGGGGTATTATATAATTTTATTGGATCAGCGACAATTCCGGAGGTTCCTTTCCCATTAAACTTATGGGGCTGGAATATTCTCATGTTTATCGGCTTCTCACAAATCTTCTCGTATTATGCCATGAAGCTGGGAAAAATGCTTCGGATAGTTATTGGGTTATTTATCATTTATTACGCTGAATATATAAGAGAAATTTTATTTTTACATAAGAATGATCACTTAGTATATGGAATTTTACATTATATTGTGACTTCTCCCTCGCCACAAATTACCTTATTTCCTTGGTTTGCTATATGCTTTATCTCCACGATCTTCGGGGAAATTCTCTATGAGGCTATGATTAAAGGACCGGGTCCCGCTTATCGGCATTTATTTAAAACGTTTCTCGGATGGGGATTATTTTTTGTCTTTGTGGGAATATTTTTTGGTTCTGAACTCCAAACTCCAGGTACCTTGCCTGGCGGAGTTTCAGAATATCCACACATCGGGTTGCTCAATACAATGAATCAGCAAGATTTCTTTCACGTTGTTGGAATGCCGCTCTTTCTCGTCCGGGGGACTGCATCCAATATGTTTTATAATCTCGGCGCTGCCTTAAGCATAATTGCAGTCTGTTTCTATCTCATCGACATCAAAAACATTGATAATTACTTTATGAGGATCTTAAAGTATTACGGGAAAATCAGTCTTTCCCTATTTTTACTTCATTATGTGTTTTTGCTCACGTTTGTGAACGCCTTCCCTATTTGGATATATCCCTTCATTGTATTTGCTTTTATAGGCTTTATGGGGATTATGATGTACCTTTGGATGGAGAACGGCGGTGTTGGAACTCCCGAATGGATTATGATTCAGATTGGAAGAGTTGGACAAAAGACGGGCGAGGAAGTCAAAAAGAGTTCCAAAAAAGTGGTCGAACATACGAAGAAAGTTTATAGCAAAACCGAAGAATTCTTACAACGGACCGGAGAGTCGTTTAAATTGGAATCAGAAAAAATATCCGAGGGAGAAAAGAATAAATCTCGTCGTGATAAAGAGAAAATCCACGAAACCGAATGATAATTCATTTTTTTCTCCTATTTGGTCATTTTTTCTATTAACCATCCAATATAAATTATAAAATTATAAATAAAATAAAGGAATAATATGAAATATTAATTTATTTCATAATTAATTTTAAATTAATTCAAACTAGATGGAAAAAGGTTTTAACAATTTCTGAAGGAGATCAGTATAAGTTTAAAGTTACTCTTTTTGGTCCTGGATCAGTGGGAAAGACGTCTTTGATCTTGCGATATGTGAAAGACTACTTCTCAAATGACTTAAAAAAAACGATTGGGAGCAATTTCTTAATTCAAGATACGATGGTTGACGATAAAAAAGTACGTTTAATAATCTGGGACATAGGGGGTCAAGCTGCCTTTCATAGATTGAGAACCGTCTATTTTAAAGGCAGTAATGGGGCGATTGGGGTATATGATGTCACCTCAACGCAAAGTTTATTAAAGATCCCGGGCTGGATTAGCTCAATTAAAAAGACCGTGAAAAAGGATATTCCAATGATTCTATTGGGGAATAAGATCGATTTAGCACGTGAGGTGGAAGAACAAGAGGCCCTAGATTTGGCAGAACGATTAGATCTTGATTATTTAGAAACATCCGCGAAAACGGGGAAAAATGTAGAAATTGCCTTTAAGAAGATAGCCCGTGCGTGTGTAGAAAATATCCAAGAATCCTAATATTCTTTTTATTCTTTTCTTTCCAATCTCTCATTTTAGATAACTCATAATAAAAAAATGAATTAGGGAAATATAGTTACTTGAATCTTTGAAAACAAAAATTTAAATATCGCTAATTAAACTCAAAAATTCCCTCTTATTGTTAACTGTGCTAGTTCTTATTAAAACTCCTATAAATTTTTATAGATTTAAATAATTTTCTGCCGCTTTCTTCCATTTTTTAATGAGTTTGGGTTTACACGCCGAAATAGCTATTACGAAATTTAGCAAATTTTTAAATATGTGTAGATCCATCCCTATCGAAGGTAAGACGGGAGCGAATTTCCAGAGGATAATGAAAATTTTTAATGCTTGCCATACTTAACTAATCAAAAATTCTTAAGCCTAAATATGAATCAAGATAAGATCCAGTTTGACATTAACGTGGACTATGACGAAGAAAAAGGAATTATTCGGGACCATTGCACCAGCCGTGGATTCCCTCTGGGCGGCATTGGCACCGGCGGATTTTCTATCTTTACAGATGGAGGATTCGGCAAATTTCGGACAAATCACAATTGGTTTAAGAGCATCGCGCAAGCAGAATATCCCAAAGGAACTTTTTGTGCACTCTGGTGCAAATCCAACGAGAAAAAGATCGCAAAACTCTTAAGACGTGACTTTCAAGGAGGAAAAGAATTCATTAATGCTCCTAATATACAACATACCGCTTTTCACGGCACTATTCCGGTATTTGACCTTGCCTTTCAAGACGATGATCTTCCACTTGATGTAAAATTTTCAGGGTTTACCGGACTTATCCCTCATAATATGAAGGATTCCTCCTTGCCCGTTGCGTTCTTTCAAGCCACCCTTACAAATCCAAAGGATACTGAAATAGAAGCCTCCTTTTTATTTTCATTTGAGAATATTCTGGGAATCGGCGGCAGCGGTGGCTGGAAATGGGTTTTTCCCTTTAATGGTCCAGTTACATATGATTCCAGGGAGGGGGACTATAATGAACCTTATGAACGAGATAATCTGCATGGAATAACCTTTAAAACTCATCAAGAATACGGTCCAAAGAATCCACGACGAAGAGTGGTGGGTCAGTATTTTCTTATCTCTGATCGGGAAAGGCAAACTGATCAACACCAAGAAGACCTCACCATTACGAAATACCCCGTATGGGATTCGGATAACGACAAGATTGAATTCTGGGATTATTTCCAAAAAACTGGTACTCTCCCAACAAATGTGACTTCGGAAAGCGAAGGACACGCGGGAGCACTGGCCGTTAAAACCACACTTGGACCGAAAGAAGAGAAAAGGATTAATTTTTACCTTATCTGGTGGATGCCTTCCTATGTCATCGAGAAAAGGCAACGCCTCCGTAAATTTTTTCCGTGTATAAGCCATAAAGGAAAAAATTATGGTCATTACTGGATGCAACATTTCTCAACTCCGCAAGCGCTGGTCGACTATGCCGTGGAAGAGCGAGAAAGAATCAGTACCCAATCCCGTGAACTAATCGAGATCATCGAACAAGCGACCTTACCGGAATGGCTTAAGACATATATTTTAAATTCCACGGACTCCATGCTGATAAATACAGTGCTTACCAAGAATGGTAAATATTATATGATGGAGGGCGTACCTTGGGATTGGGCTCCCGGGGCATTAACGGGCACCGTGGACCAACGTCTTAACTCGCATATTTATTCGGCTACATTCTTTCCCACCTTAGATAAAAACGAGCTGGACTCCTTTTATCGTTTGACCGAAGATGGGAGGGTGCCGCACGGAAATGGGCATGCGGATGTCGCGCTGGACACCTATGATGTACCTTATGGCCAACCCATTCGAATCTTCAACCGCACAGATCAATGGATTGATCTCCCGCAGTCGCTTATCTTGCAAGTAGGAAAACATATTTTGCAATCCAAGGATATGGAGTTGCTAAAACGGTTTTGGAAGAAGGTACCCGAGATGATGACTTATCTCGACGAATCGATGGTAAATGATGTTCCGGAAGGGATTACCACCTATGATTATATGAAATATCATCCGTGTTTCGTCTATACGGCAACTCTTCATCTTGCCACGCTCAAGATGGTTGTTTATTTGGCTGACCTTTTAAAGGAGGAGGTTAAGAAGGAAAATCCCGACAAAGCTGAGGATTTGGCTGATTTTATTAACCACTATCGACACCAATATACTGCGACAGACCGCTCGTATCAAGAACGCTTATGGCGTGAGCGTCCACAAGGGGGTTACTTTAAAACATGTGAAACGCGGGATACAATATTTACTAGCGCTCTTGCGGGAGATTGGAGTAGTCGCTTGTGTGGATTAGGACCGGTCGTGGACTATCAGAAAGCATGTTCCCAGAGCAGCTGGCAAAAGAGACTATTAATTGATTCGCATTCCTATTCAGAACTCAACGGAAAGAAAACGAGACCTTTAATCTATCGTGAGGCAGATTTTGACGGAAATGAATTGCCGGTAAAAATACTCTTCCACAAAACCTATCATGCAAATAACCCATATCAAGTTTCAGCTTACCAAGGGCTTGAAAGCATCTATCTGGGTAGAGTGGATGAAGGATTTGAGGTGATTAAAATGATCTGGGGGAAGGCATACAATGAAGGATTCCCGTGGAATCTCGATCATTGGGGGATGGACAATCACGTATATATGGCTCATCCCATATTATGGGCGGTTCCCAAGGCAATAACGGGCATGGCCTACAATGCCTTTGAAGAAAAACTAATTATTTCTCCCCAGCCGATTCCAGGAAGGGATTATTTTGAGATTCCTGTCTTTTTTCCGGATTTTTGGCTGATAGTGAAGTATTCCCGGGAAATGACCAACGTTGAATTTGAAATTCTTAAAAGCTTTACTTCAGAGTTAACAGTCAAGAATATCGTGCATCAACGTCCAAACGGTGAAGAAAAAGTATATGAACTCGATCATTCAATCCAGATAAAAAAGAGCGCAACCTTTAGTATTACTTTAAATTAATTCCTTTATATTTCAGCATTAATTCCTAATTTTTCTTTCAACTGCGTCTGGAATTGAGATTGGTTTTTATAAAAAATGGTATTAATTTCGCAGCGTTTTGCCCCTTTTACATTTACATAATTATCGTCAATAAACAAAATTTGATTTGCCTTGCACCTTGCCTTTTCAATTGCATACTTATAGATCTCTGGATCGGGCTTTGTTACTCCGATTTCATAGGATAAAATAAAATCTTCAAATAAGGGCATCCAGTCCCAATCTTTTTCTAATAAATGATTCCAGTGGGCAGAATTCACGTTTGAGAGCACAAATGAAGTGAGGTCTTGTCGTTTCACTTTTTTAATTATCTCAATGGTATCGGTGTTTAATGATTGGATAATGCTATTGAAGGCGTTGAAAAATTCCGTTTCTCGGATTTGATTTAATTTGAGCACGTTGTTCATTAATTCGTAAAATTCATTCGAACTAATGGTTCCCTCGTGATACGCGTCGTAATTACTCATCAAAATTTGCTTAAACTTTGCTTCCGTTAATTGCAGTTTAGAATGGGTTTGAATAAATCTGAAAAAGGAAGTATAGTCTAAATTTACTATAACTCCTCCCAAATCCCATAGAATAGCTCGAATCTTCTCCATTTATTTCACGTATCTATATTTCAATCAAAATTATTTATGCTCGGTACTAACGAAACTTATTCTCATTATTTAATAAATTCTTTATTCTTAATTTTCTTACCTAGAATTAAGGTAAATAAAAATAAGTTTTAGTTTTATGAAAAAATTAGAGAACATTTTCGAGAATATTGCAGAGGATTTGGACAAATATACAGAGATACGGGAAGAAATTTTAAACCTTCAGAGGAAAATAATCAGTGATTGTAGTATTGCTATAAAAAATATTCACAGAGAGGAATATGACAATTACCACAGAAAGATTGATATGATAGAAAATAATCTTGCCGATTTACATGAGATGGTGAATCAAAAACCTGGAATCTTTTTCAAATACTTGAAAACGGCTGAACAAGAATATACGGAGGCTGTGTGCTTTTATTCAATAGTCAACGAGAAAGAAATTCCTACTAAAGACCAGCTCGATGTCTATAGTTTACATTATGCAACGGGAATGGCCGATATTATTGGAGAATTAAGGAGATATGTATTGGACAATATTCGAAATTCAAACGTGAGCCAGTTGAATAAAATGTTGGAGATTATGGATGAAATATATACATATCTTTTTTCTCTGGATTATCCATCGGGATTAACCAAAGATTTACGTCATAAAACCGACATAGCACGGAAATTAATCGAAAAAACCCGCGGTGATATCTCATTAACAATGCAAATGAATGAATTAAAAGACTTTCTTAAGACTAAAAAAGGATAATAATTATTTTCAACCAATATTTATCAACTTATATGTGAATAAAAATGCCTTTCGATGTTGAAAATATTAAACTGGATGCTAAAAAGGATTATGAAAAAGCGTGGTTAGAAACCAGAGATCTCCTTGATCTGAAGGGGGAATACTTTAGTTTAGTAGACAAAACCAAGGCACATCCGGTGCAGCGATTTATCCATGAGGCCCGAGACGAGATGCTTGACCTTGGTTTTGAAGAATTAATATTACCCATGTTTGTAGACGAAAAGGAAGTTTATAAACAATACGGCCCGGAAGCAGCTCTTATTTTAGACCGATTATTTTATCTTGCTGGACTCCCACGGCCAGATATTGGGATCTCAAAAGAAAAAATCAATGCACTCCAAAAAATCATTTCCAATTTTAACAAGATTGATGAATTAAAAAAGATTTTTCGCGAATATAAGAAAGGAGATATTGAAGCGGACGATTTGATTGAATCATTTATGAATCGGTTAGACATGAAAGAAGAGCAAGCCTCCAAAATCATTGATAAGATCTTTCCCGAATTAAAGGATTTGAAACCAATACCCACCACTCAAACGCTGCGCAGTCATACAACAGCCCTATGGTTTAAGGTCTTGGGAGAACTATTTAAGAAAAAAAGATTACCCTTGCAATATTTTACCATATGTCCTAAGTTTCGAAGAGAACAAAAAATTGATGCAACGCATTTATATTGTTCCAACACACTTTCCTTAGTTATTATGGCTGAAAAAATTTCTTTAGAGGACTGCAGGCGGATCGCCTCTCAAATTTGTCAAAGGCTTGGCTTTGAAAATAATCGCACCGAAATTAAAAAAGCCACTTCCAAATATTATGCACCTCAAACGGAGTTTGAAATCTTTGTGGAACATCCAGAAACAAAAGAATGGATTGAAATTGGGGATGGCGGCTTTTATAGTCCAGTGAGTTTGGCTCAATATGATATTCCCCACCCGGTATTTAATATTGGCTTCGGAGTGGAGCGGATTTCGATGATTGAAACTGGCATCAAGGACATTAGGAAACTGGTTTATCCATATTTTTATGAAGATATCTCCTTCAGTGATGAAGAGATTGCCCGTTCACTCTATTATAAATATGTACCCGTCACAAAAAAAGGAGTTGAAATTAAAAGTGCCATAATTGAAACGGCAAGAGAACATAAAAAAGATAAAGCTCCTCTCGAAATAAAAGCATGGGAAGGAACTATTAAAGATCAACATGTTAAAGTATATATCTACGAACATGATGAGGGTGTTGATTTGTTAGGTCCTGCGTGTTTAAACAAAATTTGGGTAAAAGATGGTAATATCTTGGGACTCCCTGCTGATGAGAACCCACGAGAAGGAGTTGACTCGGGAAAAACCTATTTGGAAGGGATCGCCTCTGAAATGGCTTATAATGTCGAAATAATGCTGGATCAAGGAAAAAAGCAATATAAACATAGAGTGAAAATGTGCTACCGGGCTTCCGAAGTTAATTTAGAGATTGACGATGTTGTTCAAGAATTTATACATTCTCAACAGAAGAAAATTGACATCCGAGGTCCAGTTTTCTTAGGTCTTAAATTTCAAATTACCGATTAGTGATAATGAATTATAATATGTTATTTCTGAGATGAAGGAAAATTAAGAAAAAGATAATGGTTGCCGGAACTTTTGATATTATCCACCCTGGTCATATCTTTTTAATCAATGAAGCAGCAAAATTAGGCAATGTATTTGTAGTAGTAGCCACAGACAAGAATGCAAAACGATTTAAGGGACAAGGCCCGATCATTCCCGAGGACCAGAGGCTTGAGGTCGTACGAGCGATTAAAAATGTGAAAAAAGCCGTTCTTGGCACTCGTAAAAGCGATACCCTCAAGACCGTGGAAGATCTAAACCCAGACATAATCATGCTGGGTCCGGACCAAAAATTTATCCTTGAGAAGTTGAAAAAAGGTCTTAAAGAGAAGGGATTAGGACACATTAAAGTTAAGAGATTAGAAGCATATTATGATAATTATAGACTCCATTCCTCGAGTTTAATAAAGAAAAAAATAATTGAAGAGTATAAGGACAAGGATGAACTATGAAGAATGGATATAACGTCGATCCGGATAATTACGCGAATTGGTTTGCACTTTTTTGTCTTTGTTCCCAATTGGGAAGTAAACGCTCTATCAAAATTAGTTCGGGAGAGTTTGGAGAATTATTGGGTGTTAGCCAACAGACCGCCTCTCGAAGAATCAACGAACTTATAAATCTTGGTTGGATTAATCGGAAGATTAAAGGCAAAACTCAAAATATTTGGATCACAGAAGAAGGTGCCGATGTTATGTTGGGAGTCTATAAAACATTAAAAAACATTCTGGAACGCGTTCTAATCGTGGGAGAAGTCACCGAAGGAATAGGTGAAGGAGCTTATTATGTTGCTATAAAAGGATATTACGACCAATTTAAAGAAAAATTGGGTTATGAACCGTTCAAAGGAACCCTTAATCTTAAATTAAGTGATATGAATAATTCTCTGCTCAGAGAGAATTTGAATAATCGTTCTCCCGTTATAATTGAAGGATTTGAAGATCAAAGCAGAAAATATGGTCCAGTTGAGTGTTATGATTGTAAAATTGCTCCCTTAGGGAATCGGAGTAATAATCTCGACGCTGCAATATTGGATATTGAGCGAACCCATCATAAAAGTAATATTGTGGAAATCATGGCAAAACCGTATTTGAGGGATTATTATAATTTAAAAGATGGAGATAAATTGATTATAACTTTACCTCAAAAAGTCGAGAGTTAAATAGCGGAATTTGCTAAATTTTAATTTTTAGGGGAATCAGAATAAAATACTTTATGTATCTCCCTTTTCCGACTCGCTTTTTTTCATATATGTTTTTATAAGAGCATTTATTTTTGCGAATCTAAATATCGCTGACGCAATAACAAGAAACATATATATTACTATGAATTCACGAAAAAAACCACAAAAAAACGCAATACAAGAAGTTACAAATATATAAAAAAGCCGTTCAGAACGAGCCATCAATCCAACATCGTAGTCTCCATTATAAATTATCTCTGCTCGAGTTCGTGAATAACTGATCATTATCGAGGCGAGAAAGGCTATAAGAATAATAAATCTCATATCCCCTAAGTGCCACATGGGCTGTTCCCAGAAATAGATAATTAAACCTAGGAAGATAATGAACTCGGAAAATCTGTCCATTGTAGAATCAAAAAACCCTCCTTTTGGTGAATTGGTTTCATTAAATCTCGAAATTGCGCCATCTATCCCGTCAAATAGTCCGCAGAAAAAAACGAATAATCCAAAAAGGATAAGATGCTGAAATACTACTAAAAAAATTATACTTAGGAATGCCAACAACAGCATACACCATGTTGCTATATTTGCTGTCATTCCCAATCTGCTGAATGCTTTTGCTAAGCCTTTTACAAGCGGTCGAAAAACACGACGGAGTCGAAATTTAGATGCCATTCTCGCTTATTTTACTGGTTTGTTTTTTCTCTTTTTTCCCCTTCTTCATTCTCTTCGGTTCTTTCCAACAGATTGATATTTGTGAGTCCATAGATGCCTGTAAATATTCCTATTCCGAGCGCAGGAGCTAATAAAAATTCTAATGCCATTACAAATAAAATAAAGACATCGTCTCGGATCAAAATCGCATTTCCTTCCAATTCAAAATAGATGGTGATGTCCCAGATTCTCATGATGAAGAACGTGATAAATGTAAATACCCCCGCAACGAGTGAGAGGTAAGAAAAAAGCTTTTTATTTAAAATACGACCAAAAAAGGCAGAGCTCATGTAAATTAAACAAGAAACCAATAAAACATATGAATTAAACGCAATATAGAAGAGAAATAGATCATAATTGATGCTAAAGTGAAGATATCCCAATGTTTCTGCACTGGATGACCAGAAGAAAGCCGACCATAAATATATCATCACAGCTCCGATTAAGAGACAGCTCGCAATGTTTAAATCATAAAATATCCGGGAAAAATCTTTTGATTCCAGGCGAACCCCGGGGATCTTTCCTTTAAAACTTTCTTCCAGTAATTGATCAATTTTAAGAAGAATATTATCGGGAGAGTTTTTGGTTACACGCTTGAATGTATAGGGAATATATTTTTTTTTTAATTTTCCAAGTATATCACGTGCAGTACTCCGATCTCTCGCTGAACTCTTATTTCCTTCCCAAAACCAGATAGTTTCGGTATTAGTATCCACAATTACGGCAATATCACTTTCTGTTAAATTTTTCGCCCGATACCACGTTTCTTTTTTCATTTTATATGGAAATAATTTCGAAGTTGACATAAGATAAAGAATTCCTTTAAATTAATTTGCTTACTTACTATTAAAATAATATTATAAATAAAAATTATTTTAATTTAATTATTTTTTAATAATAATATAATTCTTGAACTACTCATGCTTAAAGCCGTGAGATTGATATTCTCTAATACGTGATCAATACATTAGACAATATAGGTTGTTTTCCAACCTTAAATTACGGTTCCGCTTCTTTTTATAATTACGAACTATAATAATGCTAAGGTATTAGTATTCCATTGGGAGCAGCACTATGTGCACCCTGTTACTCCAAATGTGCAGTAAACTTTTCTCTCATCCTTTCATATTTGGGAAAGATTTCAATCGGTGAGGTCCATTTTTGTTTTTAACTTGTCCACGAGTGGAAGGAGCAGAATTGGACGGGGAGGACATGGAAGGATTTTTTAAAAATTATTTTAGCTTAACAAAAACTATTTTATTTTTTGTGTTTTTAATATTCTATAAATATCTTAAAAAAATTAAAAAGATTAGATAATTATGAAACTTCGATTAGTACTTCAGACTCGTACCGAATCTGGGGCATTGATTAAACTCAAATTTAATATTGCTCCCTCGAAACACATTGGATTTGTGAACTTTCTTAAGCTTGCCTTGAATCAACAGAATCCCGTCAAACTAACCTTCGAAAAGGAATCAAAAAACGGAAAACGAGAAGAAAGCAAAATCTTTGGAAAATTTAAACTCCAAACAGAGGAAGAAACTGAAGTTAAAGAGTTACAACGAGAGATTCAAGAAGAAGAGGAGCAAAAAAAGAAGCATAAAAAGTCCAGTTAATCACTTTCTTTTATTTACAGTATTAATTAATAGAATATGACAATTGAGACTTCTTATAATTCTATTAACCCCAATTTCACCATATTCTTACACAGATTGAAAACTTTCTTAGGGGAGAATTGGAGTTTTTGAGCAATTTCCTCAATTGAAAGACCTCCATTGATGGAGTGAAATATGTCGATTGATGCGTCTCCTGTTAAATAAAATTGTGGATTCAGATCTCGGGGTACTTTGAGTTTGGGGACATTCTTTAGGTAAGGATGGTTATCATTGTTATTCTCTTTTATCGTTTTCTTCTCTTTCTGTGGTTTATTTGGTCTTGTCTTTCCTTCTTCATGTCTCTTTTCTTCACCCAAATGGTTTTGTACATTCTCAAATAAATCTTCCACCTTTTCTTTAAACTGTGCTTCGCTTTCTTTCTTTTCCTTCTGTACATATTGATCAATTATCCTCTCAAACTGCTTAAATGTATCCGTTCGACCTCCCCATTTCTTTAATTGCTGTTCATTATATTGTTTAAGAAAGCTTCTCGATATTTTTCGGAGGTACCTTTGAACATTAACCCCTTTGGAGGTTTCGTCAAAAGACGCCAAATAAATTAGATTCGGGATGTTTTTATCCTTGACAAAGGCTAACTTGTATTCATTTTTAGAAAGGCGTAATTCATTAATGGACCCTAAATTGTTAAATTGATCGGAGAAGGAATTCAACGCGGAAAAGAAGCCGGAAACCATGACGAGATCGTTTGCACCAGAAAACATTTTCTTTTCAGAATCCGCAAAATTCTTGGAGATGAGCGGAATCCCATCCTTAATTATAACTACATCCCTTATCATTGGTATCAATATTTTCTAATATATTTTTAAAAACTTGGAGTGATCATTTGTTCTATATTTTTATAAAAATATGAAATTTCAAATAGGAATGTATTACGAGGATAACATTGATATCCCGTAATACAAGTGTAATACTTTAACACCGCCCGAGCCGTCCGATTTTGCCCGAATCTGAAAGAGCCGATTCGGTCGATCCGCGTCGCGGAAAATGATACAATTTGTCCGCAGCCAAGTGCCGAAATTTTCAATTCTCGGACATTTTTCGAAATGATACATTAGGGTCAATTTTATATCATTCCTATATCCTCTGATCTTTAACAAATATATGCAAAAATAATTTCCGTTTCTTCTCTTTTTTTTATCTATCTTTATCTTATGAATTTTCTATTCATTTCCTCAACTTTTTCGCTTGTAAGAGCATTTGCCAAGATATATTATTTAGGAAATTTAAGAAATGTGATCAATTGAGTTTTTGGAAATTTACTGACAGTTCATGACAAAGTATTTTACTGATTTTACTGACAAAATAATATTACTTATAACATAAGAAAAACATAAAAGAAAAAAACAAAAAGAAGGTTAATACGGGAGGAGTATCAATTTATTTACGGGCAGAATCTTATTCACTAAGGAGCCAAAAAGCGTACAGATGCCTGTTTTTAGAGAACTCCGTTTCAAATACTTGCTTAATTGTTTATTATTCTCAAAACTTTCCATCTGTTTTTCGGTATTCTTTCTAATTTTCCGCCTTGTTCGCCGCATATATTTTTTGTAATATTTTAGCGGGGGCTTTCCTTTTTTTTCTCCTTTTCTAATAGCCTTTGCCAATCGCCTTCCACTTAAAGCAGCGGCATCCATGCCTAATCCTCTATATAAGTCTACTAACCCCGCCGCATCTCCGATAAAAAATAAATTTCCATTGCCTAAATATACATGGTCTGGATCTTGGAGACAAAATTGTGAAGCAAATCCCTCTTTTTTTGTTATATTTCCATTGAAGTTAAATTTATCTTCAATATAATCGACCAATTTATTACAATGACTTGCAACATCATCCGTATGGCCTGTCCCGATCACCCATTTGTCGTTTTTCTTATAGGACCATGCAAACATTAGATTGGAATAGTCCGTGTTCCAGAACTGATATAATGTGTTGGGATCCAGATCTCCTTCCGTATAATCGTCAAAATAATAATTAAGCGTAACACCTGGGTCATCTGCATCGAAATCCTGCGGTCTTACCTTTTTACGGATGGACGAGGTAAGCCCGTCAGCTGCAATTAAATACTTGGTCTTCACTTTTTCTCTTTTTTCATGTTTGGGATGGAGTGTAACCAAAAACCCATCTTCCTCCCGTTCAAAATCTTCGCAGCGCACTCCATCGCGGAACTGAGAACCCGCTTCCTCAGCAATCTGGTTTAACCAGTCATCAAATACATCCCTTGTAAAATTTAACATTGAAAACGGTAACTTCATAGATTTTCGACTCGGAAGTTCCATATATAAACGATTAAGCGGGTTTGTACATAATTTCTCTGGGGGGATTTCTTTCCCGATTATACGTTCAAAATATTTAAACTGAATTGCACTACACGGTTTTTCACGCGGTGTATAGGCACTTTCCACGATTAAGGTATCAAAATCATGTTTTGCCAGATACCGCCCCGCAACCGAGCCAGCAATACCTCCTCCTACAATGACTGCATCATATTCTTTCATTTTCCTATTCAAAAAATTTCTTTAACAAACTATTATATAGTACATATCTATTATCGCTATTGATAAATAAACCTTTCTGGGTGAAGGTTATCACTAATCAATAAACTGAAGAACATAACAGAAAATCAGAAAAAAAGGAAAAAATTATTTTTAGGTGTAGACTTGAATAGAGCCTTCTTTAGATTGATAGAGAGGCACACCATCTGCATAGAGAATCCATAATGTTCTTGTATTACGCCGTATTACGAGTATCCAATAATACGGGGATAATATTGGAACGGTTACGATGAAGTGTCGGAAGTGATGTGGGATCTGTATAAATTGGGCGAACAGTTTTACCCATAGAGTGCGAGAAAGCACCGTCCTTCAGGGCGGACTTGTTCGATCGTGGAACAAATCTTAACCACTTACGAAGTGAAATTAACGGGAGTGGTATCCGATGAATTTTTAATTCTTTAAAATTTTTAGAGGAACGAGGAATATTTATCAATTCTTTTCAAGTTTATCCATTTTTCAAGTTCATCCATTTTTTATTTTTGCCTTAAAGATTGTTTCATACTTTTTGCATTATTTAATTTCTTCAAAAATATGGAAAAATTTATACCTCAACGCTTTAAATAGTCCACCAACTTTTATTTACTAATTTATACAAAATTTTTTAGAAAAATAAAAAATTCGGCGGATTAAAATGAATAAAACACATAAAATTATAACTTCATTTGTAGTTATGGCATTGCTTTCTCTTAGTTTGCCTCTCATGATGACCAGAGCTACTTCAGAGACCGGGTTTGATTATATTAACGAAGGAGACAGATACGAATTTAAGCGGATTATCGAGTCTTCAGGGACATATATAAGCGAGAACAACGATTTGGTTAGTGAGGAGAGTTCAAGGACCGAGAAACATTGGGAACTGGTGATCGAGGGAATATCGAAGGACAAAGGCATTGCGAACTTTTCGAGTAGTCTCGATGGAAGAAGCTCTGAAGATAATAAAACAACACCTCATACTTCTCTTAGGATTAATGAGGAAAGAATAGGGGGACAATGGGTGGATTTGGAATTTGATCATGGGATGTATGTTGCAGTGGATGAGTGGGCTGATCCCTATTTTCTCCTTAGAACGTGGAATAATTATTCCGGAGAATTTGATGATTTTGAGGAGCAATTAGAAAATGCCACGGATGATTATGATGAGTTTAAGTCCTATTCATTTAATATTGACGACGATGCACAGACGATCGAACTCGAAATGGAGTATATCGAAGCGGATATGGATACCGCATGGAATGAATCTACTGAGGTGGTGGGGACGGGGACGACTACGGAAATTTATAATATATCCGTAACACATAATGTTAAAGAAGAAATCACAATTTCCTATGATAATTTTATCTTGGACGAGTACAAAGAGGTCACTACAAAAACTGTGAATGACGTTAAAAATTCGAGCTATTTAGAAGATAATGATATTGTTTATCTCCAGGAATTGTATTCAGATGATAGAACTTATTATTTTGAAGAGAAACCCCAGATGACAGAACCCGATCCTACTTTTCTTGAGCAATATGGACTTTGGTTATGGATAGGGATGGGAATTGCAGGAGGGGCAGTTATTGGTGCTGTTATTTGGAAAAAAAGGAAAACTGTGTTTGGTACTGAAATAAAAAGAAATGGAAACACTTCGGATGATGATATCAAAAAGGGGAAAACATCCTTAAAGACCAAACCTGAAGAAAATAAAAATCTTACCTCTTCAAGCTCGACTAATAGTGCTAAATTAGATGAGATAAAGGAGAATAGTTCTTCTAAGACCAAACCTGATGAAAATGGAAAATCCTAAAAGTGGCTGATTAGGGAATAAATAACACTTACATTTTTTTACTTATCTTATTTTTTTTATGAATTTCAAAACTAATCTTCAGCCGACAGAGTCATCATTCTCGCTTGAGAATCCATTCTGTGAGGTGCTCTCTCCCTCTCTTAAAACCGTTTCTAAGGCCTTAGTAGTATCAATCTTATTTTGCCAGTGTTCTGGTATTTTTCTGGATAATCGTAATTATTCTCTTTCCAGAAGAATAACTTTAGAATGAAAATTCTTATTAATCTGGTTTACAATCTCCTCCGAGAGTTCTTGTTCTTCCAAAAATAAGATGGGACAATTTCGAATAATTCCAGTTGCTATGGAATAACAATCAGCGAGTGATATCGAATGATAGCATTTAATTTGTCCCGCTAAATCATAGAGATTAGGGTTATCTTCAAATAATAAGAAGTTCTCGATTTTTTTGAGTAATTGGTTTGCCTCTTTTTTTCCAAGAATTCTACAAAGGATATAATATATCTCAGATTTGATGATGAAAGTTGAATAGAGTTTAGTATTTGATTGCTCTGTAAACAAATTCTCTCTAAGAAACTTTTTGATGTCACTCTCACTTTTCTTAAAATACTCGATATAGATTCCCGTATCGAGCACAATCTTATTTGGAATTTCAATTTCTTCGATCTTCATAAGTCAACACTTAATCTATTCATCTAATGGGGCCCGTTGTTCCTCTCTTGCAAGTTCCTTATGCTTTTCTTCATAATATAAATCCAACGCCGAATCTGGCAAAATACCCTCAAAATCACGAAAATCTTTCATGTTAATTCTGGTTATATTATGTCTTATTTGATTTTCCAGCAGAAAATTGATTAAATCGTTATAACTTATTGCACTGCCCTTTTTCCGTTCCAATTCGAGCTTAATATCAAACAATTTTTGCTTTGTCTCATCATCAATTTGTATTGTTGTGGTCATTTTCATATCACCTATAACTCTATTGATTATATAGAACTATAAAATATTTAAATTCTATTATTATCTTTTAAAATTCTTTTAGAAAATTAAACCTCTTATTAATGACAGATTTGAGTATATTCGAGTATTATTATTTCTCTGCTTAAAAAAGATTTGTTCTATCCCGATGTGGTAAAAGTAGTGGAAGTAATAAAAGATTTAGAAATTCAAGTTCATATTAGTCACATTACATATGCAGAGATATGGGTGGGGGTAATAGCAAGTGACAATCCTAAAAAAGATAAGATTAAAGTAAACAAAACGCTTTATGAACTTTTTCAAGTAAAGATTAAGGATCTTAACGTTACTATATCACGCACCGCAGCCGCAGCATTTTTAGAGTATAAAAGTATGAAAGGAACCAGAGAATATTTGATTCCAGACTTTTTAATAGGAGCACATGCCCAATACTATACTAATTCAATTCTAACTACAAATCCCAGGGATTTTCAGAAATATATTCCCAATTTGAAGGTATTAAAACCTTCGAAATTTCTAAAAACTCTAAGAAAAAAGAGGAAATAAAAAGAAAAAGATAATTGCTTTAATGATCCCGCTCTTCTTCTCTATCAAGTTTTTTCTTCTTTTCTTCATAATAATAAATCCAATGCAGAATCTGGCAAAAAACCCTAAAAATCAAGAAAATCTTTCATGGTAATTTCTGTCAATAATCATTCGTTTCAAAGTTCCGTAAAGTGAAGTTAAAACCTAAAGGCTATTTAAGATATCCACCTTTTCAAACTCGGCTTTGACTCTGGATCATATTCATTTACATATTTTTCCACGCAATCAAAGGGATCATGAGCCCCTGGGAAGCCAACCCCCAGAAGAAAGGAATTATCTTTGTTTTCACTGTTGATATATTCTTTTAGCCAATCCACGGCAAGGTCTCCTACAAAATAATCGATATATTATTCTTTAGGGACGGGCATCGGTTCGGCATTGATAATTGGGTATTTTTTTAACCATTTTTGATATGTTTCCAGTAAGCCCTTTTCTTTTAATGCACCCTTAAAAGCAGACCCTACCCTCGTGCTTTCTACATTTAATCTAAAAATTAAAAGATTTTGGCAAACCAAATACTATTATGAAAATTGAAAGTAAACAAGGAAATCACATATATTGGATATGGATTAACAGCAGAGATTATGATGATTCTATTAAATTCAACTATGCTTGTCCGATTAGTTGGAGATCCTGAGACCAATCGAAGACGTCGCGGATAAGATTTCGCCTGAATATCATTTTCGGACCATTCTGGTTCCGCATTCTGGACAATTTTGCTGGTTGCAAGGAACTCCCACTTGATGTTCTACTATTTTCCCGCATTGGGGACACACACACTCTCCCCCAGCCCCTGCAGCCTTAGGTCCTCCTTGTCGTCCACGCCCTGGGGCACTACCTCGACCTTCTCCTCTTCCCCCTCTACCGCTCATTTTTACACCTCCTAATTTTTTAAAAATTATCTCTAAATAGATCAGAGTTCAAATTCTCCGCCAATTTCTAAGTAGCGGATGTTAACCTTATTTTGCTCTTTTACGAAATCTACCAGATTCTTTGCCATTTCTTCATCGCCTTTCCCGTAATGGTAGGGAATTACCAAACGTGGTGATATTTTCCTCATAAATTCAAAATAGTCTTTATAATAATCTTCAAAACAAGCCACGAAACAGCAATCGACCTGCTGGGGGACTGCCCTCAATTCGTCAGAATATTGTGCTGAATCGGCTGTGTGCAATATTTCCCTCCCCGCTAACAAGAGTAAAAAGGCGAGACAATCTTTTGCTTTCCAGCATTTATTTTTAATGACCTTTACGGTCCCATTTTCCAGTTGAATCTCATCGCCATGTTTCACCACTTCAATTCCCATATCCAGTTTTTCGTTAACCGATTTGGATGCATAGATCTCTAACTCTTGGTTTTCTCTGATATATTTATTTCTGATCTCCACCAGTTTTTCGGGATCCAGATGGTCATCATGCTCGTGTGTAATTAAAACTTTGTTGATTCCTCTACGAGGGGTCACAAGATAATTGGGATCGATGATAACATGGTCAAGATCGCTAATTATTTCTACGCACGCATTTCCTAAAAATCTAACACTTATCATGTTAATTACCTCTAACCATTTCTACATTTCGAGTTTGTTTAAATAAATACAATTTAAGAAGATTCTATACTAGTTTAAAAAATTTTGGTTATATTCGAAACTAAAAAATAATTGTTATCTTTTCTGACAAGGGGGGCAATAATATCCGTGACGGTTAGAAACCTTTAATCGTTTTATTTCACTCCCACATTGAGGACATTTTTCTTCTTTATCTCTGTGGGGTATAAGAAAGCCTTCAGGGATTTCTTTTTCTGCAATTACCCTTTCGACAGATGTTTCCAAAACGTCATGTGTATTATTATAAAGGCCCTCCATCTCTGAGTCTGATAATTTGTTAATCTTTTTCTTGGGATGCATTCTGGCTTGAAATAATATCTCGTCAGAATAAATGTTCCCTATACCACAGATGGTTTCTTGATCCATCAATGCAGTCTTCAAATAAGATCGTTTCTTTTTCATTTTCTCCATAAACTTTTCTCTACTTATTCGAAGAGCATCAGGTCCCAATTCTTTTTCTTTAATATATTCGTCGAGATTTTCCACAATTTTCACTTTTCCCAGCTTTCTAATGGAAATAATCGAAAGATATTTTCCGCTTTCAAATTGAAATATTATTTTACTGTATTCGGGTTCATCTCCCATCTGTTCAAAGTATTGTAGATTGCCGCTCATCCCAAAGTGAAGCAGTAGATAACCTTCTCCGAGACCAATGAATAAATATTTCCCATATCGTCGAGACGATTGAAATGTTTTTCCTTTTATGGCTTTAAGGAATTTATTTTTATCCATTTTCAATATATAGCCATTTCTAATGATAACATCTTTCACACCCTCATTGAGTGACGTTTGGTCAAAATGGTTTCGAAATGATTCCACTTCTGGCAATTCTGGCATTTCATGTTTTAATTTTCATTCTTCGATTTTAAAGGCTACTTATATAATTTATTTATTACTCTATTTCTGGCTCTGTGCCATAAATAGAGATAGGCTTTATCAATAAAATTAAATTATCATTATTATGTCAGACCAAGAAAAAATTGTCCTAATTGGTGCTGGCTCCCTTCAGTTTGGATTGGGAGCTGCGGGCAATATCATCAATAGTGAGGTATTAGAAGGTTCAACTATTTGCCTCCATGATATTGATAAGAAAAAATTGGGATTAATTACTCAAGCATGTAAGGCTGCAATTGAAAAGGATGATCTTAATTATTCGCTTCAATCTACCACAGATCTTACGCAAGCGTTAGAAAATGCCTCCTTTATTATAAACTCGATTGAAGTGGGTCCTCGATTTGAACTCTGGGATCAAGATTACGAAATACCTCGGAAATACGGGAATAAGCAAGTATACGGCGAGAATGGCGGTCCTGGTGGTATGTTTCATAGTTTGCGGATCATACCTCCAATCCTCGATATCTGTGAAGAAATTACGAAGGTTTGTCCTGATGCGTTTTTAATCAACTTTTCTAATCCGATGAGTAGGATTTGCCTAGCAATCCATAAAAAATATCCGAAATTGAATTTTGTAGGATTATGCCACGAATATCATCATCATCTTCCCATCATAGCCAAAATCATTGAAACTGATGTTTCGAATTTAGAAGTAAAAGCAGGAGGATTGAATCATTTTGGTGTTATTTTGGATATAAAATATAAAGATTCTGGAAAAGACGCCTACCCGGACATCAGAAAAAAAGGACCCCACTATTTAGAAGACCTCAATACACTTGACGGTAATAACGTTATGAAATTCATTTTAAAGCAATATGGATACATTCCATATACCACAGACAGTCATTATGGAGAATATCTCCATTGGGCATGGGATGTGGTAGATATAGAGGGGATCAAACGATTTAAGGAGACCTATAAGCAAAGCCTTGCATATGAAAATAAAAAAATAGAACGCCTTATCAGAAAGGGAAAGGGAGCCCAGCTTGTAGAACCCGATGAGGAGCGAGCCATCCCGATCATAGAAGGGATCCTTACTGATTCAAATCATCGAGAAGCATCCGTAAATATTCCGAATGATAGTATTATCTCCAATCTTTCCGACGAATTGGTTGTTGAATGTCCCGCCATAATTAATAAGGAGGGGATTAATGGTGTTCCCTTAGGAGAATTTCCAGAAAGCTTAGCTTCGCTACTTACCATTCAAGGAGAGGTCCAAAAACTAGTGGTAAAAACTGTACTTACGGGAACGAAGGAAACTGCTATCCAAGCCCTATTAGCAGATCCTGTCGTGAATAGTTTCTCTGCAGCACATAATATGCTGGATGAAATTCTTGAGAGACAAAAGGAGTATATTCATTTGGATTAAGATTAAAGTTATTTTATCCTCTCAATTTTAACGATCTGCGAAAGAAGTCCCCATCCCTTTAGGGAGGGGATGATATTACCAAGTAACTTTTATGGCATCCTCGGGACAAACCTCCTCGCATTTTAAACAGCGAGAGCATAAGGACCCCCAAAGAGGCGTTATACGCCAATCTTGCGGATCATAAGGATCTTCTTGTTGATCTTCAGACCCGACAGGGGGATGCATAATAAATACTGCGGGGTCGCAAGCTTTTAGACACTTGGCACAATCTCGGGGATCTACCACCCCGTTTTCTCCGCATAGACGATAGTCAATTATTATTTTTGTTTTTCCCATGGTTTCTCACTATTTCAATATTCCCCATCAAATCCGGGAAATTCTTCCCGTGGAATTAATTTTAAAGCATCATGTTGGCATACATGCCGACACACGCCACAACCAAAACACTTTTCATAGTCAATAATAACCCTTCCTAGTGATGGAATAAATCTAATGGCTGAAAACTGACACATTGCCACGCATTGTTTGCATCCCTGGCATTTATCTTGGTCCAATTGAATTATATATTCTGCCTTATAAACGGCCTTGAGTCCGAAATTATTGCGTAAGGTTAGCCCTCCGCATTCTGGGCTCTCACATGAGCAAATTGCATTAATATAAGGTACTGGCTGAAACCAAACAGATGCGATATACCCTTTTTTATTATTTTTCTCTAAAATCTGCATTGCCTCTTCCCGATCAATCCGAGGGGTTCTCTCTTTTGGAATAAATCTGGGGAGCTTTTCAATTACTCCAGAAAGTACTCCAAAATTAATACAAACTGCCTCTTTCTCGCCTCTCTGCATCCAACGGCACATACAGTAATTACAGATGATAGGTTCCGCTGCAAGACTTGATAAAATTGCTTTTCCATCCTCTAAAGGTATTACTTGCCCGAAATGTCCATCAGCTCTAACCGGATTTCTGTTTTTACCTTCGCTGTGAATCATTTTCTCTGCTTTCCAGCGAAGTAATCTCCCAATAATGGGCATTTGTAATTTGTATCCCAAATTCTTTGATGAAATTCCCATTATCTTTCGAATGAAGACTTGCTCAAAATTCATCCATTGCTCTTCTAAATAATTTTTGAGGTTCATCTCATCTGCTAATTCATATGAGTAATTTCGAGCATTGAGATACCATTTTTTTCCTGCTCCATGTTTCATACACCAATCGCACATACTTAATAAGATAGGTGAATTGCCTTAATAACATTTTTCATACTCATTCCATTCTTAAATTGCTTAAAAAAGAACCTTATAAAAAAAAATAAAATAGTAAAAATGATAAAAAAATGGGTGATTTATTCTGCTTCTTGTTCATTTTTTATGGACTTGAACTTTTCCTTGACTTTAGGTTTTGCGAATCGATATATTTCCAATATACCGAAAATCCCAAAAACATAACTCACATATATTGTGATTGTTACGGGATCCAAATAATCTTCGTAATAAATGTCGGCAAAGATTCCACCGAATCTGTTTATTGGTTTTACAGCCATATACCAAGGATTTTCTACATGTTCTCCTCGATCCGAATAGCCTGCATCCGAATAGAGGATCTGGGAATTTTTCTCTCTTAATTCCGTCATGATTGCCTCTTCGCTAAATTCTGTTGCATTTAGTATTGTCCAACCATGAATCCCTCCACTCTGCATATCATCGGGTCGATGCATATCAGATCCTGTAATCATTCCAATATCATTCTCTTCGCAGAATACTTCAGATTCTTCGTCATAATGATTCGCAGGAGCAGAATCATCATTTACAATCTCAATATAATCTACTCCCCACTCTAATAATTGTTCTCTGGATGGGTGATCATCCATTTGCGCTTGATTAATACTCCATGGAATATGATTACATGTGACCACTCCGTTTTGATCATGTACCTCCTTAATTGCCTTTTTAATTTCATCATTAGTTGGATTCGAAGGAATTTCTGAACCCCATTCTGAAATCCCTAAGAAATTCATATGAATACGGTCGGTAGTCCACTCCATACCTTGTATAAGTACCAGATTTTCATATTCGTTTTGAAGTTCATTAATATCCTCTTTATTTTCAAGGGTATTATGGTCGGTAAATATAATGGTGTTATATCCCATAGATATATGCCACTCAATATTTTGCTTTACGGTAAGATATCCATCGCTATATAAAGTATGGGAATGCTGGTCTAAGATAACATTATATTGGGACTCATTGTAACCTGGGGGGCTGATTGAATCAACATCTTTCCAATCATCGGCAGCGTAGGAATAAGGGGTAGGTCCATCTGTGTAAACCAAAATAGAACCTGCAATTATCATTGTAGAGATAAATAAAAATAAACTGAGTCTTATAGAAAAATGTAATATGTTTTTTTTAGTAACCATGAAAGAAATAGTTTCTAAAGAATTATAAAACTTTAAGAATTTATTCAAGAGTTTATAAATCCAAGAACGCAAATAAGATGATTATAAACTCGATTATTAGAAAAATCGGAGCGAAACACACGGAGAAAATGATACTCGATAAATTATCGGATTCATTCCTATTAATTTTTTGAATCGGATCGACAAAAAAAAAAAAGGTAAGTATATTTATACTTCTTGCCAGCTAATTGAATACTTCCAACCTTCAGGAATTAGGTGATCCAAGTTGCTAGGTTCCTGAACATCCCATCTTCCGTTTATACCTTCTTCTTTACATGTTAAATCGAAATGACAAACTGCAATTGCAATATCTAATCTTGCATAAGTAGCAGAATCGGCTCGATAGAAATGAATATTTTTCTCATCTTCCTTAATTATTCGCCATGGTTGTCGATTTTTTGCAGAAGGTCCCAGTCGAACCATTTCCAGAGGATTGCTATATTTTTTCTCTTGACCCTTTTTAATGGATGCTAAGCTCTCCCCTTCTATTCTATAAAAAAGGTTTTCCCACTCTTTTCTTTTTTTGGCTCTAATTAACCACCTCACTGCTTTTCCCATAAATCTTCGTTCCTCTACGTAACCTATTGGTGTAACCGCAGGAATTATCTCATTATCTTCTAATTTAATGATTTCTGAAACTTTTTTCCGATCTACTGTTCCACCAAGCCAACATGTCCCTAAATTTATTTCTGTCGCTTTTAGTATTATTTTTTCAAAAATATATCCGTAATGCTCGTAAGTTCGAGAAAACTTCTCAACAGCCCCTAAGATATAATAGGGGGCATTCTTAACCATCCCGTACGTTGCAAATTGGTTTATTTTAGAACTGTCTTTTAGAGAAACAATTTTGAACCTTGTTTTTGCTTCTCCAAAAGGGCTTTCTTTCAAATTTTCAATAAAACTAGTAAGCTCCTTGAGCTCCTCTTCATCTACGTCTTTGTTGATGTAAGTTCGCCAAGATTCTCTTAATTTTATTATCTCATCTATTGATTTCGAATAGCTCATTTTCTTATTCTAATTCTGCTTTACAAAAAAATCTTTAATATATAATTCAAAAATGAAATAAGATAGATATAACTCTTCTAGCGAAGTCTACTGGGGATGAAGTTTTATAATTACCTTATCTCCTCTTTTCAATCCTTCCTGATCTGGAGATATTTCAATTATTCCGTCGGATTCTGTAAGTGAACTAAGAATTCCTGATCCCTTTAATCTTACCGGTTGGGCGAGGAAATTCTCTTCTGATTTTATTAATTTAGCCCGTAGATAGTATAAATACCCTAATTTAGTTACAGGCACATCCTTAGATATAAGTGCACTGATCTCGATTCGGGGGTCTAGATGTTGACACCTTAGGAATTGTCTAATACTTTTTCCCACGATTTTTAAAAATCCTACATACGCTGCAACTGGTGTTCCTGGAAGACAAAATACCAAACACTCATTATATAACGCGACCAATAGTGGTGAGCCTGGACGCATTGCTACTCCATGGGCTAAAATCTCTCCTTTCTTATTTAAAATTTCTGGAAGAAAGTCTTTTGTGCCCACAGAAGTTCCTCCGGTAAATATAACGATATCTGATTCCTTTGTTGCTGAAGAAAGCGCTGCTGTAATCAATTTTTTGTCATCTTTTAATAAAGATGTTTTTATTACCTTTCCACCGTACTGTTCCACTAAGGAATGAATCATAGGGGTGTTTGAATCAAAAATTTTATTCTCTGAAACGGATTCTCCAACTTCTAATAACTCATCTCCGGTAGCAAAAAGGCTAATTTGAGGCTTTTTCGAAACAGTAATCGTTTCCATACCCAATGAACTTAATAAAGCAATATGCTCTGCTTTTATTTGAACGCCTCCCGATAAAACTGTACTTTCTTTCTTTATGTCTTCTCCTTTTTTTCCAACATTCTTTCCAGGAGCCACTGAAGTATAAATGGTGATATTCTCTCCGTCCAATTTCGTGTCTTCAATTTTTATTACGCTATCTGCCCCTTTAGGGACAGCAGCTCCCGTTGATATACGAATTGCCTCGCCTTCTCTAAGTTCTAAATCTTTTATTTCTCCAATGTCTATTTGTCCAACTAATTTAAGATATTTTGGATTTTTGGGGGAAGCTTCGAAGGTGTTTTTTGCTTTTACGGCATATCCATCCATGGCCGCTCGGCGAAAATGGGGAACATTTATCTTACTTTGGACATCCTCATAAAGAATTCTATTTAGACTCTTATTTGTAAGAATCCTTTCTTTTTCTTTTCGTTCTATTTGAGAAAGTAGATTTTCTAATACTTCATCAACGGGTTTTAAACGAGCAAAACCAACCTTTCGTAATCTTTCCACCATTTTTATTATTCAACTTTGTTTATCATATGCACAATATGAAATATCTCAGGTAAAATTAATTTTTTTAATGCCAGTTTAACCGCATTTGGAGATCCAGGCAATAAAAAAATTGCCATATTATCTAAACTTCCCGCAATAGCCCTCGAGATCATTGCAGCGCTACCGATTTCCTTATAGGAAAGATATCGGAAAAGTTCTCCAAATCCTGTAATTTTTTTCTCCAAAAGGGGTTCAATTGTTTCGTAGGTTATATCCTTGGGAGTTAAGCCAGTTCCCCCACTAAACAAGACTACATCAAGCTCTCTGCTACTAACTTGCTTAAGTATATCCTTTAGCTTTTTTACATTATCTGGGATAATTTTAGTATATGTTAGAGAGATGTCATGTTTTTTAGCAAGAATTTGCCTTAAAATTGGGATTGTTTTATCTGACGATTCTTTTTGATCTTGAATTTCATTATATCGGCTCGTGCTCACGACGACTAATCCCAAATTAATACTTTTTAACTTTTTTGCATCCGATTTATGCTTTTTATGCGGTTCCATTTTTTCTTCTCTTTTGTATATTTTTTTTAATAAGTATAAAATTTCTTTTTATCTCCTTTTTCTACAATCTCTTCTAATTCTACAATTTCAATATAACCGTCAGAATGGAAGAGAGTGCTGATTGCTTCCGAACCCGTTTTAATTGGGAAGATTTTCCTACTCCCACCAACTTCCTTTATTTGAACGGGTTTAAAATGATGCCGTCCCACTGGACTGTATATTCGCTCTCCCAATTCTAATTTCTCGGAAAACTTAGTTCTTAAGGGCTTCCCGCTCAATTTGCGTAAAAAATCATCAATAAAAATATAAAAGCAACTCAGCGCAGATGTTGGATATCCTGGTAGAATAAAAATATACTTTTCTTTTAATTTCACAAAAATGAGGGGTTTTCCGGGTTTAATTTTGACACCATGTACCTGTACTTCAATATTCTCGAAGGTATTAAGAACTCTAACGCCAAGATCACCTTCGCCTTTGGATGTCCCTCCAGATAATATCACAATATCGCTTCTTTCTAACCCCTCATTGATTTTTTTTTGTAAATTCCTAAAATTATCTTTTACTATCCCCAAAAATACAACTGATGCTCCTGTATTCTTGATGGCTTGCTTTAAAACAACCGAATTGATATCATAAATCTTTCCTTTCTCCAAATGTTTCACATCATGTGTCACTAATTCGGATCCCGTACTCAACAAGCTAATACTTGGTTTTTTAAAGACATCAAGTTCAGTTATACCACACCCCGAAAATACTCCCATTGTCGGAAGATCAATAAATTTTCCTTTTTTTAGTATTGTTTCGCCCTTTTTGATATCATGACCTATTTCTACTATATGTGTGCCTGGAGTGACTGCTTTCGAGATAAGAACTTCATCATCTTGCTTTTCTGTAAATTCTACCATTACGACGCTATCAGATCCTTTTGGGATGGCGGCACCAGTAGCAACATAAGCACATTGTCCATGTTCCAATTCTCTAGTTGGTTTATCTCCTGCTTCGATCTTTTCAACACGTTTTAAGGGAATTAGATTATCTTCTTCAGCGCCGAAAGTATCCTCAGCAATTACAGCATATCCATCCATTCGAGATTTTCGAAAATGAGGAACATTAATAGGGCTTGTCATCTCTTCGGCAACGACTCTATTGAAACTTTTTTCTAAGGGGATCTTCTCTGATTGTAAGGCTGCTTTGGAATATTTGTCTAAAATTTCTCTAAATTCATTTACTTTAAGTGTCTTTAAGAACTTCATTTCATTCTTTTACAGTTAGTATATAGATCATTTAATATATTAGTCAATTAAAAGTTTGAATTCACATTCTCAATGTATCCATTTGGAAGTTCCATCCTTGAACACTTCCTTTTTCCAGACTTCTATGTCCTTCTTATATTTTTCAATCGTATCTGAAAGTGTTTTGAGCCCTTCTTGTCGATGTGCTGATGCTACAACTACGTGTACTAGCTCTTCTGATAAGGTAAATGTTCCTTTGAAATGAATCACCCTCACATCGATTATCCCTTCTCTTTGTTTCATCTCTTTGCATATTCGAGCGATGCTTTTATTGGCCATTTTCTCATATGCATCGATTTCCATCCTGGTTACTTCCTTTCCATTTAAGGATGAGTTACGAACGATACCTGAAAAAGAAAAGAGAGCTCCTGCATCGCCAATATTATGATTTTCTTTTATACTTCTTATGATTTCGTCTAATTTAACGGTATTTTTCTCATAAACCCCCGATTTTATGATGTGGTCCGTCTTGCTTTTCTCCTTTTTTGACATTTTTATCCCCCAGAGATAGGAAGTAAAAAGGCTATTTTATCTCCCTTGTCTAATTTATGGGATAAGATATCATTCTCTCTGAGCCTTTTATCATTTATAACGATAGAAATTGAGGGTTTAAATCCATTTTTTTCTGAAGACCAGAGATGTTTTTTAAGCCCGCTATATTTTTGGAAGAGAATATCCTTTAACTCGGTGATCGAGAATTGTTCAAGTCTGATTTTTTCACTTTTCTTATGGGTTATTTCTTTTAAATCAGCAAAATATAAGACTTCCACGGACATTTTTTATTTATTTGTCAATTAATTAAAATTAATAATAAGGTTCTCTCGAATCTACAACTTCTTGTATTATATTTCGAAATTTCGAAAGCTGACAATGGTTATGCAATTCTTCCTTAACATTTTTCCCCAAATCACTTCGAAACAAACACCCAAATATATTTCCATCGCATCCCACTCGCAACTTAGTACACCCCATGCAAAATTTATGACTTGGTACAACCGTTTCAATTATTGCCCCATTTTGCATTACAAACACTTTTCTATTTTGCATATTCCCTCTGATAAGAGTTCCCATAGATCTTGATTCCAAATCGTTAATGATAGGTCCTACATCCTTATGATATTTATCGTAAAATTTCCCATTATTTTTCTCCAAATCCTCAGATTCTTTATGTAGTTCGATTAATTGTAGAATATAATCGTGCTTTCCGCAAAAATCGATCATATCTTCGAACTCATTATTATTTATTCCTTGCATGATTACGTAGTTAATTTTAATGGGAGTTAAGTCTGCTTGTTTTGCTGCTTTCAAGCCTTCTAAGACTTGATTGAGACCATCAACACCTGTGATCTCTTTATATATTTCAGGTTTTAAGGAGCATAGGGAAACATTTATTCTGTCTAAGCCTGCTTCTGCTAATTCTTGTGCCATTTTGCCTAATTTATAGCCATTACTTGTAAGAGATATATCATCATATAATCCTAAATCATTGATATTTTGAATTATTTGAATTATTTCGTCCCTGTATAAAGGTTCCCCTCCTGTTAATTTAATTCGTGTTACATTTAAAATCTCTGCCAGCATACGACATAATTTAGTAATTTCATTCACTGTTAACAGTTTTTTTTTCGGAGAAAAACCTTCGCTATCGCAATAAATACAATTATATGTGCATTCTGCAGTAACAGAAAGCCTAATATGCTTAATTTCCCTATCGCATTTATCCTTCATTTTTTCTTATTTATTTGGTTTTTTAATCTTTTTGTCTACTTTTATTTCAGATATTTTTGCATTGGGATATTGACCGTGTTCATCTTTCTCGTACATTTTCACTACATCCCAGATATTAAGGAGTGCTGTGCTGACTCCGGTAAGTGCTTCCATTTCAACGCCTGTTTTGGCAAAACTCTTTACGGTGCACATCACCTTAATAAAGCCTTGAGAAACTTCGAAGCCAAAATCGACACTATTAATCCCAATGGGATGACAAAGGG
The DNA here is from genome assembly GCA_046483985.1 of Promethearchaeia archaeon. Taxonomy (GTDB): domain Archaea; phylum Asgardarchaeota; class Lokiarchaeia; order Sigyniarchaeales; family SOKP01; genus JAWOCD01. The sequence goes on from JAWOCD010000039.1 coordinate 35,573, forward strand.
GAATGAGATCAGGGACCTTCTTAACAGCATTAGTCCCAGCAATCCTTGCTATTGTGAGTACATCACCCTTCTCCACACGGTCCTCCCTAACACGCTTTATTGTTGCACTTTTTAAGAAAACTTTTCCAGAAGCCGTTGCAATACGAAGAATTACATTTTTATTTGAGATATCTATCAATAATTATTCCCTTTTTCATGTAGGTTTTAAAATCTTTAATAAAAACAAACATAAAAATTTAATTCGTATCGTTTGTTTTTTTGATACATAACGCTATATGGATAATATTTAATTTCTAATAAAAAATTTCGTTTGTTATTTTAAAATATAAAAAAACGTTCCACAATATTTCACCTAAAAATAAGCTGATGTCTATAATTGTTTCTTGATAGACACAGCAGTTGCTTTAAAAGATGCGTAAATTTTATCATCTTTTTGAATTCCCAAGTCAGTTTTTGCATTATGCGTGATATATGCATTTAATCCGTTCTTTAGAGAAATTTGGACTAATTCTTTACTGACCACCAGAACTTCCGAGACCTTGCTTTTGACGTGATTTCGCAAGCTGCTTTTGAACTTTTGCTTGGATAAGATAATATTTTCAGGTCTGATAAAAATTTTAACCTTGCCCGAGGAATACTCTGATAATCCCCACACTTTGAAGTGGTCAGTTTTTATTTTCGTATATCCATTTTTATTGCTAAGTATTTCTCCTTCAATTATATTTTCTATTCCTACAAATTTTGCTGCCTTTGTACTATTGGGGGCATTAAATATTTGTTCTGGGGTTCCAGTATCAATTATCTCCCCATCCATTAGTAAGGAGAGTCTATCACTAAGCATAGCCTCATCTTGATTATGGGTAACCTCTAAAATTGTCAAGTCATGATCTTTATGAATTTCTTGGACAACTTTCATTGCTTCTTTTTTGGATACGGGATCTAATGCACTAAATGGTTCATCTAACAAAAGAATAGGGGGTTCAAGAATAATTGCTCTTGCCAAGGCAACTTTTTGCTGTTCCCCACCAGATAATGTTATTGGATTCCTGTTTAATAAATGTTCTATCTTTAGTTTCTTCACTATTTCATCTAGTTTCTTTTGTTTGGTACGTTCATCCATTCTCTGCATATTCAATCCAAATTTAATGTTTTCTTCTACATTCAAATGCGGAAATAGCGAGTAGTCTTGATACACAAAGCCTATGTCTCTTTTATTTGGGGGAATGTTAACCATATTTTTTTGATTAATGTATATTTTTCCCTTATCAATCTTGTGAAAACCAGCAATAAGTTCAAGTATTAGTGTCTTTCCGGCTCCTGTAGGCCCTAATAACATATAGTATTCTCTTTCTTTAATTTTGAGATTTATATCCTTAATTTGGAAGTTTCCAAAATCAGCGTGAAGATTCTCTACCTCAATCACAGCTTTCTTAGACACTATATTCACCAATGGCTCCAAATCGAGGTTGATTTTTTAATAGATATAACATAAGAAATATTGCTAAACTCATTAAAATTAAAATTAATGCAATTGGACCAGAACCTGCTAAACCGGTAGTATTGAATCGATAATACACTAAGACAGGAGCTATCATTGGGTAATATGCGATTAAAATTACTGCTCCGAATTCACTAATACCTCTTGCCCAGCACATAACGGATCCCGTGAAGATTTGCCGTGCTGTTAAAGGAAGCATTATTTGAGTGAAAACTTGTCTTTCATTAGCTCCCAGACTTGCTGCAACATTTTCATAATGTGGATTGATGCTGGCAAATCCATCCTTCACATTATTAATGAAAATCGGCATACTTACAAATAGCAACGCAACTATAATTCCAAATATGCTGTCTTCAAAAACAATACCTATATTTTTCATTGGAGCTCCGATTATCCCCGATCTGTAAAAAATGGTATAAATTAACAATCCCGCAACACTATGAGGTATCATTAGGGGAATATTCAATATTGATTCTATAAGTGTCTTTCCCCGAAAATCATATTTTGCCAATATATATGCTAGCGGTACTCCAAAAATTATTGCTAAGAGGGTAGAGATAAAAGACGCATAAAATGTTAATAGTATTGTTTTAATAACATACCATTCGGTTAATACCGAAATAAAGTTTGAAAAATTTAAAACGAGCTGTTTAACAAACAAGTCCATAATTGTTAAAACAACTAGTAACAATAATACTGAACCTAAAATACAAAATAAAAAGAAAAAAGAGTTTTGTCGGAGAAAATCCTTCAATCTGATGATTTTGCTCTTTTTTTTCTGAGTTAACATTTTTTTAACACTCTCAATTATCCAATTAAACTTGAGCGCAATACTCTTTAAGTCGTTCGGGAATTGCATCAAGGTTATTTGTTGGACACGGAGTAATAGGAGGTTGTCCCAATCTCTCGAAAATATCTTGTCCTGTTTTATTGATCACATATTCTACGAAAAGGGTGGCGAGTTCTACGTGTTCCGCATTTATAGGGATGGTTATTCCATAATTAATTGCTTTTCCAGTGCTGTCACCCGAAGTCTTCGCAACAGTTACCTTTTCATATTTGCTGTCATATGCGGAATCGCTTAAGTCCATACTTTCATTTAAGGTAATATAGTTTAAATCATGTTGCTCGGCAATCGATAAATAATTAAATGCATAATCCAAATCACCGTCCTTTAACAACGTAACTAAATCTACTTCTTTCTCTCTAATTTTAAGATTGCTTCCATCTTTGACTCCTAAGTCTTCAGGAGTAGTAATTGTATATTCTCCACTATCCTCAGATACCTCTATATCTGAAGTATCAATAACCAAATCATCCAAAATATCACTTACATTAAAATGAATCTCTGCTAATTGAAGTACCATTAATGAGCGATATCCACACGGATCCAAATTGGGATCTGAAAACCCCCAATTACAATCCGACTTTTTTAGATGGGTATAGAAGTTGGTTTCGTTGAAATTTTCATATTTACTATCTCCATCATATGCAATTACCATTTGATTTTTTGCAAATTTAATATAATAATCTTGATATTGATCATCCATGTCGGGGATTAAAGAATAATCCGCAACCCCTAAGACATCAGCAATTTGGTTAGATTCCGTGATTTTAGTTACACTTTGGACGCTTCCTGCTGATTCTAATTGGATATCTATATCTGGATAATCTTTTTCAAATTCTGCTTCGACCTCCTCAAAGGGGATCGTTAAACTCCCCGCATGAAATATTGTCAGACTTCTTTTTGCGGTGAAGAGATCAAATAAGAAAAAACCACCAACAATAGTTCCCGCTATAACACCTACAAGAATTCCATATTTGTATTTTTTTTCCATATTTATCATTTTAATTCCGATATGAATACTTATACATATCATATATAATTTTTAAAATTTTCCCTCTCAGTTACAATCAGCTAAAATTCACCTTAATTTTTTTATTAGAATTACTATATTCAATTGAACATCCTTTGCTTAAAATTTAAATATCTAAATTTCTTTTATTTGTATGAATTATGCCGTTTAAAAAATCCCGCTATGAGAGTCTAAAGATTTTGGGATTAGATCGTAGTGCATCTGACGAGGAAATAAAACTTGCATACCGTCGACTCGCAAAAAAATACCATCCCGATTTAAACAAAGAGGATCCGAAAACCGAAGGGAAATTTAAGAAAGTCCAAAATGCCTACGATTCCTTGAAGGATTCTTCTGGCAAGAGTATACCTGTTAAAATCAAAACCACCTCAGAGAAAAGTCCTTTCAGCGAATTCGAAAAAAATTTTTCTGACTTTGATAAATTTTTTGACTCCATATTTCAAGGCTTTAGAAGCCCTTTCCAGGAACCTTCTCCGTTTGTGGACATAGAAGCTGAATTAAAACGCCGAAAAGATCAGACGGTAGATCGGATATCTGGTGCTTTTACCCGTATAGAACGTGATTTCAAGAAAATGATGGATCGATTCTTTAGAGGTTCTTTCTAATCCTTTTTGGGACACAGAAATCCTATTTTACCATTTTTAAAATCTTTCAATCCTTCTTTTTTATCAAAAAAGTAAAAGAAAACTCATCCTTTAGGATGGAGATTCTTTAGATAAGATATTTGTAAAGATAATCATATTATTATATTATAATTATGCCGAAAAATGTTTTAGCCATTGGACCCCATGCCGATGATCTCACTATTTGGGCAGGTGGGTTTCTCAAAAAATTAACTTCTGAAGGAAACAAACTGATATGTGTTCGAATCACGAATGATTACGGAGATTGCAAGGGAAAGACCCCTGACGAAGCTATTAAATTAAATCGAATAGAAGCGGAAAAGGCATACGAAGTACTCGGAGCATTTAAAACTATTCATCTTAATTACCCTACAGATACGCTTGTAAGCGTTGATTATTTGAAACTAAGAGGGAAGTTAGTCTATTTAATACGGAAATATCGCCCAGACATCGTTGTTTCGTTTGATATGAACTATGGGATTAATGAAGAGAATATGGACCATATTATAACTGGAAGGGCCGTGAATGAGGCCTGTTGGCAAGCAGCCGTTGAAAACTTTTATCCGGATCACTTAGAAGAAGGCTTGGATATTCATTACGTGGGCGAACGCTATCTATTTGCCAGAAATCCAACTGTGGTCAATTACAAGGTTGATATTTCAAACTATATAAGAGACAAAATAAAAGCTATTTCGCAACATAAAACCGTTTTGGAAAACTTCTTTTTCCAATACAAATTAATTGCGAGAGCCAATGGGCTCAAAATCGATCTGTTAGAGGATGAGAGCATTTCGAATGAAACCAGAGTTAAACTTTTTGTACGCTCAGTCTTTGGAAAAGTAGGAGGGGAATTCGGAGCAAAATATGGAGAAGTGTTCAATAGAATTGGGGCTGGCATTTTAGAAGAATTTGCCTCAGATTAAATTAAAATCATTGCTAAGATGTCAACTAGGGCTTTTGCCAATATCCATTGATAGAGAGAATATTTTTGTAATCCTGAATTAATTTCGTCTCCGTATATCTCCCAGATCTCCCGATATACTTTGCTTCTATTCGTGCTTCTACTCCATAAAGGATTATATATTGCTAAAGTCTCCTTTTTTTGGAAAACTTTTCTTAAATCTTCTAAGCTAGCAACTTTCTCTTTTATGAGTGTAGATGCAGCCCCTATCATGTTTCTAAAATGAGCGTCAGAACCACCTACCTTCGCAATTTCCCGTGCCACGGGAAAATCAAAATATTTACCATAATTATTTTCTTGGCTCACCACGGTGGCCATCCAGTTAAAATAGCCAAAGTTGGAGCGGATTACATTTATCTCTTTTGGAAAAGGTAATTGATTGAAAAAGCCTTCATAAGATTTATCCGCCATAAACCCTACAGTATAATTTATTGTTTCCACGGCGTCTGGGCAAGAATATCGATTATATTTACGATTTGCTAAGATCTGGTGAGCCTTTACCATATAAAAAGGATGAGGTACAATAACTAGACCATTTTCATCGTGAACTTTCTCGATAAATTCTTGTGTGTAGGAATTGGCAATCTTTTTTAATCCCCCGTAATCCTCTATAAAATTTCGGGGGAGTCCAAGAGCAATTATCTCCACAATATCGTTTGGATGTTCTTCACTTAATCTCATGAAGAATTCACAACTTCCTGGAAAGCTGATAAAATGTTCCGGGAGATGCCCGTTATTCTTGAAATCTTCTGCTAATTCGTGGAATTTATAACTCCGCTTTAATACTTTTTCGTCCAAAAATCTCTTTTTTCCGTCCTTTCCTATATGAAAAGGATGATCTGTAATGGCCATTCCATCCAGATGCTCTTTCCGGGCAATATCTGATAAAATTTCCTTATATGTAACGGCTCCATCGGAATACTGGGAATGCATATGAAAATCATAGAGAAAGGCATTCTCCGGAATAATTGAGGGTTTATAGGGAAAAAGATAATTCGGAAATTTTTTTCTCGTTTTATGGTAAGTAACTAACTGCATTAATCCGTACTTTGAAAATAGCCGATCATAAATGAAGTTTAATACCGGGTTTTGGTGGATAATCGGAACTTTTACCAAATTTTCGGGGGGGATTCTAGAACCCGATAAATGAAAGCGTGTTTTCTGTTTGAATTTTTTATCAATCTTCATTTTATCTTATAATGAACTTGTGCTATGATCTATTCATAATTTTCAATCTTAAATTATTTTTAGGTCTAAAAAAATACTAACTAAAAATAGTTAGAAATAAAAAAAAGGAATTGTAAATTAAATTCAATTATCCTTCGCGTTTTAACTTTGTCTTTAATGTTTGATGGAATGGCTGAAAAGGACTAGTAAATGAAAAATGATCAAAGAAGTTGGAGGAAAAGCATAATTAGTAAAAATGACCAAAGGTGTTGAGCAATATTAAAGCAATTATACTTTGTGCTGGTTATGGCACCCGGATGGAGCCGTATACGCATACATATCAAAAGACCATGATTCCGCTTCATGGAAAACCGTTATTAGAATACATTATTGATGGCATTAAATATGCAGGGATAACAAGCTTTATTTTGGTTGTTGGTTATAAAAAAGAACAAATTATAGAGTATTTTGGAGATGGATCTTCAAAGAATCTTTCAATTGAATATGTAGAGCAGAAAAATTTAAATGGAACTGGTGGAGCGGTGATGCTCTGTGAAGATTTAATCAGGGAAGACCATTTTTTTCTTACATGGGGGGACATTCTTGTCTCTTATGACGTTTATAAGCAAGTCTATGAAACTTATAAACAAGAGAACGTAAATTTTATTCTCACCACCAACTATTTGGAGGATATATCTAAGGGATGTGCTATCTATTGTGAGGGGGATTATTGCATTGAAATGATTGAAAAACCCGACCCCGAGCAACAGAGCACAAATCTCAGTAACTGCGGTATCTTCATTCTTTCCACCGAAATCTTTAAGGAACTAAAAAAGTTAAAACCTTCAGACCGTGGAGAATTAGAATTACCCGTGGCTCTCAGGAAGGGAATCAAAGAACGCAATTGGAGAGTAAGAATTATTAGATTAAAAAAGGGAGAATTTCGGGGGGATTTTGGCGATAAAGCGGAATATGAAAGACTTAGAGACAGTTCTTATTGGTTGCGGTTACTAAAGGAGGAATGAATTACTTTTACCTCCACATTTCATTCTTATTGTCTTCGAGATTTCTTATTTTATTTTTGAGTATAAAAAAGTTCCATTTTGCTATCTAAATAAATAAAAATTAAATAATGAGTTGGAGAATTTAATATTAATAGCAATTTAATCTATATATTTCTAAAAATTTCAAAACAATGAGAATTAGAACACGTGAAAAGCTAAAGAAGAAGAACGCGATAATCGTATTTCTCTTTCTCCTCCCTCTAATCACCTTTCTAAGCTATACGGGGGGATTATTTATCATTGTTAACGATATGGCGTCATATACTTACGATGTGGAAATTGACAAGAATGATTTTTATGGAGAAAGTGAAATTAACGAAACGTTGCTCGCAGAAATTGCGGAGGTATTAGAATACCGTCATAATAAATACCATATTCCGGAAGGCATTATTAATCTGACCCTTAGCGTTGATTTTACGGATTATAACTATAGTACTGTAGAACGATGGCATGAAACGGATAACGCTGCCTTATGGGGTGGAGAGATCCTTGGTGCAGAGTGTCATCGCTATGCTGTCGCAAAAAGAGAAGAAAATGATGACGAATTGAACGAGACAATCCACGTCATTAGAAGATTAGTCCATGGATTTTCTATGCTCTTAAAAGTTCCAAATGGAGGCCTAGGACCAGAATATCCTGGGATTCCAGCGCGTTTCTATGCCGCTCCTGGGCAAGAAGGATTATTTCCAAAGATTTTTAGCGACCATTACAAGATGTTCAATGGGTCGGGGGATTATAAGAATTGGAAATGTCGGTTAAAAACCAGTAAGGATGAGCTTGCCGGCTATATTTTGGGTCTGGGAACTGTCTTAAAGTTCATTGATCCAGAAGATTCGGCGGACGCGGAATGGTGCTATGAAACGGTGAAATTGATGGTTGCTCAATTAATAGAGGGATTTAAGGACACGAATTGGCTTGTATTACATGGAGATGGCTATCCCGCTGGAAGCGATAATAATATGTATTTGGGGGGAGGTGTTTGGAAATTGGCTTGGCTAAAATTGGGCGAGTTAGCATATCCAGAGAAATATGCAACTGACTATAACTATATTGCTGCAAAAGCAATGCATTTACATCAATCCGGGGAGGGAACCCTTTGGAATACCATAATGGAGTATTATGCCTATAATTTCGGCCAAGCTGTTGTGTATTCATTAGTTCTTTTGGAAGACGACCCAGAGTTAAAACATTTCTATATAACTATGCATGAAAATGGATTTTATAATATTTTGAGATATCATCGGAATGCATGGTTTAATGCAGCTCATCTAGCCTTTATGAAGATGATAGGTGAAGAAAAAAGTAAAGAGTTTGAAGATCCTGACTATAATCATGATACTATTGCTTGGGACGTTAAGGACCAACTTTATCGATTCAAAGATTGGGTTAATCCGAAAGGAATGTCGCTCTCGAAAGACCAGTGGGGAGTACGAAATTATAACCTAACGCAACGACCCCATTCAACTCGAGCTACTAGCGAGAATGAGGATATTAAAGCGATGGAAAAAGATCCAACTTCAAAAGAGTGGAGGGATTTCTTCGATAACCATATTTTTGGGAAATTATATTCCTGGGTCCAAGAAGATTTGTTCGATTTTGAAGATCATTATCTGAAACCCATCACGGTGTCTGAGCAGGGGACCGCGTCTAATGTGTGGGCAAGAAATCCGTTTTATGCGGAGGGTGGAGATGCTGGCGGGAATGGTTTGCGTGAGGAACGGGGATTATCTTTCCTTTTACCCTATTGGATTATGAGATATCACGGATATCTCGAGGCTTCATAAAGAACTGATGCTTTTCAATATTCAATAAAAATTTAAAATAGTAAAAAAGAATATTCAATACATAGAACGTGATATAAATATGAAAAACCATAAAAAAAACACGCAAATTTTCTCTATTTCATTATTAACCGTGCTCGTCTGCAGCTCTTTTTTGATGGTTTTTGCCATCTGGAGCATCAGAGTACCAGTGAACTCAGAAGAGCAAGCTGCTGCTAACCCCACTAATACAAATTCAACACCGAAAATTTCTGGTGATTTTAATGCCTCCGTCGAGATTTATATTAAGAATAATTGGACAGAAACAGAAGATACAGAAGATTGGTGTACAGGAAATGGAACGGATTCGGATCCTTTCTTAATTGATGGATTAGAAATCAACGGAGGAGAAGAAAACGTGTGTTTAGTAATTCAAGACACCGTAGAAAATTTTACGGTAAAAAACTGTACATTTATGGATAGTGCCGAAGGAAATAACTATGGGGGATTAGTTCTAAATAATGTAACTAAGGGAAATATTTCTGATAATAAAATTTATAGTAATTCTCACGGAATTTGGCTTTATAACACATCAGATATGATAATTGAAGAAAATAGAATTATAAATAATACCGAAAGTGGGATTTATATGGAAAAATCTGAAAGTGTGGATATTTTAGGGAATCTTATCAAGAATTGCAGTGAAAGCGATGGAATTAGGCTGAATGACACATCAAGTATACTAATTGAAGATAATAGAATATCAAATAACAAGAAAAATGGTATTTATCTGGCAGAATCTCAAGATGTGGATATTTTTGATAATATTGTTAAGAAAAATACAGAAGATGGGATCTTTCTTTCTAACTCCGAGTCTAATAATATGTCCTACAATATAATCCATATCAATACCCTTTATGGTGTACATTTAGATTCCAAAAGCGATAATAATGGGCTCCGTGAAAATTACTTAGGATATAACACGAAGGGATGCTGGAAAGACGAGGGAAGTGAAAATATCTTCACTTTAAATGATTGTATTGGAAATTATGAAGAGGAGCCCGTATATGATGATTATGAACCGACAGACTTGACCCCGATAATAATAGGGGTAGGGGTTACACTTGCGATAATTCTTGGACTCATAATTTTTGCTAAATTTGGGTTCCCCGTATTGAAAGAAAAATTTCTGGACAGCTCCCGGGAATCGTCAGAAAAAGAGTTACAAAAACAAGTATAAACATAAATAATAACAAACCTTTTTTTTCATTTATTTTTTGTTTTTAATTGTTGTAAGTAAACACTCAACCACTCTTGAAACAGTTGATTAAATTGAGATAAGGAACATTTCTCGTGATTCTTAATGGAAAGGCTCCCTTCTACTAAAAACTTGTTTGACCGTGTTGAACCATCTCTCGATTTTCCCTTTTGTTTGCGGATGATGCGATTTCGCAAAAATCGGGTTTATATCTAAATGCTCCAGTAATTTCGAATATTTGGTGCCTAAATCTCCGATCAAATTCTGAATTGGGTGCTATCATTCGCCAGCATTTCTTAATTACTGATCACATTTTTAGATTCAAAGTTAAATTATATTTCATTACCATTTCGTTTCAAATGTTAAATATCTAAAGGGTTAATCTTTCTATAAGAAGAATTTAAAAAAAATTTATAGAATCTGATATGAGAATTCGCACTAGAGAAAAATTAGCGAAAAAAAATGCTGTCATAGTGTTCCTCTGCTTATTACCCCTTCTTGGGGTGTCCACCTATGGGACGAGTATTCTTTACATCTTATATGATATCAACTCGTTTACCTTTGAACCCAATAAACCAAATACAGATTATTTTGAATCTTCAGAAGGCATTGACATGACGCGTTTGGAAGAGATGGCGGAGACTTTCGATTATCGAACCCGAAAATTTAATGCTCCCATCGGATATCCTGTGGATGTCGTGTTTAAAAACAGATCCTATACCTATGATGCGATCGACCATTGGGAACACACCGATAATGGTGCTTTGCATAATGCTTATGCGCTTGCAGCGGCGTGTTTGAAATATAAGGTTGCGCTCGAAGCGGGAGATCACGAGCGTATCAACAATATCACAGAGAACGTAAGATTTTATGTCCAAGCGTTGGAAAATCTTATCGCCGCTCCCAATGGAGGAATAGGAAAAAAGCCTGGAACCGATGAGTGGTATCCGGGAATTCTTTCTCGGTTTGCATGTTCTTATCAGGATGCCAAAAAATACCACCCGTTTATGCTAGAGCCTCATGTGAGACATCATAATGGAACGGGGGAATATAAAAATTGGCGGATAAGATTGAAGACTTCCCGTGATGAGGTGTCCGGATTTTATTTGGGATGGGCATGTGTATTGAAATTTATAGATCCCAACGAGAATGAAGATTCAAAATGGTGTGTAGACCATGTAAAAACGATGGTTGAGCAAGTAATCAGGCATTGGAAAAAAGAATCGAACTGGTTGGTTTTGGATCACAACGGTGCCCCCACGGGATCAGATATTAACAGCCCCGATTGGCAATTGGTAGGATTACGTATCGCCGCCACTGCTTGCCCGGAGAAATATGAGGCCCTTTATCATTATGTTGCTTCCAAAAAACTCCAATTCTTGCAAGCCAGTATGGGTGATTGGCCGAATGCAGGATTTGAATATTTTGCTTGGATGCTTGCGGGAAATTCTATGTTTACTCTGATACTCTTAGAAGATGATCCGAACCTTCAATATCATTACATAAAACTCTATGAAAGCGGAATGTATAATGCCTTACGATATCACAGAAATGCGTATGCAAATATTCTCCATTTAGTTTTTATGAGTATGCTGGAGCCAGAACAAGTGACCCAAATAGAACGTCCAATTTCTAATGATTTTGTCAGATGGGATGTGCTTGACCAACTTTGGCGTTTCCATACCAGTAATTGGTGTCCTATTCGGAATTATAATCTTACCGAAAGACCCCACTCGACTCGTTCTACCAGTAAAAATCCAGAGATACGGGCGAAGAAATTGGATCCCAGCAGAAAACGGTGGAGAGAGTTTATTAACTCTCATCCGGTCGGAGGGATGTACGAATGGTTAATTGATCTGTTTGACATGGAAGATAAATTATATGAAGAACCCCGAACGATTTCAGAACATTGGGCACAGCATATGATTTGGCAGAGTAATCCTTTCAAGAAAGAGGGAGGGGACCCTCATGGAGGTGGATTAGAAGAGGCTCCTGGAACTTCCTATACTCTTGTCTACTGGTTAGGAAGAGCATTCGAGATATTCTAAATTTTTAATTTTTATTTTTTTATTAGAAGATAAGCAAAATAGGTTAAGATAATTTTTTAGTTAGATTTTCCATGCTTCCTTGACACGGATTTCCATATACCGCAAAAACTTGGTTATTTTTCATGTCCATCATTATTCCGAATCCAGTTGAGACCTTTTCTCCGTGATTACAGAATGTATTCTCTGATGGCATGTTGTTGGGACCATGATCGCTCTGTACTTTCGCATTTAAAAAATCCAAGGAGATCTTCTCATTTTCCATATCCTTGAGTATATTATATGTACGCTTGTATCTGAGAATAGAAGACCTATGAACTAGCTTTCCTTGAAGGAACTTAGGCGCTCCTTTCGTATAAAATGCATTGCGCGGTACTTCACTTTGTTTCATGACTGGAGTAACATAATGGTTGGTAGCGATCAAAAAGTCCGATTCTCCTTTTTTGCCCTTCCTCCGAACCTCAACTTGAGTTGGACTCGTTTCCACTACGGCTAAATCACCGCCCCTATCCGCAATCATCATGTTTGCCCCTCCTAAACGTGGAAATTGCTTCAGCATCTGAATAGATTCCTTCACGGTGGTACAGTGCTCAAGGACCTCTCGAATTAAAAACATTGGCGGAATCCCTTTTTTTCCAATGTTCAAAGGATAAGCAAAACTGTACACCATAGATAGACCCTTTTCATTTACTCCATTATTAATACCCCCTAATCCGTCTACGCTGGAGCCCAGTGTGGCATACTTCTCCCCATAGGTTGGCGTTAATTTTCGAAAAATTATATGTTGTGCGAGCGTTGGAGTCCCATCCCAATTTTTGATTATCAAAACTCCGCCCGTATCCGTCCGATTTGGCGTTATTCCCACTGCACTACAATTATTTAAAGGGAAGCTGTTCCCTCTTGTTTCCTTATACTTAGTAACTTGAGAGCCTAAAGCATCGATGGCTTGAAGGAAGAGAATCCTTTTCATGGAGAGCTGAGCGCCTTCGCTTAATCCTTCTAAAAACTCCCATTGGGAGGGAAGATGTGTTTTTATAGAGTCTTTTACCATTTTAGAAGAGAAATAGACAGCTAATTTGACGAATAGAAATTTGGGGATCAGAAACGGTTTTGCGGCTAAAAAGTCCTCTGAATGTATAAGATCCTTATACATCTGATGGATTGCTTCTTGAAATTTGGTCCCTTGTTGCAGCCCCATGTCGTATTCTGACCCCTCTAACTGAAAAACTTTAATCGACTTTTTCATGCAAAAATCACCTTTCATACTTATAATTCGTATAAATCTGGTTTTCTATCATCAACCAAATTATTATAATCGTTTAAATCCTTAGATCTTGCCTCATGTGGATTAATTTCAGCCACATCTACATGAACCTCATTTTTGGGAGCGGCTGATAATACTTCCCCCTTATAATCTGTAATTTGGCTCTCTCCAGTGAAAGTAAAGTCATCTTCTCCACGCTGTTCTCGTCCTATGCGATTTGCCGTCACTGCAAACACCCTATTCTCGAGACACCTTACTTTCATCGCATTTTGGCAATAGGGGAGCACTAAATTTGCAGAGTGTGCTATTACATCGGCACCTAATAGGGCTAACGAACGAATAGATTCCGGAAATAACCAATCAAAGCATATCATCATTCCAATTTTCATTTTATTGGTTTCATAGATTTGAAAAGGCCTATTTCCAGGTGAAAACCAAAGCTTTTCCTTATTATAGAGATGAATTTTTCGATAAGATCCAAAAACTTTATCTTGAGAGACCATAAGTGATGAATTATATAATTTATTTCCGTCTTTTTCTATAAACCCTCCAATAATAATGGAGCTTGTTTTTTCGGCAATTTGCTGAAGGAATTTAGAGGTTTTTCCATTCAGAGGTTCTGCCATTTCTTGAGCCTCTTCCTTGGAAATAAATGTATAACCCGTAGCAAATAATTCTGGGAGCACCAGAAGATCTGCATTAACATTTTCAGAAACTTCCTCCACCTCTGAAAAATTTTTTTCTTTATCTCCAAACACGGGAGACGTTTGAATATATCCGATCTTCAATTCTAACACTTTTAATTGTTTTTCGTTGAATTTGAAATTTTTTGTTTATATTGGCTGAAGAAAGTTTCAAGGTCTATATTTCCTCCACTAATGATAACGCCAATTTTTTTTCCTTCAATATTAATTTGCTGGGATAAAACCCCGGCGAGCGAACACGCACCAGAAGGTTCCACCACTAATTTCATACGTTGCCAAATAAAGCGCATTGCCTCTAAAATTTGGCGTTCTGAGACCGTAATGATATCATCCACGTTGTTACTTATGATCTCAAAGGTTCTTTTGCTCAAGTTGGTCAGTAGACCATCTGCAATCGAATTAATCGTTTTATTTTTCTTAAGGTTTCCGGATTTAAATGATCGGTATGCATCATTCACGTTTTCTGGTTCTACCCCGTACACTTTTATTTCCGGATTAAATCCCTTTGTCGCAATGGACGTTCCGCTTAATAGTCCTCCCCCCCCAACGGGAGCAAAAACCATATCTACTCCATAAATTTCATTTAACAGTTCGAGAGCAGCCGTACCTGCCCCAGCAATAATATCTTCATTATCGTACGGATGAATAAGTGTATATCCATGCTCTTTAATCAAACTTTCTGTGGTCTCATATCGTGCTTTCATGGTATTCTTGCATTCTACCACTTTGCCCCCATAGGTATCTCTAGAGGCTTCAACCTTGACTCTCGGCGATGTTTCAGGCATTACAATGGTTGCTTTTATCCCCAATAATTTTGCGGATAAAGCAACTGCCTGAGCGTGATTACCGCTCGAATGGGCGATTACCCCTCTTGACTTTTGTTCCTCATCTAATTGGGAAATGGCGTTAAATGCGCCCCGCATTTTAAACGCCCCCACTCTCTGTAGATTTTCGCATTTTAAGAATATTTCCGCGCCCGTCTTTTCATTTAGTGTTCGGGAGGTTAAAACAGGAGTTTTATTTATTGCCTCTTCTATTCTTTCATGAGCTTTTAATACATCAGAATATTCTGGCAATTTATTACATCACTTCTGCTATCTTAAATCAGATTAATTAATGTATGTAAAAGATAACAAATTAAATTAATTCTCATCCCCTTAATTAATATACATTACCCTCGATCACCGAAAAATTATGAAATATTGCGAAGAATGTGGTGCCAAATTAGGGAAAAATTGGAACTATTGCCATAATTGCGGTGTCCCCATAAGGGATTTTGATAAAAACGAGGATAAAGCTGCTGACTCTCTAAAGGGCTCAAAAAAGCGCTCTACAGAAGATATATTAGATACTTTAGATGTATTTTATTAATTATTGGAGTATTTACATTACTTATTTTTTATAATTTCTTCATAGAATGGTTCGATATTATCAGCATTGTTGTTATCGCCATCATTATTTTATCTTGCATCGGTCGGGTTATATATGCTCTTATCGGAGAGTTAATCGTGAAACTAAGAAAGAAAGAAAAATCAAAACCCAAGGATGATAAAACTTTTGATAATCGAGGATAAAACCAAGATTCTTATTTTTTGAAAGAGAGAATCCCTCCGAATTCATGAATTCTGGCACCAGCGGGGCTCTCTTCGGGAAGTATTTTTGTGACTATCCCCTTATTTTCTGCGATTTGTTTTAAACGATAAACTCGTCCCTTCTGTTTGTTTTCGTTCAAAAATTTATCCGTCATTATCAAATAATCGACCTTATCTGAAACTGAGTCGTCTTTCTTTCCTCCCATATATATCAATTTCTCAATTTCCTTAAGTCCATAGAAAACTTTTTGCTTTTCGTCCTCTGTATTGAGAATTCTCTCTAATTGTGTCATCAATAAATCGCTTTCCCTTAACGTGATTGATTTCATCACTTTTGAGGTCTTTTCTTGTTCCAAGAGCCACCGAACTTTCTTAGAAGTAGATGCTTTTCCTGTAATTTGTCCGAAACTAACTTGATTTTTCTTTTTGGATCGGATTAGCCAGCGATGATGCTTTTCTACGTGGTCGAGGAACCTTGAGCTATAATCTTTTTTGGGGAGATCAACTAAAAGGATACTTTTCACACCTTCATGAATTAAAGGTCTTAAGACATTAATAATATCTTCATGATAGTGGTATTCTTGTTTCTCGTTACAATTTTTCCATTTTCGTGGTAATTCTAGTCTTTTATGAAGTTTAACCCGTTGACTATATACCTGCCAAAAATGTATCGTTTGCTGACTAAATCCGACTAATACTGCGACGGAATAGCCGCGTTTTTTCCTTCTTCTTCCCATTATATCTCCCGTATTTAATAAAAAGTATAGACCTTTTTTTTCTTTCCTATTTACTAAAAAAACTGACTCCATTAATAGTTTGAACACAATAAAGATTATTACAAAAGATGCTCCCCAGCAATAAGATATAATTTAATAAGATTTAGAAAAAATAATAGGAAATTTAACTTTTAAAAAATCTCTAATTTACTTTTTTATGCTATTTAGTTTTCCCTCTTCTTTCTCAAGAGCCTTTTTGGGAAATAACCGCTCTTTTAACTTCGCTGTTCCCGTATCGGGATTATATTCAAGTAATCCAGCTCGATCAAGTTCTTGGATAGAATGTAAGATATACGCTCCCCCAATTCCTAAGGTATTTTTTAATTCTTCCCTTGACATTTCTTCTTTATCTCCATGAAGCGTATACAAAATACGATAATGCGGTTGTCCTTGCCATATTTCGGAAACTAAGACCGTATAGATTGAAAGCAGTGCCCGGATCCGTTCAAAATCGTACTCGGATTCTTCCGCTTGCGCAGCCACTTCCATGAATTTTTTAAGCTCGACCTTAACTTTTTTATATTCTTCAAGGAGTTCTTGCTGTTCCTCCGACATTTTTCCAATTTTTTGATCTTGTTTCTTTTTTTCTTTTTCAAGTTGCTTTGTTTCTTTAATTAATTTTTCTTTCTCGCTTTCCAAATGGTCTCGTTCTTGTTCCAATTTTAGCTTTTCTTGCTCAACTTGCTTTTTATCTCCCTCTAACTTCTTTAATTCCTTTTTGGCCCTTTTTAGAAGACCCCCGATTCTCTCCACGGCCTCAATAGTTTGATCCATTATCTGAAGTGTATCTTTATCTTCATTCATAAAGATTTCACGTAATTTAAATTATAGTTAGATTAAGCTTTCTTTTTTTCTCAATTTAAATTTTTATCTTTCCAAAACTTTTTCAGAATTTCTATATAATTAAGAATATCTATTTAAGATTAGACATAGAGCTTTAATTGATAAGATTAGCAATTGAAAGTACAATTCATGATTTTCTATGACAGAACGGATTGAAACAGAAAAAGATGAAATGCTCGAGAAAGAAGAATTACGGACCTTGGAAGGAGCACAGCTTGTAGGGTATAGCTCTGGTGTCCTAGGCCAAATCATCCCGGCAACGCTTATAAATTCTTATATTTTTATTTTCTTTACATACGTTGTGGGTCTTAATGCTTTATTAACTTCCATAGGCACCGCTTTAGCGGCGGTTGCGAATGCCCTTGGTGCCCCCATTTTTGGGTATCTAATTGACAAAAAGGAACCAGGAAAATTCGGAAAACGCAGACCTTTTTTATTGCTTTGTTTGCCATTTATATGTATTTCTTTAATCTTGCTTTGGTATAGTCCTCTAGCAGAGACATTTGCAGCAATGAATTGGGGAATAGCAATATATCTTTGGGTTTTATTAATTGTTTTCTTCGCCAGTTATGCCATGCTACGTTCCTCTTATATGTCAATGCAGCCGGAGCAAAGCCAAGTGGAGGAAAATAGAATTAAAATTGGCTCTATGATCGGTATATTCAGTTTAATTGGAACCGTATTGGGCATATTCCTTCCGTTGATTCTACAGAGTCAACTTGAGAATCCCAATAATATTTTTAGTACCCCGGCGGATAGGAAATTTTTGTTAAATGCATTACCATTTCTTGGTTGGTTTTTTGCATTTTTAGCAATAATTTTCACGTTAGGAGCTTTTTTTTCGACAAACGAAGATTTTTTGCACGATATGCCCAAGAGTGAAATATCTCAATCTCAAACCTCTTTTAAAGATGTCATATTGAATATTGGTCGTCCCTTTCAAGATAGAAACTTCTGCTTCTTTTTGTTAAGTATTTTACTGAGTTCTGTCGGGGTCCGGTTGCTTTTAAAGGATTTGACCTTATACTTGACTTTCGTGCTCTATTTAAAGGAGTCTAGGTTTATAACTTTTATTTTGCCAATGGTCTTATTTGCGGTTTTAGGCTTTATTGTCTGGTCAAAAAGAGCCCAAGATAAAGGGATTAAGTCAGCTTATTTGAACGCACAATGGTTAGTAGTACTTGCCTTATTTTTAACAACATTTCTATTGATTGATGTTTCTCAAATGCTGCTCCTTTGGCTGGCTCGCATTTTCTTGGCAATTCTATTGTTTGGTTTAGTGGTCGGTTTTATACTTCCCACCCCAGCGATAAGTGAATTGGTAGACGAAGCTCCCGAGAATATATTAACAAAAATGAAAGCAGATTCCTTATCTGGATCATACTTTGGCACATATTTTTTTATTATTAATGTGGGCTTTGCATTGGGTGATTTGATTTTGGGAGCGATTTTATTCGGACCACGGGCAGAAAATCGCATAGCAGTTGGCCTGATTCTTCCTATCGCTGGATTTCTCTATTTGGGTGCTAATTTACTCTTTCGCAAAATTAAGTTCAAATAAAGTTTGCACGATATACTATGAGAGTTATATCGAAAGTAAAGGACGGATTAATCTCGCCCTATATTCTCGCTTTCATCGGCGATCTCAATCTTTCTATGATGCAAGTACTAACTATACTTTATGGGGTGATTTTAGGCGCCTTCCCGTGGCAAAATGGCTTTATTGGAGGGGGATATGGACTCTCTTATTTAATAATGGCCGCTCTTTTGGGACGATTGGGAGATAAAATAAAACGAAAAAATAGTCTTCTTCTTGCTTTAATTAGTCAACTATTGATATCGCTTTATTATATCTTCATAGCATCTACTATAATTGAATTAATTCTCGGTCAAATTGCCTTAGGATGTGCCTATGGTTTTTTTTGGCCTTCTCTTGAAGCATATATCTCGGAAAGATCTACAGAGTCTCCCGTGGTACATCAAAAAGCAATCTCTAATTTTTGCATTTTTTGGTCTATTGGATATACCTTGGGCCCCTTCCTTGCGGGATTTCTTTCGGATTTTAACGTGGAGATTGGATTTATTATGATTTTTCTATTTTATCTTACAGCTTTCATTATTTTATTACTTTTTATCCCCTCCGAGAAAAATAATTTGAATCTCTTAGCAAAAAGCCATGAAGGCGAGATTTTCGATGGAAAAAAGAAAGCATTTTCGGATAGTAATCTTGTTATCAAACTTCTAATCGGAATGCTTATTTATGCTATGTTGGGAAAACTCGTATTGAATTATTTTGCAGATTATGCATCTCGACCGTTGGGTCTTGGCTTAAAAGGAGCAATTGTAGGGGTTTTATTATTTTCATTTGGCATTGGGAGAACATTCTACTTTATTTTAAGCAGGTATGTGAACTCTTCCTTAAAAAGGCTTAATGTAGCCTATTTAGTAATTTCCCTTTTATTAATTTTCTTGGCGTTTGTGGATGTAGTTGGAATAATTTTTGTAATTATACTCATTTTTGGAGTTTGTGCTGGGTTAATATATAAATCTTCTTTAGAGATCCTGTTGGTCTCCGAAGAAGAAAAAAAAGCTACGAAAGCGGGGCTTTTTGAAAGCATGATCGGTATTGGCAGTGGGCTTTCCCCTATTATTGCCGGTTATTTGGCAGAAATAGCTCTTATTTTTCCCTTTTTCATTTTTGGTATAGTAGCTTCCTTAATTTTTTTCATTAACTTGTTTTTTAAGAACTTTCGATAGATCAAGTCCAAAATTAATTTTTAGTTATATAAAATATACCTAAAATTTCTCTAAAAGATTGATGAAAAGATATAAATAAGAAAGTTAGTTTTTTTTATGTAGTTATTTTAATCTTTTTTAAAGAAATCATAATGTTTATTGGGGGCTTCTAAGTATATGTTAATCAAATTGCTTTATTGGGGCATGGTATCATCAGGAAAAACTACTGCGGTAGATACGCTTTATAATCTCACAAAAGAGGAGGAGGGAAAAGACATGTTTCCCGTTAGTGACCTAACAAAAATTTCAATGAAAAGTGGAGCAACACTTTATTTCGATCGTGGAGTTTTTCAATCACATAAATTGGACAAATTAAAGTTTCATATTTATACTGTTGCTGGACAAAAGCAATTCTCCCCTTTGCGCCATAGAGTCTTTAAAGGAACAGAGGGAGTTATTTATATGGTTGATTCTCAAGTCCAAAAGTTTGAAGATAATATTGAGGCTTTGTTAGAATTAAAACGGGTCTCTAAAGGAAGACTTATTAAAGAAATACCGCTTGTGGTAATGTTAAACAAGCAAGACTTAGATGACGTAATAGAAAAACGCAATATTAGACATATCCTAAAAGAAGAGGGTTTATGGTACGAGCCAGATGATCCCCTTGCCACCTGGAATCCCCCAATCTATGAGACATGCGCTCTTTTTGATAAACGAAAAAATATTTACCGAAGTTTTTCGGACCTCGCTCGACGTACTTACCTTTACAAAACCTATGGAGAAGGAAAAGCCCCTACTAAAAAACCTAAAAAACCAATTATAGAATGAATCCTTTCCATATCGGCAGAAAAAAATCCGTTTGTAAAATGTTTTTTTGAAATTTTATATATTTCTTTCTTTAAATTTAATATATGCGTATACGAACGCGAGATAATCTTAAAAAGAAGAATATCGCAATTACTTGTCTGTTTTTACTTCCAATAATCGGTTTCGGAAGTTATGCGGGAATGGTTCTAACGATAGTTACAGATATTTCCTCTTACTCCCGAGATGATATGAAAGAACCCGATACGGATTTTTTTTTTGAAAAAGATGTAATTGACGAGGATATTTTAGAAGATTTAGTCCATCATTATGACTGGCAATTGGAAAAATATCATATGCCGGCAAATATCTCCGTAAATGCACATTTTGAAAGTCAAGCCTACAAAAATGTAACAAATTATGAGGGAACTGATAATGGGCAACTCCATATTGCATATTCCATAGCGGCAAATTGTTTACGATTTAAATGGGCTATGGAAAATAATAGGAATGATCTGATTGAGAATGCCACCCGCGTGTTAACAAAATTGGTAACAGCCTTGAAAAACACCTTAGCCGCGCCGAATGGGGGTTTCGGAAAAAAGCCTGGAACAGATGAATATTATCCGGGTACATTGGCTCGATTTGTAGTACCTCCAGGATATCAAGATATTCATCCCTTTATGTATACTGATCACGTTCGCCATTTTAACGGCACTGGAGAATATAAAAACTGGAGAGTTCGATTAAAAACATCCCGGGACGAATTAGGAGGCTTCTATTTATCGACCGCCAGTGTGTTAAACTTTATTATGCCTTATTCTGACTATAATGATGAATGTGAATGGATAGTGGAAACGGTAAAAACAGCAGTGGCTCAACTCATTGAAGGATTTCGAGATACCAATTGGCTTCTTTTGGGTGGGCATGGTGAACCTGTAGGGTCAGATATTAATCCAGTCTTGGAAGGCAGTACATGGCAGTTAGCGTTATTACGAATAGGGGCAACAGCCTATCCAGAGCGGTATGAATCGCTTTATAATTATGTTGCTGCTAAGATACTGAGTATGGGAGGGGCAAATATGGGATCTGTGCATAATACCGTAGAGGGATACTATGCTTTTTCTTTCGGTTTAGATGTGATGCTCTCTCTCATCTGGTTAGAAGACGATGCTCGACTTCGGTATCATTATATTTCGAATTATGAGAACAACTTTTATCCAATTGTACGCTATCATCGGAACAATTTCTTTAACATCGCTCATCTTATCTTCATGAAAATGTTGGATGAGGATCGAGCTGCAGAGTTTCAGAATCCTGACTACGAAGATGAAACTATACTGTGGGACTTTAAGGATCAATTATGGCGATTTTACTCAAGTGGTTGGGCAGACGGAATAAGAAATTATAACCTCACCCAAAGACCGCATTCTACTCGTGCGACCAGTACCCATCCGAAGCTTAGAGAAAAGGTAAGAGATCCTGCAAAAAAGAAATGGCGAGAATTCTTTGAAACCAGTACTTTCGGGGAATTATTCTCTTGGATTGAGGTGGAGTTTGATTTTGACCAGGAATCTGAAAATTATATATTACCTCTTCGTGTAAGTGAATACGGAGTCCACCATTGGCTCTGGGAACATAATAAACTTGATGACGAAGGGGGAACACCTAACGGAGATGGATTAACGCAAGCTGCGCCAAACACCTATATATGCACCTATTGGATGGCAAAAGCGTACGGTCTTCTCTAATTTTTCTCCTTTTTTTCTTTTATACTTTTAAATATGATATGGCTCCTATTTTCTCTCAATTTTAGACCAAAATCTTTTTTGTATGGATGCCTATTTTTGAATACCTTAAATACCTTAAATTATCGGAAAATACCTTATCCTTTAAAAATGAACTGGATGAAAGGAATAGTATTCAATTTATAGCGTTTTTGAATTTCTCAAATATATTAAAAAAAGAAAATTTGGAAAAATCTCTCTTAGAGTGTACAGTTCATATAGACAGGGTAATGATCACTGTAGGTTCGGTATCCATCGTAAGAATCCTTCGGAATCTGGCATTCGGTTACATTAATATGTTCGGATATGAAAATAAAGTCTATTCGACTTTTATCTTCTGGGTCTTTTCGTACGTCCCAATCATTTGGGGACGTAGTATCATACGGCAAATAACCCAATTTACTCTCTTTATATTCCCTATACCCGTCTCGCATCGGTTTTTTATCGCCGGGATTTTCATAATTCTCTAAGATATCAAAAGATTGACTGTCATTATGCATATTAAAATCACCCATGAGAATCGTTGGTAATCCTCCACTTAGTTCAGTAATTTTTTGGCTTACCAAAATTGACGCTTTATTTTGCCAATCATCCGAAAAATCGTAATGGGTATTAAATACGAAAAACTCCTCGCCTTTGCTCTGACCCACTTTGACCTTCAATCGAACCCATGTAACAACTCTGAAGCAACTCCCTTCCCAGGTATTGGTCGGATAATGCGGAATCTCGGAAAGCCAGAAGGTATCTCCGTCAAGATATTCAAACTTATTATTATCGAAAAAGATGGCGCATGCCTCTCCTCCATGCACACCATTATCTCTCCCTTTTCCGGTCCATACATAGTCTCTACTTTCTAAATTGCTGTGGATATATTGAATCTGGAAACTTTTAGCCTCTTGAATCCCAAAGACATCCAAATCAAAACCGTCCAAATAACTAACGAACTCATCTTTCCTGTTAACCCATTGATTTGCGGGATCATCTTCAATTCCGGCTCGCCGGATATTATAGGTCATTATTTTCAGATCTGTGATCTCTGAGCTTGTTGGACTTTCTGGAGCGGGCTGGTGCGTGTTAGGGGTCAACGAAATAATGAAAATGCTTCCGAATAAAATAAAGAACGTCAGTATCGTCACTTTTAGGAGTATTTTAGATCGTGAACTCAATTTTGGAGGCATCTCGAATATCCCAATGTTTTTATATTTCTTGACTAAAAATATCACCACACCTCCAACTGCTGCAATTTGTAGGGTCCAGCCATAGATCCACCATCCCAAGAGAAATGCAAAAAGGAGACCGCCAATCGAATAGAGAACTAAAAGGAATATCTTGAAAAGCAAAAACACCAATATTCCGCTTCTTAGGAGTGTGGAAGGTTTTATCATTTTCTTCTCTTTGGATTTCTTAATCCCCATTGATTTCCTAACTTTAAGGAGATAGGAGATCGACAACAATACAGAAGCAATTAAGATCATTCCAAGAATAAAAGTATTAAAGAGACCCGCTATATAAATTAAAATAAGTGGTAAGACTCTTTTTTTCAAGGGCATCTCTACGGTGTTCACATATCGATTATATAAGAACCGACTAACCAAAAAGGTACCCAATTCCAAACTTATGAGTATTAAATTAAACAGAATAAACAATCCTTGAGGGAGAAAAAAAGAAACTAAAGCATCTTGTAAAGATGGAACAATTGCACCAAATATATCTTTTAACATCTATAAAATCACATTATAAAATTATAATTAATAAGTTTTAAAATTATTATTAATTTTCGCGAAATAATATTTATCTTTAGAACTTTTTGATTATTATGGAAAAAATCTTACAAAAATTGAAGAAAAATCCGCTTATTGCGGTCGTGGCAATTCCTTCCCCTCATCTTGCAGTACCACTTTCAGCTGCCTTATTGCGTGGAGGAGTCAACTGTATTGAAATCACATTCCGAAATGAAAACGCCGCAGAGGCTCTATATAATATAAGAGATGCCGGAAAAGAAATTATTGTTGGTGCGGGAACCGTACGGACAAAAGAAGATGCTCAAAATGCCATAGACGCTAATGTTGATTTTATGGTAAGTCCTGGTTTAAATAAGTCGGTGATTAAATATGTACAAAATAACTCGCCCCTCCCATTTTTTCCAGGTGTGGACTCTACCCTCGGTATTGAAACGGCATATAAACTTGGCATAAAAACGCTCAAATATTTTCCAGCAAGCGTTGTTGGTGGCGTTAAATGGCTTAAATCAATGAAAGGTCCGTATTATGATATTAATTTTATGCCAACTGGCGGGGTGGGTTTAGATAATTTGGAGGACTATTTACGACTTCCGAATGTACTTGCTTGTGGTGGTTCCTTTTTAGCACGCTCTCATCTTATTATAGATGAAAACTGGGCAGAAATTACCCAGACTGCAAAAAAGGCTGTGGAAATTGTGAATAGACTAAGATAGAACAAATACTTAGAGTTAAAATGAATCAAAAATATAATTAAATATAACAGATGTGAATAAAAAATGCCAGATGTAATTGTCACCTTAGGAGAATTATTATTACGACTTAAATCACCCGATAGGGAGAGATTTTTTCAGCGTCCTTTATTGGAAGCAACCTTTGGGGGATCAGAGGCAAATGTAGCCATTTCATTAGCTAATTATGGGGTTAACGCACGATTTGTTACAGCCTTGCCTGATAACCTTATTGGAGATGCAGCGCTCAGATTTGTGAGGTCTATGAACGTGGATACGTCTCAAATCTTGAGACAAGGTCCCAGAGTTGGAATTTACTATTTGGAAGCTGGTTCCGGTCCTAGAGCCTCTAATGTGATCTATGATAGGGCCCATTCCTCTATTTCTGAGGCGAAACCAGAAGATTTTGACTGGGATAAAGTGTTCCAGAATGCTTCATGGTTTCATATTAGCGGAATTACCCCAGCCTTATCTCAGAATGCCGCAGATCTTTCAATTGCAGCAATTAAAGAAGCAAAAGAAAGGGGATTGACCGTCTCAAGCGATCTCAATTATCGAAGTAAATTATGGAAATATGGGAAGAACGCACCCGAAATAATGACTCAGATGATTGAATATATTGATGTAGTAATTGGGAATGAGGAAGATGTACAAAAATGTCTGGGTCTTGAATTAGGGCAAGATATAGTGGGAACTGAACTCTCTCATGATAAATACGAGAATTTAGCGGAAAAAGTGGTTACTAAGTATCCAAATGTCAAATACGTGGGGACAAGTTTAAGGGAAGCCCATTCGGCGGATTATAATGAATGGAGTGCTATGCTCTATCCTCAAAAGTTGGGAAAAGCATTATTTTCAGAAAAATATCAACTCACCGATATAGTTGACAGAGTAGGTGGTGGAGATTCCTTTGGTGCCGCTTTAATCTATGGATTATTCAAGGAGATGGAGGATCAAGAGGCTTTAGAGTTTGCCGTGGCCGCATCAGCACTTAAACATACGATTCCTGGGGATGTAAATCGAGTTTCGTTAGAAGAAGTGGAAAAGCTTTTGGAAAGCCACGGTTCTGGAAGGATTGAACGCTAAAAAATTTTTAAATTTGATTATTTTTCTTATTTTTCACTTTTTAGATAAAAATAGGTATAAATGGGCTTCTTTTTGGTCTGATGTTTAAGCTTATATTTTTGAGTAAGCAATGATTTACAGATAGTAAGAGGATATTTATGTGCAATAAGTATTGCTCCTTTCTTAGCAGTTTTTAAGATATGTGTCATAGACTTCTGCATTGTGGGCAGGGAAAAGGCATAGATGAAATCATACTTTCTTATGTCATATTCGAACATATCATCGTGTTTGAATTGGATGTAATTGAAATTTCTTTGAGGATACTTCTTTTTAATGCGATTAAACGATTCATTTGCTACTTCTATTAAATTATGGTTTATTTCAATTCCCACGGATTTTATATTATAATGGAATCCGACATATAATACAACTCTTCCATCGCCCGCTCCCAAATCTATAAAGCTCTGGTCAGAATTTTTTTGGAGACCGAAATGATCTTCCAATACGTTGAATATAGGCCTTAAGAACACTTGAAATGTTTCTTGAAATGGTAGCGCCAGTTGAGAAGTGAATTCCTTAAATTTTTTGTAGTTCTCTTCATCCATTTTTCTTGATTTGTTTATATCTTAGGTTTTTGTTTGAAAATCAATCCGATTCTAAACTATTTAGGTGTTCAGACATGTCTTTATTATTTTCATAAATATTAACGAATTCCTCGAACAATCTATCATAATTTTCTCTATTTTCTGGATTTGGCTCAAAAAATCCCCTCCTCCAATTAAATTTTGTTTATAAGAGAAAAGGAAAGTATTAAAGATTAGATGAGGTGAATCACAGGAATTCTGTGAGATTTTTATGACCTTCTTCTCTTTTTCTTTTTTCCAAATACCTTCGAACAGCAGGATATTTTTCGGCTAATTCCTCTGGTGAAGGTTTATAGGTAATATACGGTTTATAAAATTGACCCACACTAACTGATTGTAAATTTTCCTCAATAATTTCTTTTAAATTCTCATTCATCTCAAATCCGTAAAAATGTCTATAGTTTCCTTTAGCACAAACTGCCGTGGTTCCATTCCCCATGAAAGGATCTAAGATCAAGTCTCCTGGCTTCGAAGAGAAATCAATACATCGGGTCACCACTTTTTCTGGTAATTTCGTGCTATTCTTTCTCTGCCCGGGTCTGTATTTCCTTGGAAGTTCCCAAACATCTTCGGGGTAATGGATAATTTTATTGAAAAAATATTGATCCCCGTCTTTAACAAGAAACAAAATGTGATAATGAGAGGTGACAAATTTTTTCCGGGTAAATACTCCAAATTGATACTTCCAGATAATATGGTTTACTAAGGTTAAATCTGTCTTTTTTATCGCCATCAAAACATCTAATAAATTTGTCCAACCCGAGAAAATATATGCAGAACCAGTATTTTTCATAATTCGGGGTAATTCTTTGATCCAATTAAGAGTAAATTGGTCATAATCCATCTCAACTTCATTGTATCCCTCCACGACAAATTTTTCATCTCTATTATATTGCGAACCAATTTTATCAAAATCAATTCCAAACGGGGGATCTGCAATGACTAAATCTATAGAGGAATCAGGAAGATTTTTCATACCTTTAATACAATTCTGATAATCAATATGATCCACATTTATATCAAATTCGGCATTATGGTATAACTCTTCCGTTTCCTTTTTATTCCAATCAAAATCGGGTTTGAAGTCCAACTGAGCCATTCCCGCCTGGTATTTCTTTTTATGGTCTTCATTCATTATTTTTTAAACGTTCGAATTGTGAATAAGATGAATTTGGATTTAGATTAATTTAATTCTCATATTAAGCAATTATTATCATATGATTTTTCAATTTAGCCGAGCCAAGCAAAAAGTTTTCGAGAGGTAAATAATATATTTCTCCTTGAAGGTCTAAATTCGAAATTTAAGGAGAGAATCAAAAAATCCCTCGGGTTTTTCATACCCAAGAAGATTGAGAATTGTTGCTGCGACATTTCCTAATGCTGGTTGTTCTATATCTTCTCTAATTATGTATTCCCCATCATATTTGGGATCAACGATTGAAAACATCACGGGATTGCACGTATGGGACGTTTCCCATTCTGGAGACATATCTTCTAAATTGCCGTGATCTGCTGTGATTATTGAGACACCTCCCAATTCACTGACTTTTTCAACCACTTCCTTTACACATTCGTCAACCGTCTCTATTGCAATTTTGGAGGATTCAATGTTACCGGTATGCCCTACCATATCGCCGTTGGCAAAATTGACACGTAAAAAGGTAAATTCTTCACTATTTAATGCTTTTAAAACTTCGTCTTTTACTTCATATGCTTTCATTTTCGGATTCTCTTCTATCATCTCAGAAGGATCTGATTCGATCTCCACATATTTTTCATAATCTTTACATATATAGCCTTCATTATTTCCATTCCAGAAATAAGTTACATGACCATATTTATGAGTCTCAGCCGTTGCAAACTGCGAAACTTTTTCGGCACATAAATATTTAGTAATTGGGTCGTCGATTTTAGGAGGTTCAATAAAATATTTCTCAGGTATATGTGCTTGTTTATCATATTCTAACAACCCATAATACTCTACGTTAGGATCACATTTCTTATCAAATGCGGAAAAGTTATCTTCGTCAAATGCTCGTGAGATTTGAATTGCTCGGTCCCCTCGAAAATTGAAAAACAGAACTCCATCTCCATTCTCCATTTTCCCGATTGGAAACTTCGCTTCATTAACAATAACAAATGAGGGAAGATATTGGTCACTGATTTCGTCCTCTAATTGCCGGGCGCTAGTAATTGCTCGCTCTGCAGACTTAAAGTAACCTTTATAACCTGGATATTTTTCTGGTATTCCGCATACATGAGCCTCCCATCCTCGCTGGACGACATCCCAATCAGATTTATATCTATCCATGGTAACCCGCATTCTTCCTCCCCCGGATCCAATCCGATAAGTATAACCGGTTTCGTCATTTATTTTTTTAAGCTCTTTTTCCAAAATATCAATATATTCTAAAGCAGATTGGGAAGGAACGTCTCTCCCATCTAGTAGTGGATGGACGAATAATCGTTCAATTTGGGAATTTTTGGCCCCGTGCAATAATCCAATCAGATGATCGATATGGCTGTGTACATATCCGTCTGATAATAATCCGATATAATGGAGGGTTTTGTTGTTTTTATTAATCATATTTGTAAAATGTGTCCATTTTTTCATTTCAAAGAGTGATTTAGAAAAGATTGCTTCCTTTGCTAAAGTAGCCCTTTGTTTAATCATCCGACCTGAACCAAATGCATTGTGCCCTACTTCTGAGTTTCCCATTTCATTATCAGTGGGAAGTCCTACAGCGGTTCCATGGGCTTTTAATTCAGTGTATAAATCTTTTTGAGGGGATTCTTGTTGGATTTTATCTATATAAGGCGTATCTGCCAGATAATAAGCATTATACTCGTTTTGTGGACCTAAACCAACTCCATCCATGATAATAAATACAAGCGGCCCGCTTCTTCTTGAAAATTCATCGATTTTTGCAAGCTCGAGTTTCGACATAGTTTAAAAATTTAGTATAAAATAATTGGTTAATAATTTATAAACAAGGTATAATTAAAAAGTTGCTTTTAATAAAAATAAAAGTAAGAATAACATCGAAATTAATTACTCCGAATTTGAGACAGATATTGCTTTCTTTTTTATGATGCCGGCAATTAATCCGACCACAGAAAGTGCCATAAACCCTATGAAGTAATTTCCCATGGGAATCGTAAACAACCCTTCTAACCTTACTAATACTATCCCATTTTTATCCTCTATGGTTACTGAACTTTTTACGCCTTGAGTGTTATACTCCATCTCCAACGTATATTCAGATTTTCGTTTGATGATTTTATTTCCTCGTATTGTATATTCATTCGGTAAAATCTCACTTGCTTCTTCCAAATAATCCTCTGTTGGGGTGGGGATAAATATATTATCTGCATATTCTTCGGGTGATTTATCGAGAGAAAAAGTCTTGACTGTCCCATCTTTGGTAAAATCCGAGCCGTAATCAAAAAACTCAGTAACTATATTCCAGCCATAACTGGTTTCAACGACATCTGTAACCCGTATTCTGATTTGATCACCCTCGTTAAAACCCGGATCTACTCCGAACACTTTCTCAAAATTGTGGAGATTAAACTCCTTGATTTCCCATGTGAATTGATCACCTTGACTAATATCTATCCCTTCGTTGGTTTGAGCATGGACATTTACAGTTAATAAGACTGTAAATAAATTTAGCATTAAAAACAAACAAAACAACGTTTTTCTGTGATGCTGTTTCATTTCTATTTGCTTTTATTTCTAATTGACTAGGTTTTATAATTGTTTAGTATTATTATTTTTTATTTTTTCTCCTTAAAAGAAGTTTTTTATCATTAAATGCAAAAGAATACCCCGTCCTTTAGGGCGAGGATGAATTTTTCCCTAATTTTAGCTTGAGAACCGCATTAACGAAAAGATTTAAATAATGGAAACACTATATACTATGTATGTTTCCGATTAATCCTTTAGAATTGAAACCAAATAAACAACAACATCGGATTCAAAAGATTAAGCTGGTCAGAAGTGGTGCTCTCTGGAGCTTATCTAATTATTACAGAAGACAATCCTTTTTCGATAAGGATAAAGAAGTTTCATTCCATAAAGAGCAATATTACGACTTAAAATACCACGAACTCTATAAAGAGTTAGGCTCTTCGTATTCTCAACAAATATTTAGAAAATTGGACAAATCGTGCAGGGGTAGGGAATGCGGATATCGAAATGACCGAGATGAATCTCATGCCTTTAGGCGTGTGTGGTTCAAGTGACTTCCTCATATCTCTATATTAAAAAACATTTAAATTAAAATTAAAAAATCTCAAATTGATATAAATGAAAAACAAAAAAATTGCATTCTTATCGGCTTGTGAAATGCGTACCAAAATCAAGAATCAAGAATTAAGTTCCCAAGAGATTACAGAAGTAATTATCAACCAGATTCAAGAGAAAAACCCCGTCATCAATGCCTTTTGTACTTCCACATTTGAATTAGCCCGAATCATGGCAAAGGAATCAGATCTTAAGATAAAACATGGAAAAGACCTTGGAGTTTTAGAAGGGATACCTATTTCAATTAAGGACGGAATGGAAACAAGAGACATTAGGACAACTTTTGGGTGCAAGATTTATGAAAATTATATTCCGAAAGAGGATGAGATTGCGGTACAGCGTATTAAAAATGAAGGGGGTGTCATCTTAGGAAAGACAAATACTCCCGCCTTTGGGTTTCAGCCTGTGACCGATAATTTAATATTTGGACAAACGAAAAATCCGTGGAATTTAGAAAAAACCCCAGGGGGTTCCAGCGGTGGGGCAGCTGCACAAATCGCTTCTGGGATGGGCCCCTTGGCATTAGGATCGGATGGGGGCGGGTCCATCCGTCTTCCCAGTAGTTTATGCGGGATTTTTGGGTTTAAACCGACATTCGGCAGGATACCTCGCTATCCGCCACACGGAGTTACATGGGATACATTAGATCATTACGGTCCGTTAGTACGTTATGTCGAAGATGCTGCCCTCATGATGGATGCACTTGCGGGTTACTTCCCGGGAGATAGACATTCAATTCGGAGTCAAACGGAGAGTTATTTGGACTCCTTAACTGAGAAACCCCCTAATTTAAGAATCGGCACTTCGATGGACCTTGGGTTTGTGAAGGCACTCGATCCCGAAATTGAAGAAACGGTTCTATCCTCCGCCCAAAAATTCACTCAGTTTGGATGGGATGTAAATGCCGTGAAGCTGAAGCTTCACAGAGCCGAACTCTGTTTTAACACATTGGTCACCTCTGGGTTTGCCTATGATCTTAATTTAAAGAAACATGAGGATATTTTGGATGAGAATTTGGTTAAAATGATAAAAGCCGGACAAACCTATTCTGGAACGGATGTAAAACGAGCGGAGGCGCAGAGGCAGAAGATTTTTGAAGAGGTTGCTAAGGTATTTCAAGAAATCGATATTTTGATCACACCTACCACGGCATGTACAGCTTTTGACTTAGGGATGATGTATCCTCCGAAAATAAACGGAAGGGGAGTCTCCCCCGTGGGATGGATGTCCTTTACCTTTCCGTTCAACCTTACTGGGAATCCAGCCGCGACTATTCCATGTGGGTTTTCTGAAGACGGACTGCCCATTGGAATGCAACTCATCGGAAACCGGTATGCAGATCGATTCGTATTACAAGTGTCGAAAGCTTTTCAAGACATCGCCCCTTGGCAGGAGAAAAAACCCAACTTTTAATTATTACAAAATGCAGCTTCTGTTTTTCTTCTCTTCTTTAATAAAAAATAAAAAATATCTTTAAAAGCAAACCTTTCCCAACACAAATTAATTACCATATAAATTCAATAATATATTTAAAGTGTTGAAAAATAATATGAGCAAAGAAGAAAGAACAATTGGGATACCATTAATAGGTGATGAGTTCCCAACCATGAAAGTGAAG
Source organism: Promethearchaeia archaeon (assembly GCA_046483985.1). Taxonomy (GTDB): domain Archaea; phylum Asgardarchaeota; class Lokiarchaeia; order Sigyniarchaeales; family SOKP01; genus JAWOCD01. The sequence continues at coordinate 68,438 of JAWOCD010000039.1, forward strand.
ACGACACACGGGGATATGTTCTTACCGGATGACATGACCGAGAATGGAAACAAATGGTTTATCTTGTTCAGCCATCCCGGTGATTTTACACCTGTTTGCACCACCGAATTTTATGCGTTTTCCACCCGATATGAAAAATTTCAAGAACTGAATTGCAATCTTATTGGTCTCTCTATCGATCAAGTCTTTGCACATATAAAGTGGGCAGAGTGGATAGAAGATAATCTCGATCAAAAGGTTCCTTTTCCAATCATTGCCGATCATGGTGAAGTAGGAAAAAAATTAGGCATGATTCATCCGGGACAAGGCGCAAGTACCGTGAGGGCTGTATTTTTAGTTGATCCAAAGGGCGTAATTCGCATTATCCTCTATTATCCCAAAGAATTGGGAAGAAATTTGGATGAAATCGAGAGAATCGTCAAGGCAATGCAGATTGCTGACGAGGAGTCCGTAGCAATGCCGGCGGATTGGCCAAATAACCAGTTAATAGGTGATGAGGTTATTCTCCATCCTGCAAGTGATGTGAAAGCCGCCGAAGAACGAAAAGGGAAGGAAGGCTGTTACGATTGGTGGTTCTGCCACAAAAAAATCTAGAATATTAAATTTTAAGAAGTTAATTATTTTTTTTCTTTATTACATTAAAGACCTAAGAGAAGGGGCGGACATTATTCTATTTTATTTTATTCCTTTACGGGAGATCTAAAAGGTCTTCTTATTTGTTGTAGTGATATAACAAGAATCGCCGATGGTAATATTATTTTTGATTAAATCCTCCAAGATGGAATAATCTCCGATAATACTTTCATTTGCAATAATTTTCTTGAGCTGTGCTCCATCTCCCACCACGGATTCCGTAAGAATACACTTTTTAATGGTAACATCATTCCCAATGGAAACATTGGGTCCAATGATGGAATCAACTATCTTTACATTACTTCCTAAAGCGACTGGGGGCACGATTCGCGAATCTACGATATTTCCATCCTTAAATAACTGTTCGTAAAGGGGGTCGGATAGTTTAAGATCTGCTAAAAGGTGACGGTGCCCATCGAGAAGGCTATCTGGTCTTCCAACGTCTAAAACCTCATCTTTCATTTCATTTACTTTTAACTTAAATCCTTCCTTAATTAATTGCTCTATCACTGGAGTGAGTTGATGCTCTTCTCCGTTTTCCAACTCGATTTTACTCTGCTCTTCTAACAGTTCAAATAATCTTCCAGACATACTCTCTCCGAATAGATAAGCTCCGGAAACCGCATAATTTGATTTGGGATGTTGAGGTTTTTCTTGTATTTCTTTAATATATCCTTGTTCGTCCAAGACGGTTACCCCGTAAAACTGAGGGTTGTTAACTTCTTTCACATTGATTATTCCATCGCATTCTTTTTGATGGTAATTGAGCAAAATGGAACTGTATTCTTCCATAGGAAGCCGATCACTCAAAAATATAAAGCAATCATCGTGTTCGGCGAATTCACGGGCAAGTAAAATCGCATCTCCGAGGCCAGAAAAATAGGGTGTTTCATTATCGTATCCTCGGGGCTTTTGTTCCCGAAATTGCATATTAAAGTAATCGCTGTAGTGTTCAATAAGATATTCGGTAATTTGCCGTTTTTTATACCCGACAATAAATACGATATTGGTTCCTTCTGGAAAGGTTTTTTTCAATTTTTCCAAGATATGATCAATTAACTTCTTTCCTGCAACTTTTATAAAGGCCTTCGGTTTAGAAAAGGTAAACGGCATCAAACGGGTACCTACTCCCGCAATCGGACAAATTAACCACATATTATTATTGAGTAAACTTTTAAGGGTTTATCTAAGTGTAATGATATTGTATAGATCGATTTAATGTTTAATTCCTTTTTGATTTTTCTAAAGGCAATTATGAAGACTTTCCAAATTCTTAATTAATACTATAGTTTTTTGTAATAATAATTTTTATTGATAATATCCATGGTCCTTTAGGGGGAGGATGATTTTTGCCCTAATTTTAGCCTAAGAAAAGTATTAACCAAAAAATTTAAATAACAAAATATATCTCCAAAATGGATCTACTAAATCGGAGATTAGAATACCTCTATTATCTCTTTTAACATCTTATAATATTTGGCTTCTTTAAGCTTTTCGCGAATAATTTTCTTCAATTTTCTTAGATAATAATTGTCTGAGCTATTTCTCTTTCTTCCGTGAAGTTTTTTGGTAACCGCGATTCTGATTTTCTCTTCAACGAAATCTGGTGGAATAAGCTTAAAATCTTCTTTCAATTGTGCTTTTCTCTCTTTCAAGCCATCTTCAATCATCCTCTCCGAGGGCTCTTGCATTTTGTTATACAAGTTCTTTATCCATATCTGGAGTTTATCGATATCGCCTTTGAGATATGTTCTCTGATTGAGCCATTCCTTAAATCCCGCTACGTAATTCAAAAACTCATCATCGTATTCTGTTTGGCCCGTTTTCTTACCACCTTTTTGAGGGGCAGGTGATTGATGATGTATTATTTCCCGGATCTTTTTTAGTTTTGCCTTCTTTAAAACTTCTTCATCCTTATCTTGGCGTTCTATCTTATCTTTTTTAGCATTTTTGCTTTTTTCCTTTTCTTCTTTAATCCATTTGTCGATTCCCATTTTTCATTTTTTTGAATGTTAGCTAAATCATTTAATTTTTTATTATGGATTTAACAATTTTCTTGCCGTTCTTCATAACTTTTTGTTTTTAATAAACATAATTTAATAATTTTAAATTCTATACTATTCTTGAGCATGAAAGAAGCAATTATATTTGATTTTGGATTTACTTTATTCTATTTTGAAAATGCTTCCCTTGAGAAATATTTGAATTGCTTTCGTGAGGGCTTAGAAGAGGTGTTATCCTTTTTAAAAATGCACAATATATTAGCATCGGAAAAAGCAGAAGAAAAATTTCGTGTTCTCTTTACTTCATCTCGTAAACGATATTTTTCTCTTATAGAGAAAACAAATAGAGAATATAGAACTTCAGATCTCATTTCTCTTGTCTTAAAAAAATTAATTGACCTTCAACTAATTGAAATTTCGCTCGATTCGGTCGACCAATTAACGGCTAAATTGGCGAATATTTTTCATTCATATGAAGCAAAAGCGTGGCATCCATATGAAAACACCAGAGAAACTCTCGAGGAAATTAAGGAAAAGCATAATATAAAACTCGCTGTGTTATCTAATCACCCCCATCATGAAATGATTTATAATTTAATGGCACACTATAATTTACTCCATTATTTTGATGTAGTTATTACATCAGCCAAAGTGGGGTTTAGAAAACCTCACCAAAAGATTTTTTATTTTACTCTTAACCAATTGGACCTCTCTAAGAAGACTAAATCTTGTGCAATCTGTGGAGATGAATATGCAGATATCGTAGGAGGAAGAAGGGTGGGATTAGAAACCATTCTATATGAAAGAACCTATAAATTTCCTGTTGAAAAAGAGATCAAAGGAACGAATTATATTCTAATTAAGGATATTTCTGAAATCTTAGACCACCTAAATTGAATTCCTTGTTCTATTTATTGAGGATTTTGATAAAAGTGGTCTGGGGGGGATTTGAACCCTCGATCTCCAGTAAGAAATGCTCCCATTTCTTAAATCTGGCTCCGCAAGCCAGCGCCCTATCCATACTGGACTACCAGACCAATATTTTCAAATTAAATAACCTAAATGGAGTAATATTAAAAGAAAAAAATAGTTTTTCTTTTATCAAAAAAGCAAATGAAAACTCTCATCCTTAGGATGGAGATGAATTTTGCTTTAAAATCACTAAATATCTTAGGACCATTTTTTGAAATAGGTCAATATCTCACTTATAATTATGTTTTGGACTAATACCTTAGAATTGAAACCTATGAACCAATAACAATGGATTCTCAAAGAACTCTAAGTTCGGAGTAGTGCTATTGGACCTGGGCTAACTATTACAGAAGACAAGCCTTTTTTGAAAAAAATAAAGAAGGGCCATCCTATATAGAGCAATATCACTAAAATTGATATGTGTCATAGCAAAGTTAACCCTACTGATGAAACCTTTCTCTACTCTGAATGTATATACTTCGTAATTATAAAAAGAAACAGGAAATTATCTACTTTAAATAGGATTCATTTAGGAAATTTAGAAGAATAAACATTTATGAATAGTGATTTATCATGTTTGAACAATATCTGGTTATATTTGACATGGATGGTGTGCTTGCCGATACGGGTCCCATCCATTTTGAGAGTTGGAAAAAAATGGCGAAAGAACAAGGTGCAGAATTCACAAAAGACTTTTTTGAGGAGACATTCGGGCAACAAGCGGTCACTATTACGAGAAAATTATTAGGTGATGATTATAGTGACGATGAAATCGAGCGATTAGCAGACTTAAAAGAACAATATTACCGGGACATGGTTCGAGGGGAATTGGAGCCCTTAGCTGGCGTGATGGACCTTATTAAACAACTCGATCAAAAAGGTGTGAATTTAGGGGTAGGTTCCAGCGGAGCTGAAGCCAATGTTGATTTACTTTTAACGACCCTCAACATCAAAGACTATTTTGATGTGATCGTTACGGCAGAGGATGTGGAGGAGGGAAAACCCGAGCCGGGTGTATTTCTTAAAGCAGCTCGAGAAGTTTCCGTAGCACCGCGTAATACGATAGTTATAGAGGATGCACCGGTTGGAATTGAAGCCGCACGGAGGGCTGGAATGAAGACTATCGCCTTGATGACAACGCATAATCGGAAAAATCTCATCGAAGCCGATTTAATTGTGGAGAACCTGAAATATATCGATATTGAGGATATTCTTGAATTAGTAAATTTGGATATTTGACCGATCATTAACTTAAAATAAAATAATTAACTCAAGAGAACGGATGGAAATGACGCTTATATTTCTGTGTTTGGGAAATTCACTCACAGCGGGTTATCCAGGATTTTCACCGAGCGAAGATGGTATTTCGGCAGGCTCCGGAAATGTGCGTTCCCAATACGAATTCTGGCTGAAAAAATATTGTTTGGATTATTTGGAGAAAAATTTAGGATCTCTGGATGACGAGCTTATCGAGGGGCTAATATTTATTAACAAAGGAGTACCAGGTGAGTTGACGGGCCAGTTTTTATCCCGTGTAGATTCGGATCTTATAAACCTCGAACCAGAGCCAGATTATTCCATTATACTTGGAGGGACCAACGATTTAGGCTGGGGAATTTCGTTAGAGAACATTTTACAGAATGTTCAAGATCTGCATGATATCTCACGACAGCAACGTATCCCTTCAATGGGAGGAACAATCCCGCCGATCCTTGATGATATATCCAGTCCCGATTACCACTCCCGGAAAATGGAAATGAATGAGTTACTAACCTCTTATTACGAAAAAAATGATATTCCGTTCGCGGATTTATACCACGGAATGGCCGATGAGGAGGGAAATTTAAAAGAAGAATATGCTTATGCGGATGGACTCCATTTTTCTGTGGAAGGCTATAAGCAAATGGGAAAGGTTATCTTTAAGGATTTAATCAAGGATCTCCTTCCAAAAGAATATTTCTAATATCTTGTTTATTTCCGTTCCGTTTAAGTTATCCGAATGGTCTGATCGCATTTTTGATTAATCACATCCTCACCGATATCAGCAACTCGCTCGGCTAATTCGGTGATTTTCCAATGTTCATATCCCTTTACATAGGTATTAAATCTGTTTTGGAGAGGTGATTTCCATTTATTTGGAATCTCTTGATCTCCTAATTTTGCTCCCAGTAATGCTCCAATATTTCCGCAATTACAATCCGTATCTAAGCCCATCATGGCTGCTATGCAGACACTCCTACCTAACGGATCTTCCGTGTCCTTAGAACCGTACAAGAGCGATAATATAATTATCCCGATATTTGGGAGAACATGCACGCCTGAGATGATTCTGTTTAAAAATTTAATTCGCCGATTGCTCAAAAGTGATAACCCTTGTTTCAGCTTGGTTTTTCTGACTTGATGCCAATAATTAATTAATTCCTTCCTTGCATCACGAAAATTTTCGGGATATTTTTTATATATCTTTTGGGCCTTTAACACCATTTGAGTAAATAGACTTTCCTCGGCCGAGGGTAAATATTCTAGGGACTTTTCTATATTTTTCCGTATATCATCAATAAAAAAGGCGTGTGAAATCATAACCGCAATATATACCTCTCCTTGTATCCCTATGCCAGTATGGGAAATGCTTCCATCCATTTCGGCATATTTTTTCGCCATTTCTGGACAACCTGGTGTTATTTGTCCCCAGATATCAGCTCGCATTTGCGCGCCAATTGCATCATAATAATAATTTTCATGAGTGCCTGATTCTGGGGGCCATAATTCCTCTTCTCGTAAATTTTTTAAGGTAATCTTTTCTGCGGTGAAATTTTGCTTATATAATCGATTTTTCCAAACCTTTGCTATTTCTTTTGCCGTAAGATCGGGACCATACTCTTCTAACGCTATTAAGGCGCAGATCTCATACATCTCATCATCGTTGACATAGTCGTGGTCTATTTCTTTTGGGTAATATTTGAGTTCCCCGTATTTCCTTTTAATATAGCAATAAGGACGGAACTCCAAGGGATATCCTACAAAATCGCCAATAATTCTGCCGTACCATGAACCTAAAACTCGATGTGTATAATTTTCAAAGGAAATCTCTTTCATAATTACAAAATAAACAATAATTTTTATAAAAATAAACTAAAAAATAGTTGATAATTGAAGTCGAAAATTCCCCGTTAAATTTTGGGATTTAGTTTACCCGGTAAAATCTGCTCTGGAACCCATTAATGTGGTGGTATCTTCGATCCATTGTCCCATATCTTCATCGACTCGGCAATATGTTACGATTTTATCCAAATCTTGTAATTTTGTGAATCGACATTCGACGATTAAGTCCCAACCCCCATATACGGGAGTTGCATAGTCTACTTGCCATTCTTCTCCTTCCTCGGTTGATTTAAGCCCACGAAGTTTATCGACAATGTCCCATTCTTTCCCAATTGTTCGCAGCCGGATTAAAATATAGCCTCTATAGTAAGAAGTCAACTTTATTTACACCTTATGAGTATTATTTATAATTCCTTATTATATCCTAATTAAGGAATATATTTAATGTGATTTATTTATAGTTTGTTATGCCATAGGAACTTTTTTCATTACATTTTCAAGTTTTAATTTTTCAATAAATCTACTTTGTTAAAGTTAATTCTCGTATTAAATTTTTTCAAAGATCTGATGACCAGAGAAATTTGAAACAAGACTATGCCTATCTTGACGGATTTCATTTTTCTGGAGTAGGGTATAATAAAATGTTGGAAGTCCTCTTTCAAAATGTAATAAGGAGAATCATCCAAGAATCTTAATTTGACTCAAATTTGAGTTAAAAGAGTCTTCTCTGAATTTTTTGGAGTTCCATAAACTTAAATTTGGCTTAGGTTTTACGAAAGGATTTTCACTTCTCTCCTTTTTAGCTTTATCGGTTATTCCGGAAATCTGATTAACAGATAAAGGATTGATTGATTTAACGGATGATTTATCCCAGCGTGTTGAATATGAAAACTTGCAATAAAATATTTTTAAATTTTAATATTAATTATTAATATTGATAATTAATTAAATTAGAAATGTGAAACATAAATGGCTACTAAGATTAGATCTCTTGGAAATGCTTGTCTGGAGTTGATTGATAAAGATGATCACTTGATTTTTAATCCTAACTACATTATTTCCCCCGAAAAGGGGATAAATCACCTTTTTCTCACGGACATTGATCCCAACCACCTCAACCTTGAAAAAATAAATGAAATCAAGAAAAAGTTTTCCAGAAGAATTGAATTAAACGAAGAAGCGGAGGATGAGGACGAAGAAGCGGAAGAAGAGGAGGATGAAATGGAATTGGATCTAATTATCTATGGACCTGAAACCGTTAAAAAAGAAACCGAACTGGAAATTGAGGTTCTAAAAAGGAATAAAGAAATAATAAAATTAAAAGATTTTCAAGTAGAAGCCCATCAAGTAGAATGTTTTAATACCGAGGCTTGTATCTCTTATATCATAAGAAGAGGTGATATTACAATCTTGTTTTCTGGTAATACGTCAAAATTTTCAAAAAACCTTAGACAATTAAATGAAAAAATAGATTACTGTTTTATTCCCAGTATCGAAGAATTTTTTGATCATTATCTGGATTTTATTAAAGAAGTATCTCCCAGAGTGATCTTCCCGCATCATTTTAAAACAGGAGAAGAAGAAAAAGCAAAAAATCTTGTTAAAATTATTAGAGAAGAAGGCTTTGAAGCGCAATTTTTAGAAATAGGTGACGAATTCGAATTTTAGTTTTCTCTTATTTTATGTATTATTTAATAATCCTCTTCATCAGAAATTAATAATTGCTTTTCCGGGTTTTCATTTTTTTTCTTGTCACTTCCTACTCTTTGTATAAGCGTGGGGGTTCTGATTTCCACGCCGTAGTTTTTACATGAAAGAAAGACCGCTTTTCGTAAATCATAATCAAAATTTGGGATAATTTTGCTGTTGTTAATATAGACCAGGAGACGGTAGATGATGGCATAGTCATCAAATTCATATAGTTCGACTCTCGGTTCGGGGAATTGTAGGATATTATTAAATCCTTCCGCCGCTTCTAATAAAGCCTTTTCTACTTTGTCGGGATCCGTATCATAATCCGCTGTTATTTTCACTTCTCTACGGAGCACTTTATTTTTTCCGTAATTTTCAATCTCTTTCTTTAGCATTTTCTGATTTGGAACCGTTATGGTGACTCCATTAATATCTTCTAAGATGGTAAACATTAATTTTATTTTAATAATGTCGGCTAATTTTCCGATAAACATGATCCTATCTCCCACTTCAAAGGGTTTGCCGGTCATTATGATAAGTCCCGCGATGAGATTACCGAGCGTATTAATCGAAGCAAAACCTATAATTGTTCCTCCCGCAGCCGTCAAAATACCAGCTAGAAATCCGAAAGTCTCGCCAAATTGAATGGATATAACTATAAAATCTATAGTGATAATTAATATTTGTATTAAGCTTATAAGATTTTTAGCTGTATTCTTGATAATAAATCCTTTTTTTGCTAACCGCTGAATACTGTTCTTGATTATAAGATAAATTACATAACTAATTAAAAGAGTGGCAATTGAGACTCCAAATGGTAAAATATTAATTGTGAACCAATCAGCTATGTCTTCCAAAATTGTTTGTGCTAAAATCTTCAATCAACTCTTTTTTGATAAAACTTATATTAAAAAATATACTAAATTTTCCTTTGGTCAAAATTATGGGGTTCTGAAATTTGGAGTTTTTGGAATTCGTAACCGCACATTGGACATTTTAGATTTTTGCCGTGCTGTAAATCGGGAGATTTGATTTTTATTTTACACGGGTAACCACACGCAGGGCACGTAACGGTCAAATGATTCTTATTTTTTTCCATTTTACTTCTTAAATATGAAATATTATTTCCTAAATTTAATTTTGATCATTAAATTCTAAAAAGAGATAATAGAGCATAAGCCCGGGATCTTATTTTTAAAAGTGTAATTTTTAAATATTTGAAAAAAATCATCAATTAAGTGTACAGAAATAATTGCAATCATTGGTGAGATAAATGTCAACGAAAGATTTAACATTGTTAAAAGATATTGGTGTGAAAGAAGTTGAAAAATTAGAAACCATAGAGGTAAAAACGATAGAAAAACTGGCAAATGCAAATCCAGATGACCTTATTGCAGTAAATCTAAATTGTTGAGATATTGTTCTAAATACGGCACAAAACCTTCTGGAATAAAGAACAAAAGTGATTCGAATTGATCTTTGTTAAGTTTTACCTTTTTTTGGTCTGTGAGAAGATTCAACATCTTGAGTACATCCGCTTCGTCCACTTCCAAGATGGATGCAATTTCTTCACTTTCAAAATTTCCTTTTTTTGACAGCATTAGTAATATGCTATTCTTCATTACAAATCGGATTTAAAGAATGTGATTTATTCACAATCAAATAATTTGAAGTATTATTCTAAATTATATGCTTATGTAGTTTTTAAAAAAGGTTGTTTGATTATATGGATAATGAAGAAATTGAGAAGATACTCTGGATTAATGGTCTAAAAAACGCATTCGAATTTGAAGGAGAAGCCGATAAAAATTCGGTGATGGGGAAATTAATGGCGGAAAGAGAGGATTTACGACCACAAGCTAAGAAAATACTCCCTCTTTTAGACCGAATCATTCAAGAGATTAATGAATTATCTGTGGAAGAACAAAAAAAGAGACTATTGGAATTAGACCCTTCTGCGTTGGAAGAGGAGGAGTCCACGGAAGAAGATAAAGAATTACCTGAACTTCCGAATGTAGATAAATATGATAAAATCGTAATGCGCTTAGCACCGTATCCCAGTGGAGCCCTTCATATCGGAAATGCCCGTATGATCGTCTTAAATAATCGATATGTCGAAAAATACGCTGGAGAATTGATTTTGTTCTTTGACGACACCATTGGAAGTCCAAAATCTCTTAGAGATAACCCAAGAGCGAAATATGTGTTGCCCGAATCATACGAGATGATAAAAGAGGGTTTGGATTGGTTAGGCGTTAAATATTCAAAAGTGTATTATAAAAGCGACCGGTTGGAACGGTTTTATGAGTATTGCGAACGTTTAATAAAAGATGGAATGGCTTATGTCTGTAAATGCTCTGCCGGGGAATTCCGTGAAAAATACAAAAAACAAAAGAAAGAATGCCCCCATCGTGATTTCTCCATTGAAAAGAACTTGAAAGAATGGAAAAAAATGCTCGATGGCACTTATGAAGAGATGGAAGCAGTAGTGAGGCTGAAAACGGGGATGGATCAAAAGGATCCCGCCTTACGAGACCAAATCATTATGAGAATTTCCGAAGCAGAACATCCACGCGTTGGCGCAAAATATCGTGTGTGGCCAATGCTGGAATTCTCTTGGGCAATCGATGATCATCTCATTGGGGTGACGCATATCTTACGTGGATCTGATTTGATAAAGGAAGATTTTATCGAGGAATTTGTTTGGGACCATTTTGGTTGGAAAAAAGCAGAATTCTTGCATTACGGAAGAATAAATTTTCCAAATATGAAATTAAGTAAGACCACTACTCGCAACAAAATACAGAAAGGGAAATATGAGGGGTGGGACGACCCGAGAACATGGTCTTTACAATCACTTCGAAAACGGGGCATCCGTCCTAAGGCATTGGAAGAAGCACTCTTAGACTTAGGAATGTCTCTTTCAGGGGTGACATTTTCTGTGAACTGGCTATATTCAAAAAACCAAGATATCATTGATAATATTTCTAATCGCTATTTTTATGTTGAGGACCCGATTTGTTTAATCATTGAAAATGTGCCTTTTGAAAGTATTATTGCAGAGCCTTTATTATTGCCCACAAAACCGGAAAAAGGGCGAAGAACAATCAAGGTAGAAGCCACTGAGGGTAAAACAAAAGTTTGGATTCCACGCAAGGACGCTCAAAAGTTCGAAAAAGGATTAATTGTTCGCCTAAAGGATTTAATAAATTTTAAAGTGCTATTAGTCAACTTAGATGAGAATGTAATCAGAGGGACATTTCATAGCGAGGGATTAAACCGAGAATATAAGATTATTCATTGGGTGCCATATAATAAAAATTTACCCGTTATAGTGATAAAACCAGACGGATCGAGGAAAAAAGGCTATGGAGAGATGAACTTAAAGGAGGTCCCGCTCAAAGAGTCAATTCAGTTTGAACGATATGGCTTTGTTAATCCCTACAGATTTAAAGAGGATAAGTTAATCTGTTATTTCACCCATTAATTAAACCATCTCTTTTTTCCATATTTGATAATTTTTAAATAACGACAAATCAAAATATTTTGATAAGATTTGCTTACATTCATCCTTTTATTAAATAAAGAAAATTATATTTTATTTAACAAAGAAAACGAAAAAATAACATATTGGAGACTTTTTAGTTTGGTTTCTCATTTACCTTGTATTAAATGTGGATCAAAATTAAGTATTGTAGAGGGTTCTTTAGTTAATTGTTTCAGTTGTGGTACCAAAAATACCTATAGTGAATCTTTAGATTTACTGAATAATTACCTTATGGAAATCTTAACTATATCCTCTATTAAAAAAATAGAAAAAGAAGAGATTACCGATAAAATAATCCAGTTAAGAAAAAAGTCATTAGAGATATACTTTCATGAATTGAATTCTAAATATTATGGGTGTAAAAATTTAATAAAATCTAAGCTCGATAAGGAAGATATTGAAAAGGATAAATTATTGGAATTAATTCGAGCATGTGGAACCTTTAATCTTATTATTTCTCAATATTTACTGCCCCATTTAGAGAATGGAGTTTCAAAGAGAAGATTTGAAGATATGGAAATATTTTCTTATATTTTTCATAAAGCGCTCTTAGGCCTTTATTTTACTGCAGAAGCAAGAACGAACTTCGAATATGAGCGATGTAAAGAAAATTATAATTACGCAAAACGGAATTATAAGGAAGGAGAGGAATTTTTATCCAGTAAACTTGGCGATCAAGAGCAGTCAGAATTCAAAAGGTATTCTATGTTATTTTCGATTCTTTCACAATTAACAGAGATATTGAAAACTATTTTAAATGAAAATCCGAGCTATTATACTGAAGATTTAGAAAATTTGATTAGTCAAATTGATTCTATTAAGGAAAAAAATATTCAGATTTCCAATTTACGTTCTCAAATTAACGAAATTTATAATCTTGTAAGGGAAGCTCCCTTAATTCTAGAGGAAATAAGAGTTGCAGATATATTTTCTCTTTTAGACCCACTTGATGACAACCTCGTTTATCAATCACAAGAAGTATTAGAAAAAGTGGAAAGAATCAAAAATTGGATTGAAGATTCCACAGATCGATATCAAGATATCCAAAAAAAGCTCCTTAGCCTTCATTCTGGAAAGTTTATCAAATATCTTAAAACATACCGTCAAGAATTTGATACTCGAAGAAATAACAACATAGAACAGTTTGATGAGCTCTTAGATAAGGTCATCAGCCGATCAATTGGGGATTATAATATGGAAACCATTGAAATTTTGGATATTTTATCTGACTTTATCCAGAAATCCGATGCGTCAGAAGAGTCGATTATTAAGAGATTTGAAATTGAGCATGATGATTTGGTAAAGTTTGATGAAACTCTAAAAAATTTGGTCATTGAGTTATTTAAAAAATCTTATCGCACAGATCTGGAATCGGAATATTATAAAGACTTAATATCAATGATTTCTGATAAACATTCCGAGTTTGACAGGTATATATTAAAATTTATAAATTCTTTATTACGTCAATTTGAGAAAAACCGAAATGAGGAGAAACTATCAATTGAGGAACAGAGAAATCGCTTTGTAGTTGATTTACGACCCAAAGTGATGAAATGTATCAATGCAAGTTTCACGCTTGATGAGAGTTTGATTCCGTATCCTCTTTTTTTGGAATTAATTATTTTATCAAGACAACTTACCGTTGGCGAACCCGAAAAGATCACTTTGCTGATGGAAAATCCCAGCTCGACAGATTTTAAGAATGTAAATATCACATTTTTTGCTCCTAATTCGTTTAAATCCAGATTGCGATTTGCCCAAATGAAAAAAATTAAAGCTAATGAAGGTGTAAAAGTCGAAACGGAGGTTGTCCCTACGGAGAAAGGAGTATATCATTTCATGGCAATGGTGGAATATACTACGAAATCAACAAATGAAATGTTTTGGATGCCCTCCATCAAAATTGAATTAGAAGTAGAGGATACATTGCAACTCTCTTAAATTAGAATTTATTTATAAAAGGAAATCTAAAATTATTAGTATTTGAATTGATTCTCAATATTTAGAATATGAATCAAAATAAGGACGACAATTTAGGAAAAAAATCTCCCGAACAGAGTAAGAAAGATGTGGTGGGAGAGAAAGTGGAAGAGAAGTGGGAGTTCTGCCCGAATTGTGGTGCAAAATTACCTAAAATAGAGAATCTCCGATTCTGTATCAACTGCGGAACGGATCTTCAATATATTAAAAACCATAAAAAAGTTCCAGCAGCAGGTCCAAAAAATCCCTATAAGAACGCTCAAGAGCATCCACAAACTCAAAAGTATGTCCCCTCCCAACAATATTCACAACCTCAATCTTATATCTATGACTATTCTGAACGACAAGAAAAAATTGAGGAAGAAAATATTGAGACGACAGATAAGAAATTATGGGGGATCAGCGCGTCTATCGGAATCCCGCTCTTAGCATTTATTGTTATGAATCTTGCGGTCGTGGGGGTTATGGTAATTGTTACACTCTTTATATATGATTTGGAAGTATTATATAATCTATTAACCAGCCCTATTTTTATTATCTGCACGAGTATCGTGGAACTTATTCTCATTATTTTCCCGCTCTATTATGCTGGGAATTATTTAAAGAATCCAACATTGACCAATCGGTTCAGATTGTTAGGACTCTCCACAAAGAGGTTGGCTAATATTGGAATTGTAAAAGAGTTGGCGATTGGATTATTTTTTGCAGTAGTAGGAATCTTTTTAGTTGGATTTGTCTCACTCGCCACTGAATATCTCTTAGAGATCTTTTTTGATATTCAAATTGTTGCTGCGGAGGAGGTTCCAACAAATGATATTGATCTCGTCATATCCTCTGCGGATCTTTTTACAATTATTCTGTTAGCTGTAATAATGATTGGAGTTGTGGGACCGTCTGAGGAGATTCTATTTCGTGGTTTTATGCAAAAAGGATTAGTGAAACAATTAGGAGATAAGGCAGGAGTTCTTATTACAGCCTTTATTTTTGCCCTTATTCATCTTATCACTTTGGTATTTATGCCGATGTCCTCTCCGTTTACATTTTTTATTCTCTTTATTTTAATGTTTATGCCTTATTTCGCCATTTCGCTTATGCTAGGCTTGATATTTCGGTGGAGAGACCAAAACCTCATCGCTGTTATAATCTGTCATGGACTCTACAATTCCTTTACCGTTATATTTGCATTTATTTTCTCTGGTCTACTTATTTAACAATAGTTGGTGATATTATGACACTCTATAAAAAATATAAAAAATTTGCAAAGAAAAAGGGCAAGGCTAAAATGATAGGCATTGGTGCCGGAACAAACCACGAACAAAATGTCAAGCTTTTAACAGCCATTAATGAATTTATCAATGAATTTAATTCCAACGTCTCAATTTTTGGTACTCAAGAGGCTTATAATGATCTAACCAACAAAAAGAAGTTATACTCGAAGAATGAAGAAAAAATCTCCATAATTGCTGATGAAAATCCCGAGAAAAAAATACTTTCTAACGTGAATGAGAAGAAAATCGCTGGGGCAATTCGAGGGGGACTTCCATCTCACACATTTCTCGAAGTTTTAAAACATCTCTATCAAATGCAGGAAACATATCGTTTAGCATTGTTGGAAACCAATGATGGATACGATTTCTTCTATGGTCCGGTAGGTATTGATGAATGCGGTACGTTTAAAGAAAAAAAGGATTACATAACTTATTCCTTTGTGGAATTTAATAAAATTGATATTTCTCCCAATATTAGCGTGTTAAGCGGTGGAAGGAAAATGGATGTGGGGAGAGATCAAACGGTGGATAAGAGTTTACAAACGGCTGAGAATTTGGTAAGTTATTTCCAAAAAGAATCTCCTGACTTGGAAATTTATCACGATGAGATATTGATTGAAAAGGCGGTTCAAAGGCAATCAAATTTGATAATTGCTCCTGAGGGAATTTCGGGAAATTTAATTTACCGAACCTTGGTGCATTTAGGGGGAGGAAAAGCTTATGGAGCAATCTATATGGGTCTTGACGATGTTATTATTGACACTTCCAGAGTGGGTGCGAAATCTGAAATCTACGGAGCATTAGTATTAGCTTTAGCCTTATCTTGAAAAAAATCTTCTTAGGAAAGCAAGTTAGAAATCTTTTTAAGGCGTAAGGTAACATATCGTCCTCCTAATGGGATAATTGAAAAAGAAGACTCATATCCCCCCTCTCTATAGGCATCTATAGTATATAAGTATCCAATAGAATCGTTAGCTAATTCTATGATGAAAGGTTTTGAAGATGGATTGAGGTTTTTTATATATTCTCGGACTTCATTCCCTAATTCCAAGAAATATTCGCCGGGAACTGTCCCGATTATTATATCTCCGAGTTGAATTACTTGAATCACAGATTGCACATGGCAATCGATTTTCATCTTATCCACATTGAAAAAAATATTTGTTTTGAGGATTTTAAGTTTCTTGAGCCATGAGAACAGGTTTAATTTAATTCGAAATATGATTTTATTCAATACCGACTGAAGATCAGAACCATAGGGATAATCTTTTATTGGTATTTTAATCTCATTTTTGATTACTTGTATTTGGTCAGTTGCTTTACATTTAATTTTATCTATAACTTTTACTGCTTGCGTTGCAATAATTTCTCCAGCTTGTTTTGCATCTTTCCATGTCCCTCTTTGTTGATAAATGTCTGCATCACTTACTCCCTTTTCGCCCTTTTCTTCCATTTTTTCCTTCAGTTCTGAACTAAGTGGATTAATATCTCCGCAAGGACCGTTAAAATAAAGAAAATGGGTGTTTTCATTCCCAACTTTCGATCTCAACTTTTTGATTAAATAACCTACATAATCTGCAGTGATTAAAGTGTTTTCTCTTGGCAACATTGTCCCATGACATGCATAATTTAAAATGAGTCCTAATAGGTCGCCATCCGCACCTGGTTCAGCACTAGTTACCTTAATAACCGTTAAAGGATATTCAGCCTTATTATTGTTGAAAGGAGCTCGCCGATTAATTATAATCCTTTCTGATTTGGGCATTTTCGTTTGGATTGCCCCGATTTTTGCTTGCTTTTTGTTTTTATAAGCTTCTACAGCAATTCTTAATAGTTTTTTGCCCAGAATAATAAGACCCCTACTATCGGGGTTTGGAAATAGAAACCCTTTTACCAAAGCCAAATTCCCGCCTGGTCTGAATAATCCACGGTAGTCCGGTCCATGATGCGTATGGGTAGCTGAAATCATAACGTTGCCCTTGTTAATTGGTAAATAGTTTGAAATTTTTTTAGTGACAAGTTCATATAATTTTCCGTTAATGGAAAGAAGATCGCAGATAATTAATAAGCAGTGCGTTTCAATATCAGCGGACCCTTCAATATAAACTGCACGAGCAAAAAGATCGTTATGAACCCCAGAGCATAATTCTCTTGGAGCATATCCTCCCAATTGGATTCCCTCTGGCGACTCTGGCGTAATAATAATCTCTGAAAAACCAACCTTCATATGTAATAAGATATAATCCTAACAATAATTTAAAATATAAATTCTGAAAAAGATATTATAAATAATAATAATGTATGAATTAGATAATGAGAAAGATGTCCCTATATATAATCCTTGGGACCCTCATAACTGGAGTACGGCATGTCAGTTTAATCTAACTTTTTCCGTTATTCTCTTCTTAGATTTAGGTATTGGCCGTGCTTTTGGTTTTCATTCAACCAATGGAGGCTATCTTTGGAATATATTCTCTGGATATGAACTTACTAATTATCTTTTCCCTCTCGTGACGTATTGTACCATATTGGCTTTATCGCCTGTGCTCAACACGGATATCGATGATTCTCCTTTTTTTGGGGCTATATTAGTGAAAATCCTTCTGTTTTTGGGTTCCGCTCAATTTACGCTTATTGGGATTATCGCCGAATTCATCTTGGATTTGGGATACTCGGTTTTAATAGTCACCGTTTTGATCTTTAATATACTATTTGCTATGGAGCAACCAAGTCACCATAGTCTTCTCATGGTTCTGGGTATTGCCTTATTTGTTATTCAACTGGTTTTAGATGTGGCCATTTCTGGTTGGTGCATAGGATATGTTTGGATTATATTGATTCTCGGAGGACTTGCGTTAGCAATCTTTCTTATCCGTCAAAAGAAGACGTTAATCGGATCTGTGCTTTCCATTACCTTGTTAGTTTTAAATAATTATATTTTACCAATGGGTATTAACAGCCTCGGAGTGGGCTCATTGATAATCTTAGCTAGTGCCATATTGCTGCTTATCAGCAATATTCTGGGGGTTTAGCGCTAATTTCGGCTGAAGAAGTTAAATATATATTCCAATCTCTTCCCTCGAGACATCAAAGTTTAATGGTAACTTTTATTCCTCTGATTTCTTGGACTTTTTCAGTTAATTTTCGTCTCAACATTTCTCAGATTTGCTTGTATTTCGGGTTTTTCGCTAAATTCCCTTGCTCATGCGGGTTCGAGAAGTGGGGTTCAATTAAATATCTTTGAAGCTTAATTAAACATTTTAAGACTAAAAGATATATATTTTATTATTAATATTACATTTTTTTGAAATATAAAATGGCATATCAGAGCCCAAGAATATATAATTTATTTCCACGTTTGATTGGCTCCATTAATCATTGGTATGACCATATAGAACGTATTATAAATATGGATTTTAATTGGATATATACAAATCCTTTAAACTTTCCGGGATTTTCTGGTTCTCTATATTCTACCAAAGATCCTTTCAAATTCAATCCCCTCTTTACCCCTTCTGAAAAAGCCGCAGAACCTTATTCATGGGAACCACTAATAAGTTTTATTGAGGAGTGCCATAACCAAGACTTGAAATTCATGATGGGATTGATTATTAACCACATGGCAATAGATAGTTATCTTTTAACAGAACATAAAAGGTGGTTTAAAAAGAAATGGGCTCTTCTTGAGAAATCGACACGTTTGCCGGTTAAGTTTTATGAAGGAGAAGAGATGCCTGATGTAGAATACGCTAAGGATGAATATATTTTAGAATATCGCCTTGCCAACCCTTATGCAATTGACCCCGATGATGCGAGGAAGATAACCATTTACGGAGACCTTGCGGAACTAGACTACAAGGATCCCGAGGTTTATGATGAGATAATTGATTATTGGAAAGAGTATTTTGATTTTGTCTTAGAGTTGGGAATTGATGGATTTCGATGTGAATCTGCTTACCAAGTTCCCCACAACGCATGGGAGGACCTGATTTCCTACGTTAAATCTAAAGACCCAAATATCTTATTTTTCGCCGATACACTGGGTTGCTCCCTTGAACAATGCCGAGATATTTCTAATGCAGGGTTCGATTACATTCATAGCAGTAGCAAATGGTGGGATTTTCAAGAATCTTGGCTTATTGACCAGTATAATGAATTTCGAAAACATGCCCCTTCCGTTAGTTTTCCCGAATCCCACGATACGGGACGAGTCGCCAAGGAAACCAATGGAAATAAAGATATTCAGATTTTCCGATATTTGTTTGCCGCATTCTTTTCTGCTGGTGTCTTGATGCCCCTTGGCTATGAATACGGGTTTAAAATTCCTATCGATGTAGTCGAAATGAAGCCTGGGGATTGGGAAAAAAAAACATTCGATATCTCAGATGAAATAAGGCAAATAAATGAATTTAAACAAAACTATCGATGTCTAAATGAAGATGGAAAGATCATCCATTATCCTTATGAAGATCGGAATATCTTGGTGATAAGAAAGAGCAGTAGGGATAACCGAGAGCATTTTCTTTTAATATACAATAAAGATTGGTCTAATTCTCATCTAGTCAATATTACTGATTTGACTACAAAGCTCGATTTGGGAACCCCTATATATCAAGTTTTTATAGGAGGAGAAAAGCAAAAAATGGAGAAAGCAGCTGTTGAGCAAAATTTAGCGCCTAGTGAATTTATTCTTCTTTTTCAAGAATCAAATTAGAAACTTAAATTATTCTTCGCTATTTATAAGGTTATTAATGATTATTTCGCAAATATCAGCGGCATATTCTCCCGTTCTCCGGATGCTTTCAACGATATATCCAATTGCAATATAAGATTCAACTTTTATATGACCTGGGTCAATATTAATATCCTCGCACAGATTGACCAATTCACTGATTGATTCAATATTTTCGTTGGCGATTGTGATATCGTTTTGCATCCATGCGTCCATGCTATTTGTTAAAGCTTTCATTGAAATCTCACTTGCTTTGAGTATTTTTTCTAACAAGTTGGAATCTAACTTCTGGTCGATCACTTTTAGCACATTTTCCGCAATCTTTACAGCATGATCACCCACTCTCTCCAGAAGCCTACTCATCTGTTGGTAGTGGTGGGCACTTTCTAAGGTTACCCCCATTTTTTGAGAAAGGATGATATCTCTTAGAACAATATGAGACTGTCTGCCGATTAACCAATGAAGCCTATCTACTTCGTTATCTCTATTCACGACCTCTTTTGCCAAGTTTTTTTTTCTCTCCTTGAGCGCATTGATCGCATCCCTATGCATATTTTCTGCTAAAATATACATCCGTTTGATGGTTTTTTCGAACGGCATCTCTTTTGGATTTAAGAGATCCTTCATCATCACATAATTGTTTGATTCTTCCAAAATCTCTGGACCGATGGCAATTCTGATGAATTTCCGAATGATGGATCTTACTTTCGGTTCCATTTTCCTGCTAGATTTGACAATAATCCTCGAATATCCCATAATATAAGTACCAATTAGCAGACGGAAGACAAAATTTGGGTTTTCATTTCCTTCAATGTTAATCTCTTTGGATTTTAAAACTGCCTTATCTTCAAATTTTGGTGTGATCAAAAGATTTCCATCTGGTTGGGCGATGATTCCTAAGGTGTCGTTTTTTTCTATCCCCGACTTTACGACCCAGCCTTTAGGGAGGCTTATGATGAAACTGCTCCCTCCCGTCCTTTGCACTTTTCGTGTTTCTATATTGTTATTCATTGATAAAATAAATTATTAATATATATTTTAATATTTTCTTTATAGATTATATAGTCTAATATAGATTGATATATATAATGAAAAAAACACCCTTTTAGGTTCTTTTTTTCAATTAAAAAACCTTCTCAGAAGTGTCGAGAAGTTTGTTTTCTTGGTATATATAGGACATTATCCATTAATATAGAATTTAAAGATGGATTCTCTGATATGGTTTTCTATATAGAATATATGTTGATATTTATACTCTAACTCTCTATTTATTCTCTATTCGTATTTCTTTTATTAAGGCGGGAAATACCATTAAATAGTAACTTTAATGGTGTAAAAAAGAATGGAAAAAAAACCGTTAATCATAGTAGTGGTTTTTTTTTATGGACTATTTTTTTTATGGACTATTTTTGGAATTTTGAGTCCGGCGGTTATTACTATTAAGGTAAGCGGATCTACTACTGTCTTGCCGATCGGCAGTTCATGCGCAGAAGACTTTATGGAAAACAACCCGAACTATGATATTCAAGTTAGTGGAGGCGGATCTTCTGTTGGAGTGGCAAATGCGGGAGAAGGCACAATAGATATTGGTATGGCTTCACGAGATGTAAAATCCGGCGAGCTTGAAGACTATCAGGATTTATATATCTATGGGGTAGCTAAAGACGGGCTCGCAGTTTGTGTAAATGATGGTAATAATATAGACGGGTTGAATTTCACTGTAATCTATCATATTTTTAATGGGACCTCTGGATGGACAACTTGGGACGAGATTAATGAGAAATCTGGACTAAGCACCAATTTAACCGGGGATATCGTCGTATTAGGGAGAGACAGTAATTCAGGTACTCGGGCATCTTTCGAGGAATTAGTGAATATAGACGATAATCCGCTTGAAGATGAAGAGCTTGCCTATGATCAAGAACTAGGATCAAATGGGGAAGTCGGCGATAAACTTAGTACTACATCGGGGGCAATCGGATACTTGGGTCTAGGGTATATAGATAAAGATGGTATTAAGGCGCTTCCAGTCAATGGAGTCGACCTGGAAAAATCAACAGTACAAGAGGGGTCTTATAAATTATCCCGTACCTTATTTATGATGACTAAAGGTAAACCCGATGACGCAGAGCAAGCTTTTCTCGATTTTGTCCTAAGTGATGCTGGCCAAGCAATCGTAGAAGAAGAAGGATACATTGCGTTGGGCAATGATTATGAAAATCCGCATATCAAACCCTAAAAAGATTTGATTACTAACAATAATCAGATTCAAGAATCTCTGAAATAACTTCTCTTTTTTTTATTTTACAATAAAACTAACTATCTCCTATTCCTTAGATTGTTATCAACTGCTTAATAATTATATGGAATATATATCACTATATATTCTATGAAGAGATGGAATATAAAAATCCCTATGTTTTCTTCATTTAGAAAAAAAGTAAAATACAAAAATTGAATATATAATGGAATCATCTATGGAAGAACTAATCGAATTAGATGAAGATTCTTTGAAGATTGAAGGGCAGAACGAGAATCTTAAAGAATCGGTCATTACGAAATTACTACTAATTAGCGCTGTCTTTGCTACTATAATTGTATTTTTGATAATTCTGTTTCTCTTTTTCCAAGCCGGGGATTTTTTCCAGAGTATCTCATTGGTTAAATTTTTATTTACAAATAATTGGCGACCTACGTATGACCCTCCTGGCTATGGGGCATTCGCCATCATCCTCGGCTCTTTTTTAGTTACCTTTGGAGCAATTGTGATTGCAATTCCCCTTGGAATTTTTTGCGCAATCTTTATTTCCGAAATAGCGCCTCCAAGGATTGGAAAAATCATGAAGGCAGTAGTCGAAATTCTTTCGGGTATACCGTCCGTCGTATTTGGATTCTTCGGGCTTATTGTTCTTGATCCGTGGATTCAATCCATTTTCAACGTTCCTACGGGAGCAACGTGGTTGGCGGGGTCGATCATATTAGCAGTTATGGCTTTACCCACAATAGTAAGCGTTTCTGAGGATGCAATTAGTTCAGTTCCAAAAGAATACAAAGAGGGCTCTTTAGCCTTAGGCTCAACTAAATGGCAAATGATTTGGAACGTGCTATTACCCGCGGCATTATCTGGTATTACCGCTGCAATTATTTTAGGAATCGGGCGGGCAATTGGAGAGACTATGGCCGTTATGATGGTGACCGGAAATGTAGCAAGAATCCCCAACCCCTTATTTAATGTATTCTCTCCAATCCGAACAATAACTGGAACAATTGCCATCGAAATGGGAGAAGCGCCAGCGGGGAGTACACATCAATTATCGCTTTATGCTTTGGCAATTGTTTTATTTATAATCGTTTTGGTTATTAATACAATTGCAAATATCATTAAAAATAGGATAAGCGCGAGATTCAAAGCAGATAAGGAGGAGAGAAAGACCGTCCCCGAGACACTCAAAAGGTATAAAAAGCCAATTTTCTACTTGACGATCTTGGTGCTTCTAAATATCCTTTTCATTAATTGGTTTGGAATCTTAATGGATTTTATTCTCATGGCAGTTCTTTTAAGTTCGTTCTATCTTATTCGGAAACTTTCTGCCCGTAATCAACAATTCCTTGCTTATGGTGTGATAGTTCTTTCTACTATTATTGTGCTGACAGCCTTAGGGATAATCTTATATGATATCATATCCAAGGGCCTACCTGCATTATCCATAGAATTTCTTACCGAATCACCCAGGGACTTGGGAAGGGAGGGCGGCATATTTCCCGCGATAGTGGGAACATTATTTTTGGTCATGGGAACTGTTCTTTTTGCAGTTCCGATTGGGATTGCCGCGGGTATATATCTCGCAGAATATGCAAAAGATAATAGATTCATCAGACTTATTAGATTAGGAATAGATAATTTAAATGGCACACCTTCCATAGTTTTTGGGCTATTCGGATACACGGTTTTTGTCTTATTGTGGTCTCAATTTGGGATTGTTGATGGAAGAACGATGTTAGCTGGCCAATTAACTATGGCATTGATGATTTTACCCACAATCATTAGAACTACCGAAGAAGCCTTGATAAGCGTTCCCCAATCGGTAAGAGATGGGAGTCTCGCTTTAGGGTCCTCTAAATGGCAGAGTATTAGCAGAGTAGCCCTTCCAGCTGCTATTCCGGGAGTTATCACGGGAATTATTTTAGGAATGGGACGGTCAGCCGGGGAGACCGCACCTATTCTATTTACAGCAACGACCTTTCAACAGCGATTTTTACCGAGAACTCCACTTTCACCCGTAATGGCGTTGCCTTATCATCTATTTGTCTTATCGACGGGAGTTCCTCATGCAGACCAAACTGCAGCGGGTACTGCTTTAGTGTTGCTCATCTTAGTGGTTTTATTATATTCAGTCGCAATATATATTCGCAATTATTATCAAAAGAAAATTCAATGGTGAATATTATGAATTTAAATATAATAGGCAAAAATAGAGATAATAGCGCAAATGACAATAAGCATGTAGAAATAAAAATGGGTAATCTAAAGAGAACTAAAGAAAATATAGACCAGACACGTGAAGAAAATAAGTTGATTTTAGAGTGCTGTGATTTAGATCTGTGGTATGATGATTTTCAAGCTTTAAAAAACATCAATATGCCTATTACGAAGAATAAAGTCACTGCAATTATAGGCCCCTCTGGCTGCGGAAAATCGACCTTAATCCGATGTTTGAATAGAATGAATGATGTAATTGAAGGATGTAAAATTCAAGGCGAAGTAAAATTTCATGGGAAAAATATTTACAATAAAAACATAAATGTTATGAATGTAAGAACCCGCATCGGGATGATTTTCCAAAAGCCAAACCCATTTCCGATGAGCATTTATGACAACCTCGCCTATGGACCTAAGTTACACGGAACTAAAAAGAAAGAAAAACTGGATGAAATAGTTGAGAAAAGTCTTAAGCGGGCGGCAATTTGGGGAGAGGTTAAGGATCGTTTGGATCAATCTGCATTAGGGCTTTCCGGCGGGCAGCAACAGCGAATTTGCATTGCAAGAGCGTTATCGATTGAACCGGAGGTCATTTTAATGGATGAACCAACCTCCTCACTAGATCCCATCGCAACGTCAAAAATCGAAGAATTGATATTTGAACTAAAGAAAAAATACACCGTGGTCATCGTTACACACAATATGCAACAAGCTGCTCGAATTTCCGATTTTACTGGATTTATGTACCTTGGGGAATTAGTGGAATATGGAAAGACAATACAAATTTTTGAAAAACCAGAAAAGGAATTAACTGAAAACTACATTACCGGAAGATTTGGATAAATAAAATAAGGTGAAGAGAATTGGCACAAAATAAAATGCGACAAGAAGTATTTGCCTTAAAGAAACGAGTAATTGAAATGGCGAATTTAGCCTCCTCTATGTTAGCCGATGCAATGCAAGCCCTTCAAGAGCATGATGTAGATTTAGCAAATAAAACGGAACAAAAAAAGCACAAATTAAGAGCCCTCGATTATGAAATTGAAAAAGAAGCCTTGCATCTTATTGCATTATATCAGCCATTGGCAATTGATCTCCGCCGAAGTGCAGCCATCTTAAAAATAATTACGTATTTGACGAGAATTGGCCGCTATGGAAAGGATATTGCTCAAATTGTGGCTTATTTGAATGATAACGAAGCACCAAATAGATTTATAAATCTAAAACATATTTGGGAGCATGTACAGTCCATGATTGATGATGCAATCCAAGCTTTTGATGAAAGTGACATAAAATATATCCAAAATTTTGAGAAGAGAGATGATGAGGTTGATAGCCTGCGATGGAGTATTTTTCGAGAATCTGTAAGTTATATGATGGAAGACCCTCACTGCATTACCCCATGTGCCCACATCTTAATGATTGCACGGTACTTAGAACGTTGCGGGGACCACGCATGCAAAATTGCCGAAAAAGTCCATTATATGGTTACAGGAGAGCATAAAGAAATTTCTTGATAAATTTTATTTTCTATTCGTTTTGGTCTTTTTTTCCAAACTTAATCCCAATTTCTGGATTATATGATTAAAAATTATTATAGCAAAAGACAATAATTAAAAACTAGTGATAAAGATTATGGGAAAAACATTTAAGTTTAAGAAATAGAATAACGGAACGCTCGTTATTATGGTGGGAAAGAGGGGACTTGAACCCCTGAACTCTCAGCGTCCAGATACTTCGGATCTCCGAAGTATTCCCCAGCCGAGAATCATACCATGCTAGACTACCTTCCCATATTTTCTTGTGGAATACTTTAAATTATAGTACAAAATTTAAATCTATGATAGGTAAAGAAAACTCTCACTTAAAATTTTCACTCTCACTTAAAATCTATACTCATAATTTTTAAATGTATTAGAAGTTTCATTTACATGAGCTAAATAAAAATTATAAAACAGTTTTCATTATGAGAGAAATTGGCGATTTTAAAATAATATGGCCAGCTTACCTTGATTTGAAACGTTCTAGGAGCGAAGGTCGCCGCTTACCGAAAAAATATGCAATTGATAAAATTTCAATCAAAGACATCGTAAAAGCTTCAAGAAGATTGGGTTATGATGTCCAAGTAGAGAGAAGAATGCGCTACCCACGAACATGGTGGGATAGGTCTGGGAGAGTCTTGATTGATACCAAGGGAAAAAGAAAATCTCATGTCATTAAAGAGATCGCCAAAGAAATAAAAAAAATGAGAAAAATGAGTTAGGTCTATCCTTTTTATAATTATGCACGAATTTGCGTTTGCGTATAACATTTTTCAAGTTGCCGAATCCACAGCGAAGAAATACAATGCTAAGAGAATTACCAAGGTATATTTGGAGATTGGAGAATTAACTCTCATCGTCCCTGAACTTTTAAAACAATCTTTTGAAATGGCAACCAAGGGCTCCATTGCGGAAGGAGCGGAATTGGAGATTGAATTTACCCCTGGAAAAATTAAATGTAACGATTGTGGAAAGGTTTCTGTAGTGGATATCACGAAAGAAGCTAAACTTACAGGGCTCCAATTATTTTCGTGTAAACACTGTGGGAGTAAGGATAGCGAAATTATTGAAGGGAAAAAAGCTAACGTCAAAAACATTTCTATTAAGGAATAAAAAGAAGAAAGGATTTATGTGGGGATTCATCACCGTCCTAACGGATGCACCTTTCTCACCCTAATATTGGAAAATAAGTTTGATGGTTAGTGTGGAAGATAATATAAAAATGAATGGAATTCTGGAAAAAAGTCGATATTATAAAAATTGAGAATATCTATTGAACTAACACGCCATTAACTTGCCCATCTTGTCCTGGACGACTGGTAATTCTAACATTTCCGAGTTCTGTATCAACAATTGCCCCTTTCGTTAAAACATGCCGTCTGTTTAAGTCTTTTGAAGCTTTATTACTGACAAAATCTAAAATTTCTACTTTTTGCGTTTCATTGCTGTTTGGGTCTGTTACGTTAATGTAAGAAGTCGAAAAGAGTTTTATTTTTGTGTTCCCTCCTAATACCCGTTGCCTTTTCTTTTTTTCCTTATCAATAAGGGTATGGATCGGATCTCGGTCTAATTCTCGTTTCCTCTTCTTTCTAAATTTCCGATATTTCTTTCCACTTGATTTTCTCTTGCTTCGTGCTTGTTCTCTTGCCATAAAATCTCAACTTAAATATTTCTTATAAAAAAATAAATGAAACAAATCTTTAAAATTTTTTCTCTTCCATAATGGTTTCACCAGTTTTTAATTTATGAGACAAAAATAAATAAAGTTCAAAAATTTTAATACAATATAATTATATAACTATTAATATTACCAATTTGGAAAAAACTAAAAATGTTAGAAAAAGGAAATCAACTCCCTCAAATAAATGAAGCAAAATTAAAACAAATTGAATCAAAAACTACAACGGTCGGTATTATCGTAAAAGACGGAGTAGTAATCGGAACTGAGTCTCAAGCCACTGCGGGATATACGGTTGCCACAAAAACTGCTCAAAAGTTATTTAAGATTAATGATTTTAACGCTGCGACTATTTCGGGAGGGGTAGCAGACTGTCAATATGTAGTCAATCAAATTAGAGCTCTCTCAAAATTAAGAGAAGTTGAAAAGAATAAAGTGCCAGAGCCTAAATATATTGCTAATGTAACCAGGAATATACTATATCAAGGTCGGTCATTCTATTTATCGATGATGATTATTGGTGGATATTCCAAGAAGGAAGAAAAAGGAAAATTGTATGGTATTGATCTTTTAGGAACGCTTTATGAGGAGGAAAATTTCATTTCATTTGGTTCTGGATCAACCTTTACTCTGGGTATCTTAGAAAGCGATTGGAAACCGAAAATGAATAAAGAGGATGGAATTGAATTAATAAAAACAGCTATTAGGAGCTCAAAAAGTCGCGATGCTGCCTCTGGGTTTGATATTCAGATATCTACCATCACTAAAGACGGATACGAAAAAATCCAATAAAAATATCTTTTTAACACATAATTCTATTAACTTGCTATCTTTACATCTATTTTTAGGAATTCTTTCTGAAAGTATATAAATCCATTAAGTTCTTGGGTTTTTGCGTCCATAATAGTCCATATTTGATTCTTAAATGCCCGATTTCCGCAATTATCCAGAAATCTCATATTTTTTGTGTCGACCCCGCTTGGATAGGCTCCCGAAGGATGTGAATGAAAGATACTAATTAAACGCAGATGATATTCTTCAAATGCATTTTGAAAGACGCGGTTAAGTTCTTCGAAATTGTCCATTAGGAAACTAACATGACTCTTTTTGTTTGATTCAATACATTCAAACTTTTTGGCAATATAATGATATTGGAATCCCGAGTCTACTTCTACTTCCTTAATCTCTCCAAAGACTAATCCACATGCTTCATTGGGTTCTGCATTCCTCACACATTCTTTTATTTTATTAAAAAGTGGCTGATTTATGAAAATTTTAATGTCTTTTTGAAATTCCATTTTAACATCTCTGGGTTTTAATTTATTTAATTTCTAATCTTTTTCATTAAGCAACGTCAAAGCTGCATTATATGCAGATAAACGGGCAACCTCTGGACTTTCAGCTAGCCCGATAATAATTACATCATTTTCTTCTAAATTTTTATTTGTTTTCTTTTGAAAATAGTTTTGAACCTTATCACTTACCTTCATCTTCTCTTTATCAGATTGAGTCATATAACTGAGGGAAAAACTAAGCTTTCCTTCGTTAACCACAAGACAAGAGGCTCCTAATCCGCCAATTTTGATAGCGGCATCCCTTTGTTCCATACCGTTATCAACTTTATCCCCAACATCCTTTACAAAGCAATAATATGCACTTTCATTTTCATATTCTACAATTACATCTCTAAGTTCTTTCAAATCAGCAGATTTAATCAATGGAATTTTTTTTTTGATAGTCTTCAAGAACTCTTTACCCTTATCAGTAAGTATATGCCCTTTTCGCTGACCCGATACGCAAATGAAGTCTAATTTTTTCTTTAATTTATTCACCAGAGACCGGGCTGTTCCTGAACCGATATTCAACTCTGATTTGAGTCTATATCGTCCCAATCCTTGGGGATGTTCTGCAAATAAATATAAAGCCAAAACTGCATGCGCTCGGGAAAAAGAAGGTTTTATAGTTTCACTTTCAAATAATTTATCTAATTTTTTCAGCATTGTAAAAAACTACCTTACCTTATGTCAATAAAAAGCTTTATTATTTTTAAAAAAATATATTAAATTAGTAAGAAAATAATTTTTTCTTCGGCGAATGATAATTGGAAAATGGAAATTTTATGAGTAGCGAGAATTTAAAAAGTAAAGAGAAGAACGATAAACCAAAAATAAGTAATTTAATTCTCTTTAAATCCTACAAAAATAAAACAAAAGAAGCAGAAATCACCCGCTATGAAAATATTGATCAAGAAAACAAAATAAAATTGGTTCATAAATTATATCCTCATGCGGGCTCCTATCTGTTTTCAGTTCTTATTATTAATCAATCTTCAGCGCCTATTACGGAGGTAAAGATTAAAGTGAGATATCCGGATTATCTTAATGTTATCCGATATACACCTCCAAGACTAGAGTCAGAGCAGCTGAATACGGAAGAAGATTCAGAGAAACAAATTAATATTGGGTTTGATCAATTGGCGGAGAAAAGTAAAAAACAGATCAATTTTTATTTTAAACCAATAAATTTAAACAACAAGGGTAAAATAACGCTCTTTTCAAGCTTTGTTAACAGTAAAGATTATGTGAGAGTTTTAAACGCAGAACCCGTGGCTATTCACGCAAAACAAATTGGTGGAATCGAACCTAAAATAATTCCAAGTAATTCCATTGAAGAATTTTACAATAATAAAGAGGTTAAAAAGGCAATTCGTAGTTTTGGAGTTGCAGCTAATGAGAATTTGGATTTATATTTTAATTATGCAGAACAAATTCTAAAGGCTCATCACCTTCAACTGATTACCAAGGATGAAGGGAAGAGGATTGCATGGTTCTTCGGGAGGGAATTAGATTCTTTAAAAGATATTTTAGCAGTTGGACGTATTGTATCTAATAAAATTGAATTTCTCTGTGCTTCAAAGAATGCCGAAATTTTGGTTTCCTTACTTACCAATCTTTCAAATGCGCTCAAAAAACGGCTCATGGCAACGGGAATTATTGATTCTGTGGATCAAATTTATGAATTAATCTGTTATAATTGTGGAAATCCCCTCCCTCTCTTTCCAGAACGGGGATCTCCGGTAGAATGCTCTAAGTGTGGTGAAGAAAACTTAATTTGGTAACTTCTTTTAATTTATTTTTCTTTAATTAATTTATGAAATTCTCTGTTTAGCCTTCATTTTTCTTCCTTCATAATCCTAATTAATTATTTTAAATTATATTTCATCAAATTATTTTTAAATTACTCCATCCGAGAGAAAATGAAGCTGCAAAAGTTATTTATGGGCAAAAGCAAATTGGTAATTATTGGGGCGCTGATGCTTATGTCCTTTTTTATCCTCCTTCCTAATTTTGTTTATGTCATTCAGTGGCAACAAGCACCATTCACTCAAAAAGAAGTGGTTATCACTAATGTATCCTATAAGAGCGAGCCGACTTCCGCTACTGACGGAAATCTTATTGCGGGACAATTATTTCAACCTTCTCCCAAATTTTCAAATGAAAAGCATCCTGCAGTCATTGCATGTCATGGGTTTTTAGCGGGGGCGGGAAAAGAATCCATGAATAGGTGGTGTGTTGAAGTAGCAAAGCGTGGATTTGTGGTTTTGTCCATCGATCTACCAGGTCATGGGATGAGTATCGGGGAGATGGATATTTTGCCGCGTAATTCGGTGGAGCCTTATATTATCTCTGATGGGATTAATTATTTAAAGAATCATAATTTCGTGGATGTTTCCAATGTAGGGCTTATGGGGATTAGCTATGGGGGTGCAACAGTTGCGCTCTCCGCAGGCGTATTAGGAGATAAAGTTGATGCAACCGTTTCCATGAATGGATTTACGAACTTTACCCACTGGTTAATCCACGGGATATTACCCGAAAACAATGTTACCTTTTCGGTCCATGAAGATTTCATCGAGTTAGAAAAGGCTGGAGAAGATGAATTTACGCCGGACAATATTAAGGATTTGTTGAGAGTCTATGAATTATATCGGGGAGATGATGAGGACCTCGAAGATTTAATTATTCCTGGGACTACCCGACTGGATAGAATCTTTCTGAAAGAGTTTGACGCGGTTGAGGATTTACCCAATGCTAAAAATCAATCCGTGATGTTCATTGACTCCTTGCGGCAAGGCACTTTTGACTATACAAACCAGTCCAGCCTGGGCTATGAGGCTGTGATTGATGCCGAAAAGGAAGCATATTATGTTCCCGTGGATGATAATCATCAACTCATGGACGACCCCAACTATACTTCCGATTATTGTATTATCAATTTTTTCGAAGAGCGATTGAAGGGCGTGGATCTGGGGGAGGTGGGAGATGAGTTTGCCGATGATTTTGAAAAGTATTCACAAGAGCGGGATATTGAACTGACCTATTCTAAGATGTTTGGGTTTGGGTTATTTAGTCAATGTATTGGTTATTTTTTCCTCTCATTTTTACCCGTTCTTGCCGTAGTGTTCATTCTTGTCTATAATAAACGGTTTACCACTCACCGGGCGCAGCAAGAGAAACGGATTCTCAAACTCAAGCAAGAGGATAAGAATTTTATGGACTTCTCATTTGGGCGCGGATCTTACTTCAAGACCATCTTATATGTCTTGCTTTTGTATATGGTTGCCTTTTTGGCTATGATTGCTGGATCACTGGGATTTTTTTCTCCCCTTATCATGGGTACGCTCTGTGGGATATTCTACTTGATAATGTTTCTTGCCTTATACTATGTACCGGACCGAGCAGAGGTGGACCTATGGGATAGTATGAAAACCGAGGAGAGGTTCAGAGAAGGGATTTATCCCTCTTTAGAGCCGGAAACACAATCGAAGATATTCGATGTCAATGCGCTTTTTTTACTTCTTGCCCTGTTCGGAATTGTTGGTTTAATTGCATTGTTAGGATTTAGTTCTGCTTGGCTTCCGAGTGTGTTTTTTCTGCCTTTAGAACCAATCTTTCGGACGATGTTTCTTACTGGGGTTTGTGCCCTCTTAGGAGGGCTAATTATGATATGGTTGTTATCTATCTGGGAACGAAGAGGGGAATATAGA
The DNA here is from genome assembly GCA_046483985.1 of Promethearchaeia archaeon. Lineage (GTDB taxonomy): Archaea > Asgardarchaeota > Lokiarchaeia > Sigyniarchaeales > SOKP01 > JAWOCD01. The sequence continues at coordinate 101,113 of JAWOCD010000039.1, forward strand.
AAAATGCGTAACGAAGGAGGTACTTTTTTTCACAGTTTGCGATTAGTAAAATGGTACCAGGTGGATTTATCAAAATATTCTATTGTAAAAAGCATCACGTTTGGGAGCGTGTTATACTTGGCATTTTTCTTTCAATGGAACATTTGGACATTTTATATGAAGTTTCCCATGATGATAGCGCCGCATTCCTTGTATTTCATTTATATGGCATCGAGTGTCTTGTTGTTTTTCGGCGGAATGGAATTTTTGGTGCAAATTTTTAAAGAGAAAGTCTTAAAAGACCATATTCGCATTAGGTTTCCCGAATCTTCTCGGAAGGGACTCTTTCGATTGATTGTTATTGAGATAGTTGCAGCTTTTTTCGCCCTTTTTATTTATGTGATGGTCGGTTTTATAGCCTTTGCTCCTATTTTAAGTTTTTCTCTCTTCGGAAACTTAAGCTGGCTCTTAGCGGGGTTTTTTGCCCTTATTTACATCGCTAAAAGAATTTTGAATATTTTCTATCCCGATAAAACCCAGTTTGCTTTAACGATTTTTGTGCCGTTCTTGCTTTTTACTATCCTAGCCTATTTCTTGCATATTTAATATAATTTCTTTTTTCCTTTTTTCCTTCATTTTTTACGAATCAAATATATTTTTCTAATTTCCTCTATAAATCTCTTATTGACATTCGATATATCTATGATCTCATTCTATGGACGGGATTTTGTTTTATTTTTTCTGAAATTTTAAATCTTATTTCATTCAAAAACTTACAATCCAGAGTCCGAGAATTTCACAAAAATTCATAATACTTTTTAATTATAAATTTTCAAGCCCGATATTTATCTTAAATCGTCAATTACCTTTAGTATGCCCATATTTTTGGAGAGAATGCTTTAAAGATAAAACTTCCCTAACTTTTCTGAGAACAACTATCTCAACGAATCCGATTTTGTCGGTAATTTTTTTGCAATTTTTTCTTCCTACATCGGTAAATTTAGCATAATCTTTAAATATATGAAAGACTATATGATATATAATTATCTCAAATAAAATAAGTAATTCAAAAACAATTTATTATCAAAGTGGAGGAATAAAAAAAAATGGCACAATATATTAGTTGGTCTCCTATCCGACGCCTGATGAAACACAACGGAGCAGAAATCGTTGCACGAGATGCAGTTGATGAGCTTATTGATTGGATGCAAAAAGCGGCTCAACAACTTACCAAAACGGCGTTAAGATTCACAAAACAAGCAGGCAGGAAGAAAGTAACAAGAGGAGACATCAAACTCGCGATTAAGTACTTCTAAGATCGCAATCGGGACGAGGAAATTCACTAAAAAACCTCGCACCGCAATACAAACTAACTTTTTTTTCTTTTTTTAAATTTTGGTCTGCTCACTGCATTTTTCGGATTGGGAAGGTCATCTCCTTGGTATATGAATTAAAAAATTTTTTTTGATTGAGATATCTTCGAATTCATTAATCTCCTAACCCCTAATCCTAATTTAGAAGCCTCATAAAACAAGAGAGAAACCCTTCTAAATTTAAATGTTGATTTAATTGTATCGTTGTCATTAAATCTGAGGATCAACCTAAAAAATCTAGAAGTTCAGAAATAAGAAAAAAGAAATAACTTACTTTAGTTTGATTGAGTGGCTGGATTCTCGGACGATTCTTACACATTCTTTTTTTTAATAATCTCTCTTTTTTCTCCTTATGCTTTTCTTGTAATGTTGTCTTAATCTCAGCGATATTTTCTCTGTGGAGCGAGTATAGATAGATAAAGATCAGACTTTCATAAATTTAGTCATTTAACTTCCAACCAAATTAATTTTGCTCAGACCGTCCTTTATCGTTAAACAATGCTTTCACGTTATTTTCTGAAAGAAATAACGAAATTGCAACGGGAAATGCCAACATCCAAAATATAATATTAATTACAATCGCAATTTTTCTACAAATATTGCTTTTAAATAATAATCCAATAGAAGCAATTACCAAAGTTCCTGAAATAAATAATATGGTAGAGCCCAAGAACCGAATAGTAAATCGTATGTCTGCAATTTCTTCACCTAACTTGCTTGCCAGCGGGGAGGCGATAATATCTGTCTGTACAAGGGCAATGGTTGAAATAAGTATTAAAATTAAAGCAAACAAGATTGAGATAAAAGCGACTATTTTTAATAGGAGTCCTCTCTCTATTTTAGGAACTTCAGATTCCTTGTTAGGATTATCCTTGACATCTTTAGCTGCGTAAAGGAGCAAAGAGAGAGGTATCAACACATAGAGAATAGAGTGAAATATAACTCCAACCTCTCGCTCCCCTAAAAATGCCTCAACACCAATCGTAAAGATGACAATTAATGAAAGAGAAGTAATACCAATAAATAATTTAAATGTTTCCCTAAATCCTTTCTTCAAGCAATAGAAAGAAATTACAATGGAAAGAATTACGATTGCATAACCAATAAGTATCAAAGGATCTAATACATGATAAGCATCACCACCCCAAGATAGCAAATCTTCATGCTGCAGACTCAGACCCGGCCAAAAAGTTATATTCCTATCCCAATGATAGAACTGGTCAATAAATTTGTGGAGAATCCCTCCGGACACACATAAGAAATATGAGTTTTTCCAATTTACCTCCCGAATTTCTTCGTCAACAAATCTAAGTCCGAATTTTGAGCCTGTTTTTTTCTTTAATGAAAATCGCGAGAGGTATGAGTAGAATAGCGATAGGGGGATTGCAAAGATTAAAAATCCTAAGAGATTATGAAACGGCAATCCAACCCAGATATGTGCCGCGTCTGGACCCACGAAATTATTAGCCAGAAAAATAAATGCAACCTTGTAGTTGAATTTGTTCTCATCATCTTCCGTAAAATAAAAGAGTGGAATAATGAAACATAAGCCATATATGATGTGACCAATCCAAGGCATATTAACCACGATTAAAATTTTAATGGATGAGTTTGATAAAAATTATAGATTCCTATTGTTCAAAAAATTTTGGGTTCTACCAATATTATTAACCCATTAATAATTAATACCCGACTCTATAGTCCATAATCTTCAAGTTTTTATAAAGAAAAAATACTTAAAAAACTCTCTAACTCCGATCTTGGATATTTGTGCTTATAAGAAGGACATTATAAGCTTCTCTTCCAAAATAAATTAATAATTTTTAAAAACTCGTTAAAACGATAGTTAAAGACGCAGTTTAATAATCCTAATAATAATTAAAATTGGAGAATTAAATTTTTTTTTCCTCGAAGGGAAATGAGAACACCCAACTTTCTCCGCGAGCATTCCCCTCTACGTTATATCCACAATTTTTTATAATATGAATCATAGCTCTGTTTTCCCATAAGATTTCCCCTTGAAATCCCGATAATCCCTTATTTTGCGCTATTTCAATCAGATATTGAAGCATAAACGTGGTAATTCCTTTGTTTCGCCATCCATCCGCAACAGTAAATGCAAGTTCTCCAAAATTATTTGGTTGCTTTTCATAGGATCCGATTGATACGATTTTTTCTTGACCAGGCGTCCCAACCACTCCTACAATGACCATTTCCTTTTCAAAATCAATTAATACATCCATTTTCACATCTTCTCGCATGAAATATTTCTTGCTACGGAAAAATCGGTAAATTCGAGACTTATCATCAAGAGAGTAATAGAGATCTTGAACTAATCGTTCGTCTTTAGCATGAATAGGACGAAAACGTATCTTTTCCCCTTTTGGCGTGATATAGGTTGTTTTATATTTCTCTGGGTATCGGATGATATTACCCTCCTCATCTGTGGGAAGTTTTTGATCGGAATAGATGTAATTGAGCTTTTTTGCCTTCTTCAAAAGATTTTTTCGAAATTTAGGATGGGCAATTGAAATTAGTTCCATTACACGTTCCCGGATGTTTTTGCCGTGAAGATTCGCTATGCCGTATTCTGTCACGATATAGTCCACATCCCCCATTGTCAGAGAGACGTGAGACCCTTTTTTTAGCGTTGGAACAATCCGTGATATAGATCCATCTTTGGCCGTGGATGGTAGACAAATAATGGATTTTCCTCTTTCAGCGTACTTGGCGCCCCGGCAGAAATCAACAAGACCACCAATACTTGAATAAAATCGAGGTCCAATGGAATCTGCGTTTATTTGTCCCATCAAATCGATAGAAATTGCTCCATTGACCGCAGTCATTTTATAATTCTTAGCAATATTAATTGGGTTATTGGTATAGTCAGCTGGATGAAATTCTACTAAGAGGTTATCGTTCACGAAATCAAATAATTTTTTTGTCCCTAACCCGTAGTTGGCTATAATACGATTAGGGTGAAATTCCTTTTTCTCGCATGTGATTACCCCTTCCTCCACCAAATCAACTAACCCATCAAATATTGTGTCGCTATGAATGCCCAGATCTTTATGACAATCTAATTCGGATAACACTGCCATAGGAGCCTTTCCCATCCCTATTTGAAGCGTTGAGCCATTATCTATTAATCCAGCTACATTTTTTGCAATTTTTTTATGGACATCGTTAATCGGTGGGGCGTGGTATTCCAAGAGTGGCTCATCGTTATATACGAAATAATCGATTTTTTTCATATGAATAAAACTATTGCCTAATACTCTTGGCACTTGGGGATTTACTTCTGCAATCACTAATTCTGCTGACTCTGCAATTGGTTTTGCAACATCAACATTTACGCCAAAAGAACAAAAATTGTTTTTATCGGGGGGTGAAACTTGAATGATTGCGACATCAATATTTTTTTGTCCAGTGCGGAAATATTCGGGAATCTCCGATAAAAACATGGGCGTATAATCAGCTTGCCCAGAATTAACGGCTTCTCGAATGGATTCTCCTCCGATAAAAAACGCATTATGCCGAAAGAGATCCTCTGGTTTATTGGATAAGTTTAAATCGCCTTTTCTCGCAATAGAAAGAAAATGATGTATCTCAATATCTTTCAATCGTTTTGACTGATTAATTAATTCATTCATGAGCAGCTGGGGTTCCATGCAACCAGAGTGAATGAAAATTTTCTGACCCGGATTTATCAATTTTATAGATTCCTCTGCAGTTATCTCATTTTTCCCAAAAAGGTTCCACCATTTTGCGAGTTCGGCCCATTTGTTTTTTTTGCTCATCTTTCATCAGATTAAATAACTTATATCTAAATTGATTTACCTTTTACGCTGAATATATAATAAACTAGGTTAAAGTTTTTTATTATATTTCATATTTAGATTGGAAAATAAAATCTAGCGGAAATCTTTCTTTAATCTGGAACTATCAAATTATTCTAAAATAAGGAAAAATAAATTAAAATTTGAATAGAAAAAAACTTAGAAGATTACATTCTAAGACATTTCTAATATATTTCTGTTTAAAACTAACTTTTCTAATCGAGCTTGCCGTATCAATCGAAAGTAATGTGCTTCTTGTCGTAGACCTTCTCTCTTTAACATGTCATAGAGAATTTCTGCATCTAATAAAAGTACTTCATATTTTGAAGGCTGAAGTATGAGTTCGGGAAAGTTTTCTTCGTTTAGATCTTCTGGAAACTGCACATCCATTTCTCTGAATCCCATTTTTCGATTTTTCTTAAACTTCTTATGAGCATGAATATACATCATCTTTGATGTAAACTTATCCATGGAATCGACATATCTTCTCGGAGCAATATGTTTTTTATAGAACTTATTTACATGTCTGTAGGGCTTTTTATCAGGATGAGACAAATAACTGTCTCGTTTTCTAATAAGGTCTCCTGTCGTAAACAAAATTGCCCGTGGAGAATGTGAATTGTTATTTCCATTTTCGGGATCTTCATAAACCCGACTTGCCATTTCAAAATACTTCATCGTCTGTGTAATTTCGGGATCTCCTACGAGGTTATACCGATGATAAGCCTTCAATTCAATAAAGATTTGAAAGTCATCTTTATTTGCTAAGACGTCTGGTGTGTATCGGTCTAATTGTGGTTCAAATTCGATGGTGAACCCGAGTTTTCGGAATAAATGTCTAACTATCCTTTGTAGACATTCTTCCCGCTGGACTTGAGCCGTATTCATATCTTGTCCCCCATAAGCTTGAATGTCAAACTCAGAGGATCGACATTTTCGGGTCTTATAACGGGTGGCAATATGCTCCCCATCAAAAAATAGCCGAACGGCTTTCTCTCCATTTATTCTTCCATGTTGATAATAGATGCGCGTATTTCTATAAGCTTTCTGATACTTGTCGATAAATTTACATTTTTTCGACGTTGGCTCGAAATTTGCTGTTACTTGTTGTTGCATGAAACACCACTTGTATCTTATCTTAAATAATTGTTATTCATTTTTAAGTCTTGAATTAAATTATACATAAATATTTTCATAATTTACTTTATAAAATAAATAAATTACATAGTTTTAAGGATTTCCTCAGTGCGAGTTTGAATATATTCTTGTTTATATTCTTTTTGTTCATATTTTTTTTGTGCTCTCGCTTTCCAGCGATTCTCCCATGCTGGAAACCCTTTTTTAACAAACTTTTCTCGGTGTGGAAAATCTTCAGCAACCCAATTAAAGAGAATATAAAACCGTTCTTTCCCGGCTGCTTTATTTAGCTTGTTGGATTTGACTCCTAAAGATCTCAAATGTGAGATAAAGCGTCCTTCAATGGCGTCTTGTAACTTTCCTTCGATTATTGCGGGTAAGTAGTTTATATCTTCTTGATCCAACCATTCTCGGACGAGGTCAAAACAACTTCCTCGACACAGAAGGACTCGATCCCGCTGTTTGTTAAAATTAAGGCTTTTAAGCCCGTCTTTGACCGTTTTTAAAATTGCTTTTTTTGGTCTTTCCATATTTCTATTACGTTTTGTATACAATCCTACGGATATTCCTCTAAAAATTATCTGTCCAGTCGGGACATCGTGAAGCGCAATAAAGGCATCACCTATTATATCCCCCGTGCCAGAATCATCGATTTCTATCGTACGTCCGTTCCATTGTTTAACGTCTTCTGTTGATAAACATTGCATTCGTATTCAGTTCGTGTTTTCATTTATTACTTTTTATACATCTTAAGTTGTTGTCTTAAGGTATCATATTAAATGTATAAATTAAAGGCTATAAACTTTTGCATTTTTCCATAGATTTTTTGAGTATGTTGTGCTTTATTAAGATATATTTGAGTTCTTGAATACTTGATAAAAGACAATTATGAAAGAAGTATATCCGAATATCTTTTCAATTACCGAGAAAGGCTCTTTGGGTGTCATTAAACCTTCCGAAAATGATTTCTTGGTTTTTTTCCGGTAGAGGCTGTAAGCCCTAAAATTGGGGGGGGGGGGGGAGGGTCATTATACCTTTGAATATAGTGATGGGAGATAAAATTGTATGCATAATTTCCTTTCGTTCTATGACCCTCATCAAATATCAGAAGCGTAACTTATCAGAAGCATAACTCTTGCGACATCGTGACTCCCCAGTTTTATGTTGTTTTTGATGACTTGAGGGGTAGAAATAAGAATTTTGATTATTTAATTTTTAATAAATGAATATATTTTTGGTTTTTTCTTTTTACCTGAAATTTAAAAATCACTGATTTAGAGCCGACAATATTTCTGGCTATACCAATTCTTTTAATGTCGGAAGAGATAGTGTAATTTTTTTTGAAGGAAAATCATCTTTTTTGTCCATTTTCGGTGAGAAAATTGCGGGTCTTGATCATTCTTGAACACTCTTTTTTTCCGACAAATCTCAAGGTGATATAGATAAGAATTTTGTCGTCCTTAGTTGATAGATTTTTAATTTTCGATTCATTATTTAAATTCTAAAATACACTCATATATGAGAATTCTTTATAAAAAAGAAAAATATAATGATTGTTTGCTCAAAAACCCCATATCGCGGGCTTTTATCTTTAATTAAAAGATAAAAATCCT